>CALOAB010000028.1:0-211168 GCA_942491185.1 uncultured Alphaproteobacteria bacterium | reverse complement strand
GGCTGGCTTGACGCCCGCGCGGCTCGGGTCCAGATTGAACATATCAAGAACAGACGCCTGAGAGGTCGCCATGTCGGCCGAGTTGTTGCGGGACCTGCCGCGTGATCTGCCGAGCTTTCTGAAGCGCTTCGGCACGGATACGAGGTGCCGGGCCTATTTGGTCCGGGCGCGGTGGCCCGAAGGGTTTTGCTGCGCCGGCTGCGGGCATCGTTTGGCTTGGAGCCACAAGAAGCGCTTGATCGAGGAATGCCGCTCTTGCGGCAGGCAGCACTCGATCCTGGCGGGGACCATGTTCGAGCAGAGCAAGACCGGGCTCAGCAAATGGTTTCTCGCCATCTACCTGGTGACGTCGAGCCGGGGCGGTATCTCGGCGATGGAGCTGCAGCGGCAGATAGGCTTCGGCAGCTACGGCACTGCCTGGAGCTGGTTGCACAAGATCCGTCGCGCCATGATCCGGCCCGAGCGCGAGCCGCTGCAGGAGCGCGTCGAGGTCGACGAGACGCATGTGGGTGGCGCCAGGCCTGGCAAGCCGGGCCGCGGCGCTGCTGGCAAGACCGTCGTCGTGGGCGCGGTCGAGGCCAAGCCCGGCAAGGGCAGGAAGCGCCCGCTCGGCCGGCTGCGGCTGCAGGCGATCCCGGATGCCTCGGCCAGCAGCCTCGAGGGCTTCATCGACGCCGACACGGCCGCGCCGCTCACCGTCGCCACCGACGGCTGGGCCGGCTATCGCGGCCTCGAGGGCAAGGGCTACAGCCACGAGCCGATCAACCTCTCGGCCAGCTGGGGCGACGCCAGCCTGCGCCTTCCCGCCATCCATCTGGTCTTCAGCTTGGCCAAGCGTTGGCTGCTCGGCACCCACCACGGCGCCGTCCGGCCCAAGCACCTGCAGCGCTACCTCGACGAGTTCGTTTTCCGCTTCAACCGCCGGACAGCCAATGCCATCAGCCACGGCTTCGCCCGGCTGATCCAGCACGCCGTCATCACCCCGCCAACAACCTATCGCAGCATCGTTCACGGGGCAGCCGCCTGAGCGTTCCAGAGAGGTAGTTTGAGCGAAGCCAGTGAACATGATCGGAACGTCATGCTCGAGCGAGAAGGCGATAAAGTGAGCAAACAGGTGAAGCTTGTTTCCCAACCGGCCAGATTTGTCCGTCACAATGATCATGTTGAGCGAAGCCAGCTGGTATCACGCTTCAGTGTTCGACAAGCCGGCGTGGCGTCCGCAATGACCGCCGGCTCAGGGAATAGTCCGCGAGGATAAATGAGTCCGTCTGGTCATCAGACCGCACGGTCAACAGGATTGACGCTGGCACTGCAACTTCAACTGTAAATTAATCCGCCATGATCAGCCGCTACGCCTAGCGGCGCGCGACGAGCGTCGCCCGCGCGGCCCAGGGCTCGCCGTCGTAAGGCTGGAAGGTGTTGTTCTTGGGCTCTGCCCACCACAATTCATAGCCGCGGTCCTTGAAGGCACCCGTGACGACCGCCGGATCACCGCCCATGCCAGGGTGAATTTCGACGATCCACGCCCGGGCCTTGGTCATCTCGTCGATCTGCTCAGGGAATGACCGAGAACTCGGCCCCTTCGATGTCGATCTTGAGAACCGTCGCATCCGGCAGTACGCTCGCCAACCGCTTGGACACGACCTTGACGCCACCTCGATCGATGATGTGGCCGCAACTGTCGAGCGAGAATGCTACCTCGCCGTCGGTGTTGCTGATGGCGCAATTCTCGATCCGCACCGGCAATCCATTGATCGCGAGATTGACCTCGATGACGGCACAGTTCGATTGCGCAACTTGATGTCTGGAAATTCGGTTGTGGCCCTATCAAGCATCCGGGGTGTTCCAGTTGATGTAGGGTTGTGTTGAAGCCTGCCATGTTTCGTCGATTTCGACGAGCACAGCGGTGACGAGACGCAGCAGCGACGCACTGTTGGGGAAGACGCGGACCTTGACGGTGCGTCGCTTGAGCTCCTGCTGGACGGCGCGCTCGATCGGGTTCGAGGTGCGCATGCGCTTGCGGTGATGCTCTGGCAGGGTGAAGACAGCGAGACCTTCGGGGATGGCGACCTCGAGCCAGGCGGCCAGCTTTGGCGCGTTCTTGCGATGGGCTTCGACGAGGCATTTCAGCTCGGCCTCGGCAGTGGCGAGGTTCTTGGCGTTCCAGATCTCGCGCAATTGGCTACCGATGCATTTTCGGATTTGGATATTGGGGGCGTGATGTATGGCGTTCTGCGCCAAGTGGAACTGGCAGCGTTGCCAGACGGCGCCACCCAGCACGGCCTTGCGGGCGGCCTCGAGGCCGGCATGATCGTCGGAGGTGACGAACTGGACGCCGCGCATGCCGCGCGCAACCAGATCCTCCAGAAAGGCCCGCCAGTGAACTTCAGCTTCGGAGACGGCAACCGACACGCCGAGAACACGGCGGCGGCCATCTGGCCCGACCCCAACTGCCGACAGCACGGCAGCGTCACGCACGACACCACCCTGCCGAGATTTCTCGTAGCGCGCGTCCAGGAAGAGATAGCGGACTTCGCCGAGCGTCCGGCTGCGCCAAGCGTCGAGCTCGTCATCGAGCAGCTTGGCGGCGCGGCTGACCTGGGTCGATGACAGGCTCTTCAAGCCGAATTCGGCCATGACCCGCTCGGCATCGCGGGTCGAGACGCCGCACACATACATCTCGGCGACCGCCAGCATGACGGCGCGGCACGAACGTCGGCCACGTTCCAGCGCCTGTGGGTAGAATGGCTCGTCCGTTCCAACAGTCTTGGGCACATCCAGGCTGAGCGTGCCGGCGAGCGTGTCGATCAGCTTGGGTTTGGTACCGTTGGCGTAACCACGCCTCTCGGCCGCCCGTTCGTAGTGGCCCGCACCCAGAAACTGCTCACGTTCCATCCGCATCGCGAGGTTCATCAATGCGGTCATGACCTGGGCCATGGCCTGGGGGCCTTCAGCAACGAGTTGTTCCATGACGGCGGCAATGATCGTATCGCTGGTCTTGTCTGGCATCGGGCGTTCCTTCTTCGCGGGAGGAACATCCCATATGCTCGATTTGCCTGTTGCCGCCCCGCGGGGCGGCAACAGGCAGCCACGGCTCCGATACAGCGGAGCCAATTTCCAGACGTCAGGTTACACGGCCCACAGTTCGACGCCACGGGATCGACGGCGACGACCACACCATCAGTCCCGACGGCGCGGGCGAGGACCATCGTGTAGATGCCGTGAAACGCCCCGGCATCGATGATTCGCGCCCCACTTAGGTCCAGATTTGCAATCAGCCACTCGAGCTCCCGCCGGTTCTTCGCACTGAATGGATGGTACCAGCTAGCTGCCTGTGCCGTCGCGACGAAGAACCCCCCCTCGCCGGCTATCTCCAGCTCTTGGGAAACGGCCTGGAGCCTCGATCCGCGACGAAGGAGCGGATGTCAACGGCGGCGACAAATCCGGCCACGGGGCGGAGCAAAACCAGGCCAGTTGCCGAGCGCCCTGGCGCGCTCGCCTGTCGGATAGCTAGCGGGCGTGATGGCGCTATGGCCGGCAGGGCAACCCTGCACGGGTGATCAGGCGCGGGCGTCGGCTTTCTGGGCGCGGCTCTGACCGAGCCGGTAGCTGTCACCGTTCATCTCGAGGATGTGGACGTGGTGGGTCAGCCGGTCGAGCAGGGCGCCGGTGAGACGTTCGGTGCCGAAGACCTCGGTCCATTCGTCGAACGGCAGGTTGCTGGTGATCAGCGTGGCGCCGCGTTCGTAGCGCTGCGAGATCAGCTCGAACAGCAGCTCGGCGCCGGTCTTGCTCAGGGGGACGAAGCCCAGCTCATCGAGATCAGGAGCTTGTGGCGGACGAGCTGCTTGTGCAAGCGGAGCAGCCGGCGCTCGTCGCGAGCTTCCATCAGCTCGTTGACCAGCGTCGTGGCGGTGGTGAACCCGACCGACAGGCCCTTCTGACAGGCGGCCAGGCCCAATCCCAAGGCTGTATGGGTCTTGCCCGTGCCGCTGGGGCCGAGAGCGATGACGTTCTCACGCCGCTCGATCCATTCGCAGCGCGCCAGTTCCAGCACCTGCATCTTGTTGAGCTTGGGGATCGCCTTGAAGTCGAAGCTGTCCAGGCTCTTGGTGACCGGGAACTTCGCGGCCTTGATGCGGCGCTCGATCATCCGCCGCTCGCGATCGATCAGTTCCCGTTCGACCAGCCGGGTCAGGAACTGGACGTGGTCCAGCCCTTCGGCCGCGCATTGGCGGGCGAGCTTGTCATAGTCCCGCAGGAACGTCGGCAGCTTCAGGGTCTTGAGGTGATGCGCGAGCAGGATGTTCGGTGGTTGATCGGTCATGCCGCATCCCGCGGGGCGGACGGGGGACACGGCGCCGGGGCAGGCGCGAGCCGGCGACCCGCGTCGCAGCCGACCGACCCGCGGTGGCCATGGCGCCGGACCGGTAGTCGTTGTCTCCCGGGTTCGGTGTTTGGAAAGCGGCTTGGAAAAGCGACGTGATTTCAGCGTCTTATGGGCGGCCTGGAATCGGCGTGTGCCTACGGGATTTTGGGGTTTTTCGCCGTCAGGCGACGTCGAGGATCGTCTTGGGCGTTGAAATGGCGAGCTTTTTGAGGACGTCGTGGGCTTCGGGGCGGATTTTGCTGGTCTGAACAATGGTCCGGCCCTCGGTCGTGTAGCGGACCGCCTTGATGGGGCCGAGCAGGTCCTGGATCTGCCGCCAGGTCATGGCGGTGGTGCTTTCGGCGGCGCGCTGGATCATCAGCGCCAGGACGCAGAGTTTGACGTGGGCGGTGATGCGATGGGGCATCCAGTGGAACATCGGGCGGACTTCCAGACCGGTGGTTTTCATCCGGCGAAAGCAGGATTCGATGATCCACATGCCCTTGTAGCCGAGGGCGATGTCGGCGACCGACAACGTGTCGTCGTTGGTGGTGAGGACGAACTTGCCGTCCAGATGCTCGGCGCGGCGAACCTTGTCCCGATCGAGGTAGGGCCGGCCGTTCTCGTCCTGGCTCAGATAGGGCGCGAAGCGCTTGGACGAGAGCAGCTGGCAGGCGCGCTTGGGATGATCGGCCTTCAGTGCCGCGAGCTCGGCCTCAAGGACCTCCAGCAGCTCGGCCCGGCGCCACTTCTGTCGATCGGCTTCCTCACCGTTCAGGCAGAGGATGTAGCGACGCCGGCGCTCGCCGTCCCCGAGAACGACCTCCTTGGCGCGCAGGTTGGGGGCGATCTCGGCATAGCGGCCGGGATGGGACAGCACCTCGTCCCTGATCTCCTTGATGCGGCGGATCGGGGTGGCGAGGATGTATTTGCCGGCGCCCTTGGCCAGTTCCTCGAGATTGGCTTTCGAGTAGAGCCCGGCATCGCCGACGAAGAGCGTGCGCCCCAGCCGCATGTCGCGGAGATCGTCCTTGATCTTCCGCACGGTGGCCACGTCGGGCGTGTTGCCGGGAAACACCCAGGAGCGTACAGGCACGCCTTCCCGGGTGACGGCCAACGCAATCACCACCTGCGGATCGTTGTCGCGACCTTCCTTGGAATGCCCACGCTGGCGAAGCGGTTCGAAGGTCAGCCCGCGCCATTTGTGGCTGGCGACATCCGTCTCGTCGGTCTCGAACCAGGCCGTGGTGGCATCGTAGAACACCAGATCGACATCGAGCTTGAAAAGGTCGACGCTGTTCCAGAAGACCTCCTGCTCGATGGCATCGCCGTGCTCGGCGAGCAAGTCGAGGGCCCGGTAGAGCTGGCCCAAGGTCAAGTCCCGCGCCTCGGGCAGCCAGACGCGCTCCAGCCAGCGCTCGTGACAGGCCAGCTTCGAGCCCGGCCGCTCCAAGCGCTGCATGGTCATCGCCAAGAGCGCCGCGAGGTGCGGCGCCTTCAGCTTCTTCTCGCTGATCCGAGCCGAGATCGCCGCAGCGATCCCGAGCCGTTCCCAAAAGGTATCGACCACATGCACGACGCCGAGCTCGAATACCGCCTCGATCTCGATGTCACCAGCGCCCGAGCGCTCGACTACTGGCTCGCCATTCCCCTCCGCCAAAACCCGCCGGATGCTCGCCACCAACCGCTCCAGCACCGCCCGATCGAGCTTGTCGGCGCGGCCGAAGCTGTGCACCACCCGGGCCTCGACATGCCCCTTCTCCGGATGACGTGCGTTCTCGGCCAGCGCCAGGTAGCGCACCACGCTGCCGTCCTTGTTCCGCCGCTGGGTCGTGCGCAAGTACATGCCCACTCGAATAGCATGTCCGATCGCCTGGATCGAGCCAGAACGGGCAATTCGTGTGCCCACACGTTTTTGCGCCGAAACGACCGTTCACCGAAAGCAGAACCACACAACTTCAATGACTTGCCGGATCGGGCACAGCCAAATCAACCCGAAATATGCCCAACGACCGCAAACTCAGGTCTTGTAGCGCACCAGCGACTGCGAGCTGACCCGCCCCGTGCTCTGATCGCAGGCGTCGAACGGCGCCGCCGGCAGCTCGGCCATCGCGGCCAGATCCCGCTCAAGGCGTTCGCCGATGGTTTCGGACTGGCCCCGCAGAACAGCCGACTGACGCTTGCGGCACTGATCCTCCAGATGGGCGTTGAACGCGTCCCAGCTCGCAAAGCGTGGGATCGGCACCATGAAGTTGCGGCGGGAATACCCGACCAGCCCCTCAGCGGCACCCTTGTCATTGCCCTTGCCCGGGCGTCCGTAGCGGTCGCGGAACAGGTAGTGCGACAAGAACCCGTTGAAGAGCGTGGCCCGCTGCCGCGTCCCGTCGGGCAGGATCTTCGACACGAGACAACGGTCGTTGTCGTAGAGCACCGACAGCGGCACCTGGCCAAAGAAGGCGAAGGCGTGAACATGGCCGTCGACCCAGGCCTCTGCCGTCGCCGCCGGATAGGCCCGGACAAAGCAGGCGTCACTGTGCGGCAGATCCATAACGAAGAAATGCGCCTTCTGCTCGACCCCGCCGATGATGACGGTGGCTTCGCCGAAATCCGCCTGCGCATGTCCGGGCGGATGCGCCAACGGCACGAACATCTCCCGCCCGCGGCGCAGGCACTCCCGCACATAGTCCTTGATGATCGTGTAGCCGCCGGTGAAACCGTACTCGTCGCGCAACCGCTCGAAGACCCGCTTGGCCGTGTGCCGCTGCTTGCGGTGAACGCCGCGGTCGCCCTCCAGCCAGCCATCGATGATCTCGGTAAACCCGTCCAGCTTAGGACGCTTCACCGGCGCCGTGCGCCGATACCCGGGGGGCACCGAAAACGCCAGGATCTTGCGGACGCTGTCGCGCGAGGTGTTGAAATGCCGCGCCGCCTGTCGCTGGCTCATACCCTCCGCACAAGCCAGCCGAACCTTCCGATACATGTCCACGGTAATGATCCTCCCGCCCTCCCTACAGCCCGCAGGAAAGACAAAGGTGGACGACTATTGCGCCGCCCGCAGCGGGCTCATCCCGCCGCTACCGTGGCCGACTTTCTCACCGCCGTTCTCATGCTGCGCCGCAGCGATTGGGCGCTGGGCCCGGTGCTGACCAACCGGCCGCTCGGCTCGGTCGACGGCATGCCGGAGACGGCGCTCACCGATAGCATCGATCAACTCATCGAGGGCTCGGACCTCGTGCTGGAATGCACCGGCGACGTGGCGCGGGCGACGGCGCTGGCCGGGCAGGTCCTGGCGGCCGGCCGGCCGTTGGTGACCTTGAACCCTGAGTTTCACGTCACCACAGGCTCGGCCTTTGTGGCCGAGGGCCTGCTCACCGAGGCCGAGGGCGACCAGCCGGGCTCGATCGCGCGGCTTGCCGAGGACGCGGTCACCATGGGCTTTCGGCCGCTGGTCCTGGGCAACATGAAGGGCTTCCTCAATCTCACGCCGACGCCCGAGGAGATGCGGCACTGGGCGACGCGGCAGGGCTTGAGCCTGCCCATGGTCACCTCGTTCACCGACGGCACCAAGCTGCAGATCGAGCAGTGCCTGGTGGGCAATTACCTGGGCGCCGACATCGCCTGTGAAGGGCTGCTCGGCCCGGCTACGGACGACCTGGCCGAGGCGGCTCAGAGCCTCGCCGAGGCGGCGCAGGGCCGCGGCGGTCTGATCACCGACTACGTGCTGTCGGCGAAGCTGCCGCATGGTGTGTTCGTCGTGGCCGAGCACGATCCGGGGCAGCGCGCGGCACTGCACTACTTGAAGCTGGGCAATGGGCCCTTCTACACCCTGGTGCATCCCAACATCCTGGTTCATCTCGAAGCCTTCAAGACGCTCGAGCGGGTGGCGTCCGGCGGCCCACCGCTGCTGCACAACACAGCACAGCCGCGACTCTCGGTTGCGGCGGTGGCCAAGCGGGCGCTCGCCCCGGGTGAGAGAATCGGCCGCGGCTGCGGCAGCTTCGAGCTGCGCGGCGTCTGCGTGCGGATCGCCGAGCGGCCGGACCACCTGCCGATCGGTCTCGCCGACGATCTCGTCATCCGCCACGCCATCGAGCCAGGGCAAGTGCTGACCATGGCCGATGTCGATATCGAGGAAACCCCTGCGCTCGCACTCTGGCGGCAGATCGCCCTGGCAGCCTCGAGCCCGCCGCAGCCGCGCCATGCTGCGGGCGGCTGAGATGGACGTTCAAGACACGCCCATCGCCGACCTCAAGATCATCCGGTCGCGGTACTTCGATGACGAGCGCGGCTACTTCGCCGAGACCTTCAAGGCCCACGTCTTCGCCGCGGCCGGCCTGCCGAGTGGCTTCGTCCAGGACAACCACTCGATGTCGCGAGAGATCGGGACGCTGCGCGGCATGCATTGGCAGACAGCACCCAGCGCCCAGGCCAAGCTGGTCCGCGTGCTGCGTGGTCGGGTGCTCGACATCGTGGTCGACCTGCGCCGCGACTCGGCCACGTTTCGCCAGCATCTGGCGGTCGAGCTGAGTGCCGAGAACCGACAGCAGCTCCTGGTCCCGCGCGGCTTCGCGCACGGCTTCTTGACCCTCGAGCCGAACAGCGAGGTCTTCTACAAGGTCGACGCGCCTTATGATGCTGCGGCCGAGCGCGGCCTGCACTGGGCCGATTCGGACCTCGCCCTGCCCTGGCCCGACACGCCCAAGGTCAGCGTCGTCTCGGCCAAGGACCAGGCCTGGCCCCGCTGGCGCGACCTCACCACCCCCTACGCCGACTAGCCATCCGCCGTCACCTCGTGCCTGACGGCCTGGAGTTCACGCTTCGTCCGGGAGCCCGTTCCATGCGCCTCGCCTACTCGATCAGTGGCTACAAGCTCCCCGAGCAGTTCGCCTGGCTGATGGCAGCGATCCGCCATCCGAACGACCTCTACGTCATTCATGTCGACGCCAGGACGCCGCCCGAGACCTTCGCCGCGATGCGCGAGATCGCCGGCACGAGCGCCAACGTGATCTTCATCGACCGGCAGCCGATCGCCTGGATGGGCATCTCGCTGGTCGAGGCGGAGCTGCGGGCGATCACCGCTGCCTTGGCCGCGCGACCGGAATTCGACTACCTGATCAGCCTGTCGATGCAGGACTATCCCATCAAGTCCCGGGATGCCATCGTCGCCGAGCTGGAAGCAGCACCTGGCCGCGACTACCTCACCTTCGAGCGATTGCGCGAGATGCCGCTGCACATGCGGCGGCGGCCCTATCTCTGGTCGTTCGAGCGGGAGGGCAAGCTGGTCAAGACCTGCCTGCCGCGCTCGGTGCCGCGCGACATCAAGCTGACCTGGAAGGGTCCCTGGTGGCGCATCTTGAGCCATGCCACCTGCGCCTGGCTGCAATCGTCGCCGCTGACGCGCCGCTACCTCGACTTCCTGCGGCACACCCAGACGCCCGATGAGTTCTTCTTCCAGAACCTGATCTTGAGAGCACCGTTCCCCGACCGTCTGGCCGACAGCAACCGCCACTTCACCGCCTGGTCCGGGACCAGCGCCAGCCCCGAGACGGTGACCATGGCGATGGCCGACCAGCTGCTCGCCTCGCCGATGTGGTACGCGCGCAAGTTCGACGAGACGGTGGATCGGGATGTGCTGGAGCTGCTGGCCAACCATATCGGCGCGCCCTTGCCGGCGCATGTCGCCACCGGCGAGCCGGCGAGCCCGGAGCTCGCGACCGCGGCTGCCGAGTGAGCCAGCCAGCGGCGGGGCGTTAGCTCTCGGCTAACGGACTGGATCGCCACGTTCGTTGCCGGGTCGCTGCCGCAACCATGGCGCTTGCCGAGGTGGCCTGCCGCACCTAAGGCTTGGTGGTCGCCAACCTGCTGAGATCGCGAGCGCGATGGCCGAGGACGAGGCCGACCCTTCGACGCCCCCTGCGGCGCCCGAGTTCCTGCCGGCGGACGTGGCCTTGCCGCGGATCGAGGCGATCGTCGCCAATGCGCGCACGGTCTGGCTCGGGCAGATCGGCTTTCTCGCCTTCATCACGCTCACCCTGGTGAGCACGCGCGACGTCGATTTCTTCTCGGTGACGGCGACCACCACCTTGCCGATCATCAATGTCGCCATCCCGACCACGACCTTCTTCTGGACCGCCGCCTGGCTCGGGGCGGTCCTGCACACCTATCTCCATCTCTTCCTGCTGCGCCTGTGGGATGCGCTGGCCGAGGCGCCGGCCGATCTGGACGGGCTGCGGCTCGGCGAGCGGGTGTTTCCCTGGCTGGTCAATGACTGGGCGCTCAGGCGCCGGCCCGACCGGCCGCTGGAGACGCGGCCGATGGACTGGCTCGCCAATACGGTGACGCTGGTGCTGGTCTGGCTCGGCACGCCCTTGATCCTCGTCGCCTTCTGGTGGCGCTCGATGCCGGCGCACGACGCCTGGCTGACGCTGGCCATCGCCGGGGCGCTCGGGCTCAGCCTGTTCACCTCGGCGCACGGCTGGCTGCGCGCCAAGGCACGGCTTGGCCGGCCGGGCAAGGTCGAGAAGCGTTCCTCGGGCAGCACCGTGCTACCACCGGCTTGGCGTGGCACGGGCATCGCCATCGGCGCCGTCCTGATCGCGCTCAGCCTGCTGCGCACGGAGGTCGATTTCGGAGCATTTTCATCGCGGTACTCACTGCTCGCCAGCATCGACCTGGTGGACGCCGAGATCGCCGTGCGGCCCGACGACTGGCGCGATCACGAGCTGGCCCGGCGACGGTTTCGCATCGGCTGGTGCGGCGATAACGGCCTGCCGGCGCTTGCCTGCGAGGCCCCCGAGGCGGAGGCGCTGGGGCCGGCCCGCACCGCCTGGTGCGAGGCCAACGCGATCACCGACTGCCCCGCCACGTTCCGTGACCTCGACGCAGCCTTCGCGGCGGAATGGGACGAGGAACGCGGTGCCTATCTCGACAACCTGATCAGGCCCGACCTGCGCGGCCGCGACCTGCGCCGTGCCTCGGCCAGTGGCGCCTTCCTCGCCAGGATCGATCTTCGGAGGCGCGGCTGGAGGGGGCGGACCTCACCGGGGCGCGGCTGGAGGGGGCGGACTTCTGGCGAGCGCGGCTGGAGGGGGAGCCAGACCTCCGCGCGGCGCGGCTGGAGGGGGGCGCCTCCCTCGGCGCGGCTGGAGGGGGCGGACCTCAGCGCGGCGCGGCTGGAGGGCGGACCTCAGCGAGGCGCGGCTGGAGGGGCCGGCGGCGCGGCTGGAGGGGGCGAACCTCCGCGAGGCGCGGCTGCAATCGGCCGAATGGGCCGGCGCCACATTTGGTCCCTCGCCGGCCCGTTCGGCCAACTTTTACCGCTGGCGAGAACCTGACGCAAACGCAGCTCGCGCAGGTGATCGGCGATGCAGACACGATCCTGCCGCTGGATGCCGAGACGGGCGAGCAACTCTATGTCTGGTCGTGCTGGGAGGACGTGCCCGAGCGCTACGAGCAGCTATGGATCGAGCATTGGGAGGTCACGCCCGAAGCGCTTCGCGAGTTCATGGTCGAACAGGGCTGGCTCTGCGCCGAGGGCGAAGTGCCGCGCAAGGTCGGCACGCCGGCCGAGGCAGTGGTGCCGCCGTCCGATTGACCGCCATGCCGCCGCGCCACCCCACCGCCAAACCCTTTGACAGCCGCTCGCCTCGCCGCTAGACACTCTCGACCGGCCTCGGGGTTCCCAGGCCGCATTGGCGTTTGCGCGCACACCAGCGGCGTTGTCGCCGTTTCCGCTCCAACTCACCAGCTGTATTCAGGGCCCATGACCAAGCGTATTCAGGCGAAGAACAAGATCTGCCGCAGGCTCGGCGTCAATCTCTGGGGGCGGACCAAGAGCCCGCTCGCGCGTCGCGACTACGGCCCCGGCGAGCATGGCCAGAAGCGGCGCAAGATGTCGGACTACGCCAACCAGCTGGCGGCCAAGCAGAAGCTGAAGAAGTACTACGCCAACATGACCGAGCGGCAGTTCCGTCGCGCCTACGAGGAAGCCAGCAGCGCGCGTGGCGACACCGGCGAGGCGTTGATCGGCCTGCTCGAGCGGCGCCTCGACATCGCCATCTTCCGCTTCAACTTCGTGCCGACCATCTTCGCCGCCCGGCAGCTGATCAACCACCGCCACGTCAAGGTCAACGGCACGCGGGTCAACATCCCGAGCTACCGGCTCAAGGAAGGCGACATCGTCGAGCTGAAGGAGCGGGCGCAGACCATGCCGATGGTCTTGGAGGCGGTGAGCCGCCCGGAGCGCGACGTGCCCGAGTACCTGACCGTCGACAGCAAGGCGATGAAGGGCCAGTTCGTCCGCACGCCGAAGCTGGCGGACGTGCCCTATCCGGTGCAGATGGAGCCCAACCTCGTCATCGAGTACTACTCGCGCTAATCGGCGACCCGCAGGGTTGCCTTTAGGGCGGCGCTCGCTGCTGCTCGCCGGGCTGATGCTCGGCTCGAGCGCAGCGTTGCTTGCCGCCCGGCCCGCCCGGGCCGATTGCACCGCACCAGAGCCACGCAAGCTCGGCTACCTCATGACCGTGGGCGGCGTGCCGATCGCCGACATGGCGCTCACGCTGGCTTGCGCCGATGGCTTGGCGCGCGTCCAGATGGAGGTGCGCAATCAGGGTCTCGCCACCCTGCTCTCCGGCCGCAACACGACGCTGATGACAGCACTGGTCGATTTCGACGCGGCGCGCCAGCCGCGGCCGAGCGAATTTAGGGCGCGCTACGAGAAGCCGGACCGGGTGCGTGAGACGGAGCTCGACTTCGCGCCGGACGGCCGCCTGGTGCATCTCCTCACCCGCAATCAGGGGCGTGAGCAGGAGAGCCCGGTGCCGGAAGGCCAAAGGGAGCCGTCGATCGATCCCCTGGCCACCCTGCTCCGGCTCAGCGACTGGCTGGCGCGGGGGCCCGAAGAGGGCCAGGCGCTGGTGTTTCCGGTGTTCGAAGGCCGCAAGCGCGCCGATCTCGAGGCCGTCTATCGTGGCCAAACCGAGGTGCAGGTTGCGGGCTCCAGCCGAGAGGCGCATCGGCTCGAGGTGGCGCTCGAGGGCGTTTCCGGCTTCGAGCCCGAGGACAACTTCGTCACGCTGCCGGGTGAGCCGCGGGAGTGGCTGGATTGCTATGCCAGCCAAGAGGCGCAGCCGGTGCCGCTGCTGATCGCCGGCAGCGGCCGCCTGCCGACGCGAATCGAGCTCACCAGCGGCTGACGGCAGCTCGGCGGTTGCCTCGGCAGGTCTCCACCGCGTAACGTCCGGCCGTTCATTCAAGGCGCGCCAGCAGCACGCCAACGCCCAAGCCGGCAGGGAGCCCGATCTTGATCGACCTTTACACCTGGAGCACGCCCAATGGCCGCAAGGCCTCCATCATGCTGGAGGAATGCGGCCTGGCCTACGACGTGCATGAAATCAATATCGGCAAGGACGACCAGTTCCAGCCCGACTTCCTGAAGATCAGCCCGAACAACAAGATCCCGGCAATCGTCGACCGGGAGACCGGCAAGTCGGTGTTCGAATCGGGCGCCATCCTGATCTATCTGGCCGAGAAGACCGGCCGGTTCATGGGCGACACGGCCGACGAGCGCCTGGCGGTGCTCGAATGGCTGATGTGGCAGATGGGCGGGGTCGGGCCGATGCTCGGCCAGGTGCACCACTTCCTCAAGTTCAACCCCGGCAAGGCGCCTTACGCCGAGGAGCGCTACGGCAACGAGGCGAAGCGGCTCTACGGCGTCGCCGACAAGCGGCTGGGCGAGACGGCCTATCTCGCCGGCGACTTCATCAGCATCGCCGACTTCGCCACCTGGCCCTGGTTCTCGCGCTTCGAGTGGCAGGGGATCGATCTGGCCGAGTTCCCGAATGTGCAGCGCTGGTATGTCGAGCTGGCGAGCCGCGACGGGGTCAAGGCGGGCTACGACGTGCCGCAACGGGGTAATGCGATTCCGCTGCCGGGCTAGCGTCGGCGCTCGACCGCCACCGAACGACCCATAAGCGCCGATGGCTCATTCTACCGCGGGCCAGGGCGGCTCTTCTCGACAGTAATCCTGTCGTCCGTGCGGTGTGACAGAAGGGCATTGCGAATGACCGGAGCAGCCGCGGATGGCTTTCTCGTGTTGTCGGACGAGGTCCTGGGCGGGCTCGGGCTGCCCATTGCCGATATCGTGGACGCGATCGAGGGGGCGCTCCGGGCCGAGGCGGCGGGCAAGATCTGGACGGCGCCCAAGTCCGCGCTGCTGCCGGGTGACGGTCGCTATTTGATGACGACGCTCTCGGCCAGCGACGCGCCGCAAAAGACCGTGGTCAAGTCGGTGATGGTCAGCCCCGACAACCCGGCGCGTGGGCTCGCCGGGATCGAAGGCGCCATCCTGCTGCATGACAGCCAGACCGGCCGGGTTCTGGCGCTGATGGAGTCGGGCTGGGTCACAGCGTTCCGCACCGCCGGGTTGAGTGCGGTGGCAGCGCTGCGGCTGGCCGATCCGCAATCGCGGAAGATCGCCTTCATCGGCTGTGGCGTCCAGGCGCGCAGCCACCTCGAGACCTTCGCCACGCTCTTCCCCTTGGCCGAGGTGACGGCCTTCGGCCGCGGGCAGACGAACAAGGACCGGCTCTGCCGTCAGGCGGAGGCGATGGGGATGACAGCCCAACCGTGTGTGACGCCTGACGAGGCCGTCCGTGATGCCGACATCATCGTGAGCTCGGTGACGCTCTCCTTCGACCTCGAGCCGTTCGTCGACGCCCGCGACCTCAAGCCCGGCGCCTTCGCCACGATCACCGACGTCGCCGGCCCCTGGAAGCCGGAAGGCATGGCCGCGTTCGACGAGATTATCATCGACAGCGAGGCCCAGGAGCAGGCGAGTGCGAAGAAGATGGTCGACCCGGCACTCGTCTCCGGCGACCTCCTGGGCCTGGTCACCGGTGAGGCCGGGAACGCGTTCGACGCCCAAAAACGGAGCGCCTTCGTCTTTCGCGGCCTGGCAATCGGCGATTTCGCCATTGCTTGCCTCGCCCATGAGCGGGCGCTCGCGGCGGGAGTCGGGTCTTTCACCCGGTGGTAGGCAAGGGCGCCGCCGGCCGCCGCATGGCGGCTCGACCGGGAAAGCGCCGATGACCGAGCCACTGAACGGTCCCGATCCGGCCACGCGCTACCCGCTCGCGGGCGAGCGGTCGATGGTCTTCCTCAAGAGCGTGGTCACCAATCCGCAGATCGAGGTGGGCGACTACACCTACTACCACGACACGGGCGACCCCACGGGCTTCGAGGAGAATGTCCGCTACCTCTTCCCGTTCATCGGCGACCGGCTGGTCATCGGCCGGTTCTGCGCCATCGCGTCAGGCGCCACCTTCCTCATGAACGGTGGCAACCACCGGACCGACGGCATTGCCACCTACCCTTTCGGTATCTTCGGCCAGGGCTGGGAAGCGGCCATGCCGGAGAGCTGGCCCCACAAGGGCGACCTCATTGTCGGCCACGATGTCTGGATCGGCTACCGGGCGACGCTGATGGCCGGCGTGACAGTCGGCCACGGTGCCGTCATTGGGGCGATGAGCGTCGTCACGACCGATGTGCCGCCCTACGCCGTGGTCGCCGGCAACCCTGCCCGCGTCATCCGCCATCGCCAGCCACCGGAGGTGGTCGAGCGGCTGCTGACAATCGCCTGGTGGGACTGGCCGATCGAGCGAATCAGCCGGCATGTGCGCACGATCGCGTCGGGTGATGTCGATGCGCTGGAGGCGGCTGGTGGTGACGCGGTGGAGTAGCTGGCAGCAGGTCGGCGGACGCAAGTAACAGGGGAAGAATGGCGGGGAGGCAGTGCCTCCCCACCGGCCCCACCGGTCCTTTGCGGATGGTGCGGGTGGGGTCGGGCGACGCGTGTTCTTCGTGCGGACTGAGCGCTCGAGCTTTCCCGCCAGGAACCCCTACGTCTTTTCTTCCAACTCAATCTGCTCGAAGTGATCACTCAGATGGATGTCCGTCGTCTCGAGCCGGCCAGGTCCCAGGTTCTCGAACTTGTGGGGTATGTTTGCTGGGCCAAAAAGTATCTGCCCTGCTTCCGCGTCGAACGTTTCATCGCCGATCGTAAACCGGGCACGACCCTGCCGGATAATGAAGACTTCATCGTAAGTGTGGACATGCAGCGGTGGCCCACTGCCGATCTTGTCGCTGGAGAAGAACAAGATCGTGACGTTGGTCCCAATGTCCTTGCCTTCGACGCGGCCAACCCAATGGTTTTCGTCAACAGCCCAGTCTTCTCGCTTGAGCACAACGGGCTTCTTGGTCATCGCAGCACTTCTCCCAGCTCGGCCTACGCCTCATCGATCCCTGCAAGATGTCAGGCTTTCTCAGAGCAGTAGGACGGCAACAAGCTAGCATAGCTGGGATCGCGACGCCTTTTCCACGATCGGTGTGACAGTGACCGCCTCGCCATCTCGCCAAACACGGTTGATACTCCCGGCGGGCTCACTGCGTCTCAGCCCTACTCCGCCGGGCGCGTTGCCTCCTCGCGCGCCTCCGGCGCCTGCTTCGTAATGGTCCAGCCCATCACGCCGAAGACGATCGTCACGATGGGTGAGAGCCAGCAGAAGAAGTTGAAGGGCAGGTAGGCGAGCGTGGCGACGCCGAGAGTTGCCGCCTGGAAGGCGCCGCCGGAGTTCCACGGCACGAGGTTGGCGGTGACGGTGGCCGAGTCCTCGACGGCGCGGGACAGGTTCTCGGGCGCCAGGCCGCGCTCGCGGAAGGCCGGGGCATAGGTGCGGGCACCCATGACGATGGCCATGTACTGGTCGCACAAGATCAGGTTGGCGGCGATGCAGGTGAGCACGGTGGAGACGATCAGCGAGCCTGTGGTCTTGGCGAGCTTCAAGATCTCGTCGGCGATGACCTTGAGCTGGCTGGTCCGCTCCATCACGCCGCCGAACATCATCGCGACGATGATCAGGCTGATGGTGAAGAACATCGAGGACAGGCCGCCGCGGCTCAAGAGCTCGTCCACGTCCGCCACGCCGGTATCCGACGCGTAGCCATCAAAGGCGGCATGCGCCAAGGCCTCATAGCCCGCCCCCTGCAGGCCGATGGCACAGATGACACCGGCCAGCACACCCAGCGTGATGCCGGGGATGGCCGGCATTCTCTTATACGAGACGAAGAGCACGATCAGCGGCGGCAGCAGGAGCACGGGGTTGATCGTGAAGTTGGCTTCCAACGTGGTCAGCATGGTCTCGATGCGGGAGAGATCGCCACCCTCGCTGCTGTAGCGCAGGCCGAGCACGATCTCGATCACCAGCGTCAGGGCGAAGCTTACACCGGTGGTGTAGGACATATGCTTGATGTGCGTGAACAGGTCGGTGCCGGCCATCGCCGGGGCGAGGTTGGTGGTGTCGGAAAGCGGTGACATCTTGTCACCGAAATAAGCACCCGAAAGGACCGCGCCGGCGACGATCGGCAGCGGAAAGCCGAGACCGGCACCGATGCCCATCAGCGCCACGCCGATAGTGCCAGCGGTGCCCCAGCTGGTGCCGGTGGCCAGCGACGTGACGGCGCAGATCAGCACGGTGGCCGGCAGGAAGATCGACGGCGACATGAACGTCAGGCCGTAATAGATCAGCGTCGGCACGACGCCTGCGAGAATCCAGATGCCGATCAGGATGCCCACCACGAGCAGAATGATCATCGCGGGCAACGCATTGGAAATGCCCTGGACCATGCCGTTTTGGATGGCGCCCCAGCTGAAGCCGCAGCGGAGTGCGATCACGCTCGAGACGATGACGCCCAGGAGCATCGGCACTTGCGGGTCGAGGCCGTAGACGACGATGGAGATGCTGATGCCGATGACCAACGAGAAGAGCGAGATGATCGCTTCCCACAAATGAGGCTTGCGCGCACCGGCCGGGATGTCCGTTTCCATGACGTTTCCTCTTGTTGTTGGGCGTCCCGCGGGAGACAGGATGGGCGGTCGTCGTCGGCCTGAAAGGCGGTGTTTTAGGCTCTTGATCGCTGCAGCATGCCGAACAGGTCGCGAGGATCGTCCGGATCGGCGATCATGTCGAGGTTTTGGAAGAACGCGGTGCCGGCGATGCGGTCGCGGACGTAGCGCAGCGCCGAGAAATCCTCGATGGCGAAGCCCACGCCGTCGAAGAGCGTGATCTGCTGGTCACTGCTGCGGCCCTCGGCCGTGCCGTTGATCACCTGCCAGATCTCGGTCACCGGAAAGTCCGCCGGCATCTGCTGGATCTCGCCTTCGATCCGGGTCTGCGGCGGGTATTCGACGAAGACGTCCGAGCGGGCCAGGATGTCCTTGTGCAGCTCCGTCTTGCCCGGGCAGTCGCCGCCGATGGCGTTGATGTGGATGCCGGAGCCGACCATGTTGTCGGTCAAGATGGTCGCCAGCTGCTTGTCGGCCGTGCAGGTCGTGATGATCTGAGCGCCCTCCATCGCCTCCTCGGGTGAGGCGCAGCCTTCGAGCGTCAGGCCGCGGCCCTGGAGGTTGCGGATCGCTCGCGCCGTTGCCGTGCTGTCGATGTCGTAGAGCCGCACACCCTCGATGCCGCAAATCGCTTTCATGGCCAGCGCCTGGAACTCCGACTGGGCGCCATTGCCGATCATCGCCATGGTCCGGGCACCCTTGGGCGCCAGGTGGCTCGCCACCATGGCCGAGGTGGCGGCGGTGCGCAGTGCGGTGAGCACTGTCATCTCGCTCAGCAGCACCGGGTAGCCCGTGTCGACCCTGGCCAGGACGCCGAAGGCGGTGACCGTCTGCAGGCCCTCCTTGGTGTTCTTGGGATGGCCGTTGACGTATTTGAAGCCGTAGACCTCGCCGTCCGAGGTGGGCATCAGCTCGATCACGCCCTCATGGGAGTGCGACGCCACGCGCGGGGTCTTGTCGAACAGCTCCCAGCGGCGGAAGTCGTCTTCGATATAGGCCGCCAGGTCGCAGAGCATGGGCTCGATGCCGATGCTGTGGACCAGCTGCATCATGTGCTCGACGCTGACGAAGGGCACATAGGCCAGCTCAGACGCTTTGGGTGCTTGCATGATCGCTCCTCCGGCTCGGCGCTGCGGCGGCGGCACGTTGTGCCACATCAATAGGCGTGAGTTGGGCGGTCGAACACCCGCCTGCCGAGCAGTGAGGCGGTGAGATCGACCATGAGGGATGCGGTGCGGCCGCGCTCGTCGAGGAACGGGTTCAGCTCGACCAGGTCGAGCGAGGTGACGAGGCGGCTGTCGCAGAGCATCTCCATCACCAGATGCGCCTCGCGAAAAGTGGCGCCGCCCGGGACGGTAGTGCCGACGGCGGGCGCTATGGCCGGATCGAGGAAATCGACGTCGAGCGAGACGTGCAGCATGCCGCCCGCGGCCGCGACCCTGGCGAGAAAGCCCGCCAGCGGCTTGGCGATCCCCTGCTCGTCGATCGCCCGCATGTCGACGAATGTCATGTCGCTATCACTCAGCGTCGCCTTCTCGGCCGCATCGACAGAACGCAGGCCGATCATGCAGATATGCGCAGCCGGAACCACCTTCGGCATCGGCGGGAAGGCGTCAAAACCAGCGAGGCCGGAGACGTAGCCCAGGGGCGTGCCGTGCAGATTGCCGGAATCGGTGGTCAGCGGCGTGTGCAGGTCGGTGTGCGCGTCGAGCCAGAGGACGAACAAAGGCCGCGCCTCGGCCACCGCATGGGCGGCCATGCCGGCAACGGTGCCGATCGACAGCGCGTGATCGCCGCCCATGAAGATCGGCAGGCCCACGGCGGCGGCTTTCTTCGCGGCAGGCGCCAGCGCTTCGGCCCAGGCGACCGTCTCGGCCATGGAATGGACGAGCGGATTGGCGCAGGCCTGTAAGCGCGCGGCCGTCGGCACGACATTGCCGGCATCGGTGACGGTGTGACCAAGCTCGATGAGGGTCTCGGCGAGGCCTGCCGTGCGGTAGGCATCGGGGCCCATCAGGCAGCCCTTTCGCGTCTTGCCGCTATCGACCGGCGCCCCCACGAGTACGCAGCTTGTCGGGTCCATGTGATCCTCGCCAACGACCGGACCCGAGCATCTCACCGAGTCGGGTAGAATTCTACTGATCAATTCGACTAAGGAGACGACGGCCGGTGGCAGCGCTGTGGACTAACTTCGGTCGGGCTGGGGCGCGTGACGAGTTGTCGGTGTGGGAAAGAAGCCGGGGAGGCAGCGCCTCCCCATGGCCGCTCCGTTACTTTGCGGATGGTGCGGGGGTAGAGCATCGGCCTGGGAATCCGTGTCGATGGAACGGCCCGAAAGCTAAAGAGGAAGGTATCCCCCGAACCGGATGGAGGTGTAACCATCGCCCCGGATCGGCTGCAACACATAACAATGGGAGGTCGCAATGCGCGTTTTGTTTTCATCCATGCGGCTGACGGGCCATATCCGGCCGCTGCTTCCTTATGCGCGTGCGTTGCTGAGCGGTGGGCATGAGGTCCTCGTGTCGACGCCGGAGAACGGTGCTGCCATCGTCCGGGATGCGGGTCTTGCGCACGCTGTGTCAGGCTTTCCGGACGAAGCGGAATTGCGCCCGATTTGGGACACGTTGGCCAAGATGCCGCGTGAGGAGGCGCTGGAGACGATCCTCGCCAAGCTCTTCGCCGGCCGCTACCCGCAGGCAGCGTTGCCGATGCTGAGCGAGACCATCCGCAGCTGGAAGCCGAACCTCCTCGTTCGGGAATCGATGGAGTTCGGCGCCGTCATCGCCGCTGCCGAGGCGGGCATTCCGGTTGTTCGGGTCGCGACCACTAACGCCGAGTTCGAGGCCTGGGTGATGCGCCGCGCCGTGGGACCGGTGGACCTCCTGCGCCAGGAGGCCGGGCTACACCCGGACCATGGGGCGGCACTGCGGGCCGCGCCGGCATTCACGTCATTCCCGCCTTCGCTCGATGGCGACATCGAGACCACGGCCGCGCAGGCTCCGTTCCGCGTTCGGACGGAGACGGAGAGCGTTGACCCGGCCAGTACTGCTCCGGCATGGGCGCACGATGACGGGCACCCGCTCCTATTCATAACGTTCGGCACGCTGGCGGCGGTGTCGCCCAAGAGCCCGACCCTCTATCGCGCTGCGCTCGACGCTGTCGCGGCACTGCCGCTTCGTGTGCTGCTGTCGACCGGCGTGGAGATGGACCACGCTGACCTCGGCGCCATTCCCGAAAACGTGACGGTCGTGCCCTGGGTGCCGCAAAGCGAAATCTATCCACGAGCGGCAGCTCTCCTCTGCCACGGTGGTGCAGGGACCGTTCTTGCCGCGTTGACCCATGGCCTGCCAATGGTCGTCACACCGCTTGGCGCCGATCAACCGGTCACTGCGCACCTCGTGGAAGCCACTGGTGCTGGAATCTCGCTGCCTGACCCGGACGCGTTGTCGCTGCGGGCAGGCTTGGAGAGGGCGCTGCATGATGCAAACATGCGTACAGCTTCAGGCAGGATCGCCCGCGAGATCGCCGCGATGCCAAGCATGGCTGTCGCGGTTCAGGAGCTCGAGCGATTCGCAGCGAAGTGACGGCGGCATCGGCCGGTCGCGCACCGTGAGAGGACCATCGCGCTTGCAAGACGGCTCGCTTCGGCCTCGCGCTCGGAAATTCGTAAGGCGAAATCTCAGGGCAGCATCTTCTCGAGCGTACCCAGCCGGTCTGCCTCGTGCGCTGGCTTGTCCCAGCGGATTCGGTGGACGCGGGGGAAACGCATGGCGACGCCGGATTTGTGCCGGCTGGAGCGGGCCACACTGTCGAAGGCGATCTCCAGCACGAGCCCGTGCTCGACCTCACGCACCGGGCCGAAGCGATTGGTGGTGTGGGCCCGAACATAGCGGTCGAGCTCAGCCAGCTCGGCGTCGGTGAAGCCGAAATAGGCCTTGCCCACCGGCACCAGTTCCTCGCTTTCGTGCTCGGTGGAACGCCAGACGCCGAACGTGAAATCCGAGTAGAAGCTCGATCGCTTGCCGTGGCCGCGCTGCGCATACATCAAGACACAGTCGAGGTTGAGCGCATCGCGTTTGTACTTGAGCCAGGGGCCTTTTGGTCGGCCGGCAACGTAGGCGCTGTCCTTGCGTTTCAGCATGAGACCCTCGCGCTCGCTGCGGTCGCAGCTCTGCCGCAAGGCCTCGAGCTGTTGCCAGTCGGTAGCCTCGATCAGCGGCGAGACATCCATCAGCGGCGGCCGTTCGCGCTCGTGGAAGGCGAGCAGACGCCGACGCCGGTCGATGAAGGGCAGCGGACGCAGATCCTGCTCGCCGTCGAACAGGATGTCGTAGAGATGAACGAAGGCGGGATGGCTCTCGAGCAGGGCAGCGGTGGGCGCCTTGCGGCCGAGCCGCTGCTGCAGATCGTTGAAGCTGCCGACCTGGCCGTCGCGGACGACGAGCAGCTCGCCGTCGAGCACGCCATCGAAGCGAGCGGCGTCGATAATCTCCGGAAAACTGTGCGAGATGTCATCGCCGCTGCGCGAATAGAGCCGGGTCTCGCCGGGACCGGCGGCGATCTGCACGCGAATGCCGTCCCACTTCCACTCCAACGCATAAGCGCCGAGATCGAGCTTCGGCTTGTCCTCATCCTCCAGCGGGCTTGCCAGCATCAGCGGACGGAAGACCGGCGTGCGGCCGAGATCGGGCTTGGGTGCGCGGCCTTCGAGCCAGGCGAAGAGCTCGCCGTAGGGCGAGCTGATGCCGTGCCAGAGCTCCTCGATCTCCTCGACACTGGCATGGCTGAACTCGGCCAGCGCCAGCTTGGTCAACCGCGCCGACACACCGACCCGCAGACCGCCCGTGATCAGCTTGAGCAGCGCCCATCGTCCGTCCGGCTCGAGCTGATCGAGCCAGTCTTCGATCAGCCGTGCCTGGCCAGCCTTGGCCGTGGTCTGCAGCTGCTCGACCACCTCGCGCAGGCGCACGGTGCCGCTGCCGGTGGCCGGCGGCCAGATCAGGGCCGTGGTCTCGGCCAGGTCACCGACGAAATCGTAGGACAGCTGGAACAGGACCGGATCGCTGCGGCGCATGGCGAGCTCGCGAATGAGCGCCGGCTTGGCATGCGCGAAATCGAGCCCGCCGGTAAGCGCCGCCAGGGCGTAGCCGCGATCAGGATCCGGCGTGCTCTGAAAGTAGTCGGCGAGCAGCCTGAGCTTGGCGTTGCGCTGCGGGCTGTGGAGTAGTCGATCCAAAAGGGCGGCGAACGGCTTCATCGGAGCTCTTCAGCCGTCTTCGTCATAGCCGACCAGAGCGAGCGCTCTGGCCTTGATGCCGCGCTGGCTGCAGGCGTGGACGAGCGCTTCCTCGCGGCCGTGGGTGACCCAGATCTCGCCAGCCTGGGTCGCTTCGATCGTGGCCAGCAGCTCGTCCCAGTCAGCGTGGTCGGACAAGATCAAGGGCAGCTCGACACCGCGCTGCTTGGCGCGCTGCTTGACCCGCATCCAACCCGAGGCCATGGCGATCACCGGCTCGGGCAGGCGTCGGGCCCACCGATCCGCGATGGCCGAGGGCGGCGCCAGAACGATCTGCCCTTTGAGATCGGCGCGCGCCTTGCCGCGCTCGCCGGCGGTGGCGGGTCTCAGCTCGCCGAGATCGACACCGTGGTCCTGATAGAGCCGGCACAAGGGCAGCAGCGCGCCGTGCAGGTGGATCGGCTGATCGTAGCCGGCAAGCCGCAGCTCCTTGATCACCCGTTGCGCCTTGCCCAAGGCATAGGCGCCGACGACGATGGCGCGCTCGCCGAATTGCTGCTGTGCGGTCAACAACTTGGCGACCTCGTCGCCGGCCGGCGGGTGGCGGAAGACCGGCAGGCCGAAGGTCGCCTCGGTGATGAAGATATCGCAGACCACCGGCTCGAAGGCCGTGCACGTCGCGTCGGCACGCGGCTTGTAGTCACCCGAGTAGACCAGCCGCGTGCCGTCCTGCTCGATCACGATCTGGGCCGAGCCGAGCACATGGCCGGCGGGTGCCAGCCAGAGTCGCACCGATGTCTTGCCGACGCCGACGTCGATCACCTCGCCGAAAGACAATGCCCGCCGGTTCTGTTCCGGCTCGACGCCGTAGCGCACCTGCATGATGGCGAGCGTCTCGGCTGTGGCGATGACAGCACCATGTCCCGCTCGTGCATGATCGGCATGGCCGTGACTGATCGCCGCCCGCGGCACCGGCCGCACGGGGTCGAGGAAGAGATCTGCTGCTGGAAGATAGATCCCTTCCGGCCGGATCTGGAGGAGATGGCTATGGTCAGCCACGCGCGCGCGCCATCGCTGGAGCGGGATCGGCGGTCAGACCGGCGGCCACTTCGAGCCCGCGCGCGAGACGCTGAGAGCCGCCTGGCACGGGGCTGCCCGGGCCCTCCATCGACTTGCGATGCTTGATGCTGCGCAATGCTGCCGGAAACGGCAACGCCGTTGTCTGCGAGCAACGTGCCAGTCGACAGCGCCCGCCTAGTAGCAAGCGCTCCTCGGCAATTGGCTCGTCGCTGAGAGCCGCCTCAGGCCTCGGCCAAGCCCTTCTCCTTGAGCATTGTCTGAAGCTCGCCGCTTTCGGCCATTTCGCGGACGATGTCGAAGCCGCCGACGAACTCGCCCTTGAGGTAGAGCTGGGGGATGGTGGGCCAGTCAGAGTAGGTCTTGATGCCTTCGCGCAGGTCCATGTCGTCGAGGACGTTGTAGGCCTGGTACTTGACGTCGAGCTGGGTGAGGAGCTGGACGACGCCGGCGGAGAAGCCGCACATCGGGAAGACCGGCGTGCCCTTCATGTAGAGGACGATGTCGTCGTTCTTCACCTGCTCGTCGATGGTGGCGTGGATCGGCTCGGCCATGGGGGTCTCCTGGGAGAAGTGTGGGATCAGGCTGGAGTCTTGGTGGTGAGCGCCAGGGCGTGGAGGGCGCCGCCCATGCGGCCGCCCAGCGCCTCGTAGACCAGCTTGTGCTGCTTCACGCGGGGCATGCCGGCAAACGCGCTGGAGGTGACGGTGGCGCGGTAGTGATCGCCGTCACCGGCGAGATCCTGGATCTCGACCTCGGCATCGGGCAGCGTCGCCTTGATGGCGCTTTCGATCTCGGTCGCACTCATCGGCATGAAGGACTCCCCGCTCGGTTGAAGCCTGGTGGCGCAGCCACTGTTTAGATGGGTTGCTGGCTCAGCCACCGTTCATATAGGTCGGCAGCCAGCCTTCGGCCCGCGACCGCAGGCTTTCCAGCGATATGGCGGGTGCGGTGCCGAGCGTCAACGCGTCGCCGCCAGTTCGCCCGACGACGCGGGCAACGACCCCGGCTTCGTGGGCCTGCTCGAGGAGCTCGTGCTCGCTCGCCGGTGTCACGGCCAAAAGGTAGCGCGCCTGGTCCTCGCCGAAGAGCCAGCCAATTTCGCCCATGGCCTCAGCCGGCACGATGATCTCCGCACCGATGCCGCTGGCCAGGCACATTTCCGCGACGGCAACGGCGAGGCCGCCATCGGCGAGGTCGTGGCAGGCGCGGACCGATCCGGCCTCGATCAGCCCGCGCACCAGATCGCCGTTGCGCCGCTCGTGCGTCAGACGGACGGCCGGCGGGGCACCGTCGTCGCGGCCCATGATTTGCTGCCAAAGCAGCGAGCCGCCGATCCAGCCTTCGGTCTCGCCGATGAGGATCAGCTTCAGGCCCGGCTGGTCGAAGGCGAGGCCGACCAGCTTCTCGACATCGGCGATGAGCCCGACGCCGCCGATATTGGGGGTCGGCAGGATCGCCCGGCCGTCGGTCTCGTTGTAGAGCGAGACGTTGCCCGAGACGACGGGGAAGTCGAGGACCTTGCAGGCCTCGGCCATGCCCTCGATGCAACCCACGAGCTGGCCCATGATGCGCGGCCGCTCGGGATTGCCGAAGTTCAGGCAGTTGGTGACGGCGAGCGGCTTGGCACCCACAGCCGTGATGTTGCGCCAGGCCTCGGCCACGGCCTGCATGCCGCCGAGCCTGGGGTCGGCCTTGCAGTAGCGCGGCGTGCAGTCGGTGGTGAGGGCCAGGCCGCTTTGGCTGCCATGGACGCGGACAACGGCGGCGTCGCCCTTGGCGGGCAGCATGACGGTGTCGGCCATCACCATGTGGTCGTACTGCTCGAACACCCAGCTCTTGCTCGCCAGATCGGGGCTGCCCATCAGCTGGAGCAGCAGCTGGTCGGGTGTGCCGAAATGCTGCGGGTCGTGGTTGGGCAGCGGCACCGGCTCCGGCGTCGTCTCAAAAGGCCGGTCGAGCACCGGCGAGGCGCCGGCCACCGGCTGCACCGGCACGTCGGCCACGGTCTCGCCTTGCCATTTGAGCACCATGCGGCCGGTATCGGTGACGGTGCCAACGACCGCGCAATCGAGGCCCCATTTGGTGAAGACGGCGATGGCCTCGGGCTCGCGGCCGGCCTCGACCACCATGAGCATCCGCTCCTGGCTCTCGGACAGCATGATCTCGTAAGGCGTCATGCCGGTCTCGCGCAGCGGCACCTGGTCGAGCACCATCTCGACGCCGCACTCGCCCTTCGATGCCATCTCGAAGGAGGAGGAGGTGAGGCCCGCCGCTCCCATGTCCTGGATGGCGACGATCACGTCGGTGGCCATCAGCTCGAGGCACGCCTCAATAAGAAGCTTCTCGGTGAAGGGATCGCCCACCTGGACCGTCGGCCGCTCGGCCTCCTTGGCGTCGGAGAACTCGGCCGAGGCCATGGTGGCGCCGTGGATGCCGTCGCGGCCGGTCTTGGCACCCACATAGAGCACCGGATTGCCGATGCCGGACGCCTTTGAATAGAAGACCTTGTCGGCTTCCGCGATGCCGACGGCCATGGCATTGACCAGGATATTGCCGTTATAGGCGCGGTGGAAGGTGCACTCGCCGCCGACGGTCGGCACGCCGACGCAGTTGCCGTAGCCGCCGATGCCGGCGACGACGCCCGCCACCAGATGCCGGGTCTTGGGGTGGCGCGGATCGCCGAAGCGAAGGGCGTTGAGCAACGCTACCGGCCTCGCACCCATGGTGAAGACGTCGCGCAGGATGCCGCCGACGCCGGTGGCCGCCCCCTGGTAGGGCTCGATGAAAGACGGATGGTTGTGGCTCTCCATCTTGAAGATGCAGACCTTGCCGTCACCGATATCGACGACGCCGGCATTCTCGCCCGGTCCCTGCACCACCCAGGGAGCCTCGGTCGGCAGCTTGCCGAGATGCTTTCGCGAACTCTTGTACGAGCAGTGCTCGGACCACATGACCGAGAAAATGCCGAGCTCGACCAGCGTGGGCCCGCGGCCGAGGATGTCGTTGATGGCGTCGAGATCGGTGGCGGTCAGGCCGTGCCGCTCCAGCACCTCAGGTGTGATCGCGGGAGGCGCCATCAGCCGACGCCTTCGAGCAGCGAGGTGAAGACGCCGCGGCCGTCGGCGCTGCCGAGCGGCTTCTCGATGGCGCGTTCGGGATGCGGCATCATGCCGAGCACCCGGCCGTTCTCGGAGACGATGCCGGCGATGTCGTTGAGCGAGCCGTTCGGGTTGTCACGGTAGCGAAACGCCACCCTGCCCTCGCCCTCGAGCCGGTCGAGCCCGGCGGCGTCGACGTGGTAGTTGCCGTCGTGGTGCGCCACCGGCAGCGACAGCCGGTCGGCTTGGCCATAAGCGCCGGTGAAGGGCGTGGCGGTGGACGCGACCTCGACCTCGACATGCCGGCAGACGAAGCTCAGCCCGGCATTGCGCAGGAGCGCACCCGGCAGGAGTCCGGCCTCGCAGAGCACCTGAAAGCCGTTGCAGATGCCGATGACGAAGGCGCCCGCCTGCGCCCGGCGGATCACGTCCGCCATGATCGGCGAGCGCGAGGCGATGGCGCCACAGCGCAGATAGTCGCCGTAAGAAAAGCCGCCCGGCACGCCGATCACGTCGACCTCAGGCAGGGTCGTGTCGCCATGCCAGACGCGGGCACAGGGTCGTTCGAAGATGGCCTCGAAGCCGACGGCGAGATCACGGTCGCAGTTCGAGCCCGGAAAGGTGATGACGCAGGCGCGCATGGGTGTCCTCGAGCGGCGGATGATGCAGGGCTTAGCGGCAGCATGGGGCCGGTGCAAGTGGGGGCAATTGTCCTTCTCCCGGCCGGCCGGCAGACCACGTGACAGCCATCAATATCTGGCTGGTAGCGGCCAACGCTGCCGGGCCTTCGGATAGATCTCTTGGTTTCTCGCTTCTCGGCGAAAGGTGAACCGGTGCCTAGAAACCGATCAACGGCAAGGCCCGCCTCAGCAATCCGCTTCTGCTTGCGGCTCTCTCCGTCACTGGCGCCATCGCGTTCCAGGGCCGGATCGACACGAGCGGGCTCGCCAGCACTGCGGCAACTCTGGTCCGCATTCGGCTCATCAGAGCGCCTTGATCCTGACGGTACATGTCGTCAGGCTGCGGACGGCCGGTGCTCACGTAGGCGTGCTACGCTCCGCGACGATCGCCTGGGCCAGCACCCTCTTTGCCATCCATGCCACCGCGATCGGCGTCGGCGGGTCGGTGGCAATAGGTGTCTTCCAGGCACGAGACGGCGTCGAATGGGCGATGTCCGTTCAGAGGAACTGCCGGGCGCCCTGGCCGCCACACCGACGAGATCTTCGGGCTAATGCCTCGTTTTCGTTGGCGATTTCCTCGGGCGTTTGTGGTTGTCCAGCCTGCCTCGCTCGGGCATACGTCGATTGTCCGTGCCGCAAAGGGAAATGCGCCCATGTTTCGCCAGCCACTGCTCCTCGTCGCTTTGGCGGTGACATCGCTGATCGCCGCGGCGGGTCTCATCGATCCGGAGGCTATGGGCAGGTGGGCGGGACGCGTCGCAACCGAGCAGTTTACGAGCCGTGGCTGGTTCATCATGCTGCTCGTGAGCACGTTGTTGCTGACGTCGATCGGCCTCGCCTTCTCGCCCTTCGGCCGCATCAGGCTCGGCGCGGACGACGATCGGCCCGAGTTCGGCACCGTGACGTGGCTCGCCATGCTGTTCGCCACGGGCATGGGCGTCGGCCTCCTCTACTACGGCGCCGCCGAGCCGATCACCCACTTCAACCTGTTCCGGCAGTACGGCAGCGACGCGGAGGCCGCGTCGGCCGCACTCATGGCGACCTACTTCGATTGGGGTCTGCACGCCTGGGCGATCTACGCCACGGTGGGTCTCGTCATGGCCTACTTCACCTTCCGCCGCGGCGGCGCCATGATTTTGAGCGCACCAGTCGAGGGTGTGTTCGGGCGCACCGGCTGGCCTCGCTATGTCGGCTTTGTCATCGATCTTCTGACCATCGTCGCGATCGCCGTTGGCCTCGCCGGAACGCTGGCGATGGGCGTTTTCCAGGTGCAGGCGGGGGTGGCACGCGTCTTCGGCCTTGGCGATGCGTCGTTCTTGACCGTGCCCATCTTCCTCCTGCTCTGCGTCGCGTCCTTGATCCCACTGACCTTCGATGTCACCCGCGGCATGTCGATCATGTCCAACGTGGCCATGGGTATCTGCGGCGGGCTGCTCGTTTGGCTCATCCTCGGAGGCAGAACGCACTACGTCATGAATGCGTTGGTCGAAGGGTTCGGGCGGTACATTGCTTCGGCCGTGCCGATGGGCTTCACGGCGTTTACCTTCGTCGATGATGCGCTGACCGACTGGTTTCAAACCTGGCCGCTCAACTACATGATCTGGTGGCTCGCCTGGGCGCCGTTCGTCAGCGTGTTCATCGCCCGGATCTCGCGTGGCCGCACCATTCGCGAGTTCCTGCTCGGCGTTGTCGCCGTGCCTGGCGCCTTCTCCGTCATCTGGTTCGGCACGTTCGGCGCCTTGGGATTCAGCGAGATCCTGAGTGGCAACGACCGATTGCTGGCGACCACGCTCGACAACTTCGATAGCGTGACCTTCGTCATGCTCGAATCGCTACCTCTCGGCTTTCTCACCAGTACCGCCGTGGTGATCGCCTGTTTCATCTTCGTCGTCACGAGCGTGGTGACCGCGGCCTTCACGCTGGCCATCTTCTCCGCTCGCGGCAATGTCGATCCGCCCACGAGCATGAAGCTGATCTGGGGTGTCATCCTCGCGGTGCTGGGCTTCGTCATGATACTCTCCGGCGATGTGGGCGTCGTCCGCTCGATCATCGCCGTTTTCGCCATCGCCTTCCTGTTCATCGTGCCACTGCTGCTGGTGTGTCTCGGCAAGGCGCTCGCAGCGGAGCGCCTACGATGATCGGCACCTGGCGCGACACCCTGTCGAACATCATTATCTTTGCCTACCTCGCCTGGCTGATCTGGCTTTGGATCAAGCCTGCCAGCGGGCCCCTCATGCCGGATCGGCAGGAGCGCGAAGAGGAGTAGAGCGCCTCTGACGCTCGGAGCCCCGAGGGACACCATCTCGAATAGAGAGGGACACCATCTCGAATAGAGAGCCCAAAGCGCTGAAATCGGAAAGGTCGAGAGCACGCCCACCAGCAATCTGGTCGACACGCTTCTCACTATCTCCGTCTTCGCCTTCATCGGCGTGCTGGTCTGGATCTACGTCAAGCCGACTTCCGGATCGGCGTAAGAGCGCACTTCTTCAACAGCATCTTCGATTATCCAGAGCAGCCGTCCGCAGCCGGTTTTTTGGCCGGGTTCCCGCAGGCGCTGGTCGCTTTATGCCGAGGCCTACCAACCGCTTGAATTGACTATCAAAGCCAGGCGATTGCGTCGCGCCCTGTGCACACTATCTAGCAAACAGGGCAAAAAACCCGTGAATGGCCGTGACGGGCAATCCAATTCAGCGAAATAGGCCCGGATTCCGCGACGGCGCTCGTGTGAATTCGGGAGGGAAAGCGACGGCCTTTCCCCTGGACCAAGCAAATGTGGGCGGCGGCGCCCGCGGCAGAAGCGGAGCGATAATGGCATTTTGTATGCGCGCAATGAGCGTGGCCGTGGCGGCCGGCCTCATCGCCGTCGTCGGACTTGGCGGTCAGGTCGGCGCGGAGGAGGAGTTTGACGCGGCTTGGGAGGAGATGTCGGAGACGATCGCGACCGGTCGAGTTGGCGGCCTCTACCACCCTGTCGGCGGGGCCATTTGCAAGCTCGTCAACGAAGACCGTGACGAGCACGGCATCAGCTGCACCGTCGAAATCACCGGTGGATCCATCCCGAACATCAAGGACCTGCGCGAGGGGGACGTCGATCTTGCTCTGGCCCAGTCCGACGCTCTGCATAATGCCTATTACGGGAACGGGCCGTTCGAGGAAGAGGGAGCCTTCAAGGATCTTCGCCTGGTGTTCGGACTCTACATCGAGCACTTCACGCTCGTTGCCCGTGGCGGACGGGACATGGATACGTTCGAGGACCTGAAGGGTAAGCGGATCTATGTGGGTGGTGAGGATTCGAGCCGACGCAATGCCATGGACGTGTTGATGGATGCCCACGGTTGGACAGGCGCGGAAGTGACCGATGTCGCCACGTTCAAGGCGTCCAATCTGGCCGAGGCGCTGTGCGACGACGAGTTCGACGCGTTCATCTACACGATCGGACATCCCAATCCGACGGTCAGGGAGGCCGCGACCCTGTGCGACATCAACCTCGTCGATGTTTCGAGCTCGATCACCGAGAAGCTCGCCCGGCAGGACCCATTCTACGTGAACTCGGTGATCGCGGGCGGCACCTATAGGGGCAATCCGGTGGATACGCCGACCTTGGGTGTGCCGTCGATGCTGGCGACGTCGGCCAAGGTTCCTTCCGACGTCATCTATCAGTTCACCAAGGCATACTTTGAGAGCCTGGATCTCCTTCAGGCACTGTCGCCATTGTTCTTGTCGTTGACCAAAGAGCAAATGGCCGAATCGGATCTGGACGTGCCCTTCCACGAAGGCGCGTTGAAGTACTTTGCCGAAGTCGGCCTCGATTGATGCAAAGGAATTATCCGGCCATTTCCCGGGACCGCCTCCCGGCGGCACAGGCTCCAATCCGTGAAACGGGCGTCAGCAGCCGGAGACGAGGGTGCGATCAGGAAGGAACAGCATAGCATGATCAAGATTGCCCTCAGGCACGCTCTCTGGGTATTGGCCCTGGTCTTGATGCTACCCGCGTCTCAACTATCGGCACAGTCCGTCGATCTTGGCGCGATACTTGGCGCCGTCGAGGATCCGTATCCGTTGCGGTCGGCGGACACGTCGAGTCCGCGCGACACCTTCCGCACCTACCTTCGCGACATCACCACGGCCGTGGAGGCCTGGCAGGCCGACAAGCCCAATGCCGAGATCGCCAGGCTGCTGTTGCGCGCCGCTGATACATTCGACTTCAGCGAGATCAATGCTATCGATCGTTCCACGACCGTTATCACCAAGATGGTCCTACTGAAGGAAATCCTCGACCGGGTGGCGCTACCGCCGTTCAGCGCCATTCCGAACGATGAGCAGGTTGCCCAAGAGGGGATCGTGCGCTGGACCGTTCCCAATACGAAGATCGAGATCGCCCAAATCGCCGATGGACCCAACGCTGGCCAATTCCTCTTCACGAAAGAGACGGTCGCCAATCTCAATGACTATTATGCGTTGGCGCAGGATCTCCCCTACAAGGCGGGCGCGAATGTCGGGTTGTACAACGAATACATCTCGACCCCTGGGCCGTGGATTTCGCGGGATTTTCCAGACGTGTTCCCTGACTGGGCGCAACGGGTCGTGTTCGGACAAGGAATTTGGCAGTGGATTGCTGGATTATTGCTGCTCGCCATCTCAGCGTGTGTGATCTGGCTGGCGTATCGGCTAGGTGCCCAATGGGATGAAAGGCAGCGGCTGGCCCGGCCGACCGTCAGATTTGGCACGCCTTTGGCATTGCTCTTGGCCGTGTTGATTGCCGATCTCGTCAAGAGTGTTTCGATCAAGGCCATCGGACTGAACGAAGTTGCGCTGGCAGCGGTGTCGTACATTGCGCTCACCGTGCAGGTGGGTGGCCTCGCCTGGCTCGCTTTGGTGGTCGCCTCACGGCTCGCTGACGGTGTCGCGTTCAGTCAGGAAGGGTCAACGGAAAAGCGTCGGTTCGACGCTGCCCTGTTGCGGATCGTTTTCCGTTTGATCAGCATCGTCATCCTCGTCTATCTCGCCATCTATGCGGCGGGCGCCGTCGGCATCCCGATCGCCCCATTGGTGGCTGGTCTCGGCGTCGGCGGTCTCGCCATTGCGCTCGCCATCCGGCCGACCCTGGAGAACATCATCGGCGGCCTGACCCTGTTCGCGGACCGGCCGGTGCGGGTCGGCGACTTCTGCCGTTACGGCGACCAGATCGGCACCGTCGAGCAGATCGGCTTGCGGTCGACACGGGTTCGCTCGCTGGAGCGGACGATCGTCACCATCCCCAACGCCGAATTCTCGCAGATGCAACTGGACAATTTCGCGGCACGCGATCAGCGCTTGCTCAAGACGGTCCTGGGCCTCCGCTACGAAACCACCCCGGACCAGCTCCGCCATATTCTAGCGGAGCTGCGCCAGATGCTCTTTGAGCACATCAAGGTGACGCCGGCGCCGGCACGGGTACGGTTCGTCGGCTACGGCGCCTATTCCCTCGATGTGGAGATCTTCGCCTACCTGTACTGCCGCGACCAGGACAGCTTTCTCGAGATCCAGGAGGAGCTCCTGCTGCGCATCGCCGACATCGTGACCGCCGCGGGCAGTTCCTTCGCGTTCCCCTCACAGACGACGTACTTCACGCGCGACAAGGGGATTGATACCGACGTCGCGCAGGACAGTGGCGCGGCTGCCGAGCCCGGTCGCGTCGCCTGAGCGAGAGTTGCAGACTGGCGAGAGCGCCGTGGCGCTGCTCACTTGGCGATGGTGATGGGTACGCCGACGTTCTCGACCTCGCCCACCGCCGTCTGGGCCAGGATGTTCAGGATCGTGAACGAGAAGCGGTCCCAAGGCGTATCGTTCAGCGAGTAGTAGTGGTCTCGAAAACGAACGGCGGGCACGCCGTCGGCCGGCTCCTCGCGCGTCATATTGATCTGCATCGTCAGCACCGGCTCCGGATCGCCCGGCGCATCGGATGCCCGGCGCGGTGCTGCTGCGTCCGCTGCCGCCGGGTGCTCGGGCGCCGCCTCGATGCCACGGCTGAGGAAGGCCAGGATCAGATAGAGGCTGCGCAGCTTGATGGCACCGCGCAGCGGCTGGTCGCCACCCGGTCCGTCGGGCCTGATGTCGAGGAAGACGAAGCCGCTCGGGTTGCGCTCGATCTGCTGGTTGAGCTCGAAGCGCTCGGCGTCGGTCAGCGTCATGGGATCGTAGTTGGCGACCAGCACCCGGCCACTGACCAGCCCGGTCAGCTCGTAGGTGCCATCCGGCGTCCTTTGCCAGCGCAGTCCCTGGTCGAAGCCGCTGATGACGTCATTGGCGCTCGGCGCCGCGGTCAGGCCGGATAGCAGCGTTTCGTTGAAGACGAGGGAGCGAACGAAGAGCTGCCGGTTATGATTGAGCGCCTGCAGCCGGGCCGCGATCTGCCGGAATTCCGCGTATTCGTCCGGCCGAATCGGATTGTTCTCGATGAACCGGCGGAAGGTCCCGTCTTCGCCCTGCACTTCGATCCCCGACGCCATCAGCCGCATCACCTGGCTGATGTGGGCAGCCTGGAAGACGAGGAACTCGAACACCGTGTCGGTGAAGGGGGTCAGGAACTGCCTGGTGTAGTCGTCTCCGGATACCGGGAAGATGCTGAAGGTCGGGTTCTCGGAGACGCTGCCGCCGAGGTTGAAGTTGAGGATGTTCGAGCCGTCGATCTCGCCGCCGACCCCGAGCGTGGCCGTCCAGTCGAAGGTCGCGGCGATGCTCGACGTCGAGGTGAAGTGGACGGGCTCACCGCCGGCAATCCGGGCGATGTTGATCAGCAGCTGCTGCTCATTCAGCGACTTGGTAATCTCGTCATAGCCGAGCACCTGGCTCTCCAGCACCGGCGGGCCGGCGCAGGCCGAGGCGATGGCGGCCATGGTGATCGCCACCAGGGCGTTGCTGCAGCGACGCAGCCGCGCCGCCATGCCGCTGGTTCTCACACGATCCTTCAATGGCGCCTCTCGCAACCGGTTGCCCAGCTCAGGGGATAGCAGCGTCGCGAGCCGAGCGTCGCCCTGCTTTATCGCCGCGGAAACAATCGTGTCCGCGGTCGCCGAACGGCCGCCGCCGAGATCGGCCGCCTGCTCTGGATCTACGTCAAGCCGGCAAGCGGGTCGGATGGCGCCGGGCAGAGGAAGCCCCAATGCTTCGAGGCAATGCCATCGCCGGAACCGCTAGAGATAGGCCTCGATCGGCAGCAGCCCGAGCAGCCAGGTCTGGAAGCGTTGCCAGCTTCCCACGCCGGGCTCCGAGTCGTAGCGCACCTCTTCGCCGGCCACCTCGGTAATCCAAACCACCCGCTCGCGGCCGGTCTCCTCGTCCGTCTCGAGCATCACCCGGTAGCTGTTCTCTGGCAGCACGCCACCGTCCATGTAGTCACGGACCTGCGCCGCCAGCTCGGCACTTTCGACCAAGAGGACGATCTCGGTGTTGAGGTTGAACGAGCGAGGATCGAGGTTGAACGAGCCGACAGCGACGACCCGGTCGTCGGCGACGGAGACCTTGGTATGCAGGCCGGCGCGCGAGCGACCTCGGAGCGCCGACCAGTTCTCATTCAGCTTGCCGGCATCGGGGCGCAGCTCATAGAGCTCGACGCCATTGCGCAGGAGCTGCAAGCGATACCGGCTGTAGGCGGCGTGCACCGCCGCGACGTCGTTGGTCGCCATCGAGTTGGTCAGCAGGCGCTGGCGAATGCCCTTTGCTTTATTGTCGGCCGCGCGCTCGATGATAAAGGCGTCGGGAACCACGTAGGCGGCCTCTACCACGATATAGTGCTCTTTCTCCTCGCCCGACTGGACCAGCTCCTCGAAGACCGTCGCCTCGTCGTCGGCCATCCGATCGGGCTCGTCATAGAGCACCTTCGCCTTCGCCCAGACCAGGTCGTCGCGTAACGCATTCAAGCGCGCGATCAGCTCGCTCTTCGGTGTCTCTACGGGATAGGGAAAGTCGTTCATGTCGGCCACATGGGTGTAGAGCTCGTCGAACTTTTCTTGAGCCTCTTGCGCCGGCAAGCGGTCCTCGATCAGCACATCGACCGGAACGGCGAGATCGCTGTTCCAGTACCGATCGAAGCTGAACGACACATCCTGCACGACCGGCCCCACGGCAAGCAGATCGAGATCACGATAGTTGGCGTCTTCATGGACGCCGAAATAGGTGTCGCCAATATTGCGCCCGCCGACGATCGCCGCCGCGTTGTCGGCAATGAAGGCCTTGTTGTGCATGCGATGATTGAGACGCGTGAAATCGGCCATAAACTCGAAGATCTGCGACTTGCGCGTCAGTAACGGATTGAACAGCCTGATCTCGACATTCGGATGATGGTCCATGTAGGAAAAGCCGAGGTCTGAGGCTCGGGTGGTGACATGATCCAGGAGGATGCGAACCCGAACACCACGATCGGCGGCGCGCATGACGCGCTCGGCAAGGAGAACGCCGGAGTCGTCGACCTCCCAGATGTAGTATTGGAGATCCAGCGTTCGCTCGGCCTGGTTGGCGAGACCGATACGCGCGCGGAAAGCGGTTTCGCCGGTTGGGATGAGTGCCAAGCCGGATTGTCCGGGATGCGCTTCGATGTCGGCCGCGAACACTTGCCCGAGCTCGGTGGAGCCCGGGTCGGTCAGCGCTGAAGAAACCGTGCGCTCATAGCCGGTGGGGATGGTCGATGCGCACGCGCAAATGGTGAGCAGGGTCAGGCAAAGGACGGCCAGGCGGCGCGACAAGATCATGCGGAAGTGTTCTTCATATCGTGAAGCAACGCCGAGCGGCGCGCGTTTGCAGAAGGCCGGTCGTAGGCGACTGCCCTACCCATCGATCGACGTCACCTCGGCGCCGGTGTCGCCCATGAACTTGACCCGATAGCGGCCCTCGTCGCAGCTGATGGTCCAGGCCTGCTCGTCCGGCGACGAGGCCTCTGCGTCGCGCTTAGCGTCCGTCGGGTTGGTGCAGGGCTGGCCGTCGTCACGAATGGCGATGGCGACCAGGTCGGTCGGGTCGTCCTGGGCCATGCCGGGCACGGCGCCGAGCACCGTCAACAGGGCTGCCGTGATCATGCTGCGTGCGGCCATCGGGCTGCGGCTCCGCTTGGTTACAGATGCCGAAAGTCTAGGACGAGGCGGGCTTCAGGTCCAATACCGGCGTTGCCCGACGATCCTCGGGCGAGCGGCATCAGCTTGCCGGCGAGCCCGGCTAGCGGTCACTCGGTGGACGCTCGTCGATCGCCTTCAGGATGGCTCGGTAGCCGATCAGCGGGTTGCGATCGGCGAGGTCGGGCAGGTTGGCCGGATAGCAATCGGTGAGCGCGCCGACGTGATCACCACGACCGAAGCAGTCGCTCTCACGTTGCTCAGCCAGCAACGCCGCGGCTTCGTTCTCGACAGTGACCTGGCCCAGCTGGGAGTCGTCGAGGCGAAGCTCCTCGGTCCATCCGCCGTTGGCCAGGAGGGTGGCCAGCAAGATCGCAATGACGAGTAGCGAAACTGGTCTCGAACGCATGATCGATTCTCCGCACCCGCACCAGCCTAGCAGTGCTGGCCTGATCGACCCAGCCTGGCCGGCCGTCAGCGAGGCGCGACCGGCACCGCCACCTCGTTGCGGCGGAGGAACGGGATCGTCCAGGGCGGGTCGTAGAACCAGCCCACCGGCGGGCCGGAGGCGACCCAGTCGGTGCCGTCGAGGGCGTCGATCAACGCGGCCTGCCGACGGGCGAGACCGGCCTCGCTCCACCAGCCGGTGAAGCGGCTGACCGCGACGTCGGTTGCCGGCAGCTCGACGATGGTGACGGCCGGATCGGTGGGCATTGGCGCGGTCGCAGCGGTGAGGTCGTTCGGGAGAAAGAACCGCATGACGAGATCGCCGTCCTCGGTCGTGCTTTCGACGGGTGCCGTCATCGCGATGGTGCTGCCGCCGGCACGCTGCTCGACGGGCGCGGTCATGGCGATCTTGCGGCCACCGTCATTGGCACCGTCGATATAGGCGAAGAGCGTGCGGAACGCCCGGCCCTGTGCCTGCATGGTGCCGCCGCCGCGCTCGGCACTGGCCAGCCGCACCTCGGCAGCGGCACGCGTGCCGTAGCGGCGTATCTCGATAGCCTCGGCCGGACGATCGATAACGGTGAAAGACGGCTCCGCTGTGGTGCGGATGCCGAGCACTGTGCAGCCGGCAAGCATGAGCAGGCCCGTTACAAAAAGGATGTGTCGCATCACCGTGCTACGCAGGCCGAGAGGCTTTGGTTCCACGGTTCGTGACGCCGCCTCGCTGCAAGCTGGTATTGCGCGCGAGGAGAAAATCGGCGAATCGACCATGTGAGAGCACGTCCGCCGTCTCGCTGCCGCTGCTCCGACAGGAGGTCTTCGATGGTTCAACCACTTTGGACACCAGCCCCTGACCGCGCCCAGGCGACACAGATCGCCGGTCTCGCGCGCCAGCATGGCTTCGAGGGCGCTGCCGCCGTTCAGGATCTCTGGCAGTGGTCGGTCGACAACGCAGAGACGTTCTGGGGCGATTTGCTCAAGGTCGGGGTGATCGGCAGCCATGCGGGGGGTGATCCGGGCACGGTGCTGGTCGATGGCGACCTTATGCCCGGCGCTCGCTGGTTCCCCGACGTCACCCTCAATTTCGCCGAGAACCTGCTGCGGCGGCCGGGGCCGGGCCCGGCGATCATTTTTCGCGGCGAGAACGGCGCCCGGCGCGAGCTGAGCTGGGCCGAGCTCGAGAACGCGGTGGCGGGCCTGGCGGCCAGTCTTCGGGCGGATGGCGTGAGTGCCGGTGACCGGGTTGCCGGCTATCTGCCCAACGCGCCCGAGGCGGTGATCGCCATGCTGGCGGCGGCGAGCCTGGGTGCCGTCTGGTCGTCCTGCTCGCCTGACTTCGGCATTGCCGGCGTGCTCGACCGGTTCGGCCAGATCGAGCCCAAGGTGCTGCTCACCGTCGACGGCTACCACTATGCCGGCAAGCGGCTCGACATCCGCGCCAAGGTGGCGACGATCGCGGCCGCCCTGCCAACGCTCCGCCGCACCGTCGTCCACAGCTTTCTCGAGACGGCACCCGACCTCGCGGGCATCCCCAAGGCGGTCTCCTTCGCCGACTACCTGACCCGGCCGGCGCCGCCATTGGCCTTCACCCGCCTGCCCTTCGACCACCCGCTCTACGTGCTCTACTCGTCGGGCACCACGGGCCAGCCCAAGGCCATCGTGCACGGCGCCGGCGGCACGCTGCTGCAGCATCTAAAAGAGCACCGGCTGCACTGCGACGTCCGCCCGGGCGAGCGACTGTTCTACTTCACCACCTGCGGCTGGATGATGTGGAACTGGCTGGTCACCGGGCTCGCCAGCGGGGCCACGCTGGTGCTGTTCGATGGCTCGCCCTTCCACCCCACGCCCGACATCCTCCTCGACGTCGCCGCCGAGGAGGGGATCGCCGTGTTCGGCACCTCGGCCAAGTACCTCGATGCGCTCAAGAAGGCGGGGCGCGCGCCGATGCGCACCCACGAGCTGGCGGAGCTCCGGGCGATCCTGTCGACCGGCTCGCCGCTGGTCGCCGAGAGCTTCGAGTGGGTCTACGGCAACGTGAAGAGCGATCTGCAGCTGGCCTCCATCTCCGGCGGCACCGACATCGTCTCCTGCTTCGTCCTCGGCAATCCCGCAGGTCCCGTCTATCCGGGCGAGATCCAGATGCGCGGCCTCGGCATGGCGGTCGACATTCGCGACGAGACCGGCCAGCCGGTGCGCGGCGAGAAGGGCGAGCTGGTCTGCACCAAGCCTTTCCCCGCGATGCCGGTGTCGTTCTGGAACGATCCCGACGGCAGCCGCTACCGCAGCAGCTATTTCGCCCGTTTTCCTGGCATCTGGTGCCATGGCGACTACGCCGAGCTGACCGAGCACGACGGCATCATCATCCACGGCCGTTCCGACGCGGTCCTCAACCCGGGCGGCGTGCGCATCGGCACGGCCGAGATCTACCGCCAGGTCGAGCAGATCCCAGACGTGCTGGAGAGCATCTGCATCGGCCAGGAGTGGCAGGACGACGTCCGGGTCGTCCTCTTCGTCCGCCTGCAGGAAAACGCGGTGCTCGACCAGGCGCTCGAGGACCAGATCAAGCGGCAGATCAGGGAGAACTGCACGCCGCGCCATGTGCCGGCGCGGATCGTGGCGGTCACCGACATCCCGCGCACGCGCTCCGGCAAGATCACCGAGCTCGCGGTGCGCGACGTGGTCCATGGCCGGGCGGTCAACAACACCGAGGCCCTGGCCAACCCCGAGGCGCTCGACCTCTACCGCGACTTGCCAACGCTCGCCCGCTGAGCGCCCCGGACCAGCCGCGCTGCCATGCCTGCATGCCGCCCGACGTGAGCACCACCGACACTCCGAGCTGGCGCGCTTCCCTGGCCACCATGCTGGAGCGGCTACGCCATGGCGATAGCGGACAGCTCTTGCGCGCGGCGCTGCCGCCGCTGCTGCCGGCGGTAGCAGCACTCCTCGTCCTGCCCCTGGCGCCGGGGCCTTGGCCGCTACGCGGCGCGCTTGCCCTGCTGGCAGCCATTGCCACGGCAGTTGGCGTCGCCGTCGCCGGTCGCCTGGAGCGCCAGCGCATCGAGCTCTGGCTCGCCGGCCTCAACGGCAGTGGTAGCGCCGACGGCACGGGCCTGCCGAGCCATCCAGAGGCCGACGGCATCATCCGCCCGGTGGCAGGGCTGGCTCGCCGGCTGCGTCGGGCCGAGCGCGAGAGCACGCTCCACCAACGGCTGATCGGCCAGCTGGTCGAGGCATTGCCCGATCCGATCCTGCTGGTCGACAGCCAGCTGATGGTGGTGCAGGCGAACACGGCCGCGCGGCGCAGCTTCAAGGTCGACACTGTCCCCATCGCGATCGGCCTCGTGCTGCGCGACCCGGGCCTGCTCGCCGCACTCGGCGCCGCGCTCGAGGGCAAGGCGACCAGCGATCTCACCTTTCGCCCGTCGGCCGACCAGAAGAAGCAGTTCGCAGCGCACGTCGAGCGAGTCGACCTGCCGAATCGCCAGAGCGGCGCGCTCCTGGCGCTCAGGGAAGAGACCGAGCAGCTGATGATCGAGCGCATGCGCTCGGATTTCGTCGCCAATGCCAGCCACGAGATCAGGAATCCACTGGCAGCGCTGGTCGGCATCATCGAGACCCTGCAGGGCCCGGCCAAGGACGACGCCGAGGCGCGCGAGCAGTTTCTCGACATCATGCGCCAGGAGACCGGGCGGATGACCCGGCTCGTCGACGACCTGCTCTCCCTCTCGCGGATCGAGCTCGCCGCCGACCAGCCGCCGGTCGAGACCTGCGACCTCGACGACATCATTGCCGGCGTGATCGGCAGCGCGCAGCCCTTCGCTGCCAGCCATCGGGTCACGCTCGAGCGACGGGGCGAGCGGCAATTGCCGCCGATCCAGGGCACGCCGGATCAGCTGCACCAGCTCTTCACCAACCTCGTCGACAACGCTGTCAAGTATGGCGGCCGCGAGCAGACCGTGGTCGTCGAGACCGCCGTTCTGGACCGCGCACCGATCGAGGCCGGAGCCCTCGCTGGCAGGCGCGCGGTCGCTGTCAGCATCACCGACCAGGGCCCGGGCATCGCGGCCGAGCACATCCCGCGGCTGACCGAGCGCTTCTACAGGGTCGACAAGGCCCGCTCGCGCAATGCCGGCGGGACGGGGCTCGGCCTCGCCATCGTCAAGCACATTACCCGGCGACATCGCGGCGAGCTCCAGATCGAGAGCGAGCCGCTCAAGGGCAGCACCTTCACGATCTATTTCCCGGCACGACCTGTTCCCCAGCCCGCCGACCGAACTGAGGCGTAGCCATCTGACGCCTGCCTGATTGACGCACCGCAACAGACGGTCACAAGGCTGTCACAATTCGCTCATAAAACTCGAACACACCAGCGGCACACAGGGATCGCGAACGAATGGTGTGTCGACTTTGGAGGAATTCATGAAGCATCTTCTTCTCACCGCTTCGGCGGTTTCGCTGGTCGCCGTGGCGGGTGCCGCCCAGGCACGTGACCAGATCAGCATCGTCGGGTCGTCGACGGTGTTCCCCTACACCCAGGCCGTGGCCGAGCAGTTCTCGTCGATGACCGGCGCGCCCTCCCCGGTGGTCGAATCCACCGGCACCGGCGGCGGCATGCAGATCTTCTGCGGCGGTGTCGGCGAGAGCCACGCCGACATCACCGGCGCCTCGCGCGCCATGAAGGCATCCGAGCACGCGCTCTGCGTCGAGAACGGTGTCACCGACGTCACCGAGGTGCTGATCGGCTTCGACGGCCTGTCGCTGGCGCATTCGAACGAGGCGCCCGACATCGACGTCAGCAAGGCGCAGCTCTTCCTGGCCTTGGCCGAGAACGTGCCGGTCGACGGCGAGATCGTCGCCAACCCCTACACCAATTGGAGCGAGATCGACGCAGCGCTCCCCGACCAGCCGATCCTGGTCTACGGCCCGCCCCCGACCTCGGGCACCCGCGACGCCTGGGTCGAGCTGGTGATGGAAGAGGGTTGCGGCGAGTTCGAGGCGGTGACCGCGCTCGACGAGGACCGCCACGACGAGGTCTGCCAGCGGATGCGCACCGACGGCGTGTTCGTCGAGGCCGGTGAGAACGACAACCTGATCATTCAGCGCCTGGTCACCGACGCCGACGCCTTCGGCATCTTCGGCTACTCGTTCCTCTACGAGAACCAGGATCGGCTGACCGGCGCCGCCATCGAGGGTGTCGTCCCGTCGTCCGAGACGATCGAGACCGGCGAGTACGGGATCTCGCGGCCGCTCTTCTTCTACGTCAAGAACGCGCATCGCGGCGCCATTCCCAATCTCGACGAGTTCGTCGTCGAGTATGTCAGCGAGGAGGCCATGGGTCCCGGTGGCTACCTCCAGGAGCGTGGTCTGGTGCCGCTCGGTGACGAGCGTCGCAAGGCCGTCCAGGACGCTGCACTCAGCGGCACGTCGATGGAAGCGCCGGCCAGCTGAGCCTTGCGGCTCGACTGTCCGACGACGATCGGACCTCGTGGGTGTGGTGATCCGGGCAACCGGTCGCCACACCTCTCGATCGGCGCCCGTGTTGGGCGCCCCCTATCGGCACCACATGCGCGCCCGGTTGCGGCGCACCGCCCAGCCCAGCTGATCCTTTCAGCCAAGCAAAAAAGCGCCAGTGCATGTCTCAGTCGCTGATCATCCCCTTGCTGCTCGTGCTGGCCGCGATCGGCTACTGGCTCGGCCGGCAACGCGCCTTCGCGCTGCGTGACGGCGCCGTCGCCGGCGGTGGGCTCGCCACCCTGCCCCAATATTACGGCTACTATGTGGCGTTGCTCGCGGGCCTGCCGGCCTTCGTGTTGTTTCTGGCAGGCGTTCTCTTCCAGGGCTCGATCATCGACTCGCTGCTCTTGGGCAGCCTGCCGGCGGAGATGACCACCGACATCACCGCGCCCGAGCGCAACCTGCTGCTGTCCAGCATCAAGAACGCGGCCCAAGGCACGACCTTCGGCACGCCACCGCCCGAGGTCCTGGCCGCTGCCGAGACGCTCGGCACCTACCGGCTGATCGTTCGCGGCGCCGTGTTCGCGCTCGTCATGGCGCTCGCCGTTGCCGGGCTCACCTGGGCGCGCGGTCAGATCGCCCCCAGCTTTCGCGCGCGGCACCGGGTCGAGGCGATCATCTTCGGGCTCATGGTGTTCTGCTCGCTGGTCGCGATCCTCACGACGCTCGGTATTCTCGTCTCGCTGATCTTCGAGAGCCTGCGCTTCTTCGCCCTGGTGCCGGTGACCGAGTTCCTGTTCGGCACCAAGTGGGACCCGCAGATCGCCATCCGCGCCGATCAGGTCGGCGGCTCGGGCGCCTTTGGTGCCGTGCCGATCTTCTGGGGCACGGTCGTCGTCAGCCTCTGCGCCATGTTCGTGGCGGTGCCGGTCGGTCTCATGGCCGCCATCTACACGGCCGAATACGCGTCGCCGGCCGCACGGGCGACGATCAAGCCGGTTCTCGAGGTGCTGGCCGGCATCCCGACCATCGTCTACGGCTTCTTCGCGGTGATCACGGTCTCGCCGTTCCTGCGCAACATCGCGGCCTGGCTCGGCATCGACATGTCGCCCACCGCCGCCATCGTCGCCGGCGGGGTGATGGGCATCATGCTGATCCCGTTCATCTCGTCCTTCGCCGACGACGCCTTGAACGCCGTGCCGCAATCGCTGCGTGACGGCTCGGCCGCCCTGGGTGCCACCAAGTCCGAGACCATCCGCCAGGTGCTGCTGCCGGCAGCCCTGCCCGGCATCATGGGCGGCGTGCTGCTCGCCATGAGCCGGGCGATCGGCGAGACGATGATCGTCGTCATGGCAGCCGGGCTCACCGCCAACCTGACCTTGAACCCGCTCGAGGGGGTGACGACCACGACCGTGCAGATCGTGGCCCTGCTCACCGGCGACACCGAGTTCGACAGCCCGAAAACCCTGGCCGCCTTCGGCCTCGGCCTCGTCCTTTTCACCTCGACCCTGCTGCTCAACGTCTTGGCGCTCAGGATCGTGAAGAAGTATCGAGAGCAATATGACTGACGCCAATGACGTCGCCGGGCTACCGCTGCCGAAGACCGGCTGGGCCAACACCGAGCAAGCGCAGGCCCGCTTGCGGCAGCGTCGGGCGGCCGACACCCGGCTCTGGGCCATGGGCATCGGTGCGGTCGTCATCGCCATGGGCCTCCTGCTGATCTTGCTGAGCTCCATCGTCTCGTCGTCATGGACCGCCTGGACGCAGACCTCGATCCGCCTCGACGTCACCATCCCAGCCGATGCGGTCGATCCCGAGGACCCGTTTCGCGGCCGCTACGGCAATTTCGTCGACGAGGCGTTGCTCGATCTGGCGCCCGAGGCCGACAACCCGGCCGAGCAGCGTCGACTCAAGGCGATGATCAGCAACGGCGCGCAGTTCTACGTTCGTGATCGGGTGGTCGCCGAGCCTGAGTTGATCGGCCAGACCTTCTCTGTCTGGGTGCCGGCCTCGGACCCGATCGACCAGCTGCGCAAGGGTGTGATCGACCGCGACCTGCCGGAAGCGCGGCGCACCGTCAACGACCAGCAGATAGCACTCTATGACGAGCTGGTGGCCGAGGGCCGGCTGCGCTCGACCTTCAACTGGACGCTGTTCACCGCGGCCGACAGCCGCTTTCCCGAGCTCGCTGGCCTGAAGGGCGCGCTCTGGGGCTCGTTCTACCTGCTCGTCGTCTGCTTCTTGATCAGCTTTCCGACCGGCATCGCGGCTGCGATCTATCTCGAGGAGTTCGCGCCCAAGAACCGGTTCACCGACTTCATCGAGGTCAACATCAACAACCTGGCGGCCGTGCCGTCGATCGTCTTCGGTCTCCTGGGCCTCGCCGTCTTTCTCCAGGTGTTCGGCCTGCCGCGCTCGGCCCCGCTGGTCGGCGGCATGGTGCTGTCGCTGATGACCTTGCCGACCATCATCATCGCCACCCGCGCCGCCTTGAAGCAGGTGCCGCCCTCGATCCGCGAGGCGGCGCTCGGCGTCGGCGCATCGCGGCTGCAGACGGTGACCCACCACGTGCTGCCGCTCGCCATGCCGGGCATTCTCACGGGCACCATCATCGGTCTGGCCCAAGCGCTGGGCGAGACAGCGCCGTTGCTGCTGATCGGCATGAACGCCTTCATCACAGCAGCCCCGGACAGCATGCTCACGCCCTCGACCGCCCTGCCGACGCAGATCTTCATCTGGTTCGACAGCCCCGAGCGCGGCTTCGTCGCCCGCACGAGTGCAGCGATCGTCGTGCTACTAGGGTTCCTCGTGATCATGAACGCGACCGCGGTCTTTCTCCGTCAGAGGTTTCAGATCAAATGGTAATGGCCCACGCCCGCAGCTCCACCTTGGCCACCTCGGCGCTCGCCACCGAGGCTTCCACCAAGCCCGAGCCCAAGGTGACCACACGCAAGGTCAATCTCTGGTACGGCGAGAAGCAGGCGCTGTTCGATGTCGATATCGACATCGCCACCAACGAGGTCACCGCCTTCATCGGCCCGTCCGGCTGCGGCAAGTCGACCTTCCTGCGCTGCATCAACCGGATGAACGACACCATCCCGATCTGCCGGGTGCAGGGCGACATCCGGCTCGAGGGCCAGGACATCTACGACAAGTCGATCGACGTGGTGCAGCTTCGCGCCCGGGTCGGCATGGTCTTCCAAAAGCCCAACCCGTTTCCCAAGTCGATCTACGACAATATCGCCTACGCGCCGCGCATTCACGGCCTCGCCACCAACAAGGCCGAGCTCGACGAGATCGTCGAGGCGAGCCTCAAGGGTGCGGGCTTGTGGAAGGAGGTCGCCGACCGGCTCGACCAGCCGGGTATCGGGCTTTCCGGCGGCCAGCAGCAGCGCTTGTGCATCGCGCGTGCCATCGCGGTCAGTCCCGAGGTGATCTTGATGGACGAGCCCTGCTCGGCCCTCGACCCGATCGCCACGGCCGTGGTCGAGGAGCTGATCGAGGAGCTGCGCCAGCGCTTCACCATCGTCATCGTCACCCACAACATGCAGCAGGCGGCGCGCGTCTCGCAGAAGACCGCGTTCTTTCACCTGGGCAAGCTGATCGAGTTCAGCCCGACGGGCCAGATCTTCACCGCGCCCGAGCACCAGATGACCCAGGACTACATCACCGGCCGGTTCGGCTGAGGGAAGCGAGAACCATGGACAACCCCACCGAGGCCATGCAGCGCAAGCACACCGTGCACTCCTTCGACGAGGAGCTGGCCGAGCTGACCGGGCAGATCGTGCAGATGGGCGCTCACGCGGAGCAGCAGATCGCGCTGGCGCTGAGGGCACTGATCGAGCGTGACGACGAGCTGGCCGAGCAGGTCATCGAGGCCGATCAGGTCGTCGACCGGCTCGAGGAGGAGATCGACCAGCACGCGATCCGCCTGCTCGCCACGCGTCAGCCGATGGCGGTCGATCTTCGGGTGATTGCGATGTCGCTCAAGCTGTCGAACGACCTCGAGCGCGTCAGCGACTATGCCAAGAGCATCGCCAAGCGCTCGCGCCGGCTGAGCACCGCACCGCCGCTCAAGCCCATCGTCGCCATCCCGCGCATGGCGGCGACCGCACAAGCGATGCTCAAGGACGTGCTCGACTGCTACATCGCCCGCGACGCCGACAAGGCCATGGAGGTCTGGCATCGCGACGTCGCTGGTCGACGACCAGTATGACAGCCTGTTTCGCGAGCTCATCACCTTCATCCTCGAGGACCCGCGAACCACCTCGACGGCCATCGATCTGCTGTTCATCGCCAAGAACATCGAGCGGATCGGCGACCACGCCACCAACATCGCCGAGAAGGTCCACTACATGGTGCATGGCGTGCAGATCAATCGGCTGCGCCGCACCAGCGAGCCGGAAGACGAGCAGTGAAACCGCTGATCTTGGTGGTCGAGGACGAACCACCGATCCAAAAGCTCCTGTCGTACAACCTCGGTGCCGCCGGGTTCGAGGTCGCCGCGGCTTATGACGGCGAGGAGGCGATCCTCATGCTCGACGAGCGGGTTCCCGACCTCGTCCTGCTCGACTGGATGCTGCCGCAGCTCTCCGGGCTCGAGCTCTGCCGCCGGCTCCGACGACGCCAGGCGACAGCACACGTGCCGATCATCATGCTGACGGCCAGGGGCGAGGAGCCGGACCGGCTGCGTGGCCTGGACACCGGCGCCGACGACTTCATCACCAAGCCCTTCTCGCCGGCCGAGCTGGTGGCCCGCATCCGCGCCGTGCTGCGCCGGGTGCGTCCCGGCCTTCGCCGAGGACGTGCTGGAGTTCCACGATCTCCGGATGGATCTTGCCGCGCACCGCGTCTTTCGCGGCGAGAGCGAGGTCCATCTCTCGCCCACCGAGTTTCGCCTGCTGCGCCATTTCCTCGAGAACCCGGGCCGCGTCTTCAGCCGCGGCCAGCTCCTCGACCGTGTCTGGGGCACCGATCTCGACATCGAGCTCACGGACCGTCGATGCCACCATCCGCCGGCTGCGCCGGGCCATCAATGTCGGCAATACCAGCGACCTCCTGCGCACCGTCCGCGCCGAGGGCTACTCGCTCGACAAGAGCTCGATGAGCGAGCCTGCGACCAGCGACGAGGACGGCTGAGCGGCGCTCGATACGGCCGACGGCATCGGGACCCGTCCATCATCTGTGCGACCCGCCTGTCTGGTCGAGCCTTACCTTTCCAGGACCGGGTGGCCGAGCGAGACCAGGGCCCTGACCCCGGTTCGTTGGCGAAGGGCGCAAGCACGGTCGGCTTCTGGCGGACCTTGCGCTGCGGAAGCTCGCGAGCACGGTCTTTTTTTGGCGCGCAGAGTGAAGTTCTTTCCCCATCGCGCGTGTAAGAGCCCGATGCCACTTGGGTATCGACCAATGGCAAGGACCTCGGCACGCAGAAATGGAGCGCCGGCCCGGCGGCGGTGGTCCTGGCGATGCCCGGCAAGTGGGTCTACGGTGCCGTTGCCACGCAGCTCTGGTCGTTCTCCGGCAAGAGCGATCGCGAGGATGTCAGCCTGACCACCGTCCAGCCGTTTTTGAACGACTATTTCGACCATGGCTGGTATCTGTCGAGTTCGCCGGTGATGACCGCTGATTGGCAGGCAGACGGCAAAGACAACACGTTCACCGAGTCCGTCGTCGGCGGCGGCGGCCGGCTCATTCATATCGGCAAGCTGCCGGTCAATTTGCAGGCGCAAGCCTTCTACTACGTGGTCAAGCCGGACGACGGCGCGACGGCAGACTGGACGCTCAGGCTCCAGGTGCAGTTCTTGTTTCCGAAATGATTGCCCATGGCGATGCGCTGAGACCACGCCAGGGGTCCCCATTCACAAACGGGAGTTTCCATCGATGAGCCGTACCATGACCGCTACCGGACTGCTGCTCGCGCTCGGACTTGTGCCCGCGTGGGCTCCCGCACTGGCCGACGTGTCGTCGGAGGTGGTGCAATCGCTCGGCGCGCCCGATTCGGTCGAGACGCGGATCGGCACGCTGGACTTCGAGAATGGCGTCCCGAGCGACGCCACGGCATCGACGATCTACGACACGATCGACTTCACGCGCGCCCTCAACGTCTACAATAACAGCTTCCGCGGCGCTTCGGCGTTGGGCCTGGTCAAGGGCTTCCAGAGCGTCGGTGCTGGGAGCGGCGACGTCGTCATCTTCGAGGAGCTGATGGATTCGAGCTCGCTGTTTCTGACCGCGAACGCCGACACCGTCTATTACCTCGGATATCTCGATCTGACGGACGGGCCCATCGTGATCGACCAGCCCACTGGTGGGCTCGGTGCCATCAACGACATGTGGTTCCAGTGGGTGACCGACATCGGGCGGCCCGGCCCGGATCGGGGCCTCGGCGGCAAGTACCTGATCGTCGGCCCCGACTACGATGGCCCGCTGCCGCAAGGTGGCTACTTCGTCGCGCATGCGAAGACCAACACAGTGCTTTACGCGCTTCGGGCGTTCATCGCGAACGGCGACGATCCCAAGCCTGCGGTTGAGAACATCAAGCAGAACCTGAAGTTTTATCCCTACAAGGCCGGAAGCTTCGGCACGCCCATCGCCGAGGCATTGGAGGGCGAGGTGCGATTGGCCGGCGAGCCGGAGATCCCCGAGACCAAGTTCATCAACGCCAGCGGCATGGCCTTCAACACCATTCCGCCCAGCGACTACGGCTTCTTCGAGATGATCAACGAGAACGTCCAGAACGAGCCGGCAACGAGCTACGATGTGGAGCTGGCCGGGCAGCTCGCGGCGATCGGGATCGTTCACGGGAAGCCGTTCGCGCCGGACGATCGGATGAAGAAGATCCTCACCGATGCCGCCATGGTCGGGCAGGGCTTCGGCCGCGCGCTGCAATGGCAGTTCGCCGAGAAGCAGCCGTCATGGGCCTATTACGAGGGCTCGAACTGGGGGAACATGTTGTTCCAGGGCGGTGCCTTGTTCGAGACGCCGCCGCCGCTGTTCGAGGACGGCATGTTCAAGCCGTTCCCGCCGACCGGGGCGCGCACGCTCGATTCCCGCACCGCCTTCTACTACGCCTACACGCTCGACAGCCCGGGGATGGTCATGCGCATCCCGGAGGTCGGCTCGCAATATCTGATGGCATTCCTGGACGCCGCGGACACTCCTTTCGACGGGGCGAAGACCTACAAGGTGACGTTGCCCAAGGACATCCCGGCGAAGGCGTTCTGGTCGTTCACGGTCTACGACAACCAGACCCGCTCGATGCTGCAGACGCCGCAGAAATTCCCGCGTGCCGGCAGCCAGAGCTACCCGACACCGGCAGCCGAGGTCGCGGACGACGGCTCGACGACAGTCTGGTTCGCGCCCGAGCAGCCCGCAGGCGTGGCGCCCGGCAACTGGATCCAGACCGACCCCGAGAAAGGCTGGTTCACGATCCTTCGCCTCTACAGCCCGCTGCCGTCCTTCTTCGACAAGTCTTGGCGGCCGAGCGAGATCGAGGTGGCTGGGTAGGCTCCAAGTGGCAGGCCATTAGCGCCGGTTATTCACTTCAGACCATACTAGGAGCTTTTCATGCGTAACCGATCGCTGGCTGGCGGTTTGGCCTTCGCCCTTCTCCTCTCTGCCGCGGCGCAGGCCGAGGTGTCGCAGGAGACCCTCGACTCGCTCTCGATCCCTGACACCGTCGAGACGTCCATCGGCACGCTGGAGTTCTTCGACGGCGTGCCGACCGACGAGACGGTATCGACCGTCTACGACAACCTCGACCGCATGCGCGGCGTCCAGGTGTTTCTCGACAATCAGGGTGCCGCGTCGATTTACGCCATGCGAACCGGCAATGCGGGCATCGGTGCGGACGCCTCGAACAAGTTCACCATCACCGCGCAAATGCTCCAGCCGGAATCCCTGTATCTGACCGGGAACACGTCCACGCTGTATTCGCTGGGCTATATCGACCTGAAAAAGGAAGGTCCGCTGGTCATCGAACTTCCCCCCGGCATGTTGGGGTTTGTCGATGACGCCTGGTTCAGGTTCGTCGAAAACCTTGGCTTGATCGGGCCGGACAAGGGCAAGGGCGGCAAATACCTGTTCCTGCCGCCGGATCATGCGGGTGAGGTGCCGGACGGGTACTTCGTGATAAAATCGGATACGTACAGCAACCTGGTGTTTCTGCGCGCCTCCATCGCGAAAGGCCTCGCGCCCGCGGTCGAGAACATCAAGACGCACCTGAAGGTCTACCCACTGGCGCAGGCGGCAAATCCGCCCGAAACGGAGTTCATCGACCTCTCGGGCGTGAGCTACAACACCATTTCGCCGAATGACTTCAGCTTCTTCGAGGGTCTCAATGAGGTGGTTCAGGAAGAACCCATCGATGCCATCGGTCCGGAAGCGCGCGGGCTTCTGGCATCGATCGGCATCGTCAAGGGTGAACCCTTCAATCCCGATGACCGGATGAAGAAGCTCCTGGGCGAAGCCGCAACCATCGGCAACGCGACGGCCCGGGCAATCACCTATCAGCCCCGCATTGGCGGCGTCTACATCTACCCCGACACGGACAGCGCCTGGATAACCGCCTACGCCAACAAGAACACGTCGTTCGAGTCGGATGGCACGATGAACCTGGACGCACGGGTCCTGTTCTATTTCAACTACACCGGCGTGACCCCGGCGATGGCAACCACTCGGGCCGGAGAAGGATCTGACTACGCCATGGCCTATCTGGATGCCGATAAGAAGGCATTTGACGGATCAAAAACCTACAAGCTGACTCTTCCCAAAGACGTGCCAGTCAACAATTTCTGGGCCGTCACGATTTACGACACCCAGACACGTTCGTTGCTGCAGACCGGACAGAAGTTCCCGACCGTGGGCAGCCAGAGCGAAGGGATGTCAAAGAACGCCGACGGCTCCTACGACGTCTACTTCGGCCCCGAAGCGCCCGAGGGTAAGGAAGGCAACTGGGTCCAGACCCTTCCGGGCAAGAGCTGGTTCACGATCCTGCGCATGTACGGCCCACTGGAGCCTTGGATCAACAAGACCTGGCGGCCGGGAGAGATTGAACTGGCTGAATAAGAGCTACCCCTGCCCGCGGGGCTATTCCGCGGGCATCAATCCAGAGGACCATTTTCATGAAATTGCACTACCTGGCAGCGACGCTGGTTTCCGGCCTCGCGCTTGCAATGCCCGTGAACGCCCAGAATGCTGCCCCGACCGATGCGATCAAACCGATTGCCGAAGAAGCGCTCCTCTACGGCCTACCCATGTCGATGATCTACAAGATCATGTACCAGTACGCGATCGACGAGGGCGGCAGCCAGTTCAAGGCCCCGTTCAACACCATCGACAACATCCCGACGGTCTACACCCCGGCCGACACGGCCATCGTCACGCCAAACAGCGACACCCCCTATTCTTGGCTCTGGATGGACCTGCGGGCCGAACCGGTGGTCATCTGCGTGCCAGAGATCGAGAAGGATCGTTACTACTCGGTCATGCTCACCTCGCTCTACACGTTCAACTTCGGCTACATCGGCAGCCGCGCAACCGGGAACGGCGCGGGCTGCTATGGCGTCGCGGGTCCCGACTGGACCGGCGAGACGCCTTCAGGCGTAGCGAAAGTCTTCACTTCAGAAACAGAATTTGCCCTCGCGACATTCCGAACCCAGCTGTTCAACCCAGGCGACATCGACAACGTGAAGGCGATCCAGGCCAAGTATGAGGCCAAGCCGCTCTCCGCCTTCCTCGGCACCGAGGCCCCGGCCGCCGCGCCCGCCATCGACTGGCCCGCCGTGGACAACACCACCGAAAAAACCAACGTCTTCCCCAACCTCGCCTTCCTGCTCCAGTTCGCCCCACCCATTGGCCCGGCTGAGGTCGAAATCCCCTTGCGCGAAAAATTCGCCAGCATCGGGATAGAATCCGGCAAACCCTTCCCCGCCGTCAATCTGACCGACGCGGACAAGGCCGCCATGGCCGCAGTCAAGGCGCCGGCAGAAGAAGCGATCAGAGCCAAGCTGGCAACCATCGGAAAATCCGTCGAAGGCTGGACCTTCGTGACCTCCGGCATCGGTGACCGCGCGGTGTACAACGGCGATTGGGCGCAGCGCGCCGCCGTCGCGGTCGCCGGCATTCTCGCCAACGACCCGAAGGAAGCCGCCTACGCCATCACCCGCAAAGACGCCAACGACGACATGCTGGACAGCGCCGCCAACAGCTACACCATGACTTTCCCCAAAGACGGCCTGCCCCCGGTCAACGCCTTCTGGTCGGTCACGATGTACGACGGCAAGACCCAGCTTCTGATCGAAAACCCAATCAACCGCTACCTGATCAACTCACCGATGCTGCCCGATCTCAAAACCAATGATGACGGCTCGCTCACCCTCTATGTCCAGAAGGACGAACCCATCGATCCGGTCGCCAAAGCCAACTGGCTGCCCGCTCCGGACGGCCCGATCTACATGGTCATGCGTCTCTACTGGCCCAAAGATGCAGCCCTCGACGGCACATGGTCACCTCCGGGACTTGTCCTGACAAAATAACCGCGTTGGGGGCCCCGACCTTGCGCCGGAGGAGTCGATCGTGGACGGCACATGGGCGTTCCCAGGGCCGCCGACACCCCGAGCCAAGTGAGAGACGCCGTGCGTTTCTCGGCCTCCACGGGCGCGGGCCGTCCCGGACGAGAGCTGTTTCACGATGCTGCGCATGTATGGCCCGCTCGAGCCGTGGCTCGACAACACCTGACGGCCGGGCGAGATCGAGCTGGCGGTCCAGTATCCGCAAGCTATCCCAAAGTCATGATGGGGCGCGGGGAAGATTATCTTCCCCGCCTTTCTTCACTTTACCCCAAAGACGGCAGCTTCAGCCCCATCTCGTTGGCACAGGCGATCGCTTCGTCGTAGCCGGCGTCGGCGTGGCGCATGACGCCGGTGGCGGGGTCGTTCCACAAGGTTCGCTCGAGGCGGCGGGCGGCCTCGTCGGTGCCGTCGGCGACGATGACCATGCCGGCGTGCTGGGAGAAGCCCATGCCGACGCCGCCGCCGTGGTGGAGCGAGACCCAGGTGGCGCCCGATGCGGTGTTGAGCAGCGCGTTGAGAAGCGGCCAGTCGGAGACGGCGTCCGAGCCGTCCTTCATGGCCTCGGTCTCGCGGTTGGGGCTGGCGACCGAGCCGGAATCGAGGTGGTCGCGGCCGATGACGACAGGCGCCTTCAGCTCGCCGGTCCGCACCATCTCGTTGAAGGCGAGGCCGAGCTTGTGGCGAAGGCCGAGGCCGACCCAGCAGATGCGCGCCGGCAGGCCCTGGAACTTGATGCGGTCCCTGGCCATGTCGAGCCAGTTGTGCAGGTGCTTGTCGTCGGGGATCACCTCCTTGACCTTGGCGTCGGTCTTGAAGATGTCCTCGGGATCGCCGGAGAGCGCGGCCCAGCGGAACGGGCCGATGCCGCGGCAGAAGAGCGGGCGGATATAGGCCGGCACGAAGCCCGGGAAGTCGAAGGCATGCGCCAGGCCCTCGTCCTTGGCCATCTGGCGGATATTGTTGCCGTAGTCGAGGGTCGGCACGCCGGCCTTGTGGAAGTCGAGCATCGCCTGGACCTGGTGGACCATGCTCTGCTTGGCCGCCTTGGCGACGGCCTCGGGCTCCTTCTCCTGGCGGTCGAACCATTCCTGCAGCGTCCAGCCGGCGGGCAGGTAGCCGTGCAGCGGGTCGTGCGCCGAGGTCTGGTCGGTGACCACGTCCGGGCGGACGCCGCGCTTGACCAACTCGGGGAAGATTTCGGCGGCATTGCCCAAGAGGCCGATCGAGAGCGGCTCCTGCTGGCTGGTCGCGCGCTCGATCAGCTGCAAGGCCTCGTCGAGGCTCTCGGTTCCGACATCGAGATAGCCGGTCTTGAGGCGCATCTCGATGCGCGACGGCTGGCACTCGACGGCGAGCATCGAGGCGCCGGCCATGGTGGCGGCCAAAGGCTGGGCACCGCCCATGCCGCCGAGGCCGCCGGTGAGAATCCAGCGCCCGGCGAGGCTGCCGCCATAGTGCCGCCGGCCGACCTCGACGAAGGTCTCGTAGGTGCCCTGGACGATGCCCTGGCTGCCGATATAGATCCAGGACCCGGCGGTCATCTGGCCGTACATCATGAGCCCGAGCTTATCGAGCTTGTTGAAATGGTCCCAGTCGGCCCAGTGCGGGACGAGGTTGGAGTTGGCGATCAGGACGCGGGGCGCGTTCTCGTGGGTCTTGAAGACGCCGACCGGCTTGCCACTCTGCACCAGCAGCGTCTCGTCGGCCTCGAGCGTTTCGAGCGACGCGACGATCCGATCATAGGCCTCCCAGTTGCGCGCCGCCCGGCCGATGCCGCCATAGACGACGAGGGCCTCGGGGTGCTCGGCCACCTCCGGGTCGAGATTGTTCATGAGCATGCGCAAGGGTGCTTCGGTGAGCCAGGACTTGGCCCTGAGTGTCGTGCCGGTGGGTGCCTTGATCTTGCGGCTGTTGTCGAGGCGGGCGTCGCTCATCGCGCCTCTCCGAAGGCGAGCATCGCCTCCAGCAGCTGCAGCAGCACCGGCTGCAGCGCCTGCGCCTTGTCGTGGTCGTAGGCAAAAGGCGGGTCCTCGTGCATGTAGGCGCGCTGGGCCAGCTCCATCTGCACGGCGTGGACATGCTCATGCGGCCGGCCATGATGGCGGGTGATCCAGCCGCCCTTGAAGCGGCCGTCGGTGACGTGGCTGAGCCCGCTATCAGCCATCACGGCCTGGAGACGGGCGCGAAGGGCGGGGTCGCAGGACTTGCCGTCATTGGTGCCGAGATTGAGGACCGGCAGCTCGCCCTCGAAGAGCCGGGGCACGGTCGAGCGGATCGAATGGCAGTCGTAGAGCAGGGCGAAGCCGTGCTCGGCCTTCACCCGCTCGATCTGCTCGGCGAGTGCGGTGTGGTAGGCGTCGAAGAGGGTCGTGCGGCGCTCTTCGATCTCATGCGCTTCGGGCTCCTGACCGTCGATATAGAGGGGCTCGCCGGCAAAGGTCGTGGTTGGGCACAAGCCCGTCGTCGCCTGGCCGGGGTAGAGCGAGGCGCCCGTCGGGTCACGATTGACGTCGATAGCGTAGCGGGAAAAGACGGCCTGGACCGTGGTTGCCGGCAGGTTGTCGGCGAAGGCGTAGAGGCGGTCGATGTGCCAGTCGGTGTCGGGCAGCATTCGGCCAATCTCGGTCATGCGCCGCCGAACGCCATCGGGCAGCTCGGTGCCGGCATGCGGCAGGCTGAGGATCAGGGGCGAGCCGTGCTCCTCGACTCTGACGGTGGTCATCTCGTGTCCTCCAGGCCTGGCAGGATGGCTTCATTGCCGGCGGTGACGGTGCCGCTTGCGACCAGGGCGCGCGCGGCCTCGATGTCGGGGGCGAAGTAGCGGTCGGTGGTGTAGGTGGCGACCGCCCCGCGCAGGGCCGCATGCGGCAGCTGCAGCCGGGGCGAGGTCAGGACGGGGCTATGGACGTCGAGCCCCTGCCCTGCGGCGAGCAGCTCGATGGCGAGGATCGCCTCGAGGTCGTCGGCCATGGCGAAAAGCCGGCGTGCCGCGTGGGTCGCCATCGAGACGTGGTCCTCCTGGTTGGCCGAGGTGGGCAGGCTGTCGACCGAGGCCGGATGCGCGCGCTGCTTGATCTCGGCGGCAAGTGCCGCGGCCGTGACATGGGCGATCATGAAGCCCGAGTTGAGGCCGGGGTCGGCCACCAGGAAGGGCGGCAGGCCGGAGATCGAGCCGTCGGTGAGCATGGCGATGCGCCGTTCCGCCAGGGCCGCGATCTCGCTCAAAGCGATGGCGATCTGGTCGGCGGCGAGTGCTATGGGCTCGGCGTGGAAATTACCGCCGGAGAGCACGTCGCCGGTATCGGCGAAGACCAGCGGGTTGTCGCTCACCGCGTTGGCCTCGGTGAGGATGACGGATGCTGCCATGCGCAGCTGGTCGAGGATGGCGCCCATCACCTGGGGCTGGCAGCGGAGCGAATAGGGGTCCTGCACCTTGCCGCAATCGAGGTGGCTGTCGCGGATGCCGCTCGCCTCGATCAGTTCGCGGAAAGCGCCGGCGACCTCGATCTGGCCTGCATGGCCGCGGATGGCGTGGATGCGGGCGTCGAAAGGCGCGTCGGAGCCGCGGGCGGCATCGACGCTCATGGCACCGGTGACCAGCGCCGTCTGGAACAGAAGCTCGATGCGGATGAGCGCGGCGAGCGCGAGCGCTGTCGAGACCTGGGTGCCGTTGAGCAGCGCCAGGCCTTCCTTGGGGCCGAGGGTGACCGGCTGGAGGCCGGCGGCGGCCAGCGCCTCGGCGGCGGGCAGCGTGCGGCCCCCATACCGGGCATCGCCGACGCCGAGCATGGCTGCGGTCATGTGCGCCAGCGGGGCCAGGTCGCCGGATGCACCGACCGAGCCCTTCTCCGGAATGACCGGCAGCACGCCCCGGTCGAGCAGGGCCAGGAGGTGGTCGAGGGTCGCCTCGCTGATGCCGGAATAGCCGCGTGCCAGGCTGGCGGCCTTCATCGCCATGACCAGGCGGACGATCGGATCGGGGAGCGGTGCGCCGGTCCCGGTGGCGTGGCTGAGGACCAGGTTGCGCTGCAGGGTCTCGAGGTCGGCCCTGGCGATCCGGGTCGAGGCGAGCTTGCCGAAGCCGGTATTGACGCCATAGACGGTGCGGTCCTCGGCGACGATGGCCTGGATGGTGGCGGCGCTCTTGCGAACCACGGGACGGCAGGCCGGGTCGAGCGTGACCGCCGCACCGTCGAGGATCGCCCGCCAGTCGGCGAGCGTCGCCTGGCCCGGGGCAAGCTCTACCATTTGCGCCATCTTCCCTCGCGCAGCACCGCGAAGAGCGGGTTGTAGCCGATACGGTACGCCAGCTCGGCCGGGGTTTCGATGTCGAAGATGGCGAGGTCGGCGCGCTTGCCCGGTTGGATGGTGCCGATCTCGTCCTCGAGGCCCAGCGCCCGGGCAGCGTTGCGGGTGACACCGGCCAAGGCCTCCTCGGGTGTCAGGCGAAACAGCGTGCAGGCCATGTTGAGGGTCAACAGCAGCGAGGTCACCGGCGACGAGCCGGGGTTGCAGTCGGTGGCGATGGCGATGGGCACGGCATGGCGGCGCAGCAGGTCGACCGGCGGCAGCTGCGTCTCGCGCAGCGTGTAGAAGGCGCCGGGCAGCAGCACGGCCACCGTGCCAGCCTTGGCCATGGCGATGACGCCGTCTTCCCGCAGATATTCGAGGTGGTCCGCCGACAGCGCGTGGAACTCGGCGGCCAGCACGGCGCCCTTGAGGTCGGAGAGCTGCTCGGCATGCAGCTTGACCGGCAGGTCGACGGCCTTGGCCTTCTCGAACACGCGGCGGATCTGCGCGGGTGAGAAAGCGATGCCCTCGCAGAACCCGTCTACCGCATCGGCAAGACCAGCCTTGCGCACGGCCGGGATAATCTGGTCGGTGATGAGCCGCACATAGGCGTCGGGATCGCCTTTGTGCTCGGGCGGGACGGCATGAGCTGCGAGGAGCGAGGTCTGCACCTCGACGTCACGCTCGGCACCCAGGCGGCGGGCGGCTTGCAGCATCTTGACCTCGGTATCGAGCTCGAGGCCGTAGCCGGACTTGATCTCGATGGTGGTGACACCCTCGGCGAGCAGGTGGTCGAGACGCGGCAAGGCGCCATCGACCAGCTCGTCGACGGTCGCCGCACGCGTGGCGGTCACGGTCGAGAGGATGCCGCCGCCGGCCCTGGCGATCTCTTCATAAGACGCGCCCTCGAGGCGGAGCTCGAACTCCCGCGCGCGGTTGCCGCCAAAGACGATATGGGTGTGGCAGTCGATCAGCCCGGGCAACACCCAGCGACCGCCGAGATCGGCCGTCTCCTCGGCATGGGGCGCCTCGCTGTTGGGGCCGACCCAGGCGATCCGGCCGTTCTCGATCAGCAGCGCCGCGTTTTCCATGGCACCATAAGCGGCGCCACCCGGCTGCATGGTGGCAAGCCGCGCATTGGTGAGGGTCAGGGTCGTCGGTTCCGGCATGCGTCCCCCGCTTGGCGATCGGCCACGGCGCCTATCCGGGCTTGTGATCGCCGGGCATTTCGGCGCAGGGTTGAGCAGGGAGGCGTCGATGAGCAAGCTCTTTTTCGATTCGGCACTGCTGCCCGATGGCTGGGCGGCCGATGTGGCGATCCAGGTCAGCGACGAAGGGACGATCGGCGAGGTCCGGGCGGGCGCCGAGAGGGCCCCGGCTGCGGTGCGCGAGGCGATTGCCGTGCCGGGCGTCGCCAACCTGCACAGCCACGCCTTCCAGCGCGGCATGGCCGGGCTCGCCGAGCGGGCCGGGTCCGGGCCGGACAGCTTTTGGACCTGGCGGGAGGTGATGTACCGCTTCCTCGACCGGCTCTCGCCCGACGACGTCGAGGCGATCGCGGCCCAACTCTATGTCGAGATGCTGGAGGTCGGGTTCACCGGCGTCGGCGAGTTTCACTACCTGCACCATGACACCGACGGCAGCCCGTATGGCGACCCGGCGGAGATGGCCGAGCGAATCGTCGCGGCCGCGAGTGCTGTGGGCATCGGCCTCACGATGCTGCCGGTGCTCTACCACCAGGGCGGGTTCGGCGCGGAGCCGCTGACGGCGGGCCAGCGGCGCTTCGCCATGCAGCCGGAGCAGCTGCTCGATCTGGTGGCCGGCCTCAGGGCGCGTCATCCGGGAATTGTGGTTGGCGCGGCACCGCATTCCTTGCGCGCGGTGACGCCAGAGAGCCTGGCTGCCGTCACCGCTTCATTGCCCGACGGCCCGCTGCACATCCATGCCGCAGAGCAGGTTAAGGAGGTCGAGGATTGCATCGCCTGGTCAGGCCAGCGGCCGGTGCGCTGGCTGCTCGACCGTGCCCAGATCGATGGGCGCTGGTGCCTCATCCACGCGACCCATCTCGACGACACGGAGGTGCGCGACCTCGCGGCGTCGGGGGCGGTCGCTGGCTTGTGCCCGGTGACCGAGGCCAATCTCGGCGACGGGATCTTTCGCGGCGTCGACTATCGGGCGGCGGGCGGCGCCTTCGGCGTCGGCTCGGACAGCCATATCCGGGTCGATCTGGCGGACGAGCTCAGGACGCTGGAATACGGGCAAAGGCTGCGGGATCGGGGCCGCAACCTGCTGGCGCCGGCCGGGCGATCAGTCGGGCGAACGCTGCTCGACGCTGCGGCAGCCGGCGGGGCGCAAGCCTTGCAGCAGCCGATGGGGGCCATCGCGCCAGGGAACCGCGCCGATATCGTGACGCTCGATGCCGACCACCCGGCACTGGTCGGCAAGAGCGGCGACGATCTCATCGATGGCTGGCTCTTCGCCGCCGGGCGATCACCCGTGGCGTCGGTGTATGCCGCGGGAGAGCGGGTGGTCGAGGAAGGCCGGCATGTCGCGGCGGAGGGGATTGCGCAGCGGTTCGGGGCGGTGATGCGGCGGTTGCTGGCTGATGCTTGACCGGCGCTGTCGAAACCCGGGACTTTACGATAGTCGCGGCTGTAACACTTACTGAGGAGCCAAGGGCGATGAAGACGAGCATTAATCAGTTTGTGGTCACCGCCGTGGCCGAGGAGCTCGCGGTCTTGAAGACGGCGGATTTCTTCGCCGAGCGGCGCTACGGCACCGATATCGAGGCGGCGCGGCGCCTATTGCGGCGAACGGGTGGACAATCGCCGGCACCGGACGATGTGCTCTGATGGCTTGATTGGGCAGCAACTCTTCAGGATCAGGGAATGACATTCACGCAAGACATCTGGCAGCGGACCACGGGCCTGCGCCAGGCGATCGACGACTTGCCGTTCAATCGCGAGCTGGCGGCGGGGACGTTGTCGCGGGATCGGTTCAAGTTCTACATCACCCAGGACAAGCTCTATCTCGACCAGTATGCCCGCACGCTGGCGATTGCCGGGGCCCGGGCGCCAGAGCTTGCCGCCATGGACAAGTTCGTGGGCTCGGCCCTGGGCGCGCTCGCCGTCGAGCGGGCGCTGCACGGCCAGTTCCTCGAGCAGTTCGGCATGAGTGCGGCGGATATCGCCGCGGCCGAACCCTCCCCCTCCTGCCTCGCCTACACCAATTTTTTGATCGCAGCGGCCCATCACGAGTCCTGGCCGGTGCTGGTCGCCGCGATCCTGCCCTGCTTTTGGATCTACCACGACGTCGGCGCGCGGATCGCCACGGAGACGGCCGCCGGCAATTTCTACCAGCCCTGGATCGACACTTATGCCGACGAGGCCTTCGCGAGCTCGGTCCAAGAGGTGATCCGCATCACCGACGCGGCCGCTGCTGCTGCCGGTGCTGCCGAGTGCCTGGCGATGGGCCGGGCCTTCATCCGCTCGACCCAGTACGAATGGCTGTTCTGGGACAGCGCCTATCGGCTGGAGGCCTGGCCGATCGAGGCCTGAGCCCTCGGCAAGGCAACGGTCACCTCGAGCCCGCCCTGCGCGGCTTTGGCGAAGGTCAGCGTCCCGTCATAGGCCGTCGTGATGTCGGACACGATGCCGAGGCCGATGCCGTGCCCGGGCGTGGTGGCATCCAGGCGCACGCCGCGGGTGCCGAGCCGGCCACGCGCGGCCTCTGGCACGCCCGGCCCGTCATCGGCAACCGTGATGCGGATGGCGTCGGCCGTCGGGGTGGCACCGATCTCGACCGTGTCCAGGGCCCATTTGGCGGCGTTCTCCAGGAGATTGCCCAAGAGCTCGGCCAGATCGTCGGCGTCGACGGCGACCGCCAGCGTCTCGTCGACAGCGACCACCCAGGCGAGGCGGCTGCCGCGCGGTGTGCGCTCGAGGGTCTGGACGAGCTGGCGGAGCACGCGGGCGAGCGGGGTGCTGGCGTGCCGGCTCTTGCCGACAGCGAGACGGGCACGGGCGAGGTCGCGGTCGATCTGCCGCTGCATGTCGCGGGCGAGGCCCTCGATGGTCGTCGCCGCTTCGGCATCGCCTTTGCCGCGCAGCGCCATGGCTTCGGCGTGGAGGATGGTGAGCGGCGTCTTGAGGCCGTGCGCCAGGTCGGCGGCCTGGGCGCGGGCCCGGGCGATGGTCACCGATTGCGCCTCGAGCAGGCCGTTGACCTCGTCGACCAGCGGCTGGACCTCGCCTGGGTGATGCCCTTCCAGCCGGGCGGTCTGCCGCGTGCGGACCAGGCCCACGGCCCGGCGCAGCTGCTCGAAGGGGCGAAGGCCGAACCAGATTTGGGCGAGTGCTGCGGCGATCAGCACCAGCGCGAGCAGCGCCAGCGCCCAGGCGAGCTGCGTGGCGAAGGCGGCCCTGGCAGCGGCGAGCGAGGCCCGATCGATGGCAGCAGCGACCCGCACCGTCTGGTCGCCTTCGGCACCGGCGAGGATGAGCGGCCGTTCGTGGACCATGAGCAGGGCACCGCCCGGGCCGGCCAGGTCGTGGCGGTGGATGCTGCCGGGGCGGAGCGGGTCCGCCGGCAGGGCCAGCACGTGGTCCCAGAGCGAGCGTGAGCGGAGCAGCGTCTCCTCGGGAACGCTCTCGACCTGCCAGTAGAGGCCGCTCAGGGGCAGATCGAAGCGGGGATCGACCAGATCGGCGTCGAGGGTGAGCGTGCCGTCGGGTCCGAGCGCCAACTGGCTCGCCAGCTGGCGGACATAGGTCGCGAGCTCGTCGTCGACGCGCCGCTCCAGATGCCGCTCGAAGAGCACCGTGAGCCCGATCCAGGCCAGCACCAGCGCCACGGCGATGGTCGCCGCCTGGGCCAGGACCAGCCGCAGCCGGAGCGAGCGGCCGGTCATCCGCCGGACGGCTGGATGGTGTAGCCGAAGCCGCGGCGGGTCTCGATCAGCTCGACGCCGAGCTTGCGGCGCAGCCGGCCGACCAGCACCTCGATGGTGTTGCTGTCGCGATCCTCGTCCTCGCCATAGAGCTGGTCGAGCAGCTCACCGGCGGAGACCGTGCGCCCGGCCTGCAGCATGAGGTAGTCGAGCAGCCGGTACTCCTGGGGCGAGAGGGCCTTGGGCACGCCGTTCACGGTGACCCGCATGGCGCGGGGGTCGAGGCTGACCGGGCCGATCTCGAGCACGGGCCGGCCATGCCCGGCCGCGCGGCGGATGATGGCGCGCAGCCGGGCGGTGAGCTCCTCCGGCTCGAACGGCTTGGGCAAATAGTCGTCGGCACCGGCATCGATGCCCTCGACCCGCTCCTTCCAGGTGCCGCGGGCGGACAGCACCAGGACCGGCATGGTCCGGTCGTTGTCGCGCCAGCGCTTGAGGACGGCGAGCCCGTCCATGCCGGGCAGGCCGAGATCGAGGATGCAGGCGGCATAGTCCTCGACATCACCCTTGAACCAGGCCGTCTCGCCGTCGGCGACGCGCTCGACCCGGTAGCCCTGCGGCTCGAGCAGTGCCGTGACGGCATTGGCGATGCGGGCATCGTCCTCGACCAGGAGAATGCGCATCAGTCGACCTCGCGCTCCAGCACCCGACCATCGGCGGCATCCACCACCAGCTCGATGACCCGGCCGTTCCGGTCGATGTACTCGATCTCGTAGAGCCAGAGCCCGTCGTCGCGGTCGAACTCGGCGGCGATGATCTCGCCGTCGATCACATCCTCCAGCCGCTCGAGGATGGTGGCGAGCGGCAGCACCTCGCCACGCTGCAGAGCGGCTCGGGCACGGTCGTGGTCGCGGCCGTGGTCCCTGTCGTCAGCGCGCGCCGGCCCGGCCCAGGCGGCGGCCAGGGCGATGGTCGAGGCGGCAACCAAGGCGGCAGCCCAGACGCGGTGACGTAAGTGGAAAATGCGGGTCTGCATGGGGGCAGGAACCTACTCGCCGCAACCTGACAAGACGCTGACAGGCCCGTTCAGGATGCGGTCAGGGCAGGTCGGGTAGGGTCCGCGGCGTCGGTCGACCGGCCGAACGCACAACAGCCAAGGAACCACGGATCATGAAGAAGATTCTCCTCATCGCCACCGCCGTCGCACCGCTCGCTTTCGCCCTGCCGGCGCTGGCCGACGACGACGACGCACGCTGCCCCGAGATCGCCCAAGACCAGTGGCTGAGCATCGCCGAGATCGATAGCAAGCTCAGCGCTCTGGGCTACCGCATCGACGAGATCGAGCGCGACGACAACTGCTACGAGGTCGAGGGCACGGACGCCAATGGCGCCAGCTTCGAGGCTTATGTCAATCCCGAGACCGGGGCCATCGTGCCGCGGCGAGAGAGGCGCTCATGAGCAGCAGTGCTGCAACAGAGACCGAGGTCGGCCGCGCGACGCGGCCGGCCGAGGCCGGATCGGACAGCGGGATGGTGCGAGTCTGGGACCCGTTCGTCCGGCTGTTCCACTGGACGCTGGTGGCCCTGTTCGCCGCCGCGTATCTGACCGGCGACGAGCTGGAGCTGGCGCACGAGGTGCTGGGCTACGCGATCGTGGCGCTCCTGGTCCTGCGGATCATCTGGGGCGTCGTCGGCACCCGACACGCCCGGTTCAAGGACTTCGTCTTCAACCCGCAGGCGGTGCTCGGCTATGCCCGCGACGCCATCACCTTCCGGGCCAAGCGCTACCTCGGGCACAACCCGCTGGGTGGTGTCATGGTGCTCTTGATGATCGCCGGCCTCTTCGTCGCCGCCGGCTCCGGCTGGCTCTTGACCATCGGCGCCGGCGACCATCACCTGCTCGAGGAGGTGCACGAGGTGGCGGCGAACGGCATGCTGGCGCTGATCGGCCTCCACATCCTGGGGATCGCCTTCTCCAGCTTCGAGCACGGTGAGAACCTGGTCCGCTCGATGGTGACCGGCCTCAAGCGGGCGCCATGATAGCAACGCGGATCGTGCCCGCGGATGGGCACGATCCGCTGGTGCGTCAGTTGCCGTGGCCTTCGCCGTGGCCCACGGCGCCATCGACGCCGTAGGTCACGGCCTCGACCTGGACCTCGAGCTCGACGGAGCCCGCCGCCTCGAGGGTGAGCGTCAGTGGATAGGTCTCGCCCTCGACCAGCTGGCCCTGCAGCTCGAACAGCATGATGTGCAGGCCGCCCGGCTGCAGCGCCGTCGTCTCGCCGGCCGGCAGCTCGATCGCCTCGACCTGGCGCATCCGCATGACGCCTTCGCCGTCCATGTCGTGGGTATGCAGCTCGACCCTGGCCGCTCTCGGGGTCGACGCCGCGACGATGCGGTCGGCGGTGCCGCCATTGGTGATCATGAGATAGGCGGCGCCGTTCGCCTGGCTGGCCGCCGTGGCGCGCGACCAGGGATGATCGATGGCGAGATCGCCCACCTGGAAGTCCTGGGCGAAAGCGGTCGTGGCAAGGCCCACGAGGGCGACCGCAGTCATGGTGAAACGTAGCATGTTACGTGCTCCGATAGCCGTGGCGACCCCGTGCGAGGCGGCCCGGCGCGGTTTGGACAAATGAGATGGCAGATTCTAGGGGGTTCGGTCGGTGGCCGGCGGACCACGCGGCGGCGGTGGTGCTGCCTGAGGCGTCAACGCGACGTCGAGACCGGCGGTTGCCAGCCGCATCGCTGGCGGTGCCGGCAGCGTGAGCGCTGGTGCCAGGGGCAGAACCGCAAGCGCCGCCAGCTTGCCCGACGTGCAGATCGGACAGCTCTGCTCGGGCGTCCTTTCGTCCTCGACCGGCGTGCCGTCCGGATTGACCCAGACGAGGCCGGCGCCCGTGCAGATGACGAAGGGTGCGTCGCCGACGCCCCGGGCGACGAGCTGACCGAGGCCCAGAAACGGCAGGGCCAGCTGCAGCAGCATGGCCAGCAGCGCCGCCCGCGCGATGTAAGACCGCGCTCGCCGTTGCCAATATCTGGGACGGATGATCATACCCCCCAGTTTCCTGTTTCGAGCCGCTCCGGAGAAGTGGCGAAACGCCTCGCCCGGGCGTAATCGGCGGGGCGGGCGCTCAGGGGCGGAAACGATTGCGGATCTCGGAGAGGGCCTGGGCGTGGGACTCGAAACCCTCGTAGGTCGCGAGCACCCTGGCGTGGTGGGCGGGCTCGGCGAAGCCGGCGCGGGTTATGTGGCCGAGGCTGGTTCGCTTCATGAAATCCTGGACGCCCAAGGCCGAGAAGGTCTTGGCCCAGCCGCCGGTGGGCAGGACGCAATCGGGGCCGAGGCAAAAATTGGCGATGGTCATGGGCGTGTTCTCGCCCAGGAGAATCTCGCCGGCGTCGGTGATGGCGCCGAGATGCTGCCAGGGCTCGGCCGAGAGGATGCCCAGATGCTCGGGCGCGTAGTCGTTGGTGAAGCGGACGGCCTCGTCCCATGAGGGGGCGAGGACGATACCGCCGCAGCTGCCGCCGAGCACCGCTTTGATGTAGCCCTGCCGCTCGGGCCCGAGATTGGCGATCAGCTCCGGCAGGCGGGCCATGGCGGCATCGGCGATCTCGCGGCTGTCGGTGACCAGATAGGCGCTGCTGTCGGGGCCGTGCTCGGCCTCGATCAGCAGGTCGAGGGCGGCGATGTCGGCATTCGCGGTGGCATCCGCCAGGACGATGGATTCGCTGGGTCCTGCCGGCAGGCCGGTGTCGATCTTGTCGGCCAGATGGCGCTTGGCGGCGACCAGCCAGGGGCTGCCGGGGCCGACGATCTTCGCCGATCTCGGGATCGAGGCGGTGCCGAAGGCCGCGGCGGCCACGGCCACCGCACCACCGACGCGAAAGACGCGCGTGACGCCGGCTTCCTTGGCGGCGAAGAGCGAGGCGGCGTCGATGCCGCCCTCCGGCGTCGGCGGCGTCAGGACGGTGATCTCGGGCACGCCCGCGACCACGGCCGGGACGGTGGTCATCATCATGACCGAGGGAAAGGCGCCCTTGCCGCGCGGCACGTAGCAGGCGACGGAGCGGATCGGCGTCCAGCGCTCGCCGGCAAACGCGCCCTTGCGGATCTCCATGATCCACATCTCTTCGGGCTTCTGCCGCTCGTGGAAGCGACGGATATTGTCGATGGCGTAGCGGATGGCGTCCTTGACGTCGCTGGCCAGTGCCTTCTCGGCGGCCTCGAACTCGGCTTCGGTGGCCTCGAGCCCGGCCGGGTCGAGGGTGACCTTGTCGATCTCGGCGGCCAGCTCGACGATCGCGTTGTCGCCGCCCTGCCGCACCCGATCGACGATGCCCGCGACGGGGGCCATGAAGGACGAGAGGTCCGCCTCGGTCCGGTCGAGAAGAGCGGCACGCTCGGCCGCGGTCAGCTTGTCGAGCTCGAAGAGATTGATCATCGTTTGGTCAGTTCCGCTTGGACTTGAGCAGGATGTCGAGGCCGACGAGGCGGTCGAGGAGCCAGATCGCGGCGATGGCGATCAGCAGGTAGACGACCGAGACGGCGGCGAGGTCGGGGGTGATGATATTGCGGATGGCGTTGTAGACCAGGACGGGCAGCGTGACGATCCTCGCATCGACCAGCATCAGGCTCACCAGGAACTCGTTGACCGCCAGGATGAACATGATGAGCGCGCCGGTGAGGATACCCGGTGCCACCGCCGGCAGGGTGACCGTGAAGAAGGTGTGGGTTGGCGGCGCGCCGCAGTTCATCGCTGCGTTCTCGAGGTCGGGGTCGAGATGGTTCACCGAGGCCGCCACCGCCCAGATCATGAAGGGCAGGTTGATGAGGCAGGCGGCGAGCCCGATCGGCCAGACTGAACCCAAGAGGCCCATGCGGCCGAAGAGCAGCATGAGCGCGATGCCCGAGACGACCAGCGGGACCGTGAAGGGCAAGAGCAGATAGAGCTGCAGCCCGGTCGGAAAGCGGATTCGGTAGCGGGCGAGCGCCAGGGCGGCGAGCGTGCCGGCGGGCACGGCGAGGACGGTGCACACCAGGCCAACCCAGAGCGAGCGCTGCAGGGCTGCCAGAAACTCGGGCTGGGTGAGCAGCGCCTCGTACCAGCGAAGCGAGAAGCCCTCGGGCGGAAAGGCGATCAGATTGCCGCTGGTGAACGACATCAAGACGACCACGACGGTCGGCAGCGCCAGGAAGACGAGGTCGAAAACGACGACGGCCACGAGCAGGATGGTGAAGGGCGAGCGGCGCATCAGCTGCGCCTCACATAGCCTAGCGTGCCGAGGCCGAAGAGCGCCAGCATGAGCCCGGCGAAGGTGGTGCCGGTGAGCGTCAGGACGATCGCCAGCGCACCGCCAAGGCCCGAATCGGAGAGGCGGAAGAAGGCGTCGTAGATGCCATTCGCGATGAAGTCGTTACGGCCACCGCCCATGATCGCCGGCATGGCGAAATCGGTGAGCGTGAGGGTAAAAACGACGACGGATGCGGCAACCAGGCCGGGCCTCACCAGCGGCAGGACGATGTGCAGAAAGGTTCGGGCCGGGCTGGCGCCGAGGCTGGCGGACGCCAGCTCGACCTCCTCGGCGACCGCAGTAAAGGCCGGGGCCAGCATCAAGACGGCAAACGGCAGCATGTACTGGACGAGGCCGAGGACGACGCCCGGCAGTGTGTAGAGCACACCGATCGTTGGCAGGCCGAGGCTGGTGAGCGTGGTGTTCACCAGGCCCTGCTGGCCGAGGACGATGAGCCAGCCATAGGCGCGCACGACCTGGCCGATGAAGAAGGGCAGGAAGAGCGAGACCAACAGCAGCTTCTTGAGCCATGGCTTGGGCGTCCTGACCATCAGCCAGGCGTAAGGCAGGGCGATGGCCAGCGTGAGGGCGGTGGTGACGAGCGCGGCACCGATGGTCCGCCAGGCGAGCACGGCGTAGACCGGACGTTCCCAGAGCGTGATGAAATTGGCGAGGCTCCAGGTCTCGCCCATGCGGAACGTGGCGCGATCCAGGGTGCGGAGCGAGGCGTCGACCAGTGGCACGAGGCCGCTCACCAAGAGCCCGGTTATAAGGATCGCCGGCAGGAGGAAGAGCCAGGGGGCGAGCCGGCCGCCGCCGTTCGGCAGCAACCGTGCGCGCACCGCCTCGATGACATCGAGGACGAAGAGGCCAGGGCTGTGCCAATCGCTTATTGGTTGCGATTGTCGCCGGGCGCTTCCAGCGCTAGGTACGGGCTCACGCATTTTCAGATCGGGGCCGCATGGCCCCGGGCAACCGGAGTAGCTGTCGCATGTGGTTCTCGGACGAGGACGAGAAGAAGAAGGGCGAGGAGACGCCGAAGGCTGGATTGGTCGAGGAGCGGCTGTTCAAGAGCCGGACCGTGCTGATCACCGGTCAGGTCGAGCACAAGATGGCGAAGGCCGTGACCGCCCAGCTCCTGGCGTTGGCGGCCGAAAGCGACGACTGGATCAATGTCTTCGTCAGCTCGCCGGGCGGCCATGTCGAATCCGGCGACATGATCTACGACATGCTGAAGTTCGTGGGCCCCAAGGTGCGAGTGATCGGCACCGGCTGGGTCGCCTCGGCGGGTGCCTTGATCTTCGTTGCTGCGACGAAGGAGAACCGCTTCTGCCTGCCCAACACGCGCTTTTTGCTGCACCAGCCCTCGGGCGGGATGATGGGCACGGCGACCGACATCGGCATTCAGGCCGAGCAGATCATCAAGATGCGCGAGCGGCTCAACCAGATCTTCGCCACGGAGACCGGCCAGCCGATCGAGCGGATCGCCAAGGACACCGACCGCGACCACTGGATGTTCCCCGAGGAGGCGATCGAGTACGGCCTGCTGCATCAGGTGATCCGGACCAAGGACGAGCTGGGCTAACACAGCATCACAGTGTCGCTGTAGGCGGTGAGCCGTTTGTCGGCGGTGACGAGGCGCAGGGGCTCGGTGAGCGCCTGCGCCACCAGGAGGCGGTCGAAGGGGTCGCCGTGGTGTAGTGGCAGCGTCTCCAACGCGGCGGCGTGCTGAGGCGTCACGTCGAGGAGGTCAAAGCCTGCTCTCGAAAAATAGCCGATGCCGTCCCGCGCGGAGAATGGCGGCGCGCTCGTCTTACGCAGCGGGTACTTGATCGCGATCTCCCAAATCGTGACCACCGACACGAACACAGCCGTCTTCGGCGAAGCAATCAGATCGCGCGTGCATTCATCGAGCTTGGTTGGCTGACCGATGCTCCAGATTGCGATCTGGGTATCGAGCAGCAGCCTCACGCATCTTCACCGAAGAACATCTTGTAGATCTCGTCGTTGGTCGAATCGAGCTCCTCCTGCGTCGTCGAAGGCAACTTGCCCTCGAGAAACCCGAGCTCCCGCCTCTTCAACTTCTCCGGGCCGATCGGCACCAGCCGCGCCGCCGGCTTGCCGTTGCGGGCGATGATCACCTCGCTCTCGGCGCCGCTCTCCACCGCCTCGACTAGCTTCGAGAGCTGCGTCTTGGCCTCCAGCATGTTCACCGTCGTCATGGACCAGCTCCTTAGCTAACCTTGACCAAGGTAATGCCAATTGCGGAGGGATGCAATCTGCCCCAAATCACGAGGGGGTGTGGGGGAAATCATTTCCCCCACAAACTCTTCCCGTCAGCTCTGCATGATCTCCTTGAACGCCTGGAACCAGTCGCTCTCGTGCTCGACCAGGACCTGGGTGGGCACGGAGATCAGGCGCTCGAAGTCGGCAGCACTCTGCGGGAAGGCCGGATCGCCGGCGAGGTCGGCGGGCGGGGTCAGGCCGGGGCGCAGACCGGGCAGGCCGAGGCCGTCCATCCACACCTGCTGGCCGTTCTGGCTCATCGCCAGATTGACGTACTCCCTGGCCCAATAGAGCTCGTTCTCGGGCAGGCCCCTGGGGATCCACATGGCGTCCGTGTCGACCTTCGCGCCCTCCTCGGGCACCGTCCAGGAGACCGGGATACCGTTCTGCTTGGCCGCCCGGGCATTGGAGAGGATGGTGCAGGCGACGTCGATCTCACCGTTCTGGAACCAGGCGGTGAAGTCCGGGTCCTCGCCCAGCAGCGGCTCCTGCTCCTTGAGCTGGCGGATGAATTCCCAGGCCGGCTCCATGTTGTCCGGGATGTCGGCAAGCGTGCCGCCGCCGGCGATCTGGGCCGATGGGTGGAAGCCGATGCCGTCATTGTAGAGAGCGACCCGGCCCTTGAAGCGCGGGTCGAGCATGATCTGCCAGCTCGTGGGCGGGCCGTCGGGGAAGGCCTCGTCGCGGAAGGCCAGCACGTAGACATAAGAGTACATGTTGATCAGCGGCACGCCGTCGAAACCCGACGGCCTTGCTGCCGGCAGCATCTCGGCGAAGTTGGGGATGTCGCCCAGATCCTCGGCGACCTCGCGCAGCGCGGACTTGGTGGCGTTGGTCGAGGTGTCCCAGTTGACGTGGATCGGCGGCGGGCGGCCCTGGTCGACGGCGGCCCAGATGCGCGGCTGCAGCTCGTTGTCCTCGGTGAGGTCGTGGCGGACCGCGATACCGGTGGCCTCGGTGAAGGGCTGCGAGACGCCCTGGTCGAGCGAATCGACCCAGACGCCGCCCCAGGCGCGGACGATGATCTCGGCGGGCTTGTCCTGGGCGAAGGCCGGCTTGCGCCAGACCCAGGGCGCGCCGATGGCAGCACCACCGAGTGCTGCGGTTTGCAGCAGTCGCCGGCGGCCGATGATCGGCAGGTTTCTTGGCATCTGAGGTGTCCTCCTTTGTTGTTCTGTCAGTCGGGGAAAAGCAAAAGATGGGCCGATGACCAGCCGATGACCACTGCATCACCCGGCTCGTGCCGGCCACGGCCGGCCGGATCGTGGTCGAAGAGCTGCAGACGCGCATCGCCGAGGGCCGCCACCTCTACCTCGTAGAGCGTGCGGTCGCCTTCGAAGACGGTCTCGGTGACGATGGCAGGCAAGCTTACGTCGGCCGTCTCATTCGCTGCCAGAAGCCGCAGTTTCTCGGCGCGAAGGGCCGCCGCGACGTTGGCTCCAACGGCGAAGCTGCCAACGCCTTCCAGCTCGATCGTGCCGATCCGGACGATGCAGCGATCGGCGGCGCTGCTGACGACCGTCCCATCGAGGAAGTTGGTGAGCCCGAGGAAGCCCGCGACGAAGCGATTGGCCGGCCGGCCGTAGGTTTCGGCCGGCGGCGCCGATTGCTGCACCCTGCCCTCGTGCATCACCATCACCTCGTCGGACATGACGAGCGCCTCGCGCTGGTCGTGGGTGACGTTGATGGTGGTGACGCCGAGCTCGCGCTGGATGCGGCGAAACTCGAGCTGCATGTCCTCGCGGAGCTTCTTGTCGAGGGCGGCCAAGGGCTCGTCGAGCAGCAGGATGTCCGGCTCGAAGACGAGCGCCCGGGCAATGGCGACCCGCTGCTGCTGGCCGCCCGAAAGCTCGTGCGGGCGGCGGGCGCCGAGGCCGTCAAGCCGCACCAGGTCCAGATAGCGCTCGACCCGCTCGGCCATGCCGCTCCTGGCAAAACGCCGCATACGCAAGGGGTAAGCGACATTGTCGAAAGCGGTGAGGTGAGGAAAGAGGGCAAGTTTTTGAAAGACCATGCCGATCGACCGACGCCAGGGCGGGACGGCTTCGATGCGCGAGCCATTGACCTCGATATGACCGGCGGACGGCGCGATGAAGCCCGCGATCATCCGCAAGAGCGTGGTCTTGCCACAGCCGGAAGGACCCAGGATGGTGAGGAACCTGCCGGGCGCAAGGTCGAGCGAAACGGCATCGACCGCGACGGTCTGGCCGAAGGTCTTGCCGACATCCGAGAGCCGCACGAGGGGCTGCACGTCCACGCCCTAAACATTTGTTCCGGAACGCGCGGAAAGTGCCGGTAGTTTGTCGACTCGGCAAGCAAAGACTTTGCCTAACAGGCTGCTACGCCTAGCCCGGCTTGGGCGGCGCCATGTTGCGGCGGGTGTAGGCGGGCGTGAAACCCATCTTGAGGATGTTGTGGTAGGAGATCTGCGGATCGTCCGGCACCTCCTCGCCGGTGCAGGTGCCGAGCAGATCGCAGCCGAGATCGAGGGCGTGGAGGATGCGCTGCCGCAGCAATGCCGACTGGCCGTTGCGACCTCGATTGCCGGGTGCGGTGGCACCCCAATCCAGCCAGCCGATGCCGTCCTCGACGTAGAGCGCGCCGCAGCCAGCGGGCTCGCCGCGCTCGGCCGTCATGAAGACGTGCCAGTTGGGCCGACCGATGATGCTGGCCACGACGCCCTCGCCTGGCGCGCCGAGATCGAAGGAGGCAGCGGCGATCCGCCCAAGCGCCGGGGCGTCCGCCGGCGTCGCCAGCCGGACCTCGAGATCGGTGGCAGCTTCGGGCGGCAGCTCGCGGCCGCGGCTGAACTTGACCCAGGCACGGGCGCTCTCGAGGCCCCTGGTGCTGAGACGCTGGTCGAGATCGGCTGGCGCCGCATCGGGGTGAAGGTGGACGAAGTAGCGCTGGATGCCGGAAGCGCGGTAGACGCCGACCAGCTCGTCGAGGAGATCGTCGTCGGCAGGCTCGGCAAGGCCGAGGCCGATCGTGCGATTGGCGACGATGGCGCTGGGCGGCAGGGCGGTGAAGGCTGAGGCATAGGCGCTGCCGAACGCGCGGCTGACACGGCCGAGACGTTCAGCCTCCTGGTCGAGGGCTCGGTTCATGTCCATGAGCGCCCGCTGCTCGATCCATTCGAGCGCGTGTTGCATGGCGATTGCTCCCTCTCGCTCTTGTGGCGCTGCCCGACAAGCGGCAGCTTTGTGCCGTCCCCATGAGCCGGAGTGAGCATGCCATGATCGAGCCCCTTGACGCCACCTTCGACCTCACCGGCCGCAAGGCTCTGGTGACCGGTGCCAGCCGCGGCATCGGTGAGGCGATCGCCGTGGGCCTGGCCCGCTTCGGTGCCGACGTGGCGGTGACGGCGCGCGACGTGGTGCGGCTCGCCGAGGTCTCGGCCGAGATCGAGGCGCAAGGCCGACGTTCCGTGCCGGTGGCCATGGATGCGGCGGATGTCGACGCCATCCGGGCTGGTGTCGCCGAGGCGGCAGGGGTGCTCGGCGGCCTCGATCTACTGGTCAACAATGCCGGGATGGAGGAGGTCTGCGCCTCGCTGGACGTCGAGGAGGCGCTATGGGACCGCATCCACGAGACCAATCTCAAGGGCGCCTTCTTCACCGCCCAAGCGGCGGCCCGGGTGATGCGTGAGGCCGCAGCCGACAAGCGGGGCGGCACGATCCTCAACGTCTGCTCGCTGACCTCGGCCGTGGGCGTGCCGACGGCGGCACCTTACGGTGCTTCCAAGGCCGGCCTGCTCGGGCTGACCCGCTCGCTGGCCACCGAATGGGCGCCGTTGGGCATCCGCGTGAATGCCATTGGCCCCGGCTATTTCCGGACGGCGCTGACCGAGACCTTCTATGCCGACGAGGCGTGGCAGCAGGCGATGCTGACGAAGATCCCGGCCGGCCGCTTCGGTGATCGGCGCGATCTGGTGGGGTCTGCGGTGTTTCTCTCGTCGGACGCCGCCCGCTATGTCACCGGCCAGATCCTCTACGTCGACGGCGGCTACATGGCGTCGATCTGACCGGCCAACCGCCGCACCGCCGCCGTGACCGGGTCGATGATGGGCACGGGGCAGCAGGGATCGAGCATCGGGGCCGCGCCGGCAAGCGCACCGGAGCCCAGCAGGATCGCGGTCGCCTGATCCTCCGCCAGCGCCGCGTGGATCACCGCGGCGAGGCGCTGCCTGGTGGCCGGGGAGCGCTCCGCCGCCTCCGCCACGCCGATCGCGGCGGCGCGGATGGTGCAGCGCTCCGCGGCACCGAAGCGCTGCACCAGCTCGAGAATGCGCGGCACCGCTGCGGTCACGGTGGTGAGCACGGTGAAGCGGCCACCGGCTGTCAGCGCGGCGGCAATGCCGGCCTCGGCGAGGTCGGTGACGGGTGCTGCAACGAGGGCGCGCGTCTCCGGCACGGCGATGTCGTCGAAGCAGGCGAGGACGTAGCCGTCGAAGCCAGCCTCGCGATGCATCTCGATCAGGCGCAGCACCGGCGGCACGGCCGCCGCACGGTGCGCCGGCGTCTCGATCGCAAAGGGCCCGTCGGCCGGGCTCGTCACGGAGACCTCGACGTCGCGCGGCGCTGCGGCGCGGGCGGCGGCCGCCACGAGGCCGGTTACGAGCGGGTTGCTGTTGGGATTGACGACCAGGAGGCGGCGCCCTGCAGCCCCGCTCACCGGCGGCCCGCCAGGGTGTCCGGCAGCCACATGACGATGTCGGGGACGAGGATGATGGCGACGGTGAAGGCGATCATGACGAAGACGTAGGGCAACGAGCCCATGATCACGTCGTTGAAGCTGCCGCCGTCGCGCCGGACGCCGTGCACGACGAAGAGGTTCATGCCCACGGGCGGGGTGATCAGCGCGATCTCGCACATCAGCACGATGAAGATGCCGAACCAGATGGGATCGACGTCGACCGCCGCCATCATCGGCACGGCGATGGGCACGGTGAGCACCAGCATCGACATGGCGTCGAGGAACGCGCCCAGGACAAGATAGAAGACGATCAGGACCAGCAGTAGCGTCAAGCGGTCGAGGCCGAAGGAGCCGACCCATTGGGTCACGGCCTGTGTCACGCCGAGCATCGATATGGTGACGTTGAGCAAGAGCGCGCAGGCGAGAACGATGACAACCATGCCGGTCGTGCGCGCCGCCTGCATCGAGCAGTCGGCGAGCAGCGCCAAATCGAGCCGGCCGCTGCCGGCGACGAAGGCCAAGGCGATGACGACGCCGAGCGCCGCGGATTCCGTCGGTGTCGCGAGCCCGCCATAGATGCTGCCCATGACGACGGCGAAGATGACCAGCGGTGGCACGAGGAAGCGGAGATAGCCGAGCTTGACGCGGAGCGGCAGCGCCACGCGCTCGACGTCGCCGCTCCGCTCGAAGACGAGGATGTAGAGGGAGAACAAGAGGGCGAGGAGAATCCCGGGAATCAGTCCAGCGGCGAAAAGCTGGGCCACGGACGTGTTGGCGAGTGAGCCATAGACGAGGAGATTGATGCTGGGCGGGATGAGGATGCCGAGCGTGCCGCCGGCAGCGAGACTGCCGAGCGAGGCACGGGTGGCGTAGTTGCGCCGTTCGAGCGCCGGCAGGGCGATCGTGCCGACCGTCGCGGCCGTCGCCACGGACGAGCCCGAGGTGGCCGAGAAGAGGGCGCTGGTGGCGATATTGGTGTGCAGCAGACCGCCCGGCAGCCGGCCGAACCACACCGCGAGCGCATCGTACATGCGATCCGCGATGCCGCCTCGCAGCATCAGCTCGCCGAGCAGCATGAAGAGCGGGATGGCGAGGATGGAGGGGCTGTTGAGGCTGCTCCAGATCACCCCGCCCATCATGTCGACGAGCGGCATGCCGAAGGCGAGCCAGCCGCCGACCGCCCCGACGGCGACGATGGCGACGGCGACGGGCAGGCCAAGGAACATCAAGACGAGCATGGCGAGAAAGCCCATACCGACGACGACGATGCTCATGGCAACGACTCCTGCCGCTTGTGCAGATCGGCGAGCTCGGCCTGCAGCTCGTCTGCCGGCGAGCCTGGGCCGAAGCGCCGGTCGAGCTCGGCCCAGTCGCGGCGGGCCAGGTGCCGCACCGCCTGCACGGCCAGGATCACTGCGACAACGGCGAAGAAGCCCATCGCCAGGAGCCAGACCGCCTGCGGGTAGATGAGCGGCGTCGCCCAGGGGGTCTGGGCGATGGACTGGTAGAGCTGGGTCTCCTCGACCGTGCGGACGGTGAAGTAGAGGAGGAAGAGGGCGAGCAGGGCCAGCGACACGGCTGCGACGGCGTTCAGGACGCCGCGCGCGACCCGTGGCAGGCGGCCGTGGAGCAGGTTGATGCGGATATGCGCCTGCTCGACGGCCGCCACCGCGAAGGCGAGCGGGCCGGCCACGGCGACCGCGTAGCCGCCGAGCTCGTCGATACCGCCGAAAGAGTGGGCGAAGAACTTGCGCAGCAGCGTCTCGGCGGCGATGGCGAAGGACAGTGCCAGCATCATCGCCCCGAACACGATGCCCGCCATTCGGGCACAGACCTTCATCCCGCTCTCCGTCTCTCGGTGGTCCCGACGATGAACCGGCCAGCTGCTACCGTTCAGAGGCCGAGCTGGGTGCCCACGGCTTCCCGCCAGGCGGCCTCGCAGCCGGGATTGACCGCATTGCACTGCTCGGCCCAGATCGGCAGCGACACCTCACCGACCGCCGCGGCGACGGTGGCGAGATCGGCATCGGAGACCGGCGCCTCCTTCAGGGCATAGGGCTTGCCGTGGGTGCAGGGCTCAGCACCGGCATTGCAGCGCATCGCATCCTCGTAGAGTTCCTCGGAGTAGGTCCAGATCTCGGCGCTGAGCGTCTCGATGGCGCCCTGCAACGTCGCCTGCGCCTCGGGCGTCATGCCGTTCCAGGTGTCGAGGTTGATGGCGTAGCCGTTGATCGCCAGCTGCAGCGCGATCGGCAGGACGGTGGTCGTGGCCTCCGGCCAACCGCCGGAATTGGCCGAGGCTGGGCCGGTAATCGCGCAATCGACCACACCACGCGCCAGTGATTGCTGCACTTCGCCAAAGGGCATGGGCACGCCCGTGGCGCCGAGCCCGGCAACGAAGCCAGCAGCACTCTGGTCGCCGACACGCACTTTCAGGCCCTGGAGATCGGCGAGGCCGGCGATCTCGGGCTTGCAGAACACGACCTGCGGGCCGGCCGGCCACAAGCCCAGCAGTTTGGCGTTGAACTGCGACTGGAGACGCTCGTCCACCGTCGGGAAGAATGCCTCGGTATGCGCCTTGCCGGCAGCATAGCTGGTGTTCATGCCGATCAGATCGAGGCCCAGGACGGTGGGCTCGTCGCGGCTGACCTGCGGGCCACGGATCGACACGATGTCGAAGAGGCCCGACTTCAGAACCCGAAGGCCATCGGAATCGGGAATGCCGGCGACGTCGACGGGACGGTACTCGACCGTAACGTCGAGGCCCGTCTGCTCCGCCAGGTTCTCGAAGAACGGCTGCTCCTTCTGCTGGGCGATGAGGCCGGAGCCGGCCGGCTGGCCGAGCACGGTTAGGCTGAGGGTCTCGGCCTGCGCTGTTGGCGCGAGTGCTGTGATCGACACGGCAGAGAGGGCGGCGGCCGCGAGCAGAGCGTGTCTGGACATCGATGCTTCCTTTCCGGATCGGCGGTCATGGCGTCGCCGGCTCGGTGACCGGCGCTGATAGTGATACAAGTTTCATGCCATCTCGTGAAGAAATTTGATTTTCACAAGAAGTCGAGGCCGAGGAGCGGATACATACCGGTCCGGCGCCCGCGCCTGGCGCGAATGCCGCGCGAATGGGCAGGGCTCCGCAGCGGCTGCACACTGCATGAGCAGACGGTCAGAGTTCCCGCAGGGTGTCGTTCAAGCCCTCGATGCCCCGCAGGCGGGAGCGCGCGGCGGCCCCTGCCCGCTCGATCGCCCGCATCGCCAGCAAGTGGCAAAGCGCCATGATCGAAACATGGCTGAACAGCGGGCCCGGGGCCGCGGTCTGACAACGGAAGTGCCAAGTGGCACCCTTGTGGGGCTCGATTCCCTCGTCCGTCACGTAGACCAGCCGGGCACGGCTCTTGCCGATCGCCTCGAGCAGCAGGTCCATCCGGGCGACGCGGCGACGCAGACCGAAGAGAATGACGCAGTCCTCGGGTCGCACCGATACCAGGTGCTCGCCCAGTGTCTCACCGCCAGCCGGGATGGCGACGATGCTCTCCACCACCTGGGTAAGCTGCCATTGCAGGTAGAGCGCGAAGGGATGGCTGGCGCGAAAGCCGATCACCCAGGTCTTGCGGGCGGCGAGCAACGCATCGACGACAGCGTCGATCTCGGCGGCCGGGATGCTCGCGAAGGTCCGCTCCAGATTGCGCTTGCTCTGCTCCAGGTTGGCCGCCAGGGCCGACTCGGCGTCGTCGCCGGAGGACACGGCGAGAAAGAGCCGCGAGCCGGTCCGCTGCTCGTCACGGGCGTGCCGGCGCGCCGCCTCGTAGCTCTCGTAGCCCAGCCGACGCACGAAGCGCGAGACGGTGGCCTTCGAGACGTTGGCAAGCTTTGCCAGCTCCTGCGCCGAATAGCTCGCAAGCTCACCGGGAAAGTCGCAGACCATCTCGCCCAGCCGTCGCTCGGCGGGGTGCAGCCCAGGCAATGCGCGTCGGACGCGGGTGAGGAAGGAGATGTCGGGCGGCACCTGGACCTCGCTTTGTGAAACGGTGATTTCACAAAGCGTCTATGCCGTGACGCCGGCAACGGTGCAACCAGGCAGCAGTAGGGCTCCCGAATCCACCACCTCTACAGCGGCTACATGGCCTCGATCTGAACCTCAGGCGGCCGGCGCAACTTGTTGATCCTGAAGAGCATTCAGCGCCACAGCCAGCTTGGCGGCGAGCCTTGCATTGCTCAAGACCAGCGCCACATTGGCGTCGACGCTCTTGCCGTTGGTCAGCTCGACGATCCGGGCAAGCAGGAAGGGTGTGACGTCCTTGCCGCCGATCCCCGCGTCCTCGGCGACGCGCAGCGCTTCTCGGATCGCCCCTTCGATCAGCTCCTCGGGCAGTGCGGCCGCCTCTGGGATCGGATTGACGATCAACGCACCGCCGCGGAAGCCGAGCTGCCTCTGCACCTCGAGCCCGCGGGCGACGGACTCGACCTCGTCGCAGCGCATCGGCACCGGCAGGCCGCTCGAGCGACAGTAGAAGGCCGGGAACTCGTCGGTTCGCCAGCCGCATACCGGAACACCCTTGGTCTCCAGCACCTCCAGCGTCTTCGGCAAATCGAGGATCGACTTGGCGCCACTGCAGACGACAGCGACTGGCGTTTGCGCCAGCTCCTCGAGGTCGGCCGAGACGTCGAAATCGCGCTCGGCGCCGCGATGCACGCCACCGATGCCGCCGGTGGCGAAGATGCTGATACCGGCCATGTGCGCCGCGATCATCGTGCCGGCGACGGTTGTGGCACCGAGCCCGCCATTGGCGATGCAAGACGAGAGGTCGCGCCGCGACACCTTCTTGACGCCATCGGCGCTCGCCAGCGCCTCGAGCAGCGCATCGTCGAGGCCGACGTGGATTTGCCCATCGGCGATGGCGATGGTGGCGGGCACGGCCCCTTCGTCACGCACCGCCGCCTCGAGCGCCCGGGCCGTCTCGAGATTGCGCGGCCGCGGCAGGCCATGGGCAATCAGCGTGCTTTCGAGGGCGACGATCGGCCGGCCGGCCTTGCGGGCAGCGGCGACCTCAGGGTTGAAGGCGAGCAAGGTCTGCATGGCAGCCAGTATCGAACCGCAAGGCCGCCTCGCGCAAGCCCGCGATGTCGAATGCCGGCTCGCCGCTGATCGCCAAGGCGGCAGCAAGCCGGCCGATCCGCGCGGCGGCCGGCAATTCCAGGCCGCAAAGCGAGGCAAAGAGCGTGGCTGCGGCCAGCGCATCGCCGGCGCCGGTCACGTCGCGGGGCGTCACCGGCAGTGGATCGAGCCGGGTAAAGCCGGAGGAATTGCCAACATCGAGCCCGGCGGAACCCCGGCCCATCACGACCGCTCGGGCACCGGACGCGACCAGCAGGCGCGCATCGGCAGCACCGCAGAGCACCACGGCTTCGGCCTGATTGGTGACCAGCAGGTCGATCTTCTCGAGCCTGTCCCCGAGCTTTCGGGCCTTGCTGACCGAGACGGTGTCGACAGCGACCAGGGGTGGCCGCCGGGCATGGTCGAGCAGATGGACGATGCAGGGCTCAGGCAGGTTGGCGTCGATGAACCAGGCATCGGCGGGGTGTCGGATCGCCGGATCGAGATCGGCCGGCGCCAGCGCCTCGATGACGGCCATGTCTGAGAGGCCAAGCGCCAGGTCGCCCGTGGGCTCGAGCACCGCCCAATAGCGGGCGGAGCCGGCGCCTGGCTGCCTTCGGACGAAGGCCGTGTCGACGCCCAGTGCCCGGAGATCCGTGCTGAGCGCTTCGCCCGTGGAGTCGTCACCGAGCCGGCTCGCGAGGCTGACCCAGGCGCCAAGCCGGGCGAGCACGGCTGCAACGTTGCGGCCCACCCCACCCGGCGTCTCGCGGGCTCTGACCGGGTTGGACGTGCCGGCAATCAGCGCGGCGGGAGCCGCGAGCCGCACATCCATGGCGGCGGCGCCGAAGACGGTGATGGCGGGTGGGGTCAATGGGCGGGAGGGCCGAGTACTGAGTGGAGCTGCTTCAGAAGCTCGGGCAGCTCCTCGGTTGCCGTCTTCCAGACCAACTCAAGGTCGATGTCGGCGTAGGCATGGACGACTCGGTTGCGCATGCCGATCATGTTGCGCCAGGGGATCATGGGCGCAGCTTCGCGCGTCGCCATTGAAACCTTGGCCGCGGCCTCGCCGATAATCGCGATGCCGCGCACGCAGGCGAACTGGAGCATGTCGTCGCGATCCAGTCGAGACGGCTTATGCCGTCAACGAAGCGGACGACCTTCTCGGCGGCGTCGATCATGTGGAGGAGTCGACCTCGATCCTCAGGCTGCATATTGCGCGGCGGCTGATCGCACCACCTCGTCGCGGAAGTGCCGGCTCAGGTCCGCCGGCGTCCGCAAGTCCACCTGCCGACCACCCAATAGCTCGGAGAGCTCGATCTCGATCCCGGCGAGCGCGATCAGCCCGGGCGCGCGGCCCGGCTCGAACTCGACGAGGAGGTCGATGTCGCTGTCCGCTCGCGCCATGCCCTTCAGCGTCGAGCCAAAGAGCGACAGCTTCTTGATGTGGTGACGACGGCAGAGGGCTTCGAGAACGCTCTGCTCGATCGGCAATCGGGTCGGCATCGCGGCGGCTTTCGTCGTTCCTGTCATTAGGTGCCCCCTGCCCTGGCTTATCGCAAGCCCGCTCAGCCGCCCTGGAGCGCGGCTTCGTACCATTCGACGATCAGCTGGCGCTCGGCGGGCTCCATCCAGGTGAGGTTGGCCGGTGGCATGGCGTGGCTGCGGCCGGCCTGGAGGTAGATCGCCTCGGCCCAGTGCGCAGTCTGCGCCTCGGTCTCGAGGACCACACCCTTGGGTGCGGCGGCGATGCCGGGCCAGAACGGCTGAGCCGCGTGGCACATCGAGCAGCGACCGAGGATGGTGTTGTGGACGTCGGGAAATGCTTCGGCGGCGGCGAAGCGCTCCTGCCGGGTCGAGAGTGCGGCGCTCTCCTCGACCGGCGTCGGTGATACCGTGGAAAGCCAGACGACGGCGAGAAAGAGCACGACGGTCGCGGGCCAGGTCCAGTACGCCCAGCCCTTGCCGGCATGCATCGTGTTGAAGAAGTGGCGGATGGTGACGCCCATGAGGAAGACCAGGCTCGCGATCACCCAGTTGTAGGGGGTGGCGAAGATCAGCGGGTAGTGGATCGACAGCATCAAGAAGAGGACCGGCAGGGTCAGGTAGTTGTTGTGGGTCGAGCGTTGCTTGGCGACCCGGCCGTATTCCGGGTCCGGTGTCTCGCCGGCCTTCAGCGCCGCCACCACCTTCTTCTGGTTGGGGATGATGATCATGGCGACGTTGGCAACCATGATGGTCCCGGTGAAGGCGCCGAGATGGAGCAAGGCGGCCCGGCCCGTGAAGAGCTGGGTGTAGAGCCAGGCCATGGCGACGAGCACGATGAAGAGGACCAGCATCAGCCGCGTGTCGTCCTGGCCGATGGGCGATTTGCACAGGCGGTCGTAGATCACCCAGCCGAGCACGATCGAGGCGAGCGAGACGGCGATGCCGACCGGCACCGACATGTCGAGCACGCTCGGGTCGATCAGGTAGATCTCGGCACCGAGGTAGTAGACGAGGACCATCAGCGCCATGCCGGAGATCCAGGTCCAGTAGGCCTCCCACTTGAACCAGGTCAGGTGCTCGGGCAGGCGCTCCGGGGCCACCATGTATTTCTGGATGTGGTAGAAGCCGCCGCCATGGACCTGCCATTCCTCGCCGGTGGCGCCGGGCGGCAGGTCCGGCGATTTGCGCAGCCCCAGATCGAGGGCGATGAAGTAGAAGGACGAGCCGATCCAGGCGATAGCCGTGATGACGTGCAGCCAGCGCACCGCCAGCTCGAGGCCGTCCCAGAGAGCGGGTGAGCCGGTGGGCGACAACAGGGCGAGATCGATCATCGGCTTCTCCGCGAAATCGGCCGTCCGGCGGCCGCAGCGGCATTATCGCCAAATCGGGCGCAGCGCCGAGTGTTTTCGTGCCCGGTCAAGCGGCGTCCCTAGGTCACCGTGGCCCGGGCGTGATAGCGCGGCTCGTCGTAGAGGCGCTGCTCCATGATCAGCCGCAGGCGGCGGACCGCTTCGTGGACGTCGGCGTGGCGGACGTAAAGTGGGGCGAAGCCGAAGCGGATGATGTCGGGCTGGCGGAAGTCGGGAATGACGTCGTGGGCGATCAGCGCCTGGGTGATGGCGTAGCCGTGCTCGTGGGCGAGGGCGATCTGGGCGCCGCGCTGGTCCGCGTCGCGGGGGCTGACGAGGGTGAAGCCGTGGCCGGCCAGTTGATCCTCCACGAGGTCGAGGAAGGTGGTGGTCAGGCTCTTGGCCTTGGCGCGGACCTGATCGAGCGGTGCCTCGGCGGCGATGGATGTGCCTTCCTTGAGCGCCTTGAGGCTGAGGATCGGGGGCGTGCCGGCCTGGAAGCGGCGGATGCCTGGTGCCGGGGCGTAGCTGTCGGCGAAGGCGAAGGGCTCGGCGTGGCCGAACCAGCCGGCGATGGGGTTCTGTGCTGCCTCGTGATGGCGGCGGGCGAGGAAGAGGAAAGCCGGCGCACCGGGGCCGCCGTTGAGGTATTTGTAGCCGCAGCCGACCGCCATATCGATGCCGCGGCGGGCGAGATCGACGGGCAGCACGCCGGCGCTGTGGGCGAGATCGACGAGAACGAGGGCGCCTTCGCTGTGCGCGGCCGCGGTCAGCGCGTCGAGATCGAGGATGCGGCCGGAGCGGTAGTCGACATGGCTCGCCATGACGAGGGCGGTGTCGGCGGAGACGGCAGCGGCCAGGTCCTCGGGCGCATCGACGAGCTGCAGGTCGGCACCGGTGAGCCCGGCGAAGCCCTGGGCGACGTAGCGATCGGTCGGAAAGTTGCGCCGGTCGGCGAGGATGGTGGTGCGGTCGGGGCGAAGGCTCCGGGCGGCGCCCAGCAGCTTGAAGAGATTGACCGAGATCGAATCGCCAACGCTGACCTCGTCCGCATCGGCGCCGATGACGGTGGCGATGTCACGCGCAACGTCAGCGGCAAGATCGATCCAGCCAGCCGTGTTCCAGCTCTTGATGAGGTCCCTGCCCCACTCTTCCTCGATGGTGCGGGAAATGACGGCCTGCGTCGATTTCGGCAAGGCACCCAGCGAGTTGCCGTCGAGATAGATGACGCCCTCCGGCAGCTCGAAGCGCTCGCGGAAGGGCGCCAGCGGGTCGGTCTCGTCGAGGGCTTTGGCAGTAAGTGCGGACATCGGGATCGTTCCTGCGGCCAAGACGGTGATCGAAGCCGCCATGTTTCAGAGGCTGAGTTCGCTATGGGATCCAAGTCGTACCAGCTGGACCGAATCTCTGGATCAGGATTGCGGCAGGTCAGGATGAGGTCGAGCTTCATCTGGCAGTTGCGGTGATCCGAGCGACCGATCGCGATAGCTGGATGGCAGGGACGCGTCGTCGGCGAGCAGTTTGATAGCGGTCAGAAGGTCGGTGTCGAGGCTCTTGCGATGGCGGCCGTTGGCTTCGTGTTTGGGGCGCCTGGTTCATTCAATCGTCAGCATGCCGGTCGACGAACAGGTTTTCAGGTGTTTTCACATGCTTGGTGTCACCGCTGCGGGCGGCCCGCATGGCTTCGATCGTCTCGGCGGTGCGCACCAGCATCAGGCGGAAGGCGTCGGACACCGTAAGGCCGGTCGTGGCGAGAATATCCGCAGCCTCTTCCTTGATTCTGGGGTCGATACGTACCCGCACGAGGGTGTTGGCGGCCATTGCTGGGGCTCCTTGCCTCAATTCGTGAGCTACAGTGCAGCGCAGATGGGCCACCAACCGACATGATTATGCCAGAGCCCTCCACGCTACTACGCTATCAAGAAGCCCGGTGGGGCCGCGGGGAGGATGGCCTCCCCGTCCCTTCCCTTTCTTCACTGAGGGTCGTCGTTGATCGAATGGCAGGACGAGGGGATTGTTTTGAGCTCGCGGGCTTTGGGCGAGCGGGATTCGATTTTGTCGGTTTTGACGTTTGCGCATGGGCGGCATGCGGGGTTGGTTCGGGGTGGCGTGGGCAAGCGGCAGGGCGCCTTGCTGCAGGCGGGAAACCGGTTGCAGGTGGCGTGGTCGGCCAGGCTCGAGCAGCATTTGGGCGCTTTTCAGGTGGAGCCGTTGCGGCTGCATGCGGCCAGGGTGATGGGCGATGGGCTGGCGCTGTTGGGGTTGGGTGCGGCGGTGGGGCTGGTGGAGATCGGGGCTGGTGAGCGGGACCCGCACGGGCTGCTCTATGCGGCGCTGTTGAAGCTGGTGGAGGAGCTTGGGCCGGGGCGGGGTTGGCTCGAGACCTATGTGCGGTTCGAGCTGGTGCTGCTCAGTGAGCTGGGCTTCGCGCTCGATCTGGAGACTTGCGCGGTGACCGGGGCGACGGAGGGGTTGGTCTATGTGTCGCCGAGGACGGGCCGGGCGGTGAGTGCGGCGGCTGCGGGGGAGCTGGCGCCGAGGCTCTTGCCGTTGCCCGGATTCCTCACTGGGACAGGTGAAGCTGACGATGTGGCGATCGCGCAGGGGTTGCGGCTTGCCGGGCATTTCCTGAACCGGCATATCCTGCAGCCGATGGACAAGGCGATGCCCGAGGCGCGCGAGCGGCTGGCGGCACGGCTGGTGCCCGATGATGGTGATGAGGTGGCTTGATGGCGGTGGCGAAGGCTTCTGGTGGTGGCGGTGGCGGCTCGGTGGTGCCGATCGAGCTGAAGACGGCGCTGTCCGAGCGCTATCTGGCCTATGCGCTCTCGACCATCACCTCGCGCTCGCTGCCGGATGTCCGTGACGGGTTGAAGCCGGTGCAGCGGCGGCTGCTCTATGCGATGCTGCAGCTCAGGCTCGATCCGGCGGCCGGCTTCAAGAAGTGCGCGCGCGTGGTGGGCGACGTCATCGGCAAGTACCACCCGCATGGCGATGTCGCGGTCTATGACGCGCTGGTGCGCTTGGCACAGAGCTTCGCGCAGCGCTACCCGCTGGTCGACGGGCAGGGCAATTTCGGCAATGTCGACGGCGATAACGCCGCCGCGATGCGCTACACCGAGGCGCGGCTGACGGCGGTTGCGGCGGCGCTGCTGGACGGCATCGACCGGGACACGGTCGATTTCCGTGAGACCTATGACGGCAGCGAGCGGGAGCCGGTGGTGCTGCCGGCTGCCTTCCCGAACCTCCTGGCCAATGGTGCGGCGGGCATCGCGGTCGGCATGGCGACCAGCATTCCGCCGCACAATGCGGGCGAGCTGTTTCAGGCGCTGGCCTTCATGCTCGAGCGGCCAGCGGATGCGGGGCCGACCGAGGTGGCCGAGCTGATGCAGTTCGTGGCCGGGCCGGATCTGCCGACCGGTGGCATCCTGATCGAGCCGCCCGCGGTGATCGCCGAGGCCTATGCGACGGGGCGGGGCTCGCTGCGGCTGCGGGCGCGGTGGGAAGTCGAGAAGCTCAGCCACGGCCAGTACCAGATCGTCGTCACCGAGATCCCCTATCAGGTGCAAAAAGCGCGGCTGATCGAGCGGCTGGCGGAGCTCTTGTCGGCGAAGAAGCTGCCGCTCCTGGCCGATCTCCGGGACGAATCGACCGAGGACATCCGGCTCGTCCTGGTGCCGCGGTCGCGGGGCGTGCCGGCCGAGCTGGTGATGGAGCAGCTGTTCCGGCAGAGCGAGCTGGAGACCCGGCTGTCGCTCAACATGAACGTGCTGGACGGCCAGGGCGTGCCCCGGGTGATGGGGCTGGGCGAGCTGCTCGAGGCCTTCATCGCGCATCGCATGGAGGTGCTGGTCCGGGGCTCGCGGTTCCGGCTGGGCAAGATCGACGATCGGCTCGAGATCCTCGATGGCTACCTCAAGGTCTTCCTCGATATCGACACGGTCATCAAGATCATCCGCGAGGAGGACGAGCCGAAGCCGGTGCTGATGAGCACGTTCGAGCTCACCGAGCGGCAGGCCGAGGCGGTCTTGAACCTGCGCCTGCGCAATTTGCGCCGGCTCGAGGAGATGGCGCTCGAGAAGGAGCAGCGGGGGCTCCGGAAGGAGAAGAAGGCGCTCGAGCAGCTGCTCGGCGATCCGGCGGCCAGGCGCGCGCACCTTGCTGCCGAGATGCGGGCCGGGGCAGAGACCTGGGGGGCCGGCGAGCTGGGCTTGCGCCGGACCGAGCTTGGTTCCGCACCGGTGCTGGATGCGGCAGCGCTGGAAATGCCGGTCGAGCGGCTGCCGGTCACCGTGATCTGCTCGGCCAAGGGCTGGATCCGGGCGATGCGCGGCCATGTCACGGATCCGGGTGAGATCAAGTACAAGGACGGCGACGGCGAGCGCTTCGTCATGCCAGCGACGAGCGCCGACAAGCTGCTCGCCGTGGCGTCGGACGGGCGCTGCTATCTGATCGCCATCGACAAGCTGCCCTCGGGCCGGGGTCTGGGCGAGCCCTTGAGCCTGCTGGTCGAGCTCGGCAATGGCGTCGAGCTGACGGCACTCCTCGTGCACCGGCCGGACGGGCGCATCGTATTGGCCAGCCGGAGCGGGCGCGGCTTTGTCGCCAAGGAGAGCGAGATCGCGGCGCAAACCCGCGCCGGGAGGCAGGTGATGAACGTCGAGGCGGGCGACCGGGTGGCGGTGGTCAACCAGGTCGCGGGCGACTGTGTCGCGGTGATCGGCACCAACCACAAGCTCCTGGTCTTCGATCTCGCCGAGCTGCCGGAGATGACCCGCGGCCGGGGTGTCCTCCTGCAGCGCTACAAGGACGGCAAGCTCGCCGATTTGACCACGCTGGAGCTGGCCCAGGGGCTCGCCTGGCCGATGGCCACAGGCAATCGCATCCGCCACGAGAAGGATCTCACGGCCTGGGTCGGCAAGCGTGGCCAGGCTGGCAAGATGGCGCCATCGGGATTTCCGCGTGACCAGAAGTTCCGATTGGTGAAAGCGGAGACAGGCAACGGCGAGAGCTAGGCGCGCAAAGCTGCCACATTGGATCCAGTCGACGCGGGCCGAGCTGACGATCGCCAGGGTGATCTTCGCGGCCGCGCTGGTCCTCGCGGTCGCGCTCGGCGGCACGCTGATCCTCGTGACGCGGCACATGAGCCGAGCCGAGGCCATGACCGTGGCTGCCGAGCTCATGGATCGCTCGATCGCCGACGTTCGCCTGCGCACCGAGGGGTTCATCGCCCCGATCGATCGGGCCGTAGCCGTTTCGCCTGCCTGGCATGCGGTCGAGGCGCTGCCCGACAAGAACGGGCATCCGGCGCGTGACTATCTAGCGGCGCTTGCTGTCGAGCTCCCCCAGGTCACCTCGATCCTGCTCGCCTACGACAGCGGTGACATCTACCTGATCGGCATGACGCGACAGCGGCCGCCTGAGCAACTACGGCGGATGCGCGCTCCGGCGGATGCCGTATTCATCGAATGGTTCATCCTTCGCGCCGGTCGGTCGAAGGAGATCTATATCGAACGCATGCTCGGTGCGGATCTCGAGGTCTTGACGACCAAGACCACGATCGGCGACGATTTCGATCCCCGGACGCGGCCATGGTTCGAGGCGGCGCACGCCACAGACGGTGTCGCAGTGAGCGAGGTTTATCGGTTCGCGGGCTCGGGGCGGCTCGGCCTGTCCGTGAGTCGGCGCCACGCGAACGGCGTCGTCGCCATCGACATGACCCTCGACGACGTGCAGCAACAGCTGCGGGCGATGCCAGAAGCCGAACAGGGTACCGTCGCGATTTACGGACAGGGCGGGGAGATCGTCGTCCAGTCGAATGCGACCCCGCCCGAGGTCGGTGTCCAGGAGGCGCTCGAAACGCCAGGCGATCCTACCGAGCAAATCGTGGCGCGGCTGGTCGCCGGGACAATGCCCGCTGATGGGATCATCGAGATCGACGGGGGGCGGTGGATCGTGCGGACCACCGCGCTCGATCTCGGGGGTGATGGCGATGGCGGGCAGACGCTGATGGCGGCGATGCCGGTGGCGACGATTACCGCGCCGATGGAAGCGAGATCGCGCCTGACGGTCATTATCTCCCTGCTGATCGTAGCGGCGAGCGTGCCGCTCTTGTGGCTGCTGGCACGGCGGCTTTCGCGGCCATTGATCGAGCTTGCCGGGGAAGCCAAGGCGGTCCGCGACTTCGACCTCGCAGTGCCGGCAGCGGCCCCGTCGCGCGTTACCGAAATCCGCCAACTCGAGGCGGCCATGGCGCAGATGCGGTCGAACCTGCGGATGTTCGCGCTCTATGTGCCCAAGGCCCTGGTCAAGCAATTGTTGCTCGAGGAGCAGACGCCGGCGCTCGGCGGCGTAAGGCGGGACATCACCGTGCTGTTCATGGATCTCGAGAACTTCACCGCGATGGCCGCCGACCTGCCACCAGAGGAGGTCATGGCGAGAATGTCGCGCTACTTCGAGGTGGTGACCCAGACGCTGATCGCGCACGAGGCGACCATCGACAAATACATCGGTGACGCGGTGATGGCTTTCTGGAATGCCCCGCTCGATACGCCCGACCATGTCGCCAAGGCATGCCGTGCGGCGCTGGCGGTGATCGAGGCGGCGAGCGCCGAAACGTCGACCTGGTCCAACGCGGGACCGGCGATCCGCACGCGCATCGGCCTGCACTGCGGCGAGGCGATCGTCGGCAATGTCGGCAGCTCGGACCGAATGAACTACACAGCGCTCGGTGCCACGGTGAACCTCGCTTCACGCCTCGAGACGATGAATCGCGAGATCGGCACCGAAATCCTGGTCAGTGCAGCGATCGTCGAGCGGATCGGCGATCGCTTCCTGGTCGAGCGCGTCGGCACGACCGCGCTGAAGGGTTTTGCCGAGCCGGTCGAGGTCTTCGCCCTCAACGGGACCGCGTCGAAGGAGGGACCGGACAACCCGTCCGGCGCCGATCGTATCCCAATGCCTGCACGCCGCTAGCGTTTCGGCCAAACGCTCGGCGTGTCGGCGCGTCACGGCATCCCGAAGCAGCACGGCATGACGCGTTGCCAATCGGCGAGTTGCGTCGCGATCTCGGCGCTCTATGGTTCGGCCGACATTTGCCAACAAAAGGGGGAGGATCATCATGAGCGGTCTCGACGGCAAGGTCGCGATCATCACCGGTGCAACGTCGGGGATCGGCATGGCGCTCGCCCGGGCGTTCGCCGCCAGGGGCATGCGGCTCGTGCTCACCGGCCGCCGGCAGGACCGGCTGGAAGCGCTGGCGGCGGAGCTCGATCAGGTGCGGCTGCTGGCCGGCGACATCACCGATCCAGCACTGCCGCAGCAGCTCGTCGACCTGGCGACCGGCGAATTCGGCCGGCTCGATGTCGCCTGCAACAATGCCGGTCTTGCCGCCTTCGGCACGATCGAGGAGATCGACCTCGAGCGGGTGGCGGAGATGGTCCGGGTCAATGTCGAGGCGGCCTTCCGCTTCGCCTACACCGTGCTCCGCCACTTCAAGGCGGTGAACGACGGCTACCTGATCAACACCTCCAGCCTCGCCGGCACCAAGGTCCGGGAGACCGTCGGACCTTATGCTGGCACCAAGCACGCGATCGAGGCGATGGCCCACGCGCTGCGCCTCGAGCTCGCCGGAACGAATGTTCGGGTTGCCAACATTCAGCCGGGCCTGGTCTCGACCGAGATCTTCGATCACATGCCGCCCGACGCACGCCCCGGCGGGCCCAAGGCGAGCGTTCAGCCGCTCAGTCCCGATGACATCGCCCGCTCTGTCGTCTTCATGCTGGAGCAACCGGCAAACGTCTCGATCCCGACCCTGATGATCAAGCCGACGGGCCAGGCGATGTAGGCAGGGGACGTCACGATGACCACGCCCACCGCTTCGGCGGTCACGCTGACCCGGCCGAGTGCGCTGGACGAAGCGCGCCGGACGCTGCTCGGCGAGTTGTTCCAGCCCTTGGGCAAGCTCGGCATTGCGAGCGTATTCGGCACCTCGGCCGGGGTCGGTGGTGCGACCGTCGACCTCGTCAGCAAGTTCAAGGGCGAGGAGACGACGGAAGAGGCGGCGTGGCGGTTGGTCTGGCTGGCGCTCAGGGATGCGGTCGACGACCTCGCCGATGCCGCCCGCTTCTCGACGACGGCAAAGGACTCGATCGACACGGAGCCATCTGCTGCAGCTCGGCGGGGACAAGGTCGATCTGGAGCGGATCGAGGTGCCGTGGACGTTCCTGCAGCGCCCGCGGGATTTGCCGCTGCTGCCGGTGATCGCGGGCAATCTGGAGGCAGCACTGGTCTATCTCGGCACCGAGCCGCATGCCGCGCGGGCGGCGGCGGCGCGGCTGCCGGAGCGCTTCGGTGACTTCTTCTACAAGCGGGCGATGCAGCAGCGCGAGCGGCTGGACCAGCTGCGCGATCTCCTGCAGTCCGAGCCGGCCGTCGCGTTGCGACAGTCGCTGAACTGGCTGGCCTACGGGGCGCATCTGCAAAGCGAGCTGGACGCACCGCTCTTCGCCGGGCCGTTCTCGCTCCGCCAGCTCTACCAGCCGCTCCGGGGCTATTGGACCGAGCGGCTGGAGGGCGAGCCCGGCCAGCAGAAAGGAACGCCACCACGTGGTCGATCTGGCCCAGGCGTTCGACGGCTGGCTCGAGCCCTTCGACAAGAACGACGCGCTCCGCGTGCTCGCCGGCGGGCCGGGGTCGGGCAAGTCGAGCTTCGTCAAGTGGTGGGCGGCGCAGGTGATGCAGCGCGAGCCGATGCTGCCGACGCTCCTGGTGCCGCTGCACTACCTGAAGACGCTCGATCTCGAGCGCGAGGTCGGCGACTACGCCAAGCTCTGCGGCTTTCCCGCCAATCCGCTCGACACAGCAGGCGGCGAGCGGCGGCTGCTCCTCATCCTCGACGGGCTCGACGAGCTCGACGCGGACCAGAAGCGCGGCCGCGACGCCGCCGCGGCCCTGGTGACGGCAGCCCAGCACCTGCTCTTGAAGAACAACCACAACTTCGAGATCCAGGTGGTGCTGGCCGGGCGGGCGCTGATCGTCGAGAGCCTTGAGGCCGAGCTCAGCCACGAGCGGCAGATCTTCCACGTGCTGGGCTACGCGCCCCGCGAGGCGGACGACGAGTGGGATGATCCGGATGAGCGCCTGAAGCGCGATCAGCGGCAGGACTGGTGGCGCTGCTGGGGTGACCTTACGGATGAGCAACTGGCGGACCTGCCCGCCGAGATCGCCGGCAACAAGAACCTCACCGATCTCGCCGACCAGCCGCTCTTGAACCACCTGCTGGCGATCACCCGGGCGGCCAATCCAGCGGCGCTCGATGCGTCGAGCAGTGTCAACAGCGTCTACGCCAGCCTGCTGCGCCATGTCTGGGAGCGAAGCTGGGGCGATAACCGGCAGATCGCCGACGTCAAGCCGTTGACGGTGGAGCAGTTCGACCGGCTCTTCGAGAGCATCGGCCTCGCCGTCTGGCAGCACGGCGGCGGCCGCAGCACGACGCTCGCCGATGTCGCCGTTGTGGCCCGGCTGGAGAAGCTCGACACGGTGCTGCCCGTCTTCAAGGAGGGGGCGAAGAAAGGCGCGCTGGCGCTGCTCACCGCCTTCTTCTTCCGCCGCGCCGGCAGCGACGAGACCTTCGAGCTGACGCACAAGACCTTCGGCGAGTACCTGGCCGCCGCCGGCTGGCGCGGCTGATCGAGGAGCTGCATCGCCTCCTGCCGGCGGGCGATATCGACGAGGCCGAAGGCTTGCGCCGCTGGTACCGGCTGACCCATGCGGCGCGGATCACCGCTCGAAATCCTGGATTTCCTGGAGAACGAACTCGGAGCCCCGCTTCTCGCCGCTCGAGGCGCAGATCGCGCCTCGACGGTCAGCGACGTGACACGCTGATCGAGCTGTTCAACGAGAACCTAGTCTTGGGCATGCCCCTGAAGGGGGTCGACGGCGCACGGCCAGCCCAGGACCTACCGCGAGGCCGAGCGGTTCACCCGCGGCGGCCGAGCTCGCGCTCGTCGCGGCGATCGGCGCATGCACGCGGCGTGATGATCGAAGACCGAAGGGCTGGCGCCGGAGGAAGAGCGGCAAGCGGTCGGCTGGTCGCCGCCTGGCCGGATCGTGACCAGGAGCGCCGCGTCACCAGCGCCTGGGATCTGCTGCGGCGGCTCGATCCGGGACCGCGCGCGAGTTGTGCGCACGGGGCTACATGCAGGGGATCGATCTCGACCACCAGATTTTGCGTACCGATCTCGCCGAGGCCTCAGCGATGCGATCCTCAGTATGCCTCGGCGAGATCGACGACCTCAGCGGCGCCGACCTCGGCGCCCATCTCAGCCGCGCCCACCTCCGCCGCGCCGACCTCAGCGGCGCCACCCCACCTCGCCGACATCACATCGGCACCTCCAGCGGCGCCCCAGCGGCACCTCGTCGACGCCGACCTCAGCGACGCCGACCTCAGCCGACCTCAGCGGCGCCAACCTCGGAGGCACCAACCACAGCGACGCCGACCTCAGCGGCGCCGACCAACATCAGGGACGCTATCATCGAACGCACCGACCTCAGCGGCGCCGACCTCAGCGGCGCCAACCTCAGCGGCGCCCGACCTCGGCGGCGCCGACCTCAGCGGCGCCAAGGGGCTCACGCGCCGGCAACTCGAAATCGCCCGCAACGTGGACTGGGACAGGCGTGCCGCCCGATCTGCCCGACGCGTGATGGTGCGCGCAGCTTCCGCGACCGGCTCGGGTGCTTGAGCTTGCGGAGGGCTTTGGCCTCGATCTGGCGGATGCGTTCGCGGGTGACGCTGAACTGTTGGCCGACCTCTTCGAGGGTGTGGTCGGTGTTCATGCCGATGCCGAAGCGCATGCGCAGCACGCGCTCCTCGCGGGGGGTGAGGGTGGCGAGGACGCGGGTGGTGGCGTCGCGGAGGTTGGCGAGGGTGGCGGCCTCCAGCGGCTGGACGGCGTTCTTGTCCTCGATGAAGTCGCCGAGGTGGCTGTCCTCCTCGTCGCCGATCGGGGTTTCGAGGCTGATCGGCTCCTTGGCGATCTTCAGGACCTTGCGGACCTTGTCGAGCGGCATGTTGAGCTTGTGGGCGAGCTCCTCGGGCGTCGGCTCGCGGCCGTACTCGTGCAGCATCTGGCGCGAGGCGCGCACCAGCTTGTTGATGGTCTCGATCATGTGCACGGGAATGCGGATGGTCCGGGCCTGATCGGCGATCGAGCGAGTGATCGCCTGGCGGATCCACCAAGTGGCATAGGTCGAGAACTTGTAGCCGCGGCGGTACTCGAATTTGTCGACCGCCTTCATCAGGCCGATATTGCCCTCCTGGATCAGGTCGAGGAACTGCAGGCCGCGATTGGTGTATTTCTTGGCGATCGAGATGACGAGGCGGAGATTGGCCTCGACCATCTCCTTCTTCGCCCGGCCGGCGTCACGCTCGCCTTTTTGCACCTTGGCGACCAGGCGGCGGAACTCGGCGATCTTCATCCCCGTCTCTTCCGAGATGGCGGCGATGTCGGCGCGAAAGCCCTCGATCTCCTCGTAGTTCTTGGAGATGAAGTCGGCCCAGCCCTTGCCCTTCAGCCCGGCGACGCGGGTCATCCAGTCGGGGTCGAGCTCGTTGCCCATGTACTCGGCGAGGAAGCCCTCGCGGCTGACCCGGCTGCTGACGGCCATGCGCATCAGTTTGCCTTCAAGGCCTTGCAGCAGCTTGTTCATGTCGAACAGCTGCTCGACCAGGGCCTCGACCCGGCCATTGTTGAGCTGGACCTGGGTCATCAGCTCGACCACGGTCTCGCGCGCCGCCTCGTAGCGGCGGTCGAGCTCGGGCGCCACGGCCTCGGCGGCCTGCAGTGCGGCCAGACGCTCGTCCTGCAGATCGCGCAGCGTGCCATAAGCCTCGGCGATCGTGTCGAAGGTCTCGAGCACGCCCTCGCGCAGCTTGTCCTCCATGGCGGAGAGCGAGAGGGTGTCGTCGTCGAAATCCTCTTCCTCGGTCTCGCCACCTTCCGCCTTGGCGGGCTCGCCGGTCGCATCGGTCGCTGCACCGTCGGCGGCGGGCGCCGCCTCGCCCGTTGCGGGAGCATCTGTCGCCGGAGTGCCGGCCGCTGAATCGCCTGCAGGCGCAACGCTGGCCGCCGCTGTGTCGGTCGCTGGTGCGGCTGCGCCGTTGGTTGCCGCAGCGGCCGCGGTCTTGCCGTCGGCGTCGGCCTCGGGGTTGAACCCGGCGTCATTGGTGGCGTCGAGGTCGATGATGTCACGCAACAGGACGCGGCCGTCGCGGATGGCGTCGCGCCAGCCGATCACCGCGCGCATGGTCAAGGGGCTCTCGCAGAGCGCCTCGAGGACCATGTTGCGGCCCGACTCGATGCGCTTGGCGATCTCGATCTCGCCTTCGCGGGACAAGAGCTCGATCGTGCCCATCTCGCGCAGATACATGCGCACCGGGTCGTCGGTGCGGCCGAGATCCTCGTCGCCGATCGTCTTGGTCGGGGTTTCGCTTTCCTCCTCGGCCTCGCCTTCCGCCTCGGACTGCTCGTTCTCGTTGGCGGCGGCGGGCTCGTTGGCAGCGGTGGAGTCGCCCGGCGACTTGCTCTCGGCACCGTCCTCGCGCTGCACGCCGATACCGCGCGCCTCGAGGCCGGAGATCAACTCGTCGATCTGGTCCGGGTTGGTGTCCGCCGGCAGAGCCGCATTGAGCTGGTCGAGGGTGATGGAGCCCTTGGCTTTGGCCTGCGTAACCAACTTCCGCAAGGATGTGGCCGACGCCATCAACGCCTCGAGCGAGCTGCCGACGTCGTCCTTGCCCTTGGGCTTAGCGGTAACCGCGGCTTTCGCCATGCACCCTCACTCCACCTTGCGTTCCCGAATGATCTGGCATCACCCAGGCAGCCATTGCACACCAACGCGGACCCCACACGAGAACTGCGAGCCCGGCGTCTCCGCCGTCCCGCCAAGCCCGAGCACCCACAACTTGCGACGAGCGGTGCCGGCACCCGAATTGTGCCTCAGCCCCGCGCTATCTCCCCAACCCCATAATGCCGATGACACGTCTACCAATCATGAAGCTCGGTCGACAGGCCTTCGGTCGCTCAATGATCAACCCGCTCTGGCGACGGCTCCAAAACATGAGCCGATACCGTTGATGTAAGCCGGCGAGGCCCACGACCAAGCTCAGCTCTCGTCATCACCGTCACTGCCGTTCAACAAACGATCCAGCCGTTGCCCGGCGAGCACATCGAAGCTCCCCTTCGTCAACGCGTCTGCGACCGCCTCGCGCTCGATCTCCGCTGCCAATCGTGCCCGTCGTCGCGCCAACATCTCCTCCAGTTGGACGTCGAAGCCGGACACATCGTCGTCCGATGCCGTGGCCAAACCGGCGAAGGTCTCACGCGCAGCCTTAGCGACGCCTGCAAAACCGTATCGGGAGAGGTGGTTATCGAGACTCGTTGCGTCAAGATGCGCCTCTGCCGCTAGCCAGTTCAAAACCTCGCGTCGGGCATCATCCGATGCCCCGTCCAAGACCAGGCTGTCGAGATCGTCGGCGTGACGCTCGAGCAGGGTCGGATCGCGCAGAAAGGCGCCGAGCAGCAGCAAGAAGGGATAACGCTCGGTCTGCTGCATCGAGGCCTTGAGCTCCGCCCGCCCCGCCCCCTGCGACGATGACTCCTGCCAGCCTCTCCCTTGCCAACTCCCGCCCTGCCAACTTTGGGGCCCGCGCGACCGGCCGGCATGCCGGCCGCCACCGGAGCCCTGCCCACCACCGGACCGGCGGCGGCCGAGCCCGCGACCACGGGCATAAACGAGGTCGTCGAAATGCCGCTTGAGCCCGTCGCGCAGTCCCTCATCGCCGGTGAGCCGGACATAGTCGAGGAGGCGACGCCGCAGGCCGGCGAGCTGCTCGGGCGTCTCGACCGGGGCAGCATTGTGCTCGGCCTGCCAGATCATCTGCGAAAGCGGCACTGCGCTGGCGAGGAGATCCTCGAACGCTGCACGGCCGCGGCCATGCAGCAGGCTGTCTGGGTCCTCGCCGGCCGGCAGCACGACAAAGCGGAGCGTCTGCCCGCCGGCCATGATGGGCAAGGCCCGGCGGATCATGCGCAATGCTGCAGCCAGCCCGGCGGCGTCGCCGTCGAGGCAGACATACGGCTCCTCACCATAGCGCCAGAGCAGCTTGAGCTGATCCTCGCCGATGGCCGTGCCCAGCGGGGCCACGGTGTTGGCAAAGCCCGCCTCGTGCATGGCGATCACGTCGAGATAGCCCTCGACGATGAAGATCTCCTTCTTCTCCCGGGCGGGCTTGCTCGCCAGATCATGGCCGTAGAGCAGGCTGCCCTTCTTGAAGAGCGGCGTCTCCGGCGTGTTCAGGTACTTGGCCTTGGCGTCGCCCAGGGCCCGACCGCCAAAGCCGACCAGCCGGCCACGCTGGTCCGTGATCGGAAACATCAAGCGGTGGCGGAAACGGTCGAAGGGGCGGCCGCCATCCTCGGGGTCGATGGCGAGGCCGGCCTGGACCTGCGTGGCCACAGCAACGCCCCGGGCCTCCAGCGCCCGGACCATGGCGTCCCGACCGTCTGGCGCGTAGCCGATGGCGAAACGCGACTGGAGCGCTTCGGGGACACTGCGCCGCTGCAGATAGTCACGCGCGATCCGGCCCGCGGACGCCGCCAGCTGCTCTTGAAACCAGCCTCGTGCCGCCTCGTTGGCGGCGAGCAGCGGGTTGACGCGCTCGGCGCTGGTCTCGGCCTGGTCTGTGCTGCGCAAGGGTGCCGGGATGCCGGTGAGGTCGGACAGGCGGCGAAGCGCCTCGGCGAAGGGCAGACCCTCGATCGCCATGATGAAGTCGATGGCGTTGCCGTGCGCGCCGCAGCCGAAGCAGTGATAATTGCCCTGGTCCTCGAAGACGTAGAACGAGGGCGATTTCTCCTGGTGAAACGGGCAGAGCCCCTGGTGCCGGTTGCCGCGACGGATCAGCCGGACGTGGCGGGCGACGATGTCGACCAGCGGCAGCCGTGCCTTGAAATCCTCGAGCGCGCCGTCACCGACCCGGCTCATGCGACGATCCGGTCGGGCTGACGCGCGCGCATCTGCCATGGGCGCGAAAGCTGCAGGCCCGGCTTCGGCAAGCCCAGCTGCGGCAGGCGGCGCGCCCGCCGATCATGCAAGCTTTTGGCAGACCCGCCGCTTGGCTCGGGCGAAATCCATCTCGCCATAGTAGCGCTCCTTCAGCGCCGCGATGACCCGGCCGGTATCCTTGAGCCGCTCGGCACCGACCATGCCGATCATGTCGTCCACCGCGGCGTCGACCTCACCGTCGCTCATCCGCTGCGGCAAGAACTGCTCGAGCACCGCGATCTCCGCCTGCTCCTGCGCCGCGTCGTCGAGCCGGGCCGTCTCCTCGCAGCGGGCGGATTCGACCTCGCGCTGCGCCACCATGTCCCGGAGCATGGCCTCGATCGCCGCATCGTCCAGCTCGTCGGCGACCCCGGACTCCCGAGCGCAGTGGTCGCGCTCCTTCAACGCTGCAAGCACCAGCCGCAGCGTCCCCGATGCCTCGCCATCCGGCGCCGTCTTCAATGCCTGGGCGAGCCGTGTCCTCAATGACACCTGACAACCTCGCTCATTGCTTCCGCCCTTTCGAACCGCACCGCCCAGGCGCAGTCATCCAACTCGGCGCCCTCTCCTGCCTAGCACTGGTCGCCGCGCAGGGGTCGTCGCTTGACCGCCCGAAGCACAATGCTACAACCCGGCGAGCGTGTCGTCACCGGCCGAATTTCGTCTGCGCCCCTTGGTCCCGCATCCTTGGAGTAGCAGTGCCGGTGAAGCATGCCCTCCGCCGCGTTTTCGGTTGCCCAGATCATGCCGGGCAAACGAGCGGGGCCGCGTTTTACGTAGATTGGCCCAATGATGCAACCAGGTGCCGCCGCGCCCTCCGGCATACTCGCCCTGGAGGACGGAACGATCCTCGCCGGCCGTGGCTTCGGCGGGGCTGCCGTCGTCACCGGCGAGCTCGTCTTCAACACGGCGATGACCGGCTACCAGGAGATCCTCACCGATCCGTCCTATGCCGGGCAGATCGTCACCTTCACCTTCCCGCATATCGGCAATGTCGGCACCAATGACGAGGACCGGGAGGCGCTGACCCCGGCGGTCAGGGGCATGGTCACCCGAGCACCAGTGACCCGCCCGTCGAGCTGGCGCGACCGGCTCGATCTGGTGGGTTGGCTCGAGCGGCACGGCATTCCCGGCATCGCCGGGATCGACACCAGGCGGGTCACCCAGCTGTTGCGCGACCAGGGCGCGCTCAAGGCCTGCATCGCCCATGTGCCGGGCGGCGTCGCCGACCCGCGAGAGCTGGTAGAGAAGGCCCGCAGCTGGGACGGCATCGAGGGTGCCGATCTGGCACTCGGGGTCGCGGCCGAGCAACGCTACGACTGGGTCGAGGCTGCCTGGGACCCGACCACCGGCTATGGCCAAAGCAACGGCAGCGGGCCGCACATCGTCGTCGTGGATTACGGCGTCAAGCACAACATCCTGCGCTCGCTCGCCCGCCGCGATTGCCGTGTGACGGTGGTGCCCTGCACCATGCCGGCCGAGGCGATCCTGGCGCTGGCACCCGATGGCGTCGTGGTCGGCAACGGCCCAGGCGACCCGGCGGCCACTGGCGCCCATGCCGTGCCGGAGATCCGGGCGCTGATCGAGGCGCAAAAGCCGGTCTTCGGCATCTGCCTCGGCCACCAGATGCTCGGCATCGCCAGCGGGGCCAGGACCATGAAGATGGCGTTCGGCCATCATGGCGCCAATCATCCGGTCAAGGACCTGGCGACCGGCAAGGTGGAGATCACCAGCCAGAACCATGGCTTCGCAATTGCCGATGCGGATCTGCCGGCCGAGGTCGAGGTGACCCACCGCTCGCTCTTCGACGGCACGATCCAGGGCGTCAGGCTCAAGGGCCGACCGGTCTATGCCGTCCAGTACCACCCCGAGGCCTCGCCCGGGCCTGAGGACAGCCAATACCTGTTCGATCGCTTCATCGATGATGTCCGGCAGGTCGCCGCCGGGCGGGAGCTTCGCTGACCTGCCATGCCAAAACGTGACGACATTCAATCGATCTTGATGATCGGCGCCGGCCCGATCGTCATCGGCCAGGCCTGCGAGTTCGACTATTCCGGGACCCAGGCACTGAAGGCGCTGCGCGAGGAAGGCTACCGGGTCATCCTGGTGAACTCCAACCCGGCCACCATCATGACCGACCCGGAGCTCGCCGACGCCACCTATATCGAGCCGATCACGCCGGAAATGGTGGCGAAGATCATCGAGCGCGAGCGGCCCGACGCTTTGCTGCCCACCATGGGTGGCCAGACGGCGCTGAACGTGGCCCGAGCACTGGACGAGGACGGGACGCTCGAGCGCTTCGGGTGCGAGCTGATCGGCGCCTCGAGAGCGGCGATCGAGAAGGCCGAGGACCGCGAGCTGTTTCGCGAGGCGATGACCGCGATCGGGCTCGAAAGCCCGATGAGCTACATCGCGCATTCGCTCGACGAGGCCAGGGCAGCGCTCGAGAAGACCGGCCTGCCGGCCATCCTTCGCCCGTCCTTCACGCTTGCCGGCACCGGCGGTGGCATCGCCTACAACAAGGAAGAGTTCGAGCAGATCGTCGCCACCGGCCTCGAGGCATCGCCGACCAGCCAGGTGCTGGTCGAGGAATCGGTCCTGGGCTGGAAAGAGTTCGAGATGGAGGTCGTGCGCGACCGCCGCGACAACTGCATCATTATCTGCGCGATCGAGAACATCGACCCGATGGGCGTGCACACCGGCGACAGCATCACGGTAGCCCCGGCGCTGACCCTGACCGACAAGGAATACCAGCGGATGCGCACCGCCTCGATCATGGTGCTGCGCGAGGTGGGCGTCGATACCGGCGGATCGAATGTGCAGTTCGCCATCGATCCGAAGACCGGCCGGATGGTCGTGATCGAGATGAACCCGCGCGTCTCGCGCTCCTCGGCGCTGGCATCCAAGGCAACGGGCTTTCCCATCGCCAAGGTCGCGGCCAAGCTCGCCGTCGGCTACACGCTGGACGAAATCCAAAACGACATCACCGGGTCGACGCCGGCCTCGTTCGAGCCGACCATCGACTACGTCGTCACCAAGATCCCGCGCTTCGCCTTCGAGAAGTTCCCGGAGACCGAGCCCCTGCTCACCACCTCGATGAAGTCGGTGGGCGAGGTCATGGCGATCGGCCGGACGTTCAAGGCGAGCCTGCAAAAGGCACTGCGCTCGCTCGAGAACGGGCTCAATGGCCTCGACGAGATCGAGCTGCAGCCCGGCACCGGGGCGCTGGATACGGTTCGCGCCGAGCTGGCGCGGCCGACCCCGGACCGGCTCAGGGTGGCAGCCCAGGCCTTTCGCGAAGGGCTGGAGCAGGAGGAGATCCAGCGGATCACGGCCTACGACCCCTGGTTCATGGACCAGATCCGCGAGCTGATCGAGACCGAGGACAGGATCAAGGCCGAGGGCCTGCCGGGCGATGCCGCTGGCTGGCGTGCGCTCAAGGCCGACGGCTTCGCCGATGCGCGGCTCGCCAAGCTGAGCGGCTTGCCGGAGAGCGAGGTCCGCCGCCGGCGGCACGACCATGGCGTGCATCCGGTGTTCAAGCGGGTCGACACCTGCGCCGCCGAGTTCCAGAGCCGCACACCTTACATGTACAGCGCCTACGAGGACGGCTTGTGGGCCGGCCCGGACGGCGAAGGCGCTGCCGGGGCCGAGCCGGAATGCGAGAGCCGGCCGTCCGAGCGGCGCAAGGTGATGATCTTGGGCTCTGGCCCGAACCGGATCGGCCAGGGCATCGAGTTCGACTATTGCTGCGTGCATGCAGCACTCGGCCTGAAGGAGGCCGGGTTCGAGACCATCATGGTCAATTGCAACCCGGAGACCGTGTCGACCGACCCGGACACCTCCGATCGCCTCTATTTCGAGCCGCTAACGGCCGAGAACGTGATCGAGATCGCGCGGGTCGAGGCGAGCCGGGGCGACCTGGTTGGCGCCATCGTCCAGCTCGGCGGACAGACGCCCTTGAAGCTGGCGGCAGCGCTCGACGAGGCCGGAATCGCCGTTCTTGGCACGTCGCCCGATGCCATCGACCTCGCCGAGGACCGCGACCGCTTCCAGCAGCTCTTGCGCCAACTGGGTCTGCGCCAGCCCGCCAACGCGATTTGCCGCAACGAGCAGGAAGCGGTGACGGCGGCGCTCAAGCTCGGCGTGCCCCTGGTGATCCGCCCGTCCTACGTGCTGGGCGGCCGGGCGATGCGCATCGTCCACTCCCAGGACGACGTCCGGCAGTTCGCCGCAGAGGCCGCGATCGCGGCGGAGCATGGCACGATCCTGCTCGACCGCTATCTCGAGGACGCGATCGAGGTCGATGTCGACGTGCTGGCCGACGGCGAGACGGTCGTCGTCGCCGGCATCATGGAGCATATCGAGGAGGCGGGCATCCATTCGGGCGACAGCGCCTGCTCGCTGCCCCCCTACTCGATTCCAGCCTCGGTGCTGGCCGAGATCGGCCGCCAGGCCAAGGCGCTGGCCCAGGCGCTCGAGGTGCGCGGCCTGATGAACGTGCAGATGGCGGTGCAGGGCGAGCGGATCTCGATCCTCGAGGTGAACCCGCGCGCCAGCCGCACCGTGCCGTTCGTCGCCAAGGCTGTCGGCACCCCGATCGCCAAGATCGCAGCGCGCATCATGGCCGGCGAGCGGCTCGCCGACTTCCAGGTCAACGGCCCGCCCACCGGCCATGTCGCGGTCAAGGAGGCGGTGCTGCCGTTCGCGCGCTTCCCCGGGGTCGACCTGCTGCTCGGGCCGGAGATGAAGTCGACCGGCGAGGTGATGGGGCTCGATCGCGACTTCGGCACCGCCTTCGCCAAGTCGCAGCTGGCCGCCGGCGTGACGTTGCCGATGAGCGGCACGGTCTTCCTTTCAGTCAAGGATGTCGACAAGCCGGCAGCGGTCGGGCTCGGTCGCGACCTGGCGGAATTGGGCTTTGCGCTGGTCGCCAGCCGGGGCACGGCTGCAGCGCTCGCCGAGGCCGGCATTCCCGTCGAGATCGTGAACAAGGTGCACGAGGGTCGCCCACACATCGTCGACCTGATCAAGAACGGAGCTATACAACTGCTGATTAATACGAGTTACGGCCAGCAGGCGATCAAGGATAGCTTTTCGCTGCGACGAGAGGCCTTGATGACCAAGCTGCCATACTATACGACGGTTGCCGGCGCTCGCTCTCTGGTTGAGGGATTGAGACGGCTCCGCCAAGGTGAGCTCACCGTTGCGCCATTGCAATCCTATGTGGCGGTCGTAAACTAGAGCTTCGACGGCGCTTGTGGCACCGATGGTTGCCCGGGCGCCGAATTGCTCATTTCTCCTGGAACGATAGTGGTCATGGTCACCAAGATCCCGATGACGCCAGAAGGACATGTCAGGCTGAGCGCCGAGCTCAAGCGGCTGAAGAATGTCGAGCGCCCGGCGGTCATCAAGGCGATTGCCGAGGCCCGCGAGCATGGCGATCTCTCCGAGAACGCGGAATACCACGCGGCTCGTGAGCGCCAAGGGTTCATCGAGGGCCGGGTGATGGAGCTCGAGGACAAGCTCGGCCGCGCCGAGGTGATCGATGTTGCGGCCCAGAGTGGCAGCAAGGTCGTCTTCGGCGCCCGGGTCAAGCTGGTCGACGAGGAGACCGACGAGGAGATCCTCTATCAAATCGTCGGCCCCGAGGAGTCGGACATTCAAAAAGGCCTCTTGTCGATCGCCTCGCCTCTGGCGCAGGCGCTGCTCGGCAAGGAAGCCAGCGACAGCGTCGAGGTGACGACGCCGCGCGGCGTCCGCTATTTCGAGGTGCTCTCGGTGAGCTTCGGCGAGGTCCAGCCGGCGCAGTAAACGTCGACGATCGAGAGCGCCTATCCCGGCGCCGGCACCAACGGACGGAACACGGTCATGGCGAGCGAGCGGCGCACCCGGCTGCTGATCATCGGCTCCGGCCCGGCCGGCTACACAGCCGCCGTCTACGCCGCGCGTGCCAATCTGCAGCCTGTTCTCGTCCAGGGCCTGCAGCCGGGTGGCCAGCTCTCGATCACCACCGATGTCGAGAACTATCCGGGCTTCGCCGATCCGATCCAGGGCCCGTGGCTGATGGAGCAGATGGCGGGCCAGGCGCAGCATTGCGGCGCCGAGCTGATCTTCGACATCATCACCGAGGTCGATCTCGACGGCCCGCCCTTCCGGGCCAAAGCGGATAGCGGCGACGTCTTCGTCGCCGATGCGCTGGTCATCGCCACAGGTGCGGTGGCGCGCTGGCTCGGTCTGCCGGGCGAGCAGGTCTACATGGGTCATGGGGTCTCGGCCTGCGCGACCTGCGACGGCTTCTTCTTCCGCGGCAAGCCGGTGGCCATTGTCGGCGGCGGCAACACGGCGGCCGAGGAGGCGCTCTATCTGGCGCAGATGTGCGAGAAGGTGACGCTGATCCATCGCCGCGACAGCCTGCGCGCCGACCAGACGCTGCAGGGCCGCGTCTTCAAGCACCCGAAGATCGAGCTGCTCTGGGATCACGTGGTCACCGACGTCAAGGGCACGGATGCGCCCAAGACGGTGAGCGGGCTGGTGCTGGAGAACGTCAAGACCGGTGCGCTGAGCGAGCTTGCCGTCGAGGCGCTGTTCGTCGCCATCGGCCATGACCCGGCAACCGAGCTGTTCCGGGGCAAGCTGGAGATGGACGGCGAGGGTTATCTCATTACCGCGCCCGACAGCACGCGAACCAGCGTGGCCGGCGTGTTCGCCGCCGGCGACGTGCAGGACAAGATCTATCGCCAGGCGGTGACCGCAGCCGGCAGCGGCTGCATGGCGGCGCTCGAGGCGGAGCGATATCTGGCCGAGCAGGACTAAGAAGAGCGGCTGCAACAATAAGCGGCCGGCTTGCTCGACGGCGGCACCAGACAGGGAGTGCCCAAACGATGATGGACTGGGACCGGGTGCGGATTTTCCACGCCGTGGCGGCAGCCGGCAGCTTCACCCGTGCCGCCGACCGGCTCGGCCTCAGCCAGTCGGCGATCAGCCGGCAGATGGGCGCGCTCGAGGAGACCATCGGCACGCCATTGTTCCATCGCCATGCGCGCGGCCTAATCCTCACCGAGCAGGGCGAAATCCTGCTCGAGACAGCCAACGACGTGGCGCGCAGGATCGCCACTGTCGAGACCACCTTGGGTGAGGTGCGCAACGAGGCGGCGGGGCATCTTCGGGTCAACACCACGGTCGGCCTCGGCACCGTCTGGCTGACCTCGCATCTCTACGGCTTTCGCGAGCGCTATCCGGACATCACGCTAGAGCTGGTGGTCAGCGACAGCGACGTCGACCTGGCCATGCGCGAGGCGGACGTGGCGATCCGGCTGCAGCGACCGACCCAGCCGGACCTCGTGCAGAAGCGGTTGATGACGGTGCACACGCACATCTATGGCAGCGCCCGCTATCTCGGGGCCAACGGGAGGCCTGCAACCGTGGCCGAACTCGACGGGCACAGCCTGATCGCCTACGGCCAGCAGTGGCAGCCGCCGGTGCCGAGCCTGAACTGGATTCTCGCAGCCGGCCGCGACGATGACGACCTGCAGAGCCGCAAGCCCTCCGTGACGATCAACAATGTCTTCGGCATGCTGCGCGCCTGCGAGGAGGGCCTCGGGCTCGCCTCGCTACCGGACTATCTGAGCGGCACGGCGGCAACGCTCGAACGGGTGCTGCCGGAGATCGAGGGGCCGAGCTTCACCGCCTACTTCGTCTATCCCGAGGAGCTGAGGGCATCGAAGCGGGTCGCCGTCTTCCGCGACTTCCTGCTGGAGAAGGTGGCAGCCCAGCCGGTCTGGTAGGTCTTTTCAGGCTGCTGAAACGGCCCGCCGCCGGCTGCACATTTGTGCCATGCAAAAATAAATGACTGCCTCCACGAAAAAGAGGTAGTCAGAAGGACCGCTTCAGATTAGTTATTGCATTGCAGCAAGACGGTGCTCTGAGCGTCTTGCTTGCACGCTGCCTAGCAGCGTTGGTGTGAGGCCCACGGCCTTGCCCCAGAGGGCTCCCAAGGGAGCACTCTCTCAGACATTTAGCCTCCCTGATCTACTTGGCCGGGTCTTCGGACCCGGCTCTTTTTTTGCGCACCGTGTGCTTAAAATTGAGTACGCGTGACAGCGCGGCGCGTCAAGCTGTCGCGACACAAAAACTGCTAAAAAGTGCGGTGTTGGCCGCCACCATGCGCGTCACATGAACAGCGGTTCGTTGTCCAGCCCGTCATAGATGCCGGCGACGAATGCGCCGTAGCCGTTGAACAGCCGGGTCGGCACCTTCTCATCCATGCCGAGCAAGCGCTCCTCAGCCTGGCTCCAGCGAGGATGCGGCACCTCTGGGTTCACATTGGCCCAAAAACCGTACTCGGCACCGGCGATCTCCTCCCAGAAGCTCACCGGCCGGGTGTCCGTGAAGGTGAAGCGGACGATCGACTTGACCGACTTGAAGCCGTACTTCCAGGGCACGGCGAGACGCAGCGGCGCGCCGTTCTGCTTGGGCATCGGCTTGCCGTAGACGCCGGTGGCGATGAAGGCGAGGTCATTGGTCGCCTCGGCCATGGTCAGGCCCTCGACATAGGGCCAGGGATACCAGAACTGCCGCTGGCCCGGCGCCATCGAGCTGTCCTCGAAGGTGGTCATGACTAAATATTGTGCAGATGATAGCGGCCGGGCAAAATCGACCAGGGCCTTCAGGCCGAAGCCGGTCCAGGGCACCGTCATCGCCCAGGCTTCGACGCAGCGCAGCCGGTAGAGCCGCTCTTCGATCGGCATCCGGCGGATCAGCTCCTCGGCATCGAGGGTGATCTCCTCCTCGACCAAGCCGTCGATGGTCACGGCCCAGGGCCGCAGCTGCAACTCCTGCGCCGCCATCGAGATGTTCTTGTGGCTGCCGAACTCGTAGAAGTTGTTGTAGGTGGTGGCGAGCTCCTCCGGCGTCAGGTCGCGCTCGACGGTGAAGAGATCGTTGCGTGGCGCCGGGTAGACCTCGGGCGCAATCGGCCCCTCCTGTGCCAGCGCGGCCATATTCGGCATGGCAGCCAGCATCGCCCCCGCACCGGCGGCGCGCATCAGCTGGCGACGGTTCAGATAGACCGATTCGGGCGTGGCCGCACTCTCCGGCAGCTCCCAACCCTTGCGCGACCGCGTCAGCATTCGTTCTTCTCCTGTTGGTCTGCACTCGAACTAGGAGTGGCGGCGCTCACGGACAAGTAAAGCTCCCGCGAGGGGCCACACGGCGATGCGCCCGCCCTCCCCGGCTTCGCTTGCTCAGGCGAAGGGCATCGGGCCTGGAAACTGCCCGATCGGCACGTAGTGGGTGACGAGGCCGCGCGTCGGTTGCCAGTCATGCAGCAGGAACGCTGCGGGCTCGAGGTATGACGCCGGTGCTGCATCCGGCTCCAGGCGCAGTGCAATCGCCGTCGTGGTGCTGGGCGCGGTGCAGAGCATCGTGCCGGCGAAGCGGAGCTGCATGAAGCGGTGCACGTGGCCGCAGACCACGCGCTCGATGGCCGGATAGGCCTTGATGATCGATGCCAGCCGCTCGGCGCCGTGACAGCGATAGATGTCGATGAAGGGAATGCCGCTGCTGAAGGGCGGCTGGTGCATCATGATGATGGTGGGTCGGTCCGGCTCGCGCGCCAGGGCGTCGGCGAGCCAGTCGGCAGCAGCGTCGTCGAAGAGGCCGTGATGGGCGCCCGGAACGGTGACATCGAGGCCGATGACGCGCACGGAACCATGCTCGGCGGCAACGAAGTGGAGCGGGCCGGCCTTCGGCAGGTCGACGACGGTCGCGAAAGCGGTGCGAAACGCCTCCCGCTCGTCGTGATTGCCGGGGATCAACAGCAACGGCTGGCGGATGGCGGCCAGCATCTCGCGGACGACGGCATACTCGGCGGGCGTTCCGTCATCGACCAGATCACCGCTGATGATCACCAGGTCGGGTGCTGGGACCAGCTGGCCCAGATGCCGGATCGCCGCCTCGGCCATGGCATTGGAATCGACGAGGCCCTGGTAGAGGACGCCTCTTGGTCGAACGTGCAGGTCGGAGAGCTGGGCGATCAGCATGGGCGGCCCCGGTGGCTGTCGATCAGGAGCACAGACCCGCTGCTGGCTGCAGCACCTGCCCGTCGCTATGGTCTGCACAGTGATGTAGTGCCGCTCTTGACGCTGTCAGGCGATCGATCATCTAAAGGCCGTCTCACGATCATGCGCGCAACGAGGACTGTGCATGGGTTGGCAACCGCTTCATCCCGACGAGCGCGTCGAGCACGAGCGAGAGCGGCAGACGCTCAAGGGCCGCTCACGCCGCTACTGGCGTTACCTCCGCTACCATCCGTGGCATGCGCTGCGGCGGCTGGCCCTGCCACTCGTGGTCGTGGCTCTCCTGGCGGTCATCGGTATCGTCGCGCTGTAGCGTCGTGCGAAAGGGCTCGAGCGGCAGGCAGCGCAGTGTCGCGAAGGATCGACGCTCATGTCGTCAGCCAACGCGTCACCTGGGTTCCGACAACGGCCGCGGTAGCAGTCAGTGCCGTGCCCCAGGCCATGTCGACGAAGCTCATGCCGATTGGCCAGTCGCGAAGCGTCGCCATGTTGGTCAGATCGTAGGTCGCGTAGCAGAAGAAGCCGAGTAGCGCGCCGTAGCCGAGGGCCGTGAGCAGGCTTTCGGCACGCAAGGCTGGCAGGACCGCGAAGATCAGGATGCCGATGCAGTAGACGAGATAGAAGGCGAGCGCGGCCCAGAGATTGAAGCCGGGCGCAAGCAGGTCGCCGAGCGCGCCACGATAGTAGTCGCGCGCGACTACGCCGAGCCATACCGTGTCGATGGTGGCGAACACGACCAGCGTGGCGAGGTAGGCGATGAGAATCTTCATAGATGGAGTCCGATGCGCTTATTCGGCTGCCTGGGCGGCCGGCTCGGCAGCGAGCCCCAGCATGCCGCCGGATTGGCGCCGCCAGAGCGATGCGTAGAGCCCGTCCTGCTCGAGCAGCTGGCTGTGGCTGCCGGTCTCGACGATCTTGCCCTCGTCCATGACGACGAGCCGGTCGAGCATGGCGATGGTGGAGAGGCGGTGCGCGATGGCGATCACCGTCTTGCCCTCCATGAGGGCTGCGAGCTGTTCCTGGATCGCTGCCTCGACTTCCGAGTCGAGGGCCGACGTGGCCTCGTCGAGCACCAGGATCGGCGCGTTCTTCAAGAGCACGCGGGCGATGGCGATGCGCTGCCGCTGGCCGCCCGAGAGCTTGACGCCGCGCTCGCCGACAAAGGCGTCGTAGCCCTGCCGGCCGGCAAGGTCCGAGAGGTCCTGGATGAAGGTCGTGCGCGTGCGCCTTCCGGGCCGCCGCCTCGACCATGTCCTGGGTCGAGTCGGGGCTGCCGTAGCGGATATTGTCGCGGATCGAGCGGTGCAGCAGCGAGGTGTCCTGGGTCACCATGCCGATCTGGCCGCGCAGTGATTCCTGGGTGACGGCTGCGATGTCCTCGCCGTCGATCAGGATGCGCCCGGCCTCGGGGTCGTAGAAGCGGAGCAGCAGGTTGACCATGGTCGACTTGCCGGCGCCGGAGCGGCCGACGAGACCGACCTTCTCACCCGGCCGGATGGTGAGGTCCAGCCCGGGGATCACGCCGCCTTCCTTGCCGTAGTGGAAGTGGACGTGATCGAAGCGGATCTCGCCGCTCTTGACCTCGAGCGCCTTTGCCTCAGGAAGATCGACCACCTCAGGCGCGCGGGTCAGCGTGTTGATGCCGTCTTGGACCGTGCCGATGTTCTCGAACAGCGAGCCCACCTCCCAGAGCACCCACTGCGACATGGCGCGGATACGCATGACGACGGCGATCGCGACGGCAAGCACGCCCAGCGAGATCAACGCCTGGTGCCAGGCGATGACCGCAACGGTCGCAATGCCGGCGAGGAGCGCGGCGTTCAGCGTATGCAGCGAGATGGTGAGCTTGGTGGCGAGCCGCATCTGCCGATACACCGTCACCATGAAGCCATCCATGGATTCCCGCGCATAGGCCTGCTCGCGGCGGCTGTGGGCGAACAGCTTGACGGTCTGGATATTGGTGTAGCTGTCGACGACGCGGCCGGTCATCTCGGCCCGGGCGTCCGCCTGGTGCATCGACACCTCGCGCAGCTTGGGCACGTAATGGAAGAGGATGCCGATATAGCCCACGAGCCAGAGGACGAGCGGCACCATCAGCCAGGGATCGGCGCGGCCGACCAGGAACAAGGCACCAATGAAGTAGACGGCGACGTAGACCATCACCTCCATCAGCTTGGTCACCACCTCGCGGATGGCGAGCGCCGTCTGCATCACCTTCTGCGCTACCCGGCCGGCGAACTCGTCCTGGAAAAAGCTCATGCTCTGGCTGAGCATCCAGCGATGCGCGAGCCAACGCGCCAGCATCGGGTAGTTGCTGAAGATGGTCTGGTGCTCGAGCAGGCTCTGGACGAGCGTGAGCAGGGGAAAGCCGATGAGCACGAGGAGCGCCATGCCGAGCAGCATCGGCCCGTGCGCGGTGAAGAAGCCCTCCCGTTCGGCGCCGGCCAAGAGATCGACCAGCGAGCCGAGGAAGCCGAGAAAGACCACCTCCATGATCGAGACGCAGGCCGTGAGCACGGCCGTGAGGCCGATCCAAGGTGCTATTGGCCGCGAGTAGTGCCAGATGAAGGCCATGAGGCCCTCCGGCGGGCGCTCGGGCGGCGCTGCCGGGAATGGGTCGACCAACGTCTCGAAACGGCGAAACATCACCATCATCCATCTTGGCGCGAGCGCCTCGGCGCCCGCGTTTGGTTATCTTGGATCAGCCGTGCGGCCGGCCATATGGTCGTCGGGCCTTGCCCTCCGCCAGCGTCCGCGCCCACCAGGCGAGGTGGTCGAGCATCACGGTCATCGCCCGGTCGGTGCGCTCCCCGTCATGCGGCTCACCCGCTTCGCTGAACAGGTTCCAGGCCATGGGAAAAGCGAGGCCGTCGCGCAAAGTCACGGCATGCAATTCGGCGAAAACCAAGCGTAGCTGCTCGACCGCCCGAAGGCCGCCAGAGAAACCACCATAGGAGACTAAGCCCACGGGCTTGGCCACCCACTCGGCCTTGGCGGAATCGATCAGCTGCTTGAGCATCGCACTATAACCGTGATTGTACTCCGGTGTCACGACGACGAAGGCGTCAGCCTCGTCCAGCCGCCGGCGGAGCGCCTGCACCGCCGGTGCCGGCAAGCCGTCTACGTCGCCCGCGTGAAGATAGGTCTGTGTAGCCCATTTTCAGCGGTCGACAGGGCTGCCGCAGTGCCTCGGCTCGCCTTGCCCGGTGCCAGCGCTACCGTGGAACCATCAGGCCTTGCCCAGCCCCTGGCGCAGCTCGTCGATCGACTGGACCGGGATGATGTCGATGGCGGCGTCGAGCTTGGCCATCAGCGGCTCGTTCAGGCGGGTGAAGTGGCTGGCATCGTCGGCCTCGATGAAGAGGATGCCGGCACGCTCGCCGTCCAGCATGGTGAAGTAGGCGGCCTCGGGCTCGGCCTTGGCGATCAGCTGGTCGATCGCCTCGCTGAGCGTGCCATCGGCAAAGGCGATGTTGCCCTGCTCGACCGGAATGGTGAACTTGTACATGAAGCGCATCACCTACTCCCCGATCCTTTGGTTTTATCCTGGGTTCCGGGCGTAGGCCTATTCGTGAACCGGTCAAGTCGAGTCCGGCCCAGGATCGCTGGCGCGGCGCTCTGGCCCTCGGGGCAGGTCTGCCCTCAAGCGGGATCTGTGGCCCGCGGCGACCCCTGCCCGCTCAACGCTCTTGTCGCTGCAGCGCCGCGTTCGAAGCATGACCGGGTGTCACGGGACCCGGCTCTGCCACGTCACGCTGGTGGTTCAGCTCGATGAGCCCGGCCGCGGCGGCGGCGGCGGCCATCTGCTCGGAGCTCTCTGCCAGCACGAAGGGTGTGCCCGCATGCTTCGCCAGCTCGCCCACGGCGCTGTCGCGGTTGCCGCTGTCGACGTCGCGGATCAGCACCAGGCGGACCCGATCGGGCCAGCTTCTCAAGACGTCGTCGTACATCTCCGGGTCGTGCTGGCCGCTGTCGCCGATCAGCACGACCGGCAGGTCGGGCGAGACGGCGAGGAGCTCGTTGATCAGGTCGATCTTGTGATCGAGGTCCTGGCGGACGAAGGGCGGGCGAAAGCGCAGACCCCATTCGCGCAGAAACAGGACAGGGCGACCGGGGAAACGGTGCAGCTTGAAGAACGCCTCGAGCGTCTCGTAGATCACCCATGGCCCGCGTGAGACGTAGAGCAGCGGGTTGTCGTCGTGGCCGCTCCTTCCGTCGTGCAGCTGCCGGTACAGCTCGGCGACACCGGCGAAGGCGACCCGGCTTTCCGCACTCTTCAAGAGCATGCGCGAGATCATGCGGACCTTGTTGGCGACGCCGGTCGCGACCACCGTGTCGTCGATGTCGCTGATGACCATGAAGCGGCTGGACGGCGGTGCCACCAGCACCTCGCCCACCGCCTCGACCGTCACCGGCTTGATCAGCTGAAAGTGCACCTTGGCCGACGTGCGTTGCGCTGACAGCGGCTGGCGCAGCCGCATCCGCAGGCTGAAATAGCCGTCGCGATCGGTGATCAGGCCCTGCCGCTGGCCGTCGATGCTGGCGATCAGCCGGGCACCACTCACCCCATGCCGCCGCATCCGGCGCACCACGTCCCAAAGACTGTCGGCGGCGGAAGCATCGCCCTGCTTTTGGCCGGTCGGCTGGTACATCACCCGACCGAGCATGAAGAGCGCGTCCTTCGAGGCGTAGCCGCGAAACGTGTCGATGACGATCGGACCCTGCGGGCGCGTGCGCCGCACCGGCTTGGCCAGCAGCCTGAGCAGCTTGAGGACGGCAGATGGGAGCGTCGAGGTCATGAGGTGATCGCGGCGCCTTGTCGTCGCTCAGCCAGCGTTGCTTGCCGATCGTCGGCGATGGGCATGTCCGCGGCGCTCATACGGCGCCTACGGGAGGCAGTGGTCGGTCCTGGCACGTAACAATTCGCCCGTTCTGGCGGCGCGCTTACGATGCGCGGCTCCTGGTTCGTTCGACACAACCTAGCAAAACCAGCGGTGAGGACGCACGAACCTTTCGCCGCCTTTTTCACCGATGTGATCAAGAGCGAGCTGAAGCCGCTCGGGTGCAGCCCATTAGCACTCTGCAATGCCGAGCTTGACTTAGCCGGCATACCTGATGGCGCCACGGGATGCGGAGGTGTTCGAAGGCATTTCTTGGCATTGGTCCGGTCGAGGTCGCGGCCGTCGTGCTCGTGGCGGGGGATGAGAATAGCCAGGAGCCAAGTCGCCAGGAAAATGGCGATTTGCGCGATCAATCTGGAGGCCAGCGCCTCTGCCGAGCTTTGGCCCCTTTTTGCTCCGAGATTGACACTCAAACCGATGCAGTCTTGTCCATGTCCTCCGGTCCGGCTTCGCTCGCCTCGGTTTTTCCTGCCACTTCGATGATATGGATATCCCGCTGCGGGAAGGGGATGGTGATGCCAGCCTTGCGGAAGGCGGCATCGATAGCGAAGCGCACATCGCTCGCGATCGAGAGGCGGTTCGCGACGTCGCTGATGAAGAAGCGCAGTTCGAACAGGAGCGCGCTGTCGCCGAAATCCATGAACAATACATGGGGCTGCGGCCAGGCTTTGACGTCGCCACGCCCCCTGACGCAACTCAGCAGGACCTCCCTGACCTTTGCCGTGTCCGACCCGTAGGCAACGCCGACCGGCAACTCGACGCGGCCGGATTGGTCCTTGTACATCCAGTTGGTCAACCGGCCGGCAATCAGTTCGGAGTTCGGGACGATCACCGAAGAGCGGGAAAACGTCTCTATCTCCGTGCTGCGCACGCTGATGCGTTTGACGAAGCCTTCGTCCTGACCGACCACGATCCAGTCGCCGACCTTGATCGGCCGCTCGATGAGCAGGATCAAGCCGGAGATGAAATTGTTGACGATGCTCTGCATGCCGAAGCCGATGCCGACCGACAACGCACCGGCGATGATCGCGAGCCCCGAGAGGTCGATGCCCGCGGTGTTGATGGCGATGAGCGCCGCGAGCACGTATCCGACATAGCCGACCCCGGTCCTGATCGCGTCGCGCACGCCCCTGTCCATGCGCATCTGCTGCAATACGCGCTCGTCGAGAAAGCGCCGGTAAAAGCGGACGAGCGCGACGAGAACGATGAACACCACGATGCCCATCAGCAGATCCGCAAACGAGAAGGTACGTCCGCCGATCTTGAAGCCGGACAACGCCCAGCCGATCCGCTCGAAGATATTGTCCCAGCCGACGCCCCAGAGCGGCACCATGAGGATGACGAGGGCAACCACCAGGCCGATGTCGAGCAGCAAGACGGACCACACATAGAGGGCGCTGCCCTTCTCGTCCGCCGATGGCGGCCTCTCCTCTTCACGCGTGAAGACGGCGACCATGTCGCGCGCCAGACCATGGACAACGATAGCAACCAGCAAAATGCCACCGGTCAGCGCCATCCGCCGCGTGATATGGTCGGCAAGCACGCCGAACCCGGCGAGATCCGAGATCGGAATGGCGAGAGCAAGAGCGCCCATCAATAGGCGTCCGACAAGCCACCAACGGCTCCGGCGAACAGATTTGTCCAACGGTGGGCCCGGCGGCGTCCCGGCCTCGATCGCAATGGCCCGGGTCTCTTCCTCCGGCGTTCTCCACAGTCGTTGGTCGAGAACGACGGCCAACGTCACCGCGGCAACCGCGCTGTTGACGATGAACGTGTAGGTGAACTGCAGCAACAACGAGGGCTCGAGCGCCGCGAGCGGATGCACGATCAGCCCGTCGATGCCGAGGATTGCGGCGATTACAAGGGCCCGGCGATACCAGAGCCGCGCGGCCAGATCGCCCATACGAACGAGCCGCCAACGCGGCATGCTCGGCGACAGCATCGCGAACGGCAAGCCGATGAGCACGCTGACCCAAACCACCGCGTCGACGATCCCGAACATGAGATGTCCGAACGTGCCGACCAGAAGGCCGCCGGTTGCGAGCGCTCCGTAGGCAACGCCAGCGACCAGAATCGGAATGGTGATATAGGCCGTTGCCGAGGCGAGCGCGGCGAGAACCCGAACCCGGTAGCTCGGCTCCGCGACCGCCGGTTTGCGCCCAAAGCGCCGGAGCAACCAGCGCCGCACATACCAGCCGATGACCGCCGCCACGAACACCGCAAACAAGCCGGCGGCAAAATAAGCGGTACCGATCGTACCGCGGATTTCCGGTGACCGAAACCACGCCCTGGACGCCGCCAGGACGCGCGTGCCCAAAGCGCTCAGCTCGCTCGAGACCTTCCGCCAGCTTTCGAACGATAGCGGCGATGGCGTGCGCACGAGAAGCTGTGCTGTACGAACGCGCTTGTCTGCCTCGGCGATTTGGCTCGCCAGCAGACTTGTTTGCTGGGCGAGGAGCTCGAGCTCTTTCTGTTGCCCCACCGGCACGCTGAGCTGCTGATTGAGATCGCGGCGCTGTGCTGCGAGGTTGTCCGTCTCCGGCTCCTCGCCCTCTTGCGGCGGCGGGCCGAGCGCTTGAAGGAGGGCGCCGACCCTGTCGGCTTCCTTTTGGACTGGACTTCCGAGCTAGACTGCCTTGCTCCCGCACTCCATCGAGCGTCGCCTGGAGTTCGCCGAGAACAGCGAGCGATAAGTCTTCCGCTTTGAGCTGCTCTTCGACCCGGTTGAGCACGCGGTTCCAGCGTTCCAGGTTGTCCTCGAAGGCATCCTCACCGGGCTCGGCCGTTGAGGGAGTAGCGGTCGTCGCAGCCGGCCCGGCGGGCGTCGTCGATCCGACGGGGGCCGACTGGCCAAAGGCTGGGAGTGCAGTCACCAAGAGGGCGGCAAACACGGCCGGCATCAACAATGTGCGGGACATGCCCTTCAGTACTCCCTTCGATCTCGAAGCCCTATGTCGAGCGCGCGGCGATTCGTTCTGGGCCGACAACCAAGTGTTCTTTTGGTCTGCCTCGTGGACCGTATAAGAGTTGCAGAACGCTCCGAGGCCCGAAGGCTCGGAGCAGCAGCCGAACGGAACCCGTGTTGCTCGGAAACCGTTGCGCCAGTTCTTTTCCGGGTCACCATAGCGGGTGCGACTGCTGTCCACGACGGGCTTGTTGATGGGTTTCTCCGACCACTGTCGATAGAAGTTGCGCCGTCGCATTGCGGCTGCGCCGGTTGTGGAAGACCGATGGTGTGGACCACTTCTTGACAGGCGGCTGTCGGGCCTGTCTGGCCTTCTCGCGCCAAGCGAAGCGGCTCGTTTGCGCCCTCGTCCTCGGAGTGGCGAGATCGCCCTCTGGTTCGCACGTAGCGCCGATAATCCGCGACGAGAGGTGGGACGGAGCACACGACGCAGCGCGCCCGGCCAATTGACGCATTGGTCGCTGGGCGGCTTCGGCACTTCGATAGTCCCAAGGCTATGCCGTGGGCACGAGCCGCAATTCGTGACACATCGGGCGGCCCGCAGCGACGTCGATCAGTTGGGTCTGAACTCGCGCGGGCTCAGGCCACTGACCCGGCGAAAAGCTCGGGCGAAATGCGAGGGATCGTCGAAACCGACCGCCAGGGCGACGTCGATGATCTTTTGGTCGGGATCGGCGAGCATGTCCGCGGCAACCTCGAAACGCGCCGTTTCGGCCAGCTTCGAGTACGTCGTCCCCGCGCTGGCGAGCTGACGTTGCAGCGAGCGCACGCTGGTCTCGGAGAGCCTGGCGGCCAAACCGATGTCCGGGTAGCCATCACACAAATACGATTTCAGAATCGCCTTGAGCGACCCGACGAAATCATGGGGCGCATCCATCCGACTCTCACAGAGACCAGTCGATGTGCCATTCGCTAGTTGGACCGGCTCTATTCGCAAGGGCGGCAGAGCCAGTGCATGCCTGGGCACGGTGATCCAGGCGGTTTTCTGACGGGTGAGGAAGCGGGTGCTGGGAAATGCGTTCCGGGCAAAGCCCTCGCTCGGCACTGCGTAACGAAATCCCATCTCTTGGGGTGTCCAGTTCGGACCCGAGAATGCGCGCACGATCGCGACCAAAGCCATCTGATTGACACACTCGGAGCAGGCGAAGGCCACAACGTCGCACTCTGAAGGGCTCACGGCCAGGCTGCGGATCGCGACCATATCGCCTTGGGACGCAAGCCAGACGGACAGACTGCTGTCGTCCAACGGTGCCAAGCGGCAGAACGCTTCGAGCGCGCAGCGCAATGTTGGCGCGGAACGTGCCGCCACAACGAAGCCCGGGCTCAGATCCGTCAGGCGCAGCTTTTCGGTAACCCGGAATCCGAAGTCGTCGATGCCGTCGGCGCGGATCGCTCCGGCGACGAAGTTCAGTGTCGGCACCGTCGGCAGGTACTGATCCGAGTTATCGGGAAGTAATGTCGGTAGGCAAGCCTGCGCCAGCCGGCGCTCCACCGGTACGCCTATCGCGTGCAACATCTCGAGAAACGGCGCCAAATGTGCCGCCCGAAAGAGCGGTATGGGTTTCACGCTCGTCCCTCCACCATGTCCCGCCCGCGAGGCCGCGTCGGCCGAGACCCGCGCACCTCCAAGCGGTCCGCTATTCTAGAGCCGAGTGTCGCGGTTCGCACATCGCATTTCTGGCCATATCGCGCCATCCGTGATGCCGCTTGCTGCAAAAAAGGAAATTTCCGGCGGCGGCGCGGAAAGGCCGGAAAGCCGGAGGCGAAAAAGCGATGCTCCGTCGCGCAGATTTCGTTCAGCCGGCACCAGCATCCGGACATCGCTGTGACACACCGCAATCGCCCCGTCTCCGTCGGAGAACTCCGTAATGTGATCGCCGACCTCGCGCGCGAGGGTGCGCCGTCGATCGCCTGGGCCGCAGCGCGTCTCGGCCTCAGCCAGCGCTCCTTGCAGCGGCACCTGGAGCGTCGGGGACTTACCTACTCCGATGTGGTGGACGGCACGCGCTACGAGATCGCGGCGAGCCTGCTGTGCGACACGCGCCTCGACATCGCCAGGGTGGGGGCGATGCTCGGCTATCGCGATCCCAGCAGCTTCAGCCGCGCGTTCATGCGGTGGGCCGGATGCGCGCCGCGGACGTTCCGGACCAGGGAACGGCCGGACAACCACGGTAGCGATCAGGTGGCGCGCAAAGGCCAGATCGCTCGGCCGGCCCCGCCTACCGTCGATCCATCGCGATGCCGCCAGAGCGGGCAACGCCGGCGAACACCACAGAGGAGACGACCATGAGCCTTCCAGGGAAGACCATGAAGATCGGCGGCTGGAACTACCACGTCAGTGATCAGGGAGAGAGCGACAAGGTCGTGATGCTGGTGCACGGCATGCCGGACGACGGCAGTTGCTGGAAGTACCAGGCGCCGGCACTGCTGAATGCGGGCTACCGGGTGATTGTTCCCGATACCCTCGGTTACGGCAAGACCGATCGTCCGGTGGAAGTCGAGCACTACAAGGTTGAGAAAATCATCGCCCACATGTTCGAGATCATCGACACCCTGGGTCTGAAGGATATCAACTTAGTGGGTCATGACTGGGGTTCGGCCATTACATGGGCCATGGTCATGCAGAAACCGGAGCTGTTCAGAAAATACTGTTCCTTGTCAGTTGGCCACTTGGGCTGTGTGTTTGGCCAGGCCCACGACATGACTCAGGAACGAGGCACCCCCGAGCGCATGCTTGAATCCGTTAAGACCAACTGGTTTACCTACCATCATACTCAACCAGGTATGGAAGAACTTTATATGGCGAACGACTTCAAATACTTCGATCTTTTCTTCTGTTCGCATCCTGAAAAACAAGAGGTCAAGCGACTCATCAAAGAGACCGGCCGTATCGAATGGCTGAACTATGACATAGCCAACCCTATGGTCATGGACTACCTGGCAACGGCCAAAGATCCGAACGTCTATCCGAACGTCACGGTGCCGGTCATGGTGATTTACCCTGAGCAAGATATGTTCTTGTGGCCGACTCAGGCCATTGATACTCCTTCACGTGTGGATGCTGAGTGCCGTATTGAATTCATTCAAGGCGGCCATTGGTCCATGCTGGATCACCCTGACGACGTCAACGTACGGATGTTGGACTGGTTCGGCTCTGAAAGCTTCAACGTGCGAGCAAATGTGAAAGAAGCCTAGAGAGCGAAGCGCTACCCCGGTCGCTGGTGCAGGCGCACCGGCGACCGGGTGCCGTCAGGAGACGGCAATCCTCCTGCAAACCCAACGCAACGTGCTTTCGATCAAGGGCCGTAACCCGAGGTTGACATGAAAAGTAACAGGGGAAACCGACCGAGCAGGTGGGGACTCTGGGGCTGTTTCGCCGTGCTGCCGCTCCTGTTCGCGCCAACCTCATCTGCGGCCGAGCAAGCTGTCGAGGCGCCAGAACCGTTGGAGGTCAGCTCGTTCGGTGGGCCTAATGCGGTGGGCCGGCAACTGGAGACCGACAGCCGAACGACGGACGCGCCGCTGAAGCTCAATTTCTTGACGCCATGGCATGAATGGAAGGCCAAGATCGCGGATGACTACGGCGTGGCGTTTGGTTTGGAGTACAACTCGGTCTACCTGATGGCCAGCGACCGGCTGGACGGCGCCGACAGAGATGCGGCCGGTGGCATCTTCCGCTTCAGCGGCGACGTATCGGTGCTTGGCGAGGGCACCGATCATCCCGGAAACCTGAAGTTCGTCGTCGAACGCACTGACAAATTCACGAGTACCCCGCCCAATTCGCTGCTCAGCGACAGCGTCGGCTATGCTGGAATCTCCAACATTCCCTACAATGACGAAGGCTGGCGGCTCAACACGCTCTATTGGGATCAGAAATTCGCAGGCGGTAATCTCGAGGTGTACGCGGGTTATCTCGACATCAGCGATTATGTCGACGCCTACCCGCTGACCAGTCCTTGGACCGATCACTTTCATTACGCCTTCAGCATCGGCGCAGGCGCACTCGATCTCCCCAATGATGGCGCACTGGGATTCGCCGCCGGCATTTGGTTGACGGATTCCGTCTACGCCATCGGCGGCCTGGTCGACCAGAACTCCGACGCGACCGATCCGCAGGACGGCTTCGACACGTTCTTCAACGACCACGAGTACTTCAAGCATATCGAGATCGGCTGGACCGGCGCTTCAAAGGAAGCCTATTTCCTCGACAACCTCCATCTGACCTTGTGGCAAGCGGACAGGCGCGATGAACTCGGCGTGGGAGATGGCTGGGGCGGTGTTCTGTCCTACAACCGTCCGATCGGCGAGAAATGGCTGGCGGTGGCAAGGGCCGGATGGTCAGAGGACGGCGGCAGCCTCTTGGAGCGGTCGATCAGCATCGGCGGTGGATACACGCCTGGAGGTCTGGCAAGGCTCGGCGAGGGCAGCCAGCTCGGCTTCGGCGTGAACTGGAGCCAGCCGAACGACGCCCTGTTCGGCAACGACGCGGACGACCAGTATGCGGGCGAGGTCTACTTCCGCTGGCAGGTCGCCGACGAGATCGCCATCACCCCGAGCCTGCAACTGCTTATTGATCCGGCGCTCAACCCGAACGACGACCAAGTCCTGGTCGGGGGGCTACGCGCCAGGCTGGCGCTTTGATTTCAACGCTTTAGCCTGAAAACATAACGCCGACACCGCTTCTGCCGCCGGCGCCCATCCGACACGCCATCCATAGATGGAATTGCCGCCAGCCCAAAATTCCGGTGGGGCCTGGGGAGGCGTGCCTTCCCAGACTCTTCCTCCCCTACGCCACCAACCGCGCATCGAATCCCGCTTCCGTGGCGCTCATCAGCGCTTTCTTTCCGCGCAGCTTGGTCTGCAGGTAGACGTCGTGGCGCCACAGGGTGCGGAGGTGTTGGAGGGTTTTTTCGGCGTTGGTCATGTCGAGGTCGCGGCCGTCGTGCTCATGGCGGAGCATGAGGGTTCGCCGGCCGGCGTGGTCGGCGTCGATGACGGCGATCACCGGCATCGAGGCGGTGCCGGTTTGGGCCAGCAGCTTGGCCTTGACCTCGGTGTAGTGCTCCTCGTCGGCGACGCGGTCGACGACCAGGTGCTCGCCTCGGGGCTTGTAGGAGAAGAGGTCGATCTCGCGCATGATCTCGGGCGTGAGGAAGCGGCGGAGGAAGGCCGTGTCGCGGTCGGATTCGCGGACCTCGAAGAGCTTGGCGCGGGCTTCCTTGGAGCCGGCGCCGCCGAAGCGCTTCTCGATGTCGTGCCAGATGATGAAGCCCAGGTGGTAGGGGTTGAGGCTGCCGGGGTGCGGGCAGATGACCTGGTTGTGGCGGACCATGAACTCGAGGTGCAGCTCCTGCGGCAGGTCGAGGGAGGTCATGAGCTGGTGGTGCCAGTAGCTGGCCCAGCCTTCGTTCATGATCTTGGTTTCGATCTGCGGGATGAAGTAGCAGGCCTCCTCGTCGACGATGGTGAGCAGGTCGCGCTCCCAGTCGGCGAGCTCGTGGTTGTGGTCGCGGATGAAGAGCAGGAGGTTCTGGTCCGGCTCCAAGGGTGTCCGCGAGAGGTCGGGCTCGACCGGCTCCGGCTTGGGTGCGAGATGCGCGAACTCGTCCCGGGGCGGGAAAGCTGCCTCGGCCAGGCGGACGGCCTGCTCGGCGCGATCGAGCCTGCGGATCGCCTGGTTGCGCGAGCGGTTCATCGACAGCGCGTGGGCGGCGTCGAGCACGCGCTCGACGGCCTCGGTGCCGATCGACGGGTCCTCGAGGTAGCTGCGCACCCGATCGGCGCGGGTCTTGAAGCCGGCGATGGTCTCACCGGCGCGGGTGGCGCTGGTGAAGGTGAAGTTGTTCTTGAAGAAGTCGTTGTGGCCGTAGACGTGGGCGATGGTCAGGACCTGCAGGCAGAGCGAGTTGTCGCGCATCAGATAAGCGAGGCAGGGATCGGAGTTGATGACCATCTCGTACGGCAGGCCCTGGACGCCGTAGGAGTACATGGTCTTGAGCTGCTCGAAGCTCTTGCCGAAGCTCCAATGCGGGTAGTGCGACGGCATGCCGTGATAGGCCATGTAGCCGAGCATGGCCTCCTGGTCGCAGACCTCGAACTCCTGATCGTAGACGTCGAGCTCGAACTCGGCGACCTTCTCCTTGATGCGCTCGTCCCACATCTCGAGGTCGCGCATCGTCCATTCGCTCATGGGCGGGGATTCCTCAAGGCGTGTCGTCGGTGAGGCCGTGGCGGTTGGTGGGATACCAATCGGTCCGCGTGAGCCGGTCGATGGAATAGGGGCAGTCGTCGGGCAATGATACGGCGCTTTCGGGGCCGTCGGCGTCACAAAGGTCGCGCCAAGCGGCGATGCGGGCCTCCGTGAAGAGTTGCGTCAGCAGCGGCGACACAATGGCGAGCACGCTCGGTGACAGAGCATCCGCGAGCTCGCGGCGCGCATCGTCGACGGTGTTCAGCCATTGGCGCCGCGGACGGTCGGCAGGTGAGTATTCGAGCTTCAACAAGTGCACCATCAACCGGCGGGCCTGGCTCTTTGCTGCCCGCACATCACGCCTCGCCAAATCCTCGATCTCCTCGATCAGATGCGTGAAGTCGAGCGGCAAGTTCGGGCGCGACGCTTCAATCTCGCGCAAGCGCTGGGCCTGCTCCTGCGCCCAGGCGTGAAAATCGCTGTTATACAGGTCCTTGGGCTCGCGCAGCTTGGTGGCCATGGCGGTCAGCCGTCGTCCTGGACGCGGTCCTTGGACATGAAGGCCTTGAAGGCGGGCCAGATGTCCTCGCGTCGCTCGATCAGCACCGACTGAAAGTTGTCGGCGGCAAGCTTCTTGAAGCGGTCGAGCATCGAGCTTTCGTAGTAGTGCGAGCCCATCGGCTTGATCTCGCCGTAGCCGAAGAGGTTGCAGGTCTCACAGAGCTCGGTCGCCGCCTTCATCGCCTCGGCATTGTCGGAATCGAAATTGTCGCCGTCCGAGCAGTGGAAGGCGTAGATGTTCCAGTGCGCCGGGTGGAACCGGTTCTTGATGATCTCCAAAGCCTTGTTGTAGCCCGACGAGATCAGCGTGCCGCCACTCTCGCCCTTGTGGAAGAACTCGTCCTCGGTGACCTCCTTGGCCTGGGTGTGGTGGCCGATGAAGACCAGCTCGGTGTTCTGGTACTTGGTGCAGACGAACTGGTAGAGGAGGAAGAAGAAGCTGCGCGCCAGGTACTTCTTCAGCCGGTCCATCGAGCCCGAGGTGTCCATGATGCAGACCACCACGGCGTTGGATTCCTCGCGCGTGTCGACGCGCAGCCGGCGGTAGGTGAGATCGGACTTGTTGAACGGGAAGCGCTCGGCCGGGCTTGCTGGCTCCGCCGCCTCGCCGGCTGGCTCGTCGGGCTGCAGCGCCGAGGTGACGCCACGCGCGATCTGCCGCTTGATCCGCTGCTTGGCCGTGCGCTTGCGGTCGAGATGCGCGCGCACGCCCTGCTTGCGGTAGCCGAGCCGCTTCGAGACCCGCTCGGCCAGCGCTTCCTTGAGGATCTTGCGCTCCATGTCGGGCAGCTCGAGATCCTCGAACATGATGTCGACCAGCTCGTCCAGGCTGATCTCGGTCTCGTAGACATCCTGGCCCGGCTCGTTGCCGCCAGGGCCCGGGCCCTGCCCTTGCCCCGGCTTCTGCCCGGCCTTGCCGACCACCTGGCCAGGCTGGGTCTCGCCGTCGCCGGTGCCCACGCCGCCCTCGTTGTCGCCGTAGACGAAGCGGTATTCCTTGATGCCGCGGATCGGCACCTTGACCACCCGGTCGCGGTCGCGACCGATGATGCTCTCTTCGGATATGATGTCGGCGATGTTGTCGCGTATCGAGCGGCGCAGCTTGTCACGGTGCCGCTTGCGGTCGCCGGCGCTGCGATCCGAGCGGAGCGCGTCGCCTTGCGCATAGGGGCGAAATACCGTCATGCCTTAGAAAGTGGCCTCGCCGGCCGGCTTTCTCAATCCTTCCACAGGTGATTGGCGGCATATTTCAGAATCGTGTCGATGCTGTCCTCGGTGTAGCCCTGGCCGATCAGGTTCTCCACCATCGAGTCGTATTTCTGCCGCTGCTCGTCGTCGCGGGTCCTGGCCTTGGTGATGATCCGGCTGATGTCGCGCACCGAGTTCATCAGCTTCTTCTCGATCGCCTCCTTGAGCGGCTCGTAGCTCTCGTAGTCGACCTTCTCGCCGCGCCTCGTGGCGGCCCAGAGATAGGCGATCACCTCCTGGCGGAAGCCGTCGGCAGCCGGCCCGATGATGGCGATCTGCTCCTCGATCGACTTGAGGAAGCCCTCGTCCGGCTGCATCTCGTCCTTGGTCGCCGGGTCCTTGACCTTGGACTTGGTGACATAGGCCTCGGCATGGTCGAGATAGTTGTGGAACAGGGTCTCGGCCTGGCCCTTGAACGAGAAGACGAAGGCCTTGGTGATGTCCTTCTCGAGCATCTCCAAGTACGCCTTGTGCAGCGTGTCCTGGAGAAACTCGAGGTGCAGCTTGCGCACGTCGTCGGCGAGGTCGGCCTCCTTGACCATGCCGATGATGGCTTCGCGCACATTGATCGGGTGGATCGTGTCGTTGTTCTGGGCGAGTGCCGAATCCAGCGCCTTCATGATGAAGCGGGTCGAGATGCCGAACAGGCCCTCGCGCTTGGTATCGTCCTTGAGCTCCTGCACGGTGAGCTTCTTCGGCCGGCCCTTCTCGAGCACCTCCTCGCCATTGTAGATCTTGAGCTTGGTCATCAGATCGCATTTGGCCGAGGGCTCGAGCCGCGAGAGGATCGCGAACATGGACGCGATCTCGAGCGTGTGCGGGGCGATCTTGGCCTCGAACTTCGAGCGATCGAGGAACTTCTTGTAGATCTTCACCTCCTCGCTGAGGCGAAGGTTGTAGGGCACCTTGACGACGACGATGCGATCGAGGATGGCCTCGTTGGTGTGGTCGGCCTTGAACTTCTGCCACTCGGCCTCGTTCGAGTGCGCGACGATGCAGCTGTCGACATAGATCGTGCCGTGCCGGCCGGGGGCCGGAACCATCTTCTCCTGGGTCGCGGTGATCATCGTGTGCAGGTACTCGGTCTCGTTCTTGAAGACCTCGATGAACTCGACCATGCCGCGATTGCCGACATTGAAGGCGCCGGAGAGCTCGAGCACCCGCGGGTCGCCCTCGGAGAACCGGTCGAGCTTGGAGATGTCCTCCGAGCCGATCAGCACCGAGGTGTCCTGGTTGTTCGGGTCGACCGGCGGCACCACGCCGATGCCGCGGCGCGCGCGGATCGAGAACGACATGGTCTTGATCGGCATCCGCTCATACTCGCCGTTATATTCGGTGAGCAGGCGGTGGCGGGTGATCGGGTCGATGTCACCCTCGATCTTGACGCCGAGCATGTCCTCGAAGGCCGGGCGCAGATGCCGGGGCACGAGGCAGAGCGGGTTGCAGTAGTTGGGCGAGCCGTCGATGACGTAGATCGGATCGAGCGATTCCAGGCCGCGCTTCAGGCGCTCGACCAGGCTCGACTTGCCGGAGCCCACCGGCCCCATGAAGTAGAGCACCTGGCGGGCCTCTTCGCCACCCATGGCAGCGGAGTGGAAGTAGCGGACGATCTTCTCGAGCGTCCGCTCCATGCCGAAGAACTCGTTCTTGAAGAATTCGTAGACCTTGACCGGCTCGTCGCCGAAGACGCGCTTGACGCGTGGCTCGGCCTCGAGATCGAGCTCGGTCACGCCTTGGGCGATCATCGCGTGGTACATGCGCCGATGGGCGAGGTCGGCGAGTTGTGGCTGCTCTTTGACGAGTTCGAGATAGTCGAGGAAGGTGCCTTCCCATTTTTGGCGCTGACGTTCGACCCGGTCGTTCTCGATCAGAGCGGCGAAATCGATCTTATCAGCCTGCATCCACGAAATCCCTCTCAGGTTGCCCAAGCCGTCCGCGAGCCTCTCGAGGTACGGCTGCCATCCGCCGGCACCCGCTCGCGGCAAAGTTGTAGAGACTGCCGCATTTTCTCTACATACGCGAGCACGCCTCTATTGGCAAGGTAACACTGGTCCTCGGCATTTAAAGTTAAACTTCAGCATTGTTTGTCAAAATGCCGCGACGCACAAATGCCGCGTCGCGCCCAACTTCGAGACAACAAGAATTGGCACTAAAACAGGCTCCGCGCTCTCGGTTCTGAACCGCAGCCGGGCAGGCGCCGGGGTTGGAGTCGTTGTTCTCCCGACAGCATTGAGTTTATGAATTGCCGGGAGATGGTCAATAGGCGAAGGGGTGGCGAGCCCGCGTTTTTGCATCGGTATTTTTCGGCATACCACAGCGATCATTTGCAGTATCGGCGCCTGAGCGCTGCGCTCTGGACGGCCTGGCGCTCGATGGTGGCCGATGGGAGCAGATCGGACCATGCATCGGGCGAGCACGGCCCTGCCGATTGACCAGCACTGCCCAGCTGTGGCCAACCCAGCTGCAACGAACAATGAAAGGAAACGCGTTGCCCAGCCGATCCCTCAAGGCGCGCATCGGCTCAGGCGAGCCGGTCTATGGCGCCTGGCTCGCGCTTGCCGATGCCAACGTCGCCGAGCTCATGGCGCATGCCGGCTACGATTTCCTCGTCCTCGACCTGGAGCATGGCCCGGGCAGCATCGCTGGAGCCCAGGACGTGATGCGCGCCGCCGAGGCCGCCGGCTGCGCGCTCGTCGTGCGCGTGCCATGGAACGACCCGGTCTTCCTCAAGCGTATCCTCGATGCCGGGGCGACGTCGGTCATGATCCCCATGATCGATGATGCCGACGCGGCCCGAGCCGCGGTCGCCGCCTGCCGCTACCCGCCGGACGGCACCCGTGGCTACGCTGCTGCCTCACAGCGTTGCACCCGCTGGGGCAAGGCCGCCGACTATGTCGGGACATGGAACGACACACTCTTGATCATGGGTCAGCTGGAGAGTGCCAAGGCCGCCGCCAACGCTGCCGCGATCGCCGCCGTCGACGGCATCGACGTCCCCTTTATCGGGATCAACGACATGGCGGGCTCGATCGGCCGGCTGGGCCAGCTGGACCATCCAGACGTCAAGGCGCTGGTCCTCAAGTGCGAGGCCGACTTGCGGGCCAGCGGCAAGCCCCTGGGCACGGTGCCCTCGGCGATGCGGGCCACGCCCGAGCTCTTCGCCGCGGGCTTCACCGTCGTTGCCGGCGCGGTCGATGCGATGCTGCTGCGCGCGGCGGCGCTCGCGGACGTGGCGGCGAACAAGCCGAACGGCTGACCCAGTGTGCCGGCGATGGGCGCCGCGATCGCCGGCGAAGCTGTCGGCGGTATCGATGCCGGTCGGCATGCAATCGCGGACGGGGTCGCTGCCTCGATCGCCCCCGATGTGGGCGTCAATGCCGAAGACGCTGCGATGCCCGCGCCCTGTGAAGCCCAGATCGGGATCGCAGTCGCTGCATTCCCCTCGCTCGAGGGCTGACGCCTGGCAGCGGCCTCCACTAGGGTCGCGTCGGCCCAAGGAGCCACAGAAGCCGGCCCTGCTTCAGGACAAGACCCTCCTTGTCGAGCCGCCGGCCGATCTCGCGGCAAAGCCGCTCCGCCAGGCCGCACCTGGCCGCAGCGGCGGCAGCGCAGGTGCCTTGGCTTAGCCGCCTGCGTCGTTGGACAGCAGCGTCTCGCCGGCTTCCAACCCGGCCGCGTCGAGCATGGGCCGCAGAATGGGTGAAAGGGTGCGCGCGATGGCCTCTTGGCCGGCCGGCGAAGGATGGCAGTCGTCGTTGCCGATAAGGTAGGTCGTCCAGTCCATCTCCGTCCGACCGAAGGCGATGACTGTCAGCCGGTCGCCGAAATGCCGCTCGAGCGCAGCGATCGCCGGCTCCGGCGCAACACGATCGAAGCGATTGCGCGGCAGGAACAGGACCACGGGCTCGATACCCCGGCTCTGGGCCTGCTCGACAAAGCGCTCGAGCAGCGCTTCGAGCTCCGCGCGAATCGCGGGCGATTCATAGTAGTGCGCCAGCGTGCCGTGCTCGTCATCGTCGATCGGCAGCCAGAACTGCTGCGAAGCCAGCAGGCGTACCACCTGCAGGCTGTAGGGAAATGTCGGCTCGGGCAGCGCCAGGAAGTCCTCAGCAAACGCTGTGGTAGCGAGCTCAGGCAGCTCGTTGAAAGGCCGCGGCTGGGGTCCATTGGGGTTCGGCTGGACAGCGCCTTCGGCCATGTAGGGCTGGAAGCCGAAGAGCACGCTGGTCTTGGCGCTGAGCAGCGGCCGGTAGCGGGTCAGCATGCGGCGCACGTTCTCGTGCATGATGCCGAGCACGACAACCGCGACATCCGGATAGGCCGCCGCGATCTCCTCGAACTTCAAGACGGCTTGCACCGGGCCGAATCCGCCCACACCGTGGTTGCGGACGGGCCTCTCGAGCAGGCCGGCCAAGTGCCAGGCGAAGGTCTCGTCGTCGTTGACCTCCGCCCCCTCGGTGAAGGAATCACCGACGAGCAGCACCTCCGGACCGGTATCGACCTCGGGCATCACCCGCGATCGATCCGGGTTGATGGTCGCTTGAACCTCCCGCCCCAAGCAGTCGCTCATGCCGATGGTCGCTGGCCCGCGACGGTCCCAGCCATAGACCGGATGGTAGGTCTCGCGCAGGAAGCGATCGTACCTCCCGGCCTCGGCCGAAAGCCGCTCCAGAACCTGATCGCGATGCGAGAACCAGCTGTCGCGCTCCTGGACGAAGAGGAATGAGCCTACCTCGATGGCAATCAGCGGAATCACGGCGATGACGAGCCACCCGACAAATCTGATCATCGACAAGAACAACCATCATGGAATTTTGGGCAGCGCTTTATGCGAGCCGCATTGTTCCGCCGTCAAGATCGATCGCCGCGGTGTCGCCGTGCCGCTTCGCCTGCAGAACTCACGCGGCGAGCGCGCCCTCAGCCGCGAATGATGATCTTGACGCGCTCTCCAGCAGCGAGGATCTGCCCCCGATCCAGGCCGTTCAGCGTGATGAACGTCTCTCTCGGCAAGGCGTCGACGGCCATCTGTCGGGCGAAGGTGTCGACCGTGTCGCCCTCGCGGACCGTGACGAGGCGGACGCGCTGCGGCTTCAGCTCGGCCGCCTCGGCAGCCGTCAGGCGCTCGAAGCTGTCGGCGGTCGCCAGCAGATCGCGCTCCTCCGCATCGCCGAACCGGCCGGTCAGGAGCGCGAAGCGGTAGACCGTCTTGCCTGGGCCTTGCAGCGCGACGAAGCCGCCCTCGGCCGGCCGGCCCGAGAGCTGCACCTGGGCGTAGCCGACGGCGGCGTCCAGCCCACCGGCCGTGCGGAAGGTGCGAACGTTCTGCATGTTGGCCTTGCTGAGCCAGTCGCGCTCCAGATAGCGACGCGGTCCACCACCGCCTGCATCCTCGCCGATATCGAAGATGAGGAGACCGTTGTCGCCGCGGCCGATCACCGCCTGCGGCTGGTTGCTCAGCTCATAGCCATCGGGATAGGTGAACTCGAGGCGCAGATCCGGATGGGCAAAGCGCTGGCCCAGCACGAAGCCCTGCGCTGGGCTCGGCCCATAGATCATCCCGTCGATGGCATCGAGCAGGGCGTCGGGGTCGCGCACGCCGCCAGTGCCGCCCTGGGCGAATGCCAGCTCGCGGGCCTCGTCGACACGGTCCGGCGTGTAGGGGTGGCTCGAGAAGAAATTGTCGATGGTGCTGCGCTCGAGCGTCGTGCCGGCCTTCTCGGCTTGCAGCTCGGCACTGGTTTGCAGCGCCTCGAGGAAGTCCGCCATGGCCGTCGTGTCGTAGCCGGCACGGCCGAGATAGCGCACGCCCAGCTCGTCCGCCTCGAACTCCTGGCTGCGCGAGTAGGTCTGGGTGAGGCCATAGCCCGTCTGCTGGCCGAGTTGGCCCAGCAGCTGGGCACCCTGCTCGCCACCGAGATAGGCGCCAGCCAGCGTGCCGAGAATACCGAGCCCGCCGGTGAGCAAGCTGCCGGCGGTCTGCCGGGCGGCACTGTGTCGGGCGGTGACGTGGCCGATCTCGTGGCCCATGACGCCGGCGAGCTCGGCTTCGTCCTCGGCCAGGGCCAGGAGGCCGCGGCTGACATAGACATAGCCGCCCGGCAGCGCGAAGGCGTTGACGATCTCGCTGTCCAGGACGGTGAAGGTGAAGTCGAGCTCGCTCAGCTCGGAGACGGCCTCGAGCCGGTTGCCGACGCCCTGGACGTAGCGCTCGAGCGCCGGATCGTCGACGCTGCCGCCATACTGGGCCAGGATCTGCGGGTGCGCCTCGCGGCCGGTGCGCACATCGTCCTCGACTGAGCCTGCAGCCAGGATCGGCCCGCCGCCGGCCGGCGCCGTGGTGCAGCCCGAGGTGACAGTCAGCGCACCGGCAAGCGCGCAGGCGAGAAGCGTGGTCTTGAGGCTCGTCACGGCAGGATCTCGATCCCCTGGTGGGTCCAAAGCTCAATCATGGGACCGTTCGCGGCAAACAAGGTTCCCCGCAAGCGGACGCGCCGGCCTTCCAGCGTCGACGGATCGAAGCCGGCTTGCTGCATGGCGCGGCGCGTGTCCTTGTCGACCCGCGCCGTCGTGTCGGTGCGCCAGTCGGTCCCGAAGTTGAGATACAAATAGCGCTGCTGCTCGCTCGCCTGCAAGACGCGGCCTTCGAGCAGCACGAACCGACCGAGCGCCTGGCCGGCCGTCTCGACCGCACTGTCGACGACGAATGCCGCCGGTTCCCGCCAGACGCCACGCCCGGCGCGCTCGGCAATCGCTTCCGCCGCGAGCAGCCGTGCCAGCACGGCATCCTCGGCGCCGGGCAGAGGCTGGACCAGCGCCAGCCCGCCCTCGAGCAGGGCTTCCTGCAGCGAGCGTCCGTCCGGCGTCGCCGCCTGGACCGGCAGGCGGCCATAGCGATCGGCCGGCCCCATCGCCTCGGCGGTCACCGAGCCCCGGTCGAGCAGCGCAGCAAGTGCCGCCTGCGCCGCCTCGGCCGTCGTATCCGGCACCACGATCGAGGCCAGGACCAAGGTGCTGCCATCAGCGAGCTGGAGCTCGACCGAGGGGCCGATGCTGCTGATCGCGGCGGGGCCGGCAGCGGTGAGCTCGAGCTCCCTGCCTTCAGGCGGCGCCGCCAGCACCGGCGGGCCGGAGACGATTGCGACAACACTCGCCCAGACGAGCAGCGAGGCTGGCCAGGCGAACGCGAACAGCCGAGGCGAGCACTGCTTCATGGCCACTCCATGGTCGAGACGCGTGCCAGCATAGGCCAATTGGCTGCCAGAGTGCAGCCTCACGCGCGCCTGCGCCGGACCCAGCATCAAGAGTTGTCCCCTAGCCGCCACCGCTGGTATATCCCCGCCTGTGCGCGCCCGTAGCTCAGCAGGATAGAGCACCAGATTCCTAATCTGGGGGTCACAGGTTCGAATCCTGTCGGGCGCGCCAGCTTCGAGTCCATTGGCAAAGGCCGGCTCCATGAGTGAATGGACCCTCCACCGCTTTCGCCAGGGCGACGAAGACCATCTTCCGGGCATCTTTCGGGCAGCGGTGACGGAGCTGGGGTGCCGCGACTACAGCGCGGCGCAGGTCGATGCCTGGGCGAGCTTGGTGCCGTCGCCGGCGGTCTATCGCGAGCGGGCCGAGGATGGGCGCTGCTGCATGGTTGCCGTCGATCCGAGGTCGCCGGACCGGCCGGTGGCCTATGCCGACATCGAGCCGAATGGGCATATCGACCACCTCTACTGCTCACCTGCAGCTGCCGGGCAGGGTCTTGCCGGGCGGTTGCTGGACGCCCTCGAGGCCCAGGCGAGGGCTTGGGGGCTGGCGCGCCTCTTTGCCGAGGCGAGCGAAACGGCGCTCGGTGCCTTTCGGTCGAGAGGCTTCGAGCTGCAGCTGCGCCGCGAGCTGGTCGTTGCAGGCGTGGCGATCCACAACCATGCGGTCGAGAAGGCGTTGTCAGCGGGTCTCGCCCGTTGCTGACGCGCTCTTGCCGAGGCGTCCGGCCTACTCCGGCGTGCCGAACAGCCCGTGGAAGCGGCCGAGGAAGCTGCGCAGGCGCTCGGTCTTGGGGTTGTGCAGCACCTCGTCGGGCGTGCCGGACTGAGCCACCAGACCGCCATCCATGAAGACCACGCGGGTGGCGACGTCGCGCACGAACAGCATCTCGTGGCTGACCACGACCATGGTCATGCCGTCCTTCGCCAAGTCCTTCATCACCGCCAGCACCTCGGCCACCAGCTCCGGATCGAGGGCCGAGGTGACCTCGTCGAACAGCATCAGCCGCGGCTCCATGGCGACGGCGCGGGCGATGGCGACCCGCTGCTGCTGGCCGCCCGAGAGCTGGTAGGGGTAGTGCTGCCGCCGATCGGCGAGACCGACGCGGTCGAGCCAATGCCGGGCGCGCTCCTCGGCCTCGGCATCGGACATGCCGCGCACCTTGGTCAGGCCGAGCATCACGTTGGCCTCGGCGGTCATGTGCGGGAACAGGTTGAAGCTCTGGAAGACCATGCCGATGCGGGCGCGCTGGGCGGAAATCTGCCGCTCGCCGAGCTTGCGGCGGCGGCCGTTGACAGCGTAGCCGATCGATTCGCCGTCGAGCTCGATGCGGCCCTGGTGGTATTCCTCGAGCAGGTTGATGCAGCGCAGAAACGTCGTCTTGCCCGAGCCGGAGGCGCCGATCAGCGCCACCACTTGGCCCTGGTCGATATCAAGGTCGATGCCCTTGAGGACCTCGGTCTCGTCGTATTTCTTGTGGATGTCGCGGGCGCTCAGCAGGGCCATCGGTCGCTCCGTCGGGCAAAGATCAGTAGCGCAGATAGGCGTAGCGCCGCTCGAGCGCCGCCGCGGCCTGGGCGATCGAGAAATTGATGATGATGTAGATGATGGTCGCCGCCATGTAGAACTGCAGGATCATGTAGTTGCGCGCGATCGCCTGCTGGTTGGCGAGCAGCAGCTCGACCACGCCGATCACCGAGAGCAGCGTCGTGCCCTTGACGATCTCGAGTGCTGTGTTGACCCAGGGCGGCAGCGCCCGGCGGATCGCCTGGGGCAGGATGATGTAGCGCAGCCGCTGGCCGAAGCGCATGCCGATCGCCATGCCGGCCTCGTGCTGACCCTGCGGAATCGACTGCACAGCGCCGCGCACGTTCTCGGCGACATGCGAGATGCAGAAAAGCGACAGCGCGATGACGCCGGCCCAGTAGGGCTTCACCCCGAGCTTGAAGATGGCGAGCCCGTAATAGGTGAAGAGGATCAAGACCAGCACCGGAATGCCGCGCATCACATCGACATAGAGCCGGGCCAACAGGCGGAGCGGCAACATCCCGTAGGTCAGGACGAGCCCGACCACGAAGCCCAGGATCGTGCCGATGATGATGGTCATGGCCGAACTCGACAACGTGACCAGAAGACCGTCGAGCAGCGACCAGCGCGCCGTCCAGGCCTCGAAGAGGAACGTGCCCCGCTCCAGCTCCATCTCAGCGCACCACCGCGTAGCGCTTCTCGACCTGCCGGAGCGCAATGGCGATCGCGTAGGCCGTCACCAGATAGAGCGCGCTGGCGGTGAGCCAGCATTCGATGACGCGGTAGGTGTTGGCATTGATCTGCCGGGCGGTGAAGGTCAGCTCCGGCACGGCGATGGCGGCTGCGAGAGAGGTGTCCTTGAAGAGTGAGATCAGGTTGTTCGACACGGCCGGCAGGGTGATGCGGAACATCACCGGCAGGACGACGTAGCGCTGCCGCTGCCAGGGACGCAGGCCGATCGCCTTGGCGGCCTCGCCATAGGCGCGCGGCATGGAGGCGAGCCCGGCCCTGAACACCTCGCACATATAGGCCGCGGCGTAGCCCGAGAGCGTGAGGATGAAGGACTGGATCTTGTCGAGGTTGTAGATGCCGAGCTCTGGCAGGCCGAAATAGACGAAGAAGATCAAGAGCAACAATGGCGTGTTGCGGATGAACTCGACATAGACCCAGGCCGGCTTGGCCAGCCACCAGTGCTGTGACAGACGGGCGTAGGCCAGGGCCAGGCCCACGATCGTGCCGATCAGCAGCGACACGATCGCGAGGCCCAGGCCCAGCGCCAGGGCGCCGAGGAACGCATCCCAATTGCGCCAGATGACGTCCCAGTTGAAGTTGTAGGCGATCAACGGGGCGCCCCGGTCTCAGCCATGCTCAAGGCTGCAGGGATCAGGAGAATTCCTGCGGGAAGCCCACCAATGGCGTTGGCACGTCGATGCCGAACCACTTCTGGTAGGAGGCCTGCATGGCGGGGAAGTCGACGCCGAGCATGGCCTCGCGGTAGACCGTGTTCACCCAGTTGAGCCAGATGGGATCGCCCTGGCGCACGGCTGAGGCGTAGGAGTTCGGCAGCCAGCCGTAGTCCAGGTTGGCGTAGCGGTCGGGCGTCGTTTGCATCAGCCAGCGGATCGCCGACTGGTCGGCGAGATAGGCATCGACTCGTCGGGCGTTCAGGGCCTGGAGCGTGGTGTCCGGACCGTCGAACTGGTCGACGTTGGCGTCGGGAAGCGCCATGTGCACCCAGTCCTCGATGAAGACGTTTTGCATGGCGCCGACCGTCGCTTCACTGCCGGCGGCGAGGATGTCAGCGAACGTGGTGTACTTCGCACCGTCGGCCATCACCAGGAGGCTGACGCCCTCGCGGTAGTAGGGCACGGTGAAGGCGCACTGCTGCGCCCGCCCAGGAGTGATCGTCATCCACTGGCAGATCACGTCGACCTGGTCGGTGATCAGGCTCGGGATGCGGGCGTCCGAACCCTGCAGCACGAACTCGACCTTCTCGGGATCCTCGAACAGGCCCTTGGCGATCAGCCGCGCCATGTCGATGTCCATGCCGACCAGGGTTCCGGTTTCGTCCTCGAAATGCCAGGGTGGGTTGGTGCTGCCGGTGCCGACGATCAGATGGCCGCGGTCCAGGACCTGCTGCAGCTTCGAGGTCGAGGGGTCGTTGGATTGGGCATGTGCCGCCTTCGGCGCCACCAAACCGGCGACCCCGCCGGCGAGGCCAGCGGCACCACCGGCCACCGCTCCCATGCCGAGCAGACCCCGCCGCTTGAGCATCGAGAACGCCAGATCCCGCAACTCACCCATGCCTTGTTCCTTCCAGTTGTTGGTCGACACGACTTGGTGGCGGACCACCCCGGCCGGCGCCGACAATGCGTCAGCACATCATCGTGCAACGTCTCGTGCACGATGTGGTGCAAGCAACGTGCCGGGGTTTGCACCTCCTGTCTAGGAAGTGTCGGCGGCTGGTGCCTCGAACGGCCGGAAGAGCCAGATCGCCGACGGCCACGCTCAGCTGCCGCCGGGCGTCGGCCTCGCGCCCAGCCCGACAAGCCGGCGGCCTTCCTCGGTCTTCAACGAAAAATCGGTGCCGGAGAAAGCGACGCCCTCGGGGCCGCAGAGGAAGGCCACGGACTTGCCGACCCATTCCGGCGGGATGTGCGTCGACCAATCGAGCTGGCTTACCGGGTTGATGCCCGATTCGCGGATCTTGGCCATCATGTCGGTGGCCACCGTGCCGGGGCTGAGGCCCACGACCGTGATGCCGCGCTCGCCGACCTCGCGATGGGCGCATTCGGTGAGCATCTTCACCGCGGCCTTGGTCGCGCAGTAGTGGCTCCAGCCTTCAAGCCCATTGGTCGCGGCACCAGAGCTCAGATTGACGATCGTGCCGCTGCCCTGCTCTTCCATCAACGGGATGGCGGCGCGCATGCCGTGATAGACGCCCTTCAAGTTGGTATCGACCGCCTCGGCCCAGATCAGCGGGTCGCTGTCCGCAAGCCGCGCGATGGGGTCGATGATCCCGGCATTGTTGACCACGATGTCGAGCGAGCCGAAGGCCTCGACGGCGGCTGTCACAGCGGCCTGAACAGCTTCGAACCGGGTGACGTCGCAGGTCACTGCCAGCGCCTTGCCGCCGGCACGTGACAGGGCGTCGGCCTCGGCCGCGATCGCATCCTTCGAGCGGGCGGCGAGCACGACAGCGGCGCCACAGCCCGTGAGCTCGCGCGCGATGGCGAGGCCGATGCCACGGCTGGCGCCGGTGACCAGTGCTGTCTTGCCGGAAAGGTCGATCATGGGCGGTTCCTTCTGGCGGTGAGTGAAGCTCGAGCTCGACGTTCGACACCGCGAGGCGGCCGTTGGCGTCGTGTTGGCCACACCCTCGGCGCCGATGAAGACCACGAGAATGCGTGTGGTGGCGTCGCCGGTGTTGGTGCCGTTATGCGCCACGTCGATCGCTTCGAGCACCGTGTCGCCGGCGACGTAGCGGCGCTCTCCCGCCGGGCCGTAATCGACCGTAATCTCGCCTTCCAGCATGTGAGCAAAGAGAGGGGCGCCGTGCTCGTGCCAGCCGGTCGATTGGCCCGGCGCCATGGTGACGATCACGCCGGTCACCTCGGCTGTGCCGGACGGATAGCTGATCTCCTGCCCGAGCACTGTCGTGTTTCCCTGAAAGAGCAGGGTCGCTTCGGGATAGGGCGTGCGCGCCACGGCGACGCCCAGGGCCAGGCCGAGTGCCATCGTGCCCGAAAGAAGGGCGCAAAGCGTGCGGCGCTGCATCGGTTCTCTCCTCTTTGGCGCCACTTCGGGGCCGCCTGATGGATACACCCTACCAGCAACAGCCAGTTGTGACGCCTGTCGATCAGGGCCACACTTGGCCGAGTTGTCTTCCGCCGCGCTGGCTTGTTCCGTATGGATGGTGCGCTGGAGCTTTAAACGAGATCGGACCACCAAGTGGAACGACGCCTCACCACGATTCTCGCCGCTGATCTGGTCGGCTACTCGCGCCTCATGGCGGCCGACGAGGAAGGGGTTATCAGCGCGCTTTCGCGCGGCGCGGACCGAGGTGATCGACCCGGCCTTGGCCGAGGCCGGCGGGCGGATCGTCAAGACCATGGGCGACGGGCTCCTCGTCGAGTTCGGCTCGCCGGTCGCGGCGGTGCGGGCAGCACTCGTCATGCAGCGAGCCATGGCGGCGCGGGAGACGGGTCCGGAGGCCGAACGCCTCGCCTTCCGCATTGGCGTCAATCTCGGCGATATCGTGATCGACGGGGACGACATCCTGGGTGATGGGGTGAATGTCGCGGCACGGCTGGAGACCCTGGCACCGCCGGGCGGTCTCTGCATCTCGCGCGCCGTTCAGGAGCAGGTGCGCGGCAAGCTGGACGCGGTGCTAACCCCGCTCGGGCCGCAGTCGGTCAAAAACATGCCGGAGCCGGTTGAGGTCTGGCGAGTCGAGGTGGAGGGCGTCGCATCAACGCCGACCGTCAAAGCTGGCACGCGACCGTCGATCGCGGTGCTGCCGTTCGACAACATGTCGCGCGACGCGGACCAGGATTTCCTCGCCGACGGAATCGTCGAGGACGTGATCACCGAGCTGAGCCGCTTCCGCGATCTGACCGTCATCGCCCGCAATTCCAGCTTCAGCTTTCGTGGCCAGGCCCTTGATATACGGCGGATCGCGCAGGAGCTGGGGGTGCGCTACGTCGTCGAAGGCTCGGTGCGCCGTGCCGGCGACCGGCTCAGGCTCACCGCCCAGCTGATCGATGCGGCAGATGGCAGCCATGTCTGGGCTGGGCGCTGGGACCGGACGGTCGAAGATCTCTTCGACTTGCAGGACGAGCTGACCCAGGCGATCGTCACGGCGGTGGCGCCCGAGATCGGCGCGCACGAACGAGCGCTTGCCCGGCGCAAGCCCACCGAAAGCCTGACCGCCTGGGAGCTCGTGCAGCGCGCCCACGCGGAATATCTGCGCTACACGCCGGACGCGATTGCCGCGGCCAGGGAGCTGGCGGGCCGCGCCATCGAGGCCGATCCCGGGATCGCCCAGGCGCATGCCCTCGTGGCCTTGAGCCATGCGGTCGACGTCATGGCGGACCGGTCCGCCGAGCCCGAGGCGAGTCTGCAAGCGGCCCATGCGGCAGCGACGCGGGCGGTGCAACTCGACGCCCGAAGCGAGGAAGCGCATGGCGCGCTCGGCTTCGTGCTGGCCGTCTCGGGTCGCCCGCGCGAAGCACTCGAGGTGCTGGAGCGGGCACGCGCGCTCAACCCGAACAACGCGGTCATTCTCTCACGCCTCGCCTATCTTCGCCTGCAGCCGGCCTTCCAGGACCCGTCGCGCGCGTTGGCGGATGCCCGCAAGTCGCTGCGGCTGAGCCCGACAGACCCGTTCGCATGGTCCCGTCACCTCCTTGCGGCCGAGGCCTTGCTGCAGCTCGGCGATTACGCTGCCGCGCTCGAAGCGCTCGACACGGCGCGCCGCGATCCGAACGCCGACTGGAAGCCGGCACTCGCAGCATCCGTAGCAGCGCTCGCCGCGGGCCGGCCCGAGGACGCGCCCGATCTCCTGGCGGAAGCCCTGGCGCTGCGGCCGGACGTGACCACGGCACTGTTGCGGCGCTACCAGCCTTGGCTGTTCACCATTCCGCCGCTGGCCGAGTGCGTCGAACGCCTGGTCGAGCTGGGCCTGCCGCGCGGCGAGCCCGCAGGCTGAGCCGGGCGGGCACAATGGCAAAGCCGGGGCGCGTCGCGTTGCGCCCCGGCTCTGGTGTTGGTGGAGTGCCTAGTTCTTGAACTTCTTGATCTCGCCCATCTTCAGGCGGCTGAGATAGGAGTGCAGCTCGCGCTTGACGATCGGCATCAGGAAGTAGAGCGCGAAGATGTTGACCACGGCCATGGCGAAGATCGCGGCATCGGAGAAGTCGATGACCGGACCGAGGCTGGCAGCAGCGCCGATCACCACGAAGACGCAGAAGATCAGCTTGAAGACGAGCTCCTTGGCGTGCCCCTCGCCGAACAGGTAGGTCCAGGCCTTGAGGCCGTAATAGGACCACGAGATCATGGTGGAGAAGGCAAACAGGATGACGGCGATCGCCAGCACGTAGGGGAACCAGCTGAAGCCGGTGGCGAACGCGGCCGAGGTGAGGCCGACGCCCGAGTTGCCGTCGACGGTCGCGATCATGCCGCCATCGATCATGTAGAGGCCGGTATCCGGGTCGACGAGCAGCTGGCCCGAGATGGTGATGACGAGCGCCGTCATGGTGCAGATGACGACCGTGTCGATGAAGGGCTCGAGCAGCGAGACCATGCCCTCGGTGATCGGCTCCTTGGTGCGGACTGCCGAGTGGGCGATGGCCGCCGAGCCGACGCCGGCCTCGTTGGAGAAGGCGGCCCGCTTGAAGCCCTGGATCAAGGCACCGACGAAGCCGCCGGCGACACCGAGCCCGGTGAACGCACCCTCGAAGATCTGGCCGAAGGCCCAGCCGATATGCTCGTAATTGACGACGAGGATGGCGATGGCGGCCGCGACATAGAGAATGCCCATGAACGGCACGACCTTCTCGGTCACCTTCGCGATCGACTTGATGCCGCCGACGATCACCGCGAAGACGACGGCGGCGAAGACCAGGCCGGTGATCCAGCCCGGATAGTCGCCGACGATGCCGGAGATCTGGGCATGCGCCTGGTTGGCCTGGAACATGTTGCCGCCGCCGAGCGCGCCCAGGATGCAGAAGATCGAGAAGAGCACCGCGAGGAACTTGCCGCCCGGCACGCCGCGCTCGGCGAAGCCCTTCGAGATGTAGTACATCGGCCCGCCGGACACGGTGCCGTCCGGATACTCGTTGCGGTATTTCACACCCAGCGTGCACTCGGTGAACTTGGACGCCATGCCGAGCAGGCCGGCGACGATCATCCAGAACGTGGCGCCTGGTCCGCCAATGCCGACCGCGACCGCCACACCGGCGATATTGCCGAGACCGACAGTGCCAGAGAGCGCTGTCGCCAGTGCCTGGAAATGGCTGACCTCACCGGCATCGCGCGGATCGGAGTAGTCGCCGCGCACCAGCGAGATCGCGTGGCCGAAGCCGCGCAGCTGGATGAAGCCGAAATAGAACGTGAACAGTGTCGCTGCGACCACCAGCCAAAGCACGATCCAGGGAAAGTCGGTGCCCGGCAGCGGCGCGAAGATCAGATTGACGAACGGGCCGGTGATGTTGGCGAACGCCTCATTGACCGTCTGGTCGATGGTTTTCACCTGCTCGGCGGCCGCAGTCGCGTCCTGTGCCAGAGCGGTGGTCGCGCCGAGGGGAAGCCCGGCGAGGGCGGCGGCAACTATTTTGTGCATTTGGGACAACCCTATTTGACGACCGTCACGGGGACGTGTGCGTTCATCACCAGCTTGACCGTGGCGGTGCCGAACAGGCGCTGCGAGAATTTGCCCTCGGCTGACCTGGCAACGATGATCTGATCGGCTTTCTCATCCTTGGCGGTGAGGTCGATCATCTCGGCGACATCGCCGTGGCGGACGACGCCGCGTGCCGTGAAGCCGTCTTTCTCCAGCTCCTTCACCGCCGGATTGACGATACGGTCCCTGGCCGCGTCGATCTCTTCCTCCCGGCGCTTGTGCCGCTGGGCGTTCTCCTCCGGCGTCTGGAAGCTGTAGGGCGACCATTCGATCACGTAGACGACGATGATCTCACAAGCGTCGATCAGGCCTGCGAGCTTCTTCGCGTAGTCCAGAGCCCGACCGCCGGATCCACTACCATCGATGCCAACCACCAGTTTTGCAGGCATTTGGTCCCTTTGTGTTTTCTCGAGGCGTCAGATCAAAAAGAATTAAAAGACGTTAATGCCGCCATTGAGTCATCCACAAGTCTTTTTTGCGGTCGACCGGCAAGCTCAGAACCGTTCTCCAGGGGTCTTTGACCATCGGCCCGGCGCCGCGGGCGCCATCGCTGGGCGGAAAAACAGGCCTGGAGCGGCAGACCGCGTGCTGCGCGCTACACCGTCGCGTCCCGCTTCGCCGTCCAATCGCTCAGGTCGCGGCCGAGGAGGCGCGAAAGCTTCTCGATGTCCGGCTCGAACGTGTCCTGGAGCTCACGGCGGAGTTCGGGGCTCAGCGCCTCGGGCTCGCCCGGTGGTGCCAGGTTCATGTTGGTCAGACGGACCGCGATGGCGGTGTAGTTGATCCCGAGCGTCGATTTCAGCGCCTCGGCGACCCGCCGCAGCAGCGGTGGTGGCCGGAGCAACAGGCGGGCGAGGAAGCGCGACCGCAGCTGCTTGTTCTCGTTGACCTTCTCGAACGCCGCAAGATCGTGCGGCGGCAGCCCGAGGAACGACTGGATACGCCGGTAGAATGCGGCCGGGTCCGCCTTGAGGTCGTCGAACAGCAAAACCAGCGTCTGCTCCTTCGGAAAGAGGCTCCAGAGCCGCTCGATCTGGGTCGGATAGTCATAGACACGGCGGTACTGGAGCCGGGCCGGCGAATGGCAGGTCACAGGCATCGCCTCGCCCCGGCGCCGTGCCTCCTGCAGTCGCCAGGCCTGCTCGAACGAAGCGACATCCTCCGTGACCGCCCGATAGATCTCCGCGTGGTAGGAAACGACGGTCTCGATCGGGTTTCTGAGCACCACCACGATCCTGGCGTCCGGCACCGTCTCTTTGATGTTGCGCAGCGCCACCTCGGAGTAGAGGTAGAGGACCGAGGCGTCGCCGACGGCGAGGTGCTCGTCCCCAACGTCCGCGTAGAGGCCCAGATAGGCGTCCAGGTCGGTGAAATCCTGGTCCTCGCGAAGATCCGTCGCGAAGTACATCGGCTCCTTCTGCTTGAGCGAGCCGCCAACGGGGACCGGCAGGAAGATGTTCGGGTGCTCCAGCAGATAGGTGTAGAGCGAGGTCGTGCCGGCCTTCGGCACCCCGGCAAGGTAGAAGTTGGGGTAGGCCGTCATGATCCCCGCAGCACCACCCGGCCCGTGGCCCGGTCTACTGTCCCGTCCTGACGGCTCCCGACCATGCCAAGCATGCGCTCTCTCCTCTGAATGGCCTGCGCGCCTTGCACCGACGGCCGACGTCTGCGGTAGCGGCTATGTCAGTGTCAACCATCACCTGCCGTTGCGACTGCCGACGGAACCGACGAGGCCGGATCGGACAGCGGCGGGGCGAGGAAGGTTGCCGCCAGCCTTGCCAGCCCCAGCGCACCGGCAAGGAGAGCGCGTGCTGCTGGCGCATGGAGGGGTGCAGAGCGGCTCGGGTTATGGCAAACACCGCCCCACCCCTTTCTCGATCAGGTCCGGACCCATGCGGCAGCTCCCCCTCATCCAGCCTGGGCCATGTCCGACCACGTGCCGGCCCGCTCCCGGGGCGCAGGCCGCCTGACATGGCTGCCGACCCCTCGTCGCCGCCGAACGGCCCCGGCACCGCGCGCGCGCTCGGACCATTGCAGCGCTACTGGTCGCTGATCCGGACCTTCGGCTTTGCCGGGCTGACGAGCTTCTCGAACCTTCTCGTCGTCGTGGTGATGCTGGTCGCGGCCAGGGTGCTCGGGCGCGAGGATTTCGGCGCGCTGGCCTATGCCCAGGCGCTCGCCATCGTGGTGATGACGCCGGTCAGCTTCGGTCTCGACCAGCTCGCCATGCGCGAGGTCTCGCGACGCAAGGACCTGGCAGCGCATTACCTTTTCAACCACATGATCTGGGCGGCGGTGCTCGCCGTCACGCTCCTTGCCCTGGCAGGTGTCGGCTTGACGATCTTCGAGGCGGACGCGCGGCTCAGGCTCGTGATCTTCCTGACCGCGGCGGCTTGGGGCCTGCGGGTCATCACCTTGTCGGCGCAGGTCTATTTCCGGCCGTTCGACCTCTACGGGCGCGAGAGCGGCATCGCGCTGAGCGGCCAGGCAGTCTACCTGGTGCTCGGTCTAGGCTCGCTGCTGCTGGCGCCAGGACTGGTTTCCTTCGTAATCGCGATTCTTGCGGCCCGGGTGATCGGGGTCGGGATCGCACTTCTCTCGGTGGGGCGGACCGTCAGCTTCAGCTACCGGCTCGACCCGGGTCTCGTCCTCCGGCTCCAGCGGGTGGCGCTGCCAATCGGACTCAGCATTGCGCTGAACGCGGCCTACACGCAGATCGATATCCTGATCTTGCGGTCCGGCATCGGGCTCGAGCTCGAGGCGATCGGCGTCTACGGCGCGGCGCTCAAGGTCTACCTCGCACTCTTCATGCTGCCCGCCATCGTCAACAACGTCCTCTTGCCCCGGCTCTCGGTCAGCTCCGTAGGCGGCCACGCGGCGCGGCACCGCCGCATGGTGTGGGGGGGTGGTGCCTTGCTCGTCGCCATCTCGCTGCCGATGGTGGTCCTCGGCGTCATGCTCTCGCCATGGATCATGGAGACCGTCTTCGGGCCCGAGTACGCGGGCGGCACGCGGGTTCTGCAGCTCCTCTTCGTCACCGCCGCCATCTCGTTCCAGGTGCTCTACGCAAGGACGCTCCTGGTCGTCATCGACCGGCAGCGGGTCATGGTCTGGATCACGCTGGTCGGCCTGCTCGCCAGGGCGGGGCTGGTGTGGTGGCTAAGCCGGATCTGGGGCATTGATGGTGCGGCGATCGCCGTCCTGATCTCGGAGAGCGTGGTGCTCGCACTCTGCTGGGCCTACCTCGCCTGCCGGCGACGCTGACCGCCGCGCCGGCGCACAGCATGAAGCCGGACGCTTCAGTGGACCTGGTTCGTTCGACTGTGAGCGGCGCGCTGCGTCGCGTCAGGCCGCCATCGGCTTGGTCGTCTTGCGCAGATCGCGGAAATGGTCGCGGAGATTCTCGGCTGCGCGAAGTGCCAGGGCGCAGACGGTGGGCGTCGGGTTGACCACGCCGCCGGTGGCGAAGACGCTGCCGTCGACGATGTAGAGATTGGGCACGTCCCAGCTCTGCTGCCAGCGATTGACCACCGAGGTCTCGGGATCGGCGCCCATCCGGCAGGTGCCGAGCAGGTGCCAGGCGGGGGTGCGGTAGACGCCGTTCGCGTCCTTGTAGTCGTTGAGCTTGTAGTCGACGGCACCAGCGGCCTTGGCGATTTCCTCCAGCCGGTCGAGCTGGTAGCGCATCATCCGCTCGTCATTGTCGCCCGGCACGTAGTGCAGCTTGGGCGCCGGGCGGCCGAGCTCGTCCTTCAGCTTCGCCGAGAGCGTGATGCGGTTCTCCGGGTTGGGCAGGTCGTCGCCGATGGCGAAGACGCCGAAAGCGCGATCGAAGCGGCTCTTGAACCACGCGTGGTGCGCCTCGCCCCAGGGTGCTGCTGTCTGGGTGAGCAGGCCCAAGGCCTGGCTGCCAGCATGGCCGGTGGCGGCGCAGTTGAAGTTGAAGCCGTTGACGAAGCCGCGGCTGGTATCGGTCTCGGCGAACTCCGAGCTGATCAGCGAGCCCGTGTAGCCGGTATGCGTGTCGACGACCGCGTCGCCCCAGATGTCCACCGAGGTGAGCGTGTGGTGCAGGAGGTTGCGGCCCACCTGGTCGGAGCTGTTGGCGAGATTGTCCGAGGCGAGCAGCAGCCAGGGCGTGCCGACACCGTTGCAGGCGAGGACCACGACATCGGCGGTCTGCCGGAGTCGCTGGCCGCTTTGCCGGTCGAGATAGACCGCACCCGTGGCCCGGCCGTCCTTGCCCCGCTCGACCCGTTCGACCGCCGCATGGGTGCGCAGCTTTGTGCCGGCGGCGAGCGCCTTGGGCCAGACCGAGAGCGAGAACTTGCTCATCGAGTTGCGGGCGCAGCCGGCAGCACAGGCGCCGCAGCCATTGCAGGCGGGCCTGCCGTCATAGTCTTCCGAGATGACACCAGCGGGCAGTGTCCACCAGTGCCAGCCCAGCTTGTCGAAGGTGCGGGCCAGGGCCTGGCTCGACTTGCGCAGCGGCAAAGGCGGGGTCGGGTAGTCGGCTTGCGGCGGCATGGCCGGGTTGCCGGCGAGCCCGCTGACACCGACCAGGCGGTCGGCCCGGTCGTAAGGGTCGATCAGGTCCTCGTAGGAGATCGGCCAGTCCGGTGCCAGGCCGTGCTCGACGCCCTTGCGGAAATCGGACGGCCGATAGCGCGGCCACAAGGCGCCGTAGATATTGGTCGAGCCGCCGACGGCGTTCCACATCAGCACGTTCGACGCATTGGTCTCGACCGGGTAGTCGTCCTCGTTGCGGCGAATATTGGTGTTGGCGTTCCAACGTTTTTGCTTTTGCCATTCCCAGTCGCGGCTGAAATGCGGGTGGTCCTCTGCTGCCGTCCAGCCGCCCTGCTCGAGGCAGACGACGTCGAGCCCGGCCTCGGCTAGGACCAGGCTGGTGATGGCGCCGGTGGCCCCGGCGCCGATGACGAGAACGTCGGCGTGCTCGGTCTTCACGCTACTGGCCATGGCGCAGCTCCTGGATGTCGAGACCGCTGAGATCGACCCTCTTGACCTGGTCCGTCGGCACATAGTGACCGCGGCCGTGGGTCGGCCGATCGGTCGCCATGTCGAAGCGGCGAACGCCGTAGCCCTTCGGCAGCGGTGCTGGATTGTAGGCGAAGCCGAGGCTGCGGATCGCTTCCTGCACGAACGGGCTCTCGTAGTAGGTGACGTAGGCGATGCTGCGGACCAGCGCGAAGAGCTGGGGCTGGCCGGCCTCGAAACCGGCAACGATGGCGCGTTGCGGCTCGCCCGGTCCAGCATCGGCGAGGCCGGCAAGGGCGTCGAGCACGGCATCCAGGGTCTTCTCGCCCTCCTGGTCGAACAGGCGATCGGCGAGCTTGCCCTGGACGCCGACGGCGGCACCGCTCGGGAAGTCGTCGTCGCCGGGCAGCATGACCTGGACCAGCGCTTGCAGTATCCGGGCGCGTTGCACAGGCGGTTTCATGGGCTTGCTCTCCTCTCCTCCGGCCGCATCGCTGGCTCTCTCCTGGTCTCGCCCATCGACCGGCTCATAGCCGGGCTTCCGTCGTCCGATCGAAAAGCCTGATCCGACTATTGGCGAAGCCGAGCGTCACGTGCTCGCCGACCGCCGGGGCGGCATCCGGGTCGCAGGCAGCGGTGACGCTGCGGCCCTCGATATCGACGTCGAGAAAGGTGATCGGACCCACGGGCTCCACCAGAAAAACCCGGCCCTCGAGCTGTTGCTCGCGGGCGCCGCCGAGCACCAGGTCGCTTGGCCGGATGCCGAGGATGGCCGGCGTCGGCGAGCCGAGACGGCCGAGCGACGCTTCGCTCACCGTCTCCAGCGGCAAATGCAGCACTTGGTCGGCGAAGCGGCAGGCGAGCGCACCCTCGTCACGGCCGATCTCGACATCGAGGAAGTTCATCGCCGGCGAGCCGATGAAGGAGGCGACGAAGAGGTTCACCGGCTCCCGGTAGACCTCCATCGGCGGGCCGATCTGCTGCAGCACGCCGTCGCGCATCACCGCCATCCGATCGGAGAGCACCATGGCCTCCTCCTGGTCGTGGGTGACGAAGACGGTGGTCACGGCCAGCTCGCGCTGGATGCGCTTGATCTCGGTCCTCGTGCGCAAGCGCAGGCCGGCATCGAGGTTGGACAAGGGCTCGTCCATCAAGAGCACCGCTGGGTTGCGAACGACGGCCCGGCCGACCGCCACACGCTGGCGTTGGCCGCCGCTGAGCTCGGCCGGGCGGCGGTGAAGATACTCCTCGAGCCCGAGCATCTCGGCGGCGGCCCCCACCTGCTTGGCGATGGTAGCCGGGTCGAGCTTCTGCTGCTTGAGGCCGAAGCTGATATTGTCCTGGACGTCCATGTGCGGGTAGAGCGCGTAGTCCTGGAAGACCATGGCGACATTGCGCTCGTGCGGCTCGAGCTCGGAGACGTCCCGGTCGTCGAAGCGGATGCTGCCGCCGCTCAGCCGCTCGAGCCCGGCGATGCAGGAAAGCGCCGTGCTCTTGCCGCAGCCCGAAGGGCCCAGAAGCGTGAGCAGCTCGCCATCCTTGATGTGGATGTCGAGTGCGTCGACCGCGCGCACGTCGCCGTAGTCCTTGCAAAGCTGCTCGATCGTGACACGCGCCATCGCTAACCCTTCAACGAGCCGGAGAGCATACCGCTGACCAGGTAGCGCTGGAAGACCAAGGCCAGGAGCACTGGCGGCAGGATGGCGAGCACGCTCGCCGCGAACATCGGGCCGTAGTCGTAGAAGCGGAGCTGGACCAGGAAGCCCGCGATGATCACGGGAATGGTCTGCGACTGCGGCGTGCTGGTCAGGATGAGCGCGAAGATGAACTCGTTCCAGCTCACGAGGAAGCAGAAGATGCCAGCCGCCACCAGCCCCGGCCGGGCCACCGGCAGAATGATCTTGCGGATCGCCTGAAAGCGCGTGCAGCCATCGACCAGCGCGGCACGCTCGAGATTGGGCGGCAGGCCCTCGAAATAGCCCTTCATGATCCAGGTCGAGAGCGGCAGGATCAGGCTGCAATAGGCGATGACGAGTGCCGTTCGCGTGTCGATCAGGTCGACGGTGCGAAAGATGATGAAGAAGGGCAGGATCAGCGCCAGGCTCGGCGTCATCCGGGTCATCATCAAGGCCCAGAGCGAGCCGGTCATGAACTTGCCGCGGCCATGCCGGGCATAGGCGTAGCCGGCGAGCGAGCCGATCGCGACGTTGATGATGGTGACCGCGCTGGCGACGACGAAGCTGTTCCAGATCGAGAACGGCACGCGGGTCGCCTGGACGCTCGACTGGCCGTCCACGACCCCGCCGGGAAAGAGGACGTAGCGGTAGTTCTCGAGGGTCAGCGCCTGGGGGATGACCGTCGGCGGCGTGCGGACGAGGTCGACCGAGGGTGAGAGGCTCATGATCACGAGCCAGATGAACGGGCCGGCGGACCAGACGAAGATGGCGACGACGGCGACGGCGAGGCCCAGGCCGCCGAGCAGGCGCCGCTGCCGGGCGCCGAGCCCTGTACGGCGGCGGATCTGCTGCCCCAGCGCGGCAAAGCGGCTGCGTGCGGCGACGCCATGTGCGCCTAGGCGGATGACCAGGTCGTCGGCGAACGAGGCTGGGCCGGCCACGCTGCCATCGGCTGCCAGTGTCGGCTGCAACGGGCGTCCACGCCCGACGGTCGGAAAGAACAGCTTGAGGTAGACGAAGGCCAGAACCAGGCAGAGGATCGTGAGGACGTAGAGGATCGCCGCACCCTCGCCGAAGCGGAAGAACTGGAAGGCGTAGGCGTAGCCCATCCACGAGAAGACGGTCGTGGCGCTGCCCGGCCCGCCCTTGGTGATCGTCCAGAAGAGGTCGAACGCCATGATCGAGTTGATGGTGGTCAGGATCAAGACGAGCAGCAGCATCGGCCGCAGCCAGGGCAGCGTGATCCTGGTGAACCGGGCCCAGGGGCCGGCACCGTCGATCCGTGCCGCGCGGTGCAGGTTTTCCGGCATCGATTGCAGGCCGGCCAGGATCAAGAGCGAGGCCAGCGGTGCCTGGTTCCAGATGTGCACGACGGCCACGAGATTGAGCGCCGTCCAGCCATCGGCGAGCCAGGCGATGGGCTTGTCGATCAGCCCGAGGTCGAAGAGGATGCCGTTGAAGGTGCCGTAATTGCCGTTGAGCATCCAGGACCAGAGGATGCCCACGGCGACGGGCGACATCGCCCAGGGCACGAGGACCAGGCTGCGCAGGATGCCGCGGCCCCAAAAGCGCTTGTTGAGCACCAGCGCCATCGCCATGCCGAGCGCCAGCCCACCGCCGACGGTGACGATGGCGAAGTAGACCGTTCGCCCCATCGCCTCGAGAAAATCCGGGTTGGGCAGGATCTCGAGGTAGTTCTGCAGGCCGACGAACACCCATTGCTGGGTCAGCATGTTGATGCGGTGCAGGCTCAAGGCCAGCGAGTAGACCAGCGGGATGCCGATCACGACGAAAACGATAATCAGCGTCGGCAGGGTCAGCAGGATCGGCAGGCGCAGCGATTCGACGCTGCTCTGCCTCGCCGGCCGGGCGCTCCGGCGTGCATCGCTGATGGACGTTGTGCTCATCGATCTCCGCGGGCGAGACGCTGCAGGGACGGTCGGGCCGATCGGTGCGGCGCCGCCAGTCAATGCGACCGACGGCGCCTGGACGTCTGGCGTCTACTGCGGGTAGAGCGCCTTCAGCTCGACCGCCTTGGCCTGCAGCTTGTCGATCAGCTCGTCGGTCTCCTGGGCGCCGCGGATGTAGTCCTGGACCTCGCCCATCATGTACCAGTCCCACTCGGGGAACCACATGGTCTTGGCGACGTCACGGGTGGTGGCGGTCTCCTGCTGGGTGGAGGAGACCTCCATGTCCTTCCACTGGCTGAAGGCTTCCTGCACCTCGGGCGAGTTGATCACCTCCTTGTGCGGCGTGCCGAGGCCGAACTCGAGCGCCCAGCGGGTGGCGACGTAGTAGTTGCCGTCCGAAGCCTTGCCGCCGAAGAACTGCTGCAGGTTCCAGGCCCGCTCGAGGTCGACCGGCTCCTTGCCCATCAAATAGAGCGCGGTCCAGATGAAGGTGGAGCGCGTCTGTCCCGGCATGATCGCATTGATGCAGTCGCCGGCGAATTGCGACAGCTCGGGGTCGTTGAACACCTTCTGGTCGTACTCGTGCACCACCATGAAGGTGTGATTGCCGGTGGCGAAGGCCGGCACGCCCTCCTGGTCGAGGGTGAAGATGTCGGCCGGCACCAGGCCCTCGTCGTACATCGTGCGGTGCATCTCGAGCACGCCGCGGAACGCGTCGTCGAACACCGGATCGAAATTGGCGTCGAAGACCTCGGCGCCTTCTGAGTACCAAATCGAGAACAGGCTCCAGCTCAGGCTCGCCCAGGCGCGCTGCCAGGCGCTCATGTAGGGGTGCTCGGCGATGCCGTCGGCCTTCAGCTGGCGGCACTGCTCGAGCAGCTCCTCCCAGGTGGCCGGCGGCTCGAGCCCGGCGGCATCCAGATGGCGCCGGTTGCAGACGAAGGAGTTGAAGCCCGTGTAGTAGGGCATGCCGCCGAGCTTGCCGTCCGGCAGCGACATGTTGTGGACGTTGACGTCGTACATGCCGGCCTTGATCTCCTCGATCCCCGGCATGTCGTCGATGTCGCGGACCCAGTTGGCCCGCCACCAGCGAACCAGCCGATCCTCCTCGGAGTACATCATGTCGATCTTCTGGCCGCCGATCAGCTTGGTCTCGACCACCGCGTGGTACTCGCCGGGCACCAGCTCGTAATTGACGTTCTCGGAATAGAGATCGCGGAAGATGTTGACGTTCTCCTCGACGATCTGCGGGTTGTACTGCCAGCCGACGAAGCTGAGCGGCGGCTTGTCCTGGGCCAGCGCCAAACGCCCGGCACCGGGCAGGGCCAGCGCCGCGGCACCGGCGAGACCACCGCCGAGCACCGCGCGACGCCGCATGAGGTAGTTGCGCAGCTTGCGCTGCCTGGTCGCGAGATCCCGCTGCATTGGAAGCTTGGCAGGCATGGGGTTTCCTTCCCTACTTGATGGCACGATGCGCTGGCGATCAGCGCGCGCCTCTCGGCTCGACCGGCGGACCCGCTATTGGGCAATCACTCTGCGATGCCGTGGGCGGGCTCAAGTGCGCGGAGGCATTTTTCACTTCCCGTTTCGTATCGTAAGCACGAATTGCTGATAAGAAACAAGGGAAATCAGAGCGTTTGCCCGGCCGCACTGGGCTTGTGCAATCTGGTGAGCAAGCAGGACACGAGCATTGCCCGCTCATGCTACCGTGGCGTCATGTTCTGCCGGACGATCAGGCATTCGCCGACGCGCCAGAATGCTGCGCACCACCGCGAAAAGCAGCAACGCTGCGGTAGCGGTCAAGACGGAGCCACTCACCGGACGTGTTAGAAAAACTGACAGATCGCCGCCGGAGATGAGCATCGCCCGACGGAAATTCTCCTCCATCATCGGCCCCAGCACATAGCCCAGGAGCAGCAAAGCCGGGTTGAATTTCAACAGAACAAGGAAATAGCCGGCGACCCCGCAGACCAACAGCAGCAGTATGTCCACCGACGAGTTGTTGACGCTGTACACGCCGAAGCCGATGAACACCAAAATCGCCGGATAAAGGATTTGATAGCGGATCTTGAGGATCGAGACCCAAAGGCCGATCAACGGGATGTTCAAGATCAACAACAGGACATTGCCAATCCAGAAGCTGGCAATCAGCCCCCAGAAGATTTCCGGGTTGCGGACGATCAGCTGCGGGCCCGGCGTGATGCCGTGGATCATCAAGGCGCCCAGGATCAGCGCCATTGTCGAGCCGCCCGGGATGCCGAGCGTCAGGGTCGGGATGAACTCGGCTTGCGACGAGGCATTGTTGGCACTTTCCGGGCCGGCCACCCCCTCGACCGCGCCCTTGCCGAAGCGCGACGGGTCGCGCGAGACGCGCTTCTCGACGGCGTAGGAGATGAAGGCGGCGACGGTCGAGCCGGCGCCGGGCACGATGCCGACGATCGTGCCGACGAGACCACCCCGGGCAATGGGCCAACGGCTTCTGGTGACCTCGTCCCGTGACGGGGTGAGATCGCGCAGCCTGATCTTTTGCCCCGCCAATCGCTTCGAGGCATCGCTGCCGATGCTGAAGACGACCTCAGAGACGCCGAAGAGGCCCATGGCGATGATGACCAGGCTCACGCCGTCGTAGAGATAGGGAATATCGAAGGCGAAGCGGATCGTGCCCGACATGACATCGGTGCCCATCAGGCCCACGAGCAAACCGATGACGACCATCGCCAAGCCCTTGAGCGGGGCCGCATCGACCAGCGCCACCGAGGCGGTCAGCCCCAGCAGCATGATCGCGAAATACTCGGCCGAGCCCAGGGACAACGCCACCCGGCCGAGCGGCGGCGCGAACAGCATCATGGCGAGAATGGCGAAGCTTCCGCCCAGAAAAGAGGCGATCGTGGTGATGAAGAGCGCCGGGCCCGCGCGGCCGTTCTTCGACATCGGATAGCCATCGAGGCAGGAAACGGCAGCACCCGCGGTGCCCGGCAGATTCAGGAGGATAGCGGCCGTCGAGCCGCCATATTGCGAGCCGTAATAGATCCCGGCCAGCATGATGATCGCCGTGGTCGGGTCGAGATGGTAGGTCAGCGGCAACAGCATCGAGATGGTCGCCAGCGGGCCGATCCCGGGCAACACGCCGATGAACGTGCCGAGAAAGACGCCGAGGAAGCAGTAGAGCAGCATCGTCGGCGTGAAGGCGGCGAAACCCGCAGCGAGCCCGCTGATCACCTCCATGCCGAGGGCCAGGCGATGGCATCGAGCGGCAGGTTCAGCCCGACACTGAAGACGGCCCAGGACAAGACCGCCAAGGCTCCCGCGAGCACCAGCACCGGCACAATCGCAAAACCGGGCTCCGCGAGCCGTGCTGTGATGGTCGCCGCAATCGTCGCCGGAACGAGCCCGAGCGGTCTGAGCGCAAGTGCGAACACGAGGATGGCGGCGGCAACCGCCAGGAGTGCCCGCCACTTCACCACCGGCGCCGGGCCGGCGCGCTGAAAGCTCTGGGCGAGTGTGCCCAAGCCGCAGAACACCAGCACCACGCCAAGCGCCGTCGGAAAGAAGCCGGGTCCGATGGCGGACAGGGAACCGAGCCCGTAGCGCGAGCTTTCGAGGACAACGCCGAGCCCGAGGAGGAGCAGCACGAGGCCGCTGATCAGCTCGGTCTTCTCGACCCGCCAATGCCGCATGCTAGGCCATCTGCCGCAAGCGCACGGTGAGACCTCCAATCATGGACTGACCGTCTGCGGCAGCCGACGCCGCGGCCAGACCTCAGGGTCCAAGAGATGGCGAGGCTCTCGTCCGGCCAGGACATCGATGATCTGCTCGGCGCACTGCTCGGCCGTTCGCTGCAGGGCGTCTTCGGTGGCCCCGGCGATATGCGGCCCGAGCACGACGTTCTTCAGGCTCGCCAACGGCGAGTCGGCGGAGAAGGGCTCGCTCGCAAAAACGTCGAGCCCCGCTCCGGCGATCCGTTCCTCGCGCAAGACAGCCGCCAAGGCGTCCTCGTCGATCAGGCCACCCCTTGCCGTATTGAGGACGATTGCCGTGGGCTTGAGCAAGCGAAGCCGCTCGGCGTCCAGGGTATGGCGCGTATCCGGTCGCAGCGGGCGATGCATGCTGACGACATCGGCAGCGGTGAGCAGCGCCTCGAGCTCGACGACCCGCTCAGCGCCCGCAGCGACGATGTCCTCGTCCACGGCGCGCGGTGACCAGACCAGGACCCGCATGCCAAAGCCGGCCGCCGCCATGCGGCAGACCTCGCGGGCGATGCTGCCGAAGCCGATCAGCCCGAGCGTCTTGCCACTGATCTCCATCAGCCCGCCGGCATAGCGGAACTGCCAATGGCCTTGCCGTGTGGCGCTATCGGCCCCGACCGTCCGCTTCGCCACGGCGAGCATGAGCGCGATCGTCTGCTCGGCGACCGAGCGCGAGTTGGCCGTCGGCGTGAACACGATCGGCACACCGAGCTCGGCAGCGCGCGCGACATCGATCTTGTTCGTGCCGATACCATGATTGGCGATGACCTGGAGGCGTGGCGCGGCGTCGATCGCCGCTGTGGTCAACCCGGCATCACGCGTGATCACCGCCTCGACATCACCGATCTCCCGAGCCACGGCCGACATGTCGGAGGCCGAGGCCCGCCGCGCCGTGATACCAGCGGCGGCCAACCGATCGATGCCGCTCTGGTGAATGGGCTGCACAATGAGACAGGTCGGCATCAGGGTTTGCTCGCTTGCGAAGGAGGCGTTGCTGGTGGCTACGGTAAGGCTACGGCGCGCTCCAGAAGACGCGTGGCATCGACGAAATCGGCGAATGCCATGGCCTCGCGCGGGTTATGGCTGCCATTGGCGTTGCGGATGAAGATCATCGCGCTCGGCACACCTTGCGCCGCGAAGAGTGCTGCATCATGCCCGGCGCCGCATGGCATCTCGCGGGCGGTGATGCCCAGTGCCCTCGCCTGCGCCAGGATCTCTTGGCGAAGGCCCATATCCATCTTCGCCGGCTCGCTGGTCGTTCGTTGGCCGAGCGCGATCCGCACACCGGTCGACGCCGACACCTCGTGCACCAGGTCGAGCAGATGCTCCTCCATCTGGTCCAGCACCGTTCGCTCGAACGAGCGGACGTCGATGCAGAACTCGACATTGCCGGCAACCTTGGCGAAGTCCGCTTGCGTCGGATCGGTGGCGAGCCTGCCGAAGGTCACCGTCAGATCGTCCTGCGCCGCCTCGCGCAACTGCCATTGATCGTCCATGCCACAAACCAGCCGGGCCACGGCGAGCACGGCATCCTTGCGGTACGAACGCGGTGTGGCACCCGAATGGGCATAGGCGCCGCGCGCCCGCGCATTGCGAAAACGAAAGCTGCCGCGGATCCCGGTCACCACGCCGACAGGCTCGTCACGCTCGACGAGCACCGGCCCCTGCTCGATATGCACCTCGACGAACCGCGCGATCTTCTCCGGATCCAACGCCCGGACACGGTTGGCGAGCTGATCCGGCGCACCACCCAGTCCGCGCAGATGCTCGGCGAGGCTGCGACCGGTGTCGCTTCGCGGCAGGCCCAGCGCCTCCGGCGGCAAGATCCCGAACGCCGCCTTGCTGCCGAGATAAGAGACCGGGAACCAGCTGCTCTCCTCGGCACGGATCACCATCAACACGGTATCGACCGGCGGCACGAAGCCGCTCCGCCGCCAGCCGACCAGGACGGCAAGCCCTGCCAGAACCCCCGCGGCACCATCGTAATTGCCGCCGGACGGCACCGAGTCCAAATGAGAGCCAGTGAAGACGGCAGGTCTGTGCGGGTCCCTGCCAGGCAGCTTGACATACAGATTGAGCGCCGCGTCGGTCTCGATCGCCAGATCGAAGCGACGCGCCACGTCCTTGATCAGGTCGTGCGCTTTCTCCTCGCCCGCGCCGTAGGTGTCGCGGGTGATCCCAACGCCGTCATGGGTCAGGCGATGAAGCTCCGCGAACAGCTGCTCGGCCAGGTCGAATGCCGGCTCGGCACCACTCATGCAGGCACCTTGAGGTGGACCGGGGGCGGCACCGCCTCGTCGAGCGGTGCCAGGCACGTCTCGAGGAGACGACCATGGCCATCGATCGCCGTCGGCAGGCCGAGCAGACGCAGACAGGCCCAAAAGCAGGCCTGGTTCGAGGTCACCACGGGCTTGCCGAGATCGCGCTCGATCGCGGCGATCACGTCGAGCGTCGCCAGATTTGTGCAGGAGATGAAGATGGCATCGGCATCGGGACGGTCGGCCGCCTTTGCCATGCGGTAGACCTGCTGCGGCGGCACACGGCCGATGCCGCGCCGCTCCTCCTGGGTCTCGCCGAGCTCGAGCCCGAGCAGCGAGGTCACGTGAAAGCCGGCATCGACCAGGAACTGCCGCTCGCTCTCGTTGACGAAGCCGACATAGGGCGTGGCCACCGCCACCGAGCGGGCGCCAAGGGCCCGCAGCGCCATCGTGACCGCGCCAGCAGCGGCGGTCGCCGGCGTTCGCGTCTGTGCGCTCATCCGCTCCAGCAGCTCTGGCAGCGGACAAATGATCGAGCCCGAGGTGCAGCCATAGGCCACGACATCGACCTCGGCGGTCGCCAGCCGCTCGGCGGCCTGCGCCAGCGCATCGGCCATCTCGAAGTAGGATTTCTCGGTCGCCTTGCCCTTGAGCAGGACCCGATCGGTGTGGATCGTCACGCCTTCCGGCGCCAGCCGCCAGAACTCCGGCTCGTTGATGGTGTTGGTCGACGGCACGATCAACCCGATCTTGGCCCGCCAGCCATAGGGGCTGTACATCGAAACGGCTTTCATCCTGCCTCTCCTCGTGGGTCAGGCCCGCCCGCAATGGCTCTTGAGCGCCACTGCGGTTTCCGCGAACGCGTTGAACAGAATGGCAGCGTCGTTGGCAAACGGCACCCAGCGAATGCCACGATCGAGCCAGCTCTCGGCCGAGGCGATGTCCTGGCACGAAAAGCCCCACGGCACCGATGCCGCGGTGCAGACGTCGATCACCCGCTCGGTCGCTGCCTGCATTTTCGGATGCTTGGTCTGCCCGGGCACGCCCAGATCCTGCGACAGGTCATCCGGCCCGATCATCACGGCATCGAGCCCGTCGACGGCACAGATCTCCGGCAACGCATCGAGGCTCTGCTGCGTCTCGACCATCGCCACCGTCATCGTCTGCGCATTCAGCTGGGCGATCTGGTCGGCCGGATCGGCGAGCCTGAGATAATCGGTGTGCGCACCCCGCATGTTCAAGATGCGCTCGCCTCGCGGGTGGTACTTCGTCACCTGCAGCACGCCGTCCAGCTGCTCGGGCGTATCGATCCGCGGCAGCAGCAACCCCATCGCACCGGCATCCAGCGGCCGTGTCAGATCGTGCGGCGCCAGGCCGGGCGGGCGGACAATCGGTGCCAGGCCCGAGGCGCGTGCCACCAGGATCTGTGCTGAGACCTGGGCAATGGTGAAGTCCGTGTGCTCCATCTCGAGAATGACGAAATCGAGCCCGGCGGCCTTGAGCAGCCGCATGAACTTCGGATTGTCGACGAGCGTCGCCCAGGTGCCGAAAGCCGGCTTGTCCGTGGCGAAAAGCTCCAGAACCGGGTTGGTCAGCATGCCCGACACCTCAGGCGTCGAGGGTCATGCGGCTGAACTTCGCGGCAGCAGACGCGATGTAGTCGGAGGCCGCGTCCCAGACGATCTGCCCCTTTTCGGCGCTCGCCGCCCGCGCGTCGCCCTGCATGCCGAGCGGTGTGTAGTCGCGGATGTTGCTGAAGACCGCGAAGCTGGACGCGCCGAGGGCAACCTTGCCGCTGGAGACCGTGCGCACGCCATCGACGAAGGAGCGCAGCTCGGGCGGCGCCTGCACACGGTCCATGAAGACCATCTCGGGGCAGACATGCAGCGCCACGGACGTCACCATCTCCGACGCATGCCCGGTCGGCGCCTGCTTGGTCGCGTACTCCACACCGCCAACGTCGCGCATGACGGAGAAGACGTCGATCAGGCCACCGATGGCACTCCACCTTGTCCGCAACGACCGGGAGACACTCTCCAATGGCCCGAGCGAGCCCGCGTGAATATTGACGAAGAAGAAGCGCTTGAAGCCCTGGCTGGCCAGCCCGTGACAGAACTGCGCGATATAGGCCTCCAGCGTCGCCATCTCGACCGTCAGCGTGCCGGGGTAGTCGACGAACATGACCGAATAGTTGAAGGGCACGATCGGCGTCACCGCGAGGCCGGTCGCCTCGCCGACCTTCGTCGCGATCATCTCACACAAGGCGAGCTCGGTGCCGGTGGCGAGATGCGGCCCGTACTGCTCCGTCGCGCCGACCGGCACGATGACCGTGTCCTCGCGCTCGAGATACGTGGCGATATCGGCATAAGGAACCTTGTCGGTGCGCATGGGAACCCGTGTCCAGCCTTACTGAGGAGGACGCGGCGGAGCCCCTGCCCCGCCGCGTCGATGTCGTCGTCGTAGCCGTAAGCTCGCCGTCGCGGCTACTCGTTCCAGGGCTTCGCCGCCCAGAGAGCCCGGTGCGCCTCGTCCGATTTGGCCAGAATGTCCAAATACTCGTCACGCGGCACGTAGCGCAGCGGCTGGTTGGTGTCGGCCGCGACTTTCTGGAACTCGGGATTGGCGACCACCCGGTCCAGCGCCGCGGAGAGCTTCTCCAAGACGTCGTCGGGCATGCCGCTCGGCCCACCAAAACCGCGTATCGACCCACCGATGATATCGTACCCGGCCTCGGCGAAGGTCGGCAATTCTTCGTCCATGGGTGAGCGGACGGGCGACATGACGCCCAGGATCCGCCACGGGTTACCGTCCCTGAACGTCAGGGCCTCACCGAGATTGGCCGTGGTGGCCTCGATGTCGCCGCTCAAGAGCGCCGTGCTGGCCGGGGCAGCGCCGGCGAACGGGATCGGCCGAAACGTCACGTCGGCCGCCTGCTCGAGCAGGAGCAGGCTGATATGGCCGGCGGAGCCGACGCCCTGCGTGCCGACAGTGATCTCACCTGGACGCTCGCGCGCCGCGGCGATCAGATCCTCGATCGTCTCGATCTCGCTCGATTCCAGAACGTTGATCGTCGCCGGATCCTCGACCACCCCGGCAAGGAAGTCGAACGAGTCCACCGTGAAGCGGGTCTCGCGCTCGATCGGAATCGTCACGATGCCCGGCGTGTTGATGATGCCGAGCGTGTAGCCGTCGGGCTCAGCCGTGGCGACCTCGGTGAGACCGATCTCGCCCGAGGCGCCAGGGCGATTGACGACCACGACCGGGCCACCGATCTCGGGCTCGAGGAACCGCGCGACCGTCCGCGCGGTGGTATCCGTCCCGCCACCCGCCGAGAACGGCACGACGATGGTGATCGGCTCCTCCGGATACTCGGCCACGGCCGGCTCCGGCAGCACGAAGCTCGCACCGAGGCCAAAGGCAATCGCAAGCGCGACTTTAGAGGTTCTGCGGGGCATCACTCGGACGTCTCCTTGGTTGCTGTGCTGAGGGCCGAGATCCGGGTCGCTTTTTTTGGGCTGAGATTTTGTGCTGCTGAGGGCTGAGATCCGGATACTGGCTTAGCTGTGGACGGCGCGCCGCTCGCTCTCGAGCGTCACTCGCGCCAGGGCGTTTTCTCCCAGAGCGCCTGAATGTTCTGGCTGCCGTCGGCCAGGGTCGCCGCATGAGCCTCGTGATCGAGGTAGCGGAGCGGCACGTTGGCTGCGGCAGAGGCCTCGATGAACGCCTCGCTCGCCATCACCTCGGCCATGGCGGTGCGCAGGGTCTCGAGGACGTCGTCCGGTGTCCCGGCCGGCGCGCCCAGCCCGCGCAGGGAGCCGGCGGTGATCGGAAAGCCGGCTTCGGCGAAGGTCGGCAGGTCGGGCTGCGAGGCGACACGCTCGCTCGCCATCACGCCGAGGATGCGCCAGGGCTGACCGTCGGCGAAGGTCAAGGCCTCGCCGAGATTGGCCGTGGCCACCATGATGTCGCCGTTGAGCAGGCCGGTGCGGACCTCCGACGAGCCGCTATAGGGGATGTGGCGCATCGAGACGCCCGCGGCCTGCTCGAACAGCAAGACGGCAATGTGCCCGGCCGAGCCGACGCCAGCGGTGCCGAAGGTGATCTCATCGGGGGCCGCTCCCGCAGCAGCGGCGAGCTCCTCGATCGACGTTATCTCGCTGTCGTCGAGCACGCTCAAGGTGCCGGGATCCTCGGCGATCGTGCCGAGCAGATCGAAGCTGTCGACGGAGAAGCGGGCCTCGCGCTCGACCGGAATGGTCAAGACGTTGGGCGTGTTGATGACGATGAGCTTGTAGCCGTCGGGGGCAGCCTCGGCCACCTCGGTCATGCCGACCTCGCCACCGGCGCCGGGACGGTTGACCACGACGACCGGGCTCTCGAGGGCGTCAGCCAGGTGCTCGGCGAAGATGCGGGTCATGATGTCGGTGCCGCCGCCGGCATTGAACGGCACGACGATCTCGATCGGTTTCTCGGGAAAAGCCGCCAGCGCGGTCATCGGCGCGCCGAGAGCAGCAACCACGGCAAGTGACGCAAAGAGGCTCTTCATTCCCGTCTCCTCGTTGGCAGCTGAGGCCGCTCTGTTGCCGTTTGATAGGTTTGGCGATACCACCACGCGATAACGTTTGGTGCTCCGAATGGCACACAAGTGGTATACCAAATTGCCCGAGACTGTGAAGAGGCTTTCGCATGGCGTTGGACATCGAGGCGTCGTCGACCAAGGGGCGGCCCGGAACCACCAGCAAGGGGCGCGCCAGCCAAGTCTATGACGATATTCTCGATCTGATCGTCTCGCGCGAGCTGCGCGCCGGCGACCTCGTGCCCGAGCGCCGGCTCGCCGAGCGGTTCGGCATCTCCCGCACGCCGCTCAGGGAGGCATTGCACCGGCTGGAGGGCGAGCGGATCCTCGAACGGCGCGGCGCCAACAAGCTCTACGTGCGCGAGACGACGGTCGAGGACTTCATGGAGGCGCTGCATTTGCGTCGGCTGCTCGAAGGCGACGCCGCGAGGCGCGCCGCAGGCCGGATTCCGCCCGAGACCATTCGCGACCTGCGCCAGCGTCTGCAGAGTCTGCTGGAGGGCGGCGATCCGTCCGTTCCGGAGCACTATCAAACGGACGTCGACCTGCACCGGCTGATTGTCGAGGCGGCCGGCAACAAGCTCTTGGCGGAGGTCGTCGCCGACCTTCGCCGCCGCACGCGGATGTTCTCGATGAAGCGCCTGCCCGAGCGTTTCGAGCCGATCTGCCGGGAGCATCTGGCGATCCTGGACGCCCTCGAAGCCGGCGACCCGGAAGGCTCGGCCGCCGCCGTCGCTGCGCATCTCGACAACGTCAAGCAATCGATCCTCCGCAAGCTCGCGGATGTCTAGGAGCCTGGCTTGGTCATGACGGACGCTCGATCGGCCCGCTCATCCGGCGATGGCCTGCCGCGAAGGCTGGCCGACCGCGATCCTTGCCTCGTCGCGACGCTGCATCTCGCCCGCACCAGCGACGTGGCCCGCCTCTTCGCCCGGGCCGGCTTCGATGCGCTCGTCCTCGACCTCGACCTCGAGCATCATCTGATGCCGAGCGACAGCGTCATCGAGATCAGCCGGGCCGCGCTCGAGCATGACATGCTGCCGTTGATCCGGCTGCCGGACGCGAGCCCGGGTCCGATCCGCCAGGCGCTGTCGAATGGCGCTCTGGGCGTCGTCGTCCCGCGCGTCGAAACCGCCGCCATGGCGCGCGACGTCGTGGCGGCAAGCCGGTTCCCGCCGCACGGCAGCCGCCCGGTGCCGCCGAGCTTCCCTCATTTGCTGGGTCGCCCGACGAGCCAGGCGGACGCCGTCAATCTCCTCGCCGAGCGAACGGTTGTCGTCGCCATCATCGAGACCAGGACCGGCCTCGCCAATTGCGACAGCATCGCCGCCGTCGATGGCATCGATGTGCTGTTCGTCGGCATGAGCGATCTGTCGTTCGACATGAGCACAGGCGGCAACAAGGATGATCCAGCGCTCTGGCGCGGCTTGCAGCTGGTGTGCGACGCTTGCCAGCGCCACGGCAAATGCGCCGGTGTCGGCGGGATCAGCGCTCCAGAGCATTTCGCGCGCGCAAGGGCGTTCGGTGTCCGGTACTTCTCAGCGGCCCATGACGGGACACTGCTCGCCACCGCCGCAGCCGATCGCGCGAGAACGCTACGCCAACTGCCTTAGCAGGCTGTCCGAAGAGTCTCCGGGGCCTGTCGCCGGCTTGCGATGCTACGCATGTCGATCTCTTGAATGCCGTCTCACAGCAACGACGAAGAGCATCGTGCTCAGGCGCCGGCTCGCTCGCGCTTGAGCGGTGCCAGGGCTGCGATATGCTCCGGCGACAGGCCGCAGCAGCCGCCCAGCACCTGGGCACCGCGCTCGATCCAGTCGAGGGCGAACCGGTGCAGCTCGGCTGGCGGGATGATGTCCTCGAACCGCCATTCCGGCATCGCGAAGTAGCCCGAGTCGGGATAGGCCATCAGCGGCTTGGCGAAGACACCGCGGACGACATCGAGCGCATCGCCGATGATGTCCGAGCGGGTGTGCATCACGCCGGCGACCGCGACGGCGAACCTATCGAGCGGCTGGATCAGCTCCGCGAAGGGCACTTCGCGCTCCGGTGCGAAGCTGAGCAGCCGGCCGTCTTGGCTGCGGCGCGCCGCGAATCCGGCCCAGACCGGCAAGCCGGTTGCCATCGCCGCCTCGAAGACCAGGCCGATCCGTTCCGGGTAGTACATCATCTCGACAAGGATCAAATCGCAACCTTCGTCGCGGAGCAGCAATGCCAGCTCGCTGAAGCCTGCGGCCATCTCCGCCTGGGAGGGTGCGCGCGACAGATCCGGTTGCGCGCTGCCGCTGACAAACGGGCACATTTGCGAGAGTGAGCCCGCGATCAGCACATCGTCGCGGCCGCTGTCAGCCCTCGCCCGGCGCGCGGCGGCAATGGCGTTGCGATTGATCTCCTCGAACTGGTCGGCGAGGCCGGCGGGCCCGAGCATCAGGCGGGACGAGGCGTAGGTGTTGGCGGTGATGATGTCCGCGCCGGCAGCGATGTAGTCCCGGTGAATGCCTTGCAGCACGTCGACGTTTTGCAGCGAGGCACGACCGCACCACGCTTGTGGATCCATCGAGACGCCGCGTCGGCCGAGCTCGGAGCCCGTGCCACCGTCGAGAATGACGATGCCGCCACGCTGCAAGCGGCGTTCGATTTGCGCATAGCTCATGCTTCAGCCTCCCCGGCCCGCGAACGCTCGATCGTACGCCATGGAGGCGACGTCGTCTTCCTCGTCTCGCGAGCCGAGTCTTTGGCCTCTGGATCGCCTCAGCTTCGCAAGTCGTCCCAATGCCCGGGGCCATACCATCGAGTGTCCGGCTGAGCGGCTAGAGAATCCCGCGCGCCTTCAGGTTGGCGAAGAGATGCCGGGCGCCGAAGGTCCAATGCGGTGCCTTGTCGGCGTGGTTGACGCGGTTGACCAGGCAGCCGAGCTCCGGCGTGGCGATCTCGACGATATCGCCGAGCTTGTGGGTGAAGCCGTGGCCGGGCTCGCCCCGGTCCTCGACCGGCGCGAACATGGTGCCGCAGAAGAGCACAGCACCGTCCGGGTATTGGTGCGTGCCGCCGATCAGATGGTCGCGCAGATCCTCGATGTCGCGGCTGATCTCGCGCATCGAGCTCGCACCCTCCATGACGAAGCCGTCTGTGCCCGCGACCTTGAGACGGAGCTCGACGTTACGGATCGAATCCAGTGTGAAGCGGTCGTCGACCAGGCGGATGAAAGGGCCCACCGAACAGGCGGCATTGTTGTCCTTGGCCTTGCCGAGCAGCAACGCGCTGCGACCCTCGAAGTCGCGGAGATTGACGTCGTTGCCCAAGGTCGCACCGACGATCCGCCCGTCGGCCGCGATCACCAGGACCACCTCGGGCTCCGGGTTGTTCCAGGCCGAGCGCGGGTGGATGCCGATCTCGGCACCGGTGCCGACAGCGCTCATCGGCTGCGCCTTGGTGAAGATCTCGGCATCGACACCGATGCCCACCTCCAGATATTGCGACCAGGCGCCGGCCTCGATGAGATGCGCCTTGAGCTTGGCCGCGGCGTCCGTGCCCGGCACGATCCGGCTCAGATCCTCGCCGATCAGCCCCTCGATCCGGGCTCTCGCCGCCACCGCCGCATCCGGATCGCCGCGCGTCGCCTCCTCGACCACCCGCTCGAGCATGCTCTTGACGAAGGTGACGCCCGCCGCCTTGTGCGCCGAGAGGTCGGTGGGAGCGAGAAGATGCGGGCGCTCCGCTGACGCGCGATCGGCATGGCTCGCCGCCAGCAGGTCGACGACGGCCCCGACATCAACGGCGCGCGCGTCCCGGGCGATGGCGACCGGGTCCGGGGCATTGATCAGATCGGCCATGGTCGGCACGAGGCGGGTGAGATCGAGCACGCGATCGCCCCTCACGGTGACGACCGACGGACCGCCGGGCTCGCCCGGCAGCCAGGCACGGCCGACCAGGACGGCACGATCGTGATCCTTGGGCAGTGCCTGGCCTGGCTCGAGCTGCGCCTCCATGATGGTCCCCTTCAGCAGATGATGGCGATCAGCTCGCGGCCGCTCGGTCGCGCAGCTGGAATTTTTGCACCTTGCCGGTCGAGGTCTTGGGCAGCGGGCCGAAGACGACATGGCGCGGCACCTTGAAGGCGGCGATCTCGCTCCGGCAATGGGCGATGATCTCGGCCTCGGTCACGACAGCACCGTCGCGCAGCGTGACGAAGGCGCAGACGGTCTCGCCCCACTTCTCGTCGGGCTTGGCGACGACCGCGGCCTCGATCACGTCGCTGTGGCGATAAAGGGCGCCCTCGACCTCGATCGACGAGATGTTCTCGCCGCCAGAGATGATGATGTCCTTCGAGCGGTCCTTGATCTCGACATAGCCGTCGGCATGCTTGACCGCGAGATCGCCGGTATGGAACCAGCCACCAGCGAAGGCCGCCTGGGTGGCGCTCGGGTTCTTCAGGTAACCGCGCATCACGTCGTGGCCGCGCATCATGATCTCGCCCAGCGTCGCCCCGTCGGCCGGCACCGGCGCCATCGTCTCCGGGTCCATCACGTCGAGCCCCTCGAGCACCGGGTAGCGCACGCCCTGGCGCGCCAGCTTCGCCGCCCGCTCGACCGCCGAAAGGCCCCGCCACGCCTCGTGGAAGGCGCAGACCGTGGCCGGCCCGTAGACCTCGGTGAGCCCGTAGACATGGGTCACCTCGATGCCCATGGCCTCCATCTTCTCGAGCACCGCTGCCGGCGGCGCGCTCGCCGCGGTCATCATCTTGACCGCTTGGGGGAAATCGCGGCGCTCCTCGGGCCTGGCGTTGAGCAGCATCCCCATGACCACGGGCGCGCCGCAGAGATGGGTGACGCCCTCCTCGGCCAAGGCTTGGAAGATGGCGCCAGCCTCGACCTTCCTGAGGCAGACATGGGTCCCGGCCTGCAGCACGATGGTCCAGGGAAAGCACCAGCCGTTGCAGTGGAACATCGGCAGGGTCCAGAGATAGACCGGGTGATGCCCCATGCCCCAGACCAGGACGTTGCCGACAGCGTTCAGGTGCGCGCCTCGATGATGATAGACGACGCCCTTGGGGTTGCCGGTGGTGCCTGACGTGTAGTTGAGCGCGATCGCCTGCCATTCGTCCACCGGCAGCATCGGCGCCAGGCTGAGATCGGCGCCGTCGAGCAGCGCCTGGTAGGTGGTCTCGCCCAAGAGCTCGTGCGGACCCGGATGCTCCGGATCGACGATGTCGACCACCCGGATGGGCCGCGTCACCTGGGCCAGGGCCTCCCTGATCACCGGCGCATACTCGGTGTCGGTCAACAGCAGGTCGGCCTCACCGTGCTCCAGGATGAAGGCGATCGAGGCGGCATCGAGGCGGTAGTTCAGGGCATTGAGCACGGCGCCGGCGAGCGGCACGCCGTAATGCGCCTCGAGCATGGCAGGCGTGTTGGGCGACATCACGGCCACGGTGCAGCCAGGTCGAACACCCAGGCCCTGCAATGCCGCTGCAAGGCGGCGGCAGCGCTCGTCGAGCTCCGCATAGCTGTAGCGGATGGCGCCGTGCACGACGGCGATGCGCTCGGGATAGATGCTGGCCGTGCGCTCGAGAAAGGTGAGCGGCGTCAAGGGCGCGTGGTTCGCCGCATTCCGGTCCAGGCCCTGGGTGAAGGGCGAGGATGGTGGATGCGCCACGCTCGCGAATGCGGGCCTCGTCACGGCTCTGCCTCCCGTTGCCCCTTGGCTCCAAGGGCGTTGATCTCACGATCTGCCCCCTCACCTTTGCCCCGTCAAGCAGAGCGGCTGACAGCGCGCCGCCGATTGGCTAGGGTCGCAAGCTATCGCTTCAAGGGAGAACACCATGTCTCGCGCATTCTGGATCGAGCGCACCGACGACGGGCAGCGCACACGGATCGGCCCGATCGGCGAGACCGATCTGCCCGAGGGCGACGTCACCGTCGACGTTGCCTACTCGACCCTGAACTACAAGGACGGGCTTGCCATCACGGGCGCCGCACCGATTGTGCGCAGCTGGCCCATGGTGCCGGGCATCGACTTCGCCGGCACCGTCAAGGAGAGCCACCACCACGCCTGGAAGGCGGGCGACAAGGTGGTGCTCAACGGCTGGGGCACCGGTGAGACCAGGCTCGGTGGCATGGCCTCGCTGGCGCGGGTGCCCGGCGACTGGCTCGTGCCGGTGCCCGACGCCTTCACGCTCGAGGACGCCATGGCGATCGGCACGGCCGGCTACACCGCCATGCTCGCGGTCATGCGGTTGGAGGATGCCGGGCTCAAGCCCGACGCCGGCCCCCTGCTGGTCACCGGTGCGATGGGCGGCGTCGGCAGCATCGCCATCGTCGTGCTGGCGCGTCTCGGCTTCGAGGTCTGGGCGCTGACCGGCCGACCCGAGGAGGAGGCGCATCTCAAGGGATTGGGTGCTGCCGGCATCGTTCCCAGATCCGAGATGTCCGAGAAGGGCAAGCCCTTGATGAAGGAGCGCTGGGCCGGTGGCGTCGATGCGGTGGGCTCGAACGTGCTCGCCAACCTCGTGGCCTCGACCAAGCAGCGCGGCACCGTTGCCGCCTGTGGCCTTGCCGCCGGGATGGACCTGCCCGTGACAGTGGCGCCGTTCATCCTGCGTGGTGTGACGCTTGCCGGTATCGACAGCGTCTACGTGCCGACGCCGCGCCGCCGTGTCGCCTGGCACCGGCTGGCTTCGGACCTGCCGGTGGCGACGCTGCGCGGGCTCAGCCGAACGATCGGGCTGGATGAGGCCGAAGCCGCCGCCGCCGAGCTGCTCGCCGGCAAGATCAAGGGCCGGCTGGTCGTCTCGATCGGTGAGTGAGGCAGGGCCAGCGACCATCACCGCTGCGCCAGGGCCGTTCACGCATCTGTGAGATCGGCTCAGGCGACGCTCATGGCTTTGGTAGTGCCCGGGCGGCGGCCGTGGTCGATTGGCGTATTGGCAGCGCAGATGCGGATCGAGGCTCGCCAAGTCGGCTGGCCAACGACCGATGCGAATGTTCACTGCGGCTCGTGCCAGCTTGCCGCAGGCGACCCCTTGCATCTACACCACAGCCGCGTCCATAATGCGTCGCGAGCGGAGAGGCTCCCGGAATGAAACGCCCGACGCGCGAGTCGGGGTTACCGGCACGATCGGAGGAAGAGGATGCCAACTGGCACCGTCAAGTGGTTTAACAGCACCAAGGGCTATGGCTTTATCCAGCCAGAGAGTGGCGGTGCAGATGTCTTCGTCCACATCTCAGCCGTCGAGCGGGCCGGCATGAGTAGTCTGAACGAGGGCCAGCGGGTCTCCTACGAGGAGCAGCTCGACCCACGCCGGAACAAGAAGTCGGCCGAGAACCTGAAGTCGGCCTGACCAGCCCGGCTCAGCCGTTCTCAACGGTAGCGGCATCGGGCAACCGGTGCCGTTTTTTTTGCCCAGCGAGGTGCCACCAGCCCGCCATGATCGAGGGCCGGTGGCTCGGGCTCGCGTGCGGTCGCTCGTCCGCGGCGCTGATCATGCGGCGAGAGCGCCTCCGGACGGACCGCCGTCGGGAAAGAGATCGGCTGGAGCGTCGGGCAACAGCCCGAGCAACAGCGCGTCGAGCTCGCTCTCCCGGACCGCCCGCAAGCCGTCGGCGTCGAGCGCTGGACCGAAGAAATCGGGGGCTGCTTCGGCGAGACCCGGAACGCCGCCCGCGGGCTCGCGCAGCACGTAGCCCTGTCCCCACACCGTCTCGATCCCGGCACCACCGCCGACGGCCTGGATCTTCTTCCTGAGCTTGCAGATGAAGACGTCGATGATCTTCTGCTCGGGCTCGTCACGGCCACCATAGAGATGGTCGAGGAAGACCTCCTTGCTGAGCGTCGTCCCGCGGCGCAGCGCCAAAAGCTCGAGAATGCTGTATTCCTTGGCGGTCACCTTGAGCGGCGCGCCGTCGATGGTGACCGTTCGGGACGCCAGATCGAGCGCCAGCCTGCCGACCCTGATCTCCGAGCTGGCATGCCCCTTGGCCCGTCGCACGACCGATTTGAGCCGCGCCAGCAGCTCCTCCTTATCGAACGGCTTGGTGAGAAAATCGTCGGCGCCATCGAACAATGCCTGGATCTTGGCGTTGCGGTCGTCGACGCTGGAGAGGATCATCACCGGCAAGGCGGAGCCATTGGCACGCAGCCGCCGGAGCACAGCACTACCATCCATGTCGGGCAGCCGCAGGTCGAGCACGACGGCATCGAAATCATAAGTGCGGATCAGCTCGAGCGCGTCCTCGCCCAGGTCAGTGCTCTCGACGACGAAGTCGTGCCGCTCGAGCACGGCCTCCAGCAACGAGGTCGACACAGGATCGTCGTCCACCAGCAAGACCCGCATTCGGCTGCCCCCAAAAACGCGAAATCGAATTGATAATTCAACCATAACGCGATTTTTGTGAAAGGACACCCCTTTTGCACATCATGCTACGTATTTGGCGAGCACGAAGACGCTTGGCTCAGTCCAGCAGGATCCAGCCCGGCTTGAAATGGCCCTTGAGCTCCCGGGCCCGGGCCTCGAGCGCGCCGGTCTTGCGCCAGGCCTCCCGCTCGAGGCGGGTCGGCGTGCGCGTCGCGGTGCGCGGGCCATCCGGATGGAACAGGCCCTGAGCGTAGCGTCGGGCGAGGCTGGTGCCCTGCCGGTAGAGGCTGCCGATCGACGGATCGTCGCAATCGAGCGCCGGCGCGCCCCGTGTCTCACCAGTGCCGTAATGGGTCATGAAGACGTGGTTCTTGATGCGCGTGGTCCGCTTCAAGGTTGCGAACCAGGGGCAGTGACGCGGGTCCATGGCCAGCGGGTTGACGAAATAGAGGGCACCGCCCGTCTGGCCGGCGGTCGGCCGCTTCACCAGCGCCAAGGCTCGCTGGAGGCTGCGTTGCGCCGGGCCGCCCCGCACCATCGCCTCGGGATCGAAGCTCGTCGGCTGCGCCAGCGCCCGCTTCAAGGCCGGCCATTCGCCCACCGGCTGGAACTGCCGATCCTGGGCCACCACCGCGCAGGCATCGCCCGGGAAACGCCTGTCGGCGGCGCGGTTCTTGACCACCTCGATCACCGCAGCCATGCCGGCCTCGCCTTCCCCTGCAGCCTCCAAGACAGCGATCATGGCGGTGCAGCGATCATCCGGGGTCGCAGCCATCACCGCCTGGTCCACCCAGCCGAGGCCCAGCAGCAAGCCGATCAGGAGCCCATTCAAGGACATCGAGAGCCGTCGCACGTGGCTTTCCTCCGGGTTCGCCATCGAACCTACATCGTTGCGTCGCTGCGGAACGATAAAGGATCGTTAACCATATCGCGTCAATCGGCCGCGTAACGGTCTCGCTTTCCGGTGCGCCCAGCCATTAGGCTTTCCCGGAGAGCCGGCCTCGTCTAGGTCCAGCGTGCGACATTCTTCTCCATTGAGGCCAACATGCTGCAACGCGGACGCATCTTCCTCGCCACCCCCGGCCCGACCAACGTGCCAGATCGCGTGCTTCGGGCGATGCACCGGGCGGCCGAGGATTTCGCGGCACCGGCCTTCAGCGAGGTAGCGCGGAGCTGCCTCTTGGACCTCGCCCGGGTGTTCAAGACCGAAGGCCAGGTCTTCTGCTTCAGCGGCAACGGCCATGCCGCCTGGGAAGTGTCGCTCGTCAATCTGCTTGACCCGGGCGACGCCGTCTTGCTGCCGGTCTCCGGCCGCTTTTCGCAGCATTGGGCCGAGATGGCCGACAAGCTCGGTCTCGACGCTAGATGGCTGGAGATGGATCGCCGCCTGCCGCTCGATCCAGCGGCGATCGAGGCAGCGCTCCGCGCCGATACCGAGCGGCGGATCAAGGCGGTGATGGTCGTCCAGACCGAGACCGCGACCGGCATCACCAGCGACATGCGGGCGATCCGTCGGGCGATCGACGCCGCGCGTCACCCGGCACTGCTCGTGGTCGATGCCATTGCCAGCCTGGCGGCCGAGCCCTTCGCCATGGACGATTGGGGCATCGACTGCGCGCTCACCGCCTCGCAGAAAGGACTGATGCTGCCGCCTGGCTTGAGCTTCGTCGCCATGAACCAGCGCGCGCTCGATGTCGCCGAATCCTGTCGGCACCCCAGGCGTTACTTCGATATCGGCTTCAGGCGCGGCAGCCAGACCTATCAGTGGTTTCACGGCACGCCCCCCTTGCAGCACATCTGGGGCTTGCGTGAGAGCCTGGACATGCTGCTCGAAGAGGGCCTCGACGCAGTGCTCGCCCGTCACCAGAGGCTGGCAAGCGCGGTGCGGGCCTGTGTCGCCTGCTGGACCGGGGGCGGCGCGCTCGCCTTCAACGCCACCGAGCCTTCGAGCCGCTCGAACGCCGTGACCGCCATTCGGGTCGCCACCGGCATCGATCCCGACGCCATGCGGCGGCTGGCCCGGGACAGCTATCAAACGGCGCTGGGTGCCGGCATCGGCGATCTCGAGGGCATCGCTTTTCGGATCGGCCATCTGGGCGATCTGAACGAGCCGATGATCCTCGGCACGCTCGCTGCCACCGAGCTGGCGCTCCGGCGCTCCGCCGTCGCCTTCGGCGATGGTGGCATCGCTGCCGCGATCGAGAGCCTGGCGCTCGACGATGCCGGGGTCGGCGTGGTCAGCGCCGCATCCAGCCGCCCGCCTTTGGGCATGACGAGCTCATAGGCGCCGGCTACTCCACCGGCGGCTGCGTCGCCTGCATCGATGGCCGCCGGCCAAAGGTCTCGAACCAGGCAGCGAGCTTCGGCCGGGCCGTTCGCCAGTCATCCTCGGCGAAGCGGAAGTCGCGATAGCCGAGTGCGACCGCTATTGCGATCTGCCCGATATCGGGTAGCACGGCAAAGCTCTGGACCTCCTGCTCGAGAACGTCGAGGGCGCGATGCACCTTCTGCGTCTGGCCGTTCAGCCAGTCGTCCCACTGGCGGTCCTTGGGCCTGAGAAACGTCTCATAGCGGGCGAGCAGCGAGGCGTCGCAGATACCGTCGGCCAGCGCCTGCCGGCGCAACGCCACCCAGCGCGCCGGTCCCTCGTGCGGAAAGAGCTTGTGGCCGGCATGCCGGCTGTCGAGGTATTCGCAGATCACCCGGCTGTCGTAGATCGATTCGCCTGACGAAGTGACCAGGCACGGGATCTTGCCGAGCGGATTGTCGTGGATCAGGCCGTCATTGAGAGCGATCGGGCTCGCATTGCTCGCCACCAGCTCGACCTGCGCCGTGATCCCCGCCTCGTGCGCAAGCACGACGACTTTCCGCGCGTAAGGCGATCTTTGGCTGTGATGCAACCGCATGATTGTTTCCCCTTTTTTCCCGGCATGCAGCCAAGCGCCGCCGCTGCCCCCATATCGACCTTGAGCCGGGCGCCGCCAAGCCCCATCCTCATCTCTAACGGTATCCATCCCCCACGGAGGACGCCACCTCGAGCGGAGTGCCGATGCAACCGACCGAAACCCTGTCGCCGCTGGAGCTGTTGCAAGCCGTCGCCAAGGGCGACACGCTGGTCACCCGGCCAGAGGCCGGCCAGCCCTTCCAGCTGTCTGCCGAGTTCGAGCCCTCGGGCGACCAGCCGGTCGCCATCGCCGAGCTGGTGGCGGGCCTGCACGAGGGTGCCAAGGACCAGGTGCTGCTCGGCGTCACCGGCTCCGGCAAGACCTTCACGATGGCGCACTGCATCCAGGCGCTGCAGCGGCCGGCGATCATCCTCGCCCCCAACAAGATCCTGGCGGCACAGCTCTACGGCGAGTTCAAGTCGTTCTTCCCGAACAACGCCGTCGAGTATTTCGTCAGCTACTACGACTACTACCAGCCCGAGGCCTACGTGCCGCGCTCGGACACCTATATCGAGAAGACCGCGGCCGTAAACGAGCAGATCGATCGGATGCGCCACTCGGCGACGCGCGCCTTGTTCGAGCGCGACGACGTCATCATCGTGGCTTCGGTCTCCTGCATCTACGGCATCGGCTCGCCCGAGACCTATGCCCGGATGACGCTGCAGATCAGCAAGGGCCAGCGGGTCGAGCGGCAGCGCCTGCTGCGCGCCCTGGTCGAGCTGCAATACAAACGTAACGAGCTCGATTTCAGCCGTGGCGCGTTTCGCGCCAAGGGCGACACGATCGAGATCTTTCCGGCCCATCTCGACGACCAAGCCTGGCGGATCTCGATGTTCGGCGACGAGATCGAATCGATCCACGAGTTCGATCCGCTGACCGGCCAGAAGGGTGAGAAGCTGGAGCAGGTCCGGCTCTACCCGAACAGCCACTACGTCACGCCGAAGCCGACGCTCACCCAGGCGGTGGAGAACATCAAGGTCGAGCTGAAGGATACGCTCGAGGATTTTCGCAGCACCGGCAAGCTGCTCGAGGCCGAGCGCATCGAGCAGCGGACGGTGGCCGACATCGAGATGATCTTGACCACCAACTCGTGCCCGGGGATCGAGAATTATTCGCGCTACCTCACCGGCCGCAAGCCCGGCGAGCCGCCGCCGACCCTGTTCGAGTACATCCCCGAGCACGCCATCCTGTTCGTCGACGAGAGCCACGTCGCGGTGCCGCAGGTGGGCGGCATGTATCGGGGCGACCGGCAGCGCAAATCGACCTTGGCCGAGTTCGGCTTTCGCCTGCCGTCCTGTGTCGACAACCGGCCCTTGAAGTTCGAGGAATGGGACGTGATGCGGCCGCAGACGATCTTCGTCTCGGCGACGCCCGGTTCCTGGGAGATGGAGCGCACGGGCGGCGTCTTCACCGAGCAGGTGATCCGACCGACCGGCCTCGTCGATCCCCAGGTCATCGTCCGCCCGGTGGAGCACCAGGTCGACGACCTCCTGGCCGAATGCCGCGACTGCCGCGAGAAGGGCCTGCGCGTGCTGGTGACGACCTTGACCAAGCGGATGGCCGAGGACCTTTCGGAATACCTGCATGAGCAAGGCGTCAAGGTCCGCTATCTGCACTCCGACATCGACACGCTCGAGCGTATCGAGATCATCCGCGATCTCAGGCTCGGCAAGTTCGACGTGCTGGTCGGCATCAATCTGCTGCGCGAGGGCCTCGATATCCCCGAATGCGGCCTCGTCGCCATTCTCGACGCCGACAAGGAAGGCTATCTGCGCTCGGAGACCTCGCTGGTGCAGACCATCGGCCGCGCCGCGCGTAATGTCGACGGCCGCTGCATCCTCTATGCCGACACCATGACCAAATCGCTGAAGGCGGCGATTGGCGAGACGGACCGCAGACGGACCAAGCAGCTCGCCTACAACGAGGCGCACGGCATCACACCCACCACGATCAAGCGCAACATCCAAGACATCCTCAAGAGCTCTGCCGAGGCGGACTACGTCACGGTCGACATCGGCGAGGACGCGCCGGCGACGCTCTCGGGCATGGACCTCCAGGCCTATATCGGCGAGCTCGAGAAGAAGATGCGCGACGCCGCGGCCGACCTCGAGTTCGAGGAGGCAGCCCGGCTCCGGGACGAGATCAAGCGGCTCGAGGACGGCGAGCTCGGCCTGCCGGCAACCGCCATGCGCCCGGGACCAGCGGCCAAGGGCGACTACAAGCCCTGGAAGCCGTCCGCCACCAAAGCCGACAAGCGCCGCGCCGCCGAGGCCAAGAAACGCGCCGGGTCGCGGCGCCGCAAAGGCGCTTAGCTCCCTAACAGGTAGCTAACACCACCAACTCAAACCCGGTGGAACGCGATCAGGTCCCGCGCGTCAGTCCGCAGCGAAGCAGTAAAAGAGGCCGTCGCCGCCGGTGCCTTGGAGGTCGGCCTGGCTGCAGCCGCGGGAGTCGTGCGCCGAGTTCCAGGAGGTCGGATCGGCGCCGCCGCCCTCGCGGTCATGATGGCCGACCGTGGCCGCGCCAGCGCCGCTACTGGTCCAATCTTCGCAAGACGCGCCGGAAAACGTGCCGTCGAGATTGGAGCCGGTGAGGATGTCGTGCCGGTTCGGCTCGTCGCCGCGGCCGTTGATGACAGCACCAGCCTCGGAGATCGAGGTTTGCTTGGTGAGATTGTTCTCGCCGTGCAGCTCGTCGACGCTTGCGGCGACGGTCACGCCGTCGGCGTTGAGCCATGGCCCGGCGCCAATTCGATCGCGGGCGTTCTCGGCGCTGCTGCTCAGATAGGCCTTCCAGTCGCGGTCGCCGGCACCGACGGCCTCGGCGAGGGCGGCGCAGTGCGCGTCGGCACCGTCGAGGCCACCGATGTCGGCCCCGTTGCCGGAGCCGGCGCTGGTGACGAAGAAGCTCATCCCACCGTCCTGGGCAAAGGCGGGCGCGGCCAGGGCGGCAAGTGCAGCGGCGGTAGCGATGGCTATCGAACGGACTCGCATGGGATACCTCTCTGCGCGCCCGACGACGAGCCGGGCTGATGACGCCGAGTGATAACAGCCGGCTGCTCGCGATCAACCTATCGCTGAGCACAAGTCGGTGACACCAACCCGGCTCGCCTGGCTAGCGGGGTGTATCAGCCTCGCTGGCGATGACGACCCGCCGTGGCCCAATCCGCCGCAAGACCGCCTTGCGAGGGGGCCACCGTTCAGCCCATGTTCTTCATCTCGATGCGAATACCGTGCACGGTCGTGTCCGACTCGTTCAAGACCCGGCCTGCTGGCTGCGGCGCCATATTGACCACGAGGCAGCCTTGGCCGTTCCAGGCGTCGAGCGCCTGGATAATGTCGCGATGCGGCGGCAGCCGTTCGCCGTCGGGGGTGATGTCGACGACGGGCGGCTTGATCTGGTCGAGGACGAAGACCGACGGCCAGCGGTGGTGATGGACCGGCTCCTCGTCATTGGGCTCGAGCGTGACCTCGAGCACGCGGACCCGCTCGTTCTCGAAGATGACCTTGTGATGCTTCGGCGCTGCCTTGACGGCATCCAGCTCCGGGTCCCAGGTCGACGGATCAGACAAATCGGTGCCCTGAGTCATTGTAGATCCCCCATGATAAAGGCTCTAACGGCCCTCGAATAAATATACACGGGAATCTCGCCAAAGAGAACTTGTCTGCATGCCCGCATTCTTGGCCGGCGCCCGGTCCCTGCAAGTCAAGCGGGCGATTTCAACAAGCAGACGCGCGCCCTTGCAACCTGGCTAAGAACCGAGACTGCCGAGGGCGCCCGCGAGCCGAGTTCCCCGGCGATCTTTCTTCGTCACCTTCAGCCGCTGCGAGGCCCTGGACGAAGTAGCTCTCGACAGGCTTGCAGACGCCCTTGAGTTGGCGGACGGAGTCGTCCACGTCTGGTTCAGTCGTTACCGCATCGCCGCGGTCGATTTCCGGACACATCCCGAGCGGCCGAGTGTCACCCATCTCTTTGAGTGCCTGCGCCCGCTTGGCCGGAGGAGCTTGGGGGGACCTTGGCGCGCCCCCCCCTAAGGCAGTGTGAGCTGGGTGCCCGGGTCAGCCTTGCGCCGCGGTCGGTCGGCTTGCGGTCGGTGCTTCTGGGGTCAGCTCCAAGGCCTCGCCTTCATGCGCAATGGTCAGGCCGGAGCCTTCGGCGAGCCGATAGGTCGTCTCCACCTGGCCAATGTCGACGTGGAGGCGGTTGCCACGAACGGTCACGCGGAAGCGCAATCGAGTCCAGTCGGCCGGCAGGCGGGGCCGGAAGGTAATGTTGCCGCCATGGTCGCGCATGCCGCCGAAGCCGTAGACCAGCGACATCCAGCTGCCGCCGATCGAGGCGATGTGGGCGCCGTGCTGCATGTTGCCGCCGACGTCGGAGAGATCCATCGAGACGGCGAAGTTGAAGTACTCGCGGGCCTTCTCCAGGTAGCCGATCTCGGCGGCGACAATGCTCTGGATGCAGACCGAGAGCGACGAGTCGTGCGTCGTGATCGGATCGTAATAGTCGAAATTGCTCTTCTTCTCGGCGGCGCTGAACTGGTCGCCGAGCAGGAACGTGGCGAGGATGGTGTCGGCCTGCTTGATGACCTGGTGGCGGTAGAGGTTGAGCGGGTGGAAGTGCAGCAGGAGCGGGTATTTCTCCGGGTCGGTGCCGGCGAAGTCCCATGCCTCCTTGTCGAGAAAGCTGTCGTCCTGCGGGTGAATGCCGAGCGCCGCGTCGAACGGCAGGTACATCTGCGCGGCCGCCCGCAGCCAGGCGTTGACCTCGTGGGCCCCGAGTGCGGTGCGCTTGGCGAGGGTGGCGAACACGTCGGGATGGTTCTCTTCGAGCGCGCGCAGCGTGGCCGCGGCGTAGCGGAAGTTCTCCCGCGCCATCAGGTTGGTGAAGTAGTTGTTGTTGACCACGGCCGTGTATTCGTCCGGGCCGGTGACGCCGTTGATGACGAAGCGCTCGCCGTCGCGCTCGGTGAAGCCGCCGAGATCGAGCCAGAACCGGGCGGTCTCGACCAGCATCTCGGCGCCGTAGCGATGCAGGAAGTCGCTGTCGCCGGTGGCATCCACATACTTGCGCAGCGCATACATGATGTCGGCGTTGATATGGTACTGGGCGGTGCCGGCGGCGTAGTAGGCCGACGCCTCCTCGCCATTGATGGTGCGCCAGGGGAAGCTGGCGCCGGGATGGCCGAGCTCACACGCCCGGGCCCGCGCCTTGGTCAGCTGGTCGTAGCGGTGCTTGAGGATGCTCCGCGCCATGCGGGGGTTGGTGTAGACGAGGAACGGCAGGACGTAGATCTCGGTGTCCCAGAAGTAGTGGCCCTCATAGGTCTGGCCGGTGAGGCCGCGGGCGCCGATGCCGTGGCCCTCGGCGCGGCCCGAGGCCTGCAAGAGCTGGAACAGGTTCCAGCGGATGACCTGCTGCTTTTCCGGCGTCTGGCCGCCTTCCACCTCGATATCGGCGTGCTCCCAGAACGTCCGGACGTAGTCCTGCTGCCGCTCGCGCACGCGATCGAAGCCGTCCTCCAGGGCGCGGTCGAGGGTCCAGGCGGTTTGCGAGCGGATTTCCTGCGGCGTCGTCTGGCCGCCGTAGTGGTAGCTGAGGAACTTCGCGAGACGGACCGGCTTGCCGGCCTCGGCCCGGACCCTGAAGACCACCGCGGCGAAGTCGTCCTCGGCACGGGCATCGGTGGCGACGGCGTTCTCTGTCTCGATCACGTGGTCCATGCCGCAGCCCAGCGTGAGACCGGAGCTCTGGGTGGTGTAGCTGAGGACGGCGCGGCGGCCGTCGACGACGTGCCCTTCCGGGCGCAGCACCCGGCCGACGAAGCCCTGCGCCATGCGCGGGTCGGCGGTATCGACTGGCAGCGGGCTGCGGTTGATCATCTCGGACGAGATGATCAGCTCGGCGTCGGCGTCCTCGGCAACGACCTCATAAGAGATCGCCGCCAAGTGGCGGTGGTGGAAGGACACGAGGCGGGTGCTGGTCAACCGGATGCGCTTGCCGGTCGGTGTCACGAAGACGACCTCGCGGCGCGTCAGGCCGTCGCCCATCTCGAGCCGGCGGTTGTAGGAGAGGATCTCGGAGCGCTCGAGGTCGAAGGGCTCGTCATCGACGTAGAGCTTGATGATCTTGCCGTCGGGGCAGTTGAGAATGGTCTGCCCGACCTTGGGAAAGCCGTAGGCGCTCTCGCCGTAGACGATCGGCCGGTTCTCGTAGAAACCGTTCAGGAAGGTGCCGGGCTCGCTGACCGGCCGGTCCTCCTCCTGGCTTCCGCGCAGGCCCAGATAGCCGTTCGACTGGGCGAACGCGGTCTCGCTCGGGCCCAGGAACTGGTCGGCCAGCTCACGCGCGAAATGCGTGGTCTCCAGGCGCCAGGGCTGAATGGGGAAGATGTCGCGGGGCGGAATGAGGCGTTTGCGTAGCACAGGCTTAACCTTGCAGTCGGCGGTCGCTGCGCGCTGACCGCGATCTGTGGGCGGGCCGGCACGGCTGGACGCTCAGGTGGTCATCAGCTCCGCGAGATCGGATACCACAATGTCGGCCCCGGCATCGAGCAGCGCTTGCCGACCCGCACCACGGTCGACGCCGATCACCAACCGGAAGCCACCGGCACGCCCGGCCGCGACGCCGACGACGGCATCCTCGACGACCGCCGCATTGCCCGGTGCGACCCCGACCATTGCAGCGCCTCGGAGAAAGCCGTCGGGGGCGGGCTTGCCGGGCCGTCCTTCGCGGTCCAGATCTCCGCCATCGTAGATAGCATCGAAATGATCGGTGAGCCGCGTCTTTTGCAGAACCTTGCGGCAGGTGAGCGACGAGGACACACACGCAGTCTTGAGCGGCATCGCCCGCACCGCTCGCAGGAAGGCGAGCGTTCCCGCAAAGACCTCGACACCGTGACGGTCGAGGACCTCCATGAACAGCCGAGTCTTGCGATTGCCGAGACCGCATACGGTCTCGCTATCCGGACTATCCGATGGAGCGCCGAACGGCAGCTCGATGTCCCGTGAGCGCAGGAACGAGCGGACCCCCTCGATGCGCAGCTTGCCGTCGACATGGGCGTGATAATCCTCGGGCATGCGAAACGGCCGGTCGGCGCCGTCCGACGTGCGCTGGCTGAGAAACTCGTCGAACAGCCGCCGCCAGACCCGAGCGTGCAGGCTCGCCGTCTGGGTCACGACACCGTCAAGGTCGAACAGGACCGCATCGACGCCGAGCCCGACGACATCCAGCGCCAGCCGAGGCCCGGTGTCGGCTACCGGCAACCGGCGCGGCGTGCTCGCATGGCTCTCAGGGAGGATGCCCGCGCTCGCGGTCAGCCTGGTCTCGGTCCCCGCGCCGACCATGCCACCCGGGCTCTGCAAACCGCACGCCCGCGCCCTTCCGAGTGATTCTATCGGCGAGGCTGAGGTCGAGAGCTGATGAGACATTATGAAACATGCTTCCGCGGACGATGACACCATGCGCAGCAAGCGTGAGCCGGAAAAAGCCGACAATACGCTTGCTCAGATCGGTGGTCGGAACCGCAGGAATGCAGCCCGAGCGAACACCTGAGAAGCGTCGGCGAACGAAAACCGCTCAAGCGCTACTCGGTGAGGAGGGTAGCACACAAGGCCGCTCGCGACCAAATCACGACGCGATCGGCGGCCTGGAGGCCAATGGTAAGAGCCCGAGCCACTGTCCGGCTGCGCCCAAGTCGGCTCATATCGGGAATGCCGGCACGCGGCGGCCGATAAGAATGGCGAGCCAAGCATGGTCTCCCAGGGGCCCGTCTGTGTTCCCCATCTGGGCATGCGGGTTCGCGCCAATAGGTCGCCATGCTATACTGCGGACGCTAAGGGAGGCGGTAAATGAGGTTGGTGGTTGCCGGGCTGCTTGCCGGCATTCAGGCGTCGACCGTTGCGACAGGCGCTGCTGCATCAGAGAGCGTGCTGGAGACGGTGCGCGAGCGCGGCTACGTCAAATGCGCCATCGGCAACCGGCATGTTGGCGACACGCGGATCGGCGAGAGTGGCTACGAAGGGTTCTTCCCGGAGTTCTGCCGCGTGGTGGCGCTGGCGCTCTTCGACGACCGCGATGCAGTGGAGCTGTCGCCGACGCTGATCCGCCACGGGCTCGAGAGCATTTCCACAGGCCAGATCGACATTTACGTCGCCAACGTGACCTGGACCTTTTCCAGGGACATGGAGTTGGGGCTGACTCCTGCGGCCGTGCTCTACTACGATGGGCAGGGGTTCCTGTCGCATCGCGGCGTGGTCGAAGGCGCGCTGACCGATCTCTCTGAGGCAACGGTTTGCGTGTCGCACTCGACGACGACAATCGGCAATCTCGAGGACTTCGTTGCCCTCCACGGTCTGGACTGGGAGGTCTTGACCTTCGAGTCCTCGCAGGGTCGAAACGACGCCTTCTTCGCGCGCCGCTGCGAGCTGCTGACCGCCGATCGGCTGGTGCTGGCGAGCCTGCGCGCAGCCGCAGTGGACGATCCGGCCCAATACGCCCTGCACGAGGAGATCATCTCGAAAGAGCCGCTCGTGGCCTACGTCTCGTCGAGCGACATGGCCTGGGGCAATGTCGTGCGCTGGGCGATCATGGCGACCGTTCTGGCCGAGGAGAAGGGCGTCACGCGCGACAACCATCCCCAGCACTTGGAGAGCCCAGATCCCGAGATCCGCCGACTGCTCGGCGTCGACGCGGTGGCGGGCAGCGCTGCGGTCGGCCTGGATCCCGATTGGTCGCGCCAGGTCGTGGCCGGTGCCGGCAATTACGGCGAGATCTTCGATCGCTATCTCGGCCCCGGCAGCCCCTTGGGCATCGAGCGGGGACTGAATCGGCTCTGGCGTGACGGTGGTCTCCTCTACAGTCCGCCACTGCGCTAGCCGCCCCAGGGGGGCGTCGCACCATGCGCGAGGCGATCAAGCACCGACAGCGCATCTCGACGTTGCTCGGTTGCGTCCTTGTCGGAACGGCCCTGATCGTCGTCCTGGGCTTGCTGGCGACGAGCGTCCGTCTCGTCGAGCTCCAGGGCGAGCTCGGCAAGCTCGAGGGCTCGGTCCTGCCGCGACTGGTCAAGCTGGCACAACTCTCGCAGGAGGCGTCCGCCACGAGCTCGATCGCTCCGGCGCTCGGGATGAAGCCGACAGCGGCCGAGTTCGACACGCTCCTGTCGCGCATCAAGGACAAGGAACGCGCCCAGCTTCTACTGATCGAGGAGCTGGAATCGCTGTTCCCGGACGATGACGGAATGGCGGCGCTACGGCGCAACGGCGATTTGCTCGTCGCCAATCTACGCGGGCTGACTGACGCGGTGGGCGAGCAGATCAGCGTGACGCAGCGGCTGGATGGGCTCGGCGAGCAGTTTCATCGATTCCACGATTTGCTCGGCCGGGGCCACAAGGGTGAGCTGGCGACGGCGTTGACGCGGGCGGTCCTGCTGGTCGGCACGACGCTCCTCGACCCGAAACGCTCGCGCTTCTCGCGCAACCGACGCGAGCTGGAGGCGAGCATGGTGGTGCTCGGTGGCGCACTTGCAGCGGCTGCGCCGACGCCAGATGGCCAGCAAGGCGAGCTTGCGGCGGCCGCGGACGCGGTGGTGCAGCTCTGGGCTTCAGTACGTGACAGATTGTTCGCCGACAAGGCAGCCGAGCTGGCGAATGCCTTCAACATCAAGGCGTTGGCGGAAGAGAACTCGCTCATTGCCAATCGCCTGCTGAGCAGCGCCAGCAATGCGTTCTGGGCGGCGCAGACGCAGTTGGAAGAGCAGATCGAGATGGTCGGTGGGGCCCTGCGCGTCAGTCTGGGCGCAATCATCGTGCTGCTGCTCGCCCAGGCCGTCGGCAGCGTCCTAGCATGGCGCGTGCTGAAGCGACGCGTGTTCGAGCGGCTCGGCGCACTACGCGAGGCGCTGCGTGCCTACGCGAGCGACCGCCGTCGCGATCTCGTCGACGATCGGCCCGACGAGATCGGCACCATCGCCAACGCCATGCGTCACTACATGACCGTCATCGATCAGCGCGAGACCGAGCTGGCGGCCAAGACCGGGATGCTCGAGCAGCTGTCGAACCAGCTCGCCAAGTATCTGTCGCCGCAGCTCTACGAGTCGATCTCCTCCGGCCGGCAGGAGGTCAAGGTCACGAGCAGCCGGAAGAAGCTCACGATCTTCTTCTCCGACATCGTCGGCTTCACGGAGACGGCCGATCAGCTGGAGTCCGAGGACCTGACGCAGCTCCTCAACCAATACCTGACGGAGATGTCGAAAATCGCTGTGGCCCACGGGGCGACCATCGACAAGTATATCGGCGACGGAATGCTCATCTTCTTCGGCGATCCCGAGACCAGGGGCGTGCGTGAGGATGCTTTGGCCTGCGTGCAGATGGCGATTGCGATGCGGCAACGGCTGCGCGAGCTCGCCGTGACCTGGCGTGCTGCGGGTATCGCCCGGCCCTTGCAAGTCCGCATGGGTGTCCATACCGGCTTTTGCACCGTCGGCAATTTCGGCAGCGAGGATCGGCTCGACTACACGATCGTCGGCGGCGCCGTGAATATCGCAGCCCGCCTCGAAGAGCTGGCGGCGGCGGGCGAGATCCTCGTCTCGTTCGAGACCTTCGCGCTCATCGAGCACGAGGTTGCGTGCGCGGAGATCGGCAGTGTCGAGGTGAAAGGGATCGCGCATCCCATTCAGACCTATCGGGTCGTCGACGAGGACCGTGACGGCGACGAGATGTCTGGAGCATGTCAGTGAGAGCGACGCCCCCATTTCCACCTCGCGGCTCGAGCCCGACGCCTGGATGTCGATCGACAGGGACCGATCGCGTCGCCGAACTGGATGCCGAGTTCAACGGCAATTAGCCGTCACACCATCTATTGGGGGCTCTACTTGCTTAGGTACCGGTGGTGCGCGAGGAGGCCGGCCTCCTCGCCCTGCTCATTTCTGCCCTTCGCCTACTCCGCCGCCTCGGTCTCCGGCATTGTGATCACCGGCTCCATGGCTTCGAGCTCTTCGGGGGGGATGTGGCAGGCGATGCGGTGGCCGGTGTTGAACGTGCGGATCGGCGGCTCCTCGGTTTCGCAGATGCGGCCGATCTTGCGCGGGCAGCGGGTCTGGAAGGGGCAGCCGGGGGGCGGGTTGACGGCGGATGGGATGTCGCCCTGGAGGACGATTTCCTTCTTCTTGATCCTTGTGTCGGCGATCGGGACGGCGGAGAGGAGCGCTTCGGTGTAGGGGTGGTAGGGCGGCGCGAAGACCTCGTTGGTGCTGCCCTGCTCGGCGATGGTGCCGAGATACATGACGACGACACGATCGGCCAGGTAGCGGACCAGCGACAGGTCATGGCTGATGAAGACCAGGGTGGTGCGGTTCTCGCGCTGGATGTCCATCAAGAGCTGGCTGACCGCGGCCTGGACGGAGACGTCGAGGGCGGAGACCGGCTCGTCGGCGATGACGACGCGCGGATTGCCGGCGAAGGCGCGGGCGATGCCGACCCGCTGCTTCTGACCGCCGGAGAGCTGGCGCGGCCGGCGCTTGTAGAAGTCGCGGGGCAGCTTGACGATGTCGAGCAGCTCCATGACCCGGGCCTTGACCTTCTCCGGGTCCTGCTCGACGCCGAACTTGCGGATGACGCGCGCGATCTGGCCGCCGACGGTGTGGCTCGGGTTGAGCGTGTCGAACGGGTTCTGGAAGACCATCTGCAGGTGGCCCACGACCTGCGGCTGGCGCTTTTGCACCGGGGTCTCGGCCAGGTCCTTGCCGTCGAGGTAGATGTGGCCTTCGGTGGCGGTCTCGAGGCCCATCATCACCTTGGCGAAGGTCGACTTGCCGCAGCCGGATTCGCCGACGATGGCGACGGTCTCGGCCTCGCGGGCCTCGAAATCGAGCTTCTCGTTGGCCTTGACGGTGCGCGTGGTCTTGCCGCTGATGAGCGCCATCAAGGAGGTGTCGCGCAGCTCGTAGTACTTCTTCATGTTCTCGACGCGCAGCACCACCTCGCCGAGATTGGCTGCGGCACCGGCCTCGGCAACGGCGATCTCGGCCGCCCAGTCGATCTCGCTGAAACGGGCGCAGCGGGTGACGTGGCGCTCGTGCTCGGGCACCGTCGCCATGGCGATCGGCCCGCCATCGCAGACGCCCGATTGGAAGTAGTCGCAGCGCGGGCCAAAATTGCAGCCCGTTGGCCTCTCATGCGGCAGCGGCAGCTGGCCGCGGATCGGCATCAACGGCCTGGCGTTCTTGTCGGCACCGGGCAGCGGGATCGAGTTGAATAGGCCCTGGGTGTAGGGGTGGCGCATCAGGTCGAAGACTTGCTCGACCGAGCCCTCCTCGACCGCCTCGCCCGAGTACATGACGGTGATCCGGTCGCAGGTCTCGAGGATCAGCCCCAGATTGTGCGAGATGTAGATCATCGAGGTGCCGAAGCGCTCGCTGATCTCCTTGATCAGCTGGACGATGCCGGCTTCGACCGTGACGTCGAGGGCGGTGGTCGGTTCGTCGAGCAGCAGTAGATTGGGGTTGGAGAGCAGCGCCATGGCGATCACCACGCGCTGCTGCTGGCCGCCCGAGATCTGGTGCGGGAAGGCTTCCATGATCCGCTTGGGATCGGGCAGGCGGACGTTCTCGAGCATCTCCAGCGACCGCTCGCGGGCCTGTGCCTCGGTGCAACCGTCCTCGTGGTAGAGCGGCACCTCCATAAGCTGCTGGGCGATGGTCATGGACGGGTTCAGGGATGCCATCGGCTCCTGGTAGACCATGGCGATCTTGGAGCCGCGGAGCTGGCGCAGCTCCTCGTCGGTCTTGGCGGTCAGATCCTCGCCCATGAAGTGGATCTCGCCCGAGACGATGCGCCCGTTCTTGCCGAGATACTGCATGATGGCGAGTGCGACGGTCGACTTGCCGCAACCCGATTCACCGACGATGCCGACTGCGTCGCCCGGCATGACCTTGAGGTTGAAGTCGACCACGGCCGGGATCTCGCCGGCGCGGGTGAAGTAGGAGATGCAGAGATTCCTGCACTCGAGAATCGGCGTCTCGTCGTTCATGAAGCTTCTCCGGCCTCGGCAGCGAGGCTCGTGTCTTCGTAGATCTCAGCGAGAGTGAGCGTCGCGTCGATCTCGGGCAGCTGGAGGGTCGCATCGGCGCCCTCGAGCACCTCGTCATCGAACCGGCCGTCGGGACCGCGCCGCACGATATCGAGCCGATACTGGTCGGGGCTCACATAGACGATGGCGCGAACCGACGGCATCGACTTGTAGAGCAGCCGCTTACGCGTCAGGTCGTGCCGGGCAGTGCTGTCGGACAGCACTTCGAAGACGATGACGGGATCGTCGATGGCCGTCGACTTGCCGCCGATGGCGCCGCAACGCACCACCACGTCCGGATAGACGACCGCATTGCTCTCGCGGGAGATCACTTTTGCGGCAGCACCGAAGACGTAACAGGACTGCGCACGGAGCCGCGGCCGCAAAGCTGCCAGAACATTGGTCGTGACTTGATGATGGTCCTCGGTCCCACCCGCCATCATGCGGATCACGCCGCCGGGCAGGAACTCGTAGCGCTCGCTTTGCCGTTCCTCCCAGGCGAGGAAGTCGTCCAGCGAATGGAACAACGGGGTCGCGGCTTCGGCCATGTTGCTCACTTCCCTTATCAATCCCTGAGGCTCATCTCGCGCAGGCCGTCGGCCAGCAGGTTGAAGCCGAGGATCAGGCTGGAGACCGAGAGCGCCGGGACCAGGAGCATGTAGGAGAACTTGAAGAGCAGGGCGGAGCTCGCCGCTTCCTTGATCATCAAGCCCCAGTCGGGGTCCGGCGGCTGCAGGCCGAGGCCGAGGAAGGTCAGCGTGGTGATCGCCACCGTGGTGTAGCCGAGCCGCAGGCAGGCATCGACGATGATTGGCCCGCGGGCATTGGGCAAGAGCTCGACCACCATGATCCAAAACGGCTTCTCGCCCCGGGTCTGCGCGGCGAAGACGTAGTCGCGCGACTTGATGTCGAGGGTCAGGCCCCTGACGATACGCATGATCGCCGGTGCCGAGGCGAAGGTGACGGCGACGATGATATTGAAGCCCGAGGGGCCGAAATAGGTGAGGATGACGATGAACAGCACCATCACCGGAAAAGACAAGATCACATTGCCGATGAACGAGATCAGCTCGTCCCACCAGCCGGCGAGGTAGCCGGCAATGAGACCCAGTGTCGTGCCGATGACGTAGGCCACGGCCGTCGCGGTCACACCCCAGACGATGACGCGCTGGCAGCCCCAAAGAGCGCGCGAGAGCATGTCCCGGCCGCGGAAATCGGTGCCGAGCCAGAAGAACTGGTCGCGCGCCTCGGTGAACGGCAGGACAAACGGCTGGATCGGCTCGTTCGGATCGATCAACGGCATGAACGGCACGGCGACCGCGATGAAGAGCCAAAAACAGACCAGCGTAGCGCCGATCAGCGCCACCGTGCTCTCCCGCCAATTGATCATGGCAAGCAGGTAGAGGACCAGGATCGCCGGAATCGCCGGCAGGAGCACGAGGCGGCTCGCCCCGAACATGACATAGGCGACAAGCGGCACCCAGGTGAGCGCGCCGAGGATGATCAGCGCACGCGGTGTCGTCAGCCGCGCCATCAGGGGCACAGGCGGGGCCGGCTGATCGTCTGGAAGGGTGACGGAGGCCATGCTCGGACCCTCCTCAGCTGAAGCGAATGCGGGGGTTGAGGAAGGTGTAGCCGACATCCGAGATAATCTGCGACACCACGGCGACGACCACGGCAACGAAGGTCGCGGCCTGGACGACATAGATGTCGCCGAACAGCGCCGCCTCCAGGAGCATCTTGCCGAAGCCGTTATACTCGAAGAACACCTCGACCACGACGACGCCCGAGAGCAGCCAGTTGAGCTGCAGGACGATCACGGTGAAGGGGGCAATGAGCGCATTCCGCAGCGCGTGGCGCATGATGATCCGGTTGTGCGGCAGGCCTTTCAAGACCGCCGTTCGGATGTATTGGCTGGTCATTACCTCGGCCATCGAGGCTCGGGTCATCCGGGTGACGTAGCCGAACGAGTAGATGACCAGGGTGAGCACCGGCAGCACCAGCTGCCAGCCGTCGAAGCCTTGGGTCATCGCGGACTTGGTCGGAAACCAGCCGAGGCCGAGCGCGAGAAAGACCGTGAGCAGGATCGCAGTCGCGATCTCGGGGATCGAGGTGGTGAAGACGGCGAAGAACGACACCAGTCGGTCCCGTTTCCCCCCCTCCTTCATCCCGGCGATTACGCCCAGGACCAAGGATAGCGGGATCATCAGGGCGAAGACCCAAAAGGCCAAAATACCGGTGTTCTTCAACCGATCCCAAAGCAACGGGCCAACGTCGGTGTTCTTCTCGAAGGAATGGCCGAAATCGCCGGTCAGCACGCCGCCGACCCAATTGGTGTAACGCTGGAAAAAGGGCACATCGAGACCCTTGTTCGCCAGCCACTGCTGATAGTCGTCGTCGCTCAACGCCGAGACGGCGAAGCCGCCGAGCTCGTTGACCGCGATCTTCTTCTTGAACTCGTCGCTGTCGAAAATCACGAACAGCACGAACGAGGCGACGATCATGATCAAGACCATCTGCACGAGGCGCTTGCCGATCAGTGGCAGCATGGTCGAACTCCCAAATCTCTCAACGACAAAATCGTCCGCGCGTTAATCTCGACGACAATGGATTTGAGATACGGCCGGCGAAGGACCGTCATGATCAAGTTATTGATTGGCTTCGTCCCGTCCCTATCCGCATTCTGAACTACGCCAGACTAGACCCTGGCTTTTCCTGCTGTCAAAGCCCGCGACGTCAGACGCGCTGGAACAACCGGGCCTCGCCTTTGGCACCGACCTCGGCGAGCCGGCCGCGCATCAGCAGGTAATTGAGATGTGCTACGGTCTCGCCGAGCGCAAAGCCGAGCTGCTGGACGTCGAGCCGGCGGCGAAACAGCTTGGGCATGATCTCGGCTATGGTCGCTGGCGCTGTGCTGGCGCGCAACACCAGATCGCAGCGCTCGTCGTGGTGACGGACGAGGTCCAAGAGCCGGTCATGCAGGCCGTGAAACGGCGCGTCGTGCGACGGCAGGACCAGGCAGTCCTCGGGCAGCTCCTCGTACTGGCGCAACGAGTCGAGGAACTCGGCCAGCGGGTCGGCGGCCGGGATCGGCGGCCAGACGGCGACGACCGGCGAGATCCTGGGCAATATTTGGTCGGCGGCGATCAGGATGTTGCGCTCGGCCGAGAAGAAGGTGAGCATCTCGGGGCTGTGGCCCTCGCCGACCAGCACCTGCCAGGTCGAGCCGCCCATGGCAACCGTGTCACCGGCGGCCACCCGTGTGTAGACCGGTGGCGGCGGGCTGACGCTTTGCTGGTAGCGGTTGCCGCGGGCATAGCGCGCCTCGATCAGCTCCGGGTCCAGGCCTGCCGAGAGATCGAAGGCGCGGCCGGCGCGCACATAGCCATCGCTCGGGTCCAAGGCCAGGAGCCGCGCCTGCAGCCATTCGGTGCGGCTGGTCGAGAAGGGTGCTGCCAACCGCTCGGCCAGCCAGCCGCAGAGCCCGACGTGGTCGGGGTGGAAATGGGTGGCGATGATGCGCCGGATCGGCTTCGCGGCGAGCGAGCCGGCAAGCAGGCTCTCCCAGATCGCGCGTGTCCGGTCGTCGCCGATGCCGGCATCGATGAGCGTCCAGCCGTCGCCGTCGTCTATCAACCAGACATTGACGTGGTCGAGAGCGAAGGGCAACGGCAAGCGCAGCCAGAGAATTCCGGGCGCCACCTCCACGGGCTCGCCGAGCGGCACGGGCGGCATGAGGTAGCGGACGGCGGCCAGCTTCGGCTTGGACAAGTCAGCGGTTTCCTGAAGAAAAAGATGCGGATCGGCCAGTCCTTGCAAGGCTCCGACCAGCGCAGACGCAGCAACACTGTGTTCGCCCTTTTGCCGCAACGCAACATCTGTGACAATACGTCAGGGTTTGGAATGCCCGCCTCTAAGTTAATGTCATTAGCGTAAGGGGTGTATCCATGAGCGCAGCCAAGCACGTGAGCTCCAGCAGCTTGCCAGGCCAGCGCGACTATGGTGCGCCATGACCGCCGATGTGCTCGAAGCCGAGCCGTCGCCCGGGGCCACTGTCCGCTCTCTCCTCCGGACACAGGATCGGGCAGCGCTCGGCACCGTCGACGGTCATGGCGCACCTTATGTCTCGCTGGTCATGATGGCCGTCGACCACGACGCGGCACCCCTGCTGCTGCTCTCCGATCTGGCCGAGCATACGCAGAATGCCGGGCGCGATGACCGCGTATCGCTGCTCGTCGACGGCACATACGGCCTGGCATCACCGCTCACCGGGGCGCGTGCGACGCTGATGGGACGGCTGGAGCCGGCAACCGCAGCGCACCAGCGTGAGCGCTACCTGGCCCGGCACGGCGATGCCCGCGGCTACGCGGCCTTCAGCGATTTCAACTTTTACCGACTGGCAATAGAGCGGGCGCATCTGGTGGCCGGCTTCGGCCGCATCCACTGGGTCTCGGCCGAGCACGTCCTCTGGCTCATGGCGGAGGCGGAGCCGCTGGCCATGGCCGAGGCCGAGATCGTCCAGCACATGAACGAGGATCACGCCGACGCCGTGGCGCTCTATGCGACCGCGCTGCTCGGCCGTCCGGCAGGAGATTGGCGGTTGGTCGGCGTCGACCCGGAAGGCGCGGACCTCGCCAACCAAGGCGAGCGGGTCCGGCTCTGGTTCGACAAGCCGGCCCGCGATGCAGATTCTGCACGTGTCGAATTGGTACGACTGGTCAAGCGCGCGCGGCAGGGCTCGCAGGTGGTCGACTGAACCTGGATCAACAAGGGGGGGAACCCGAGATGACGCGCGAAGTGGTGAGCAACGATATCCTGGATGCGGCCAAGGCCGGCACGCTACATTGGAACCTGATGCCGGCGCAGCTGGTGACCATGGCGATCCAGCGAAACGAGGCGAGGCTGTCGGCGGAAGGCGCGCTGGTCGCAGAGACCGGCAAGTTCACCGGCCGCTCGCCCGAGGACAAATATGTCGTCGACCATCCCGAGATCAGCGACGTCATCGACTGGAACAAAGGGACCAAGCGCCTGCCGCCGGCGATCTTCGCCGATCTTCGCCAACGTGCGCTGGCGCACATGGCCGGGCGCACGCTGTTCGTCCAGGAGCTCTGGGCCGGTGCCGATCCGGCTTCCCGCCTGAACGTCCGGGTGGTCACCGAGCAGGCTTGGCACAGCCTCTTCGCCCGCAACATGTTCCTGCGGCCGACGCCGGCCGAGCGGGCCGGTTTCTCCCCGGACTGGACCGTTCTGCAGCTGCCGAGCATGGTCGCCGATCCGGCGAGCCATGGCACGAACTCGAGCACCGTGATCGCGCTCGATCTCAAGAGCAAGCTCGTGCTCGTCATCGGCACGGCCTATGCCGGCGAGATCAAGAAATCGATCTTCACCGTGCTCAACCATATCCTGCCGGAGCAGGGCGTCTTCCCGATGCACTGCTCGGCCAACATGGGCGCGGACGGCGACACCGCTGTCTTCTTCGGTCTCTCGGGCACCGGCAAGACGACGCTCTCGGCCGATCCCACGCGGACGCTGATCGGCGATGACGAGCACGGCTGGAGCGCCGACGGCATCTTCAACTTCGAGGGCGGCTGCTACGCCAAGGTGATCAATCTCGACCCGAAGGGCGAGCCCGAGATCTACAGCGCGTCGACCCGCTTCGGCACCATCCTCGAGAACGTCATTCTCGATCCCGTGACCGCCGCCACCGACTTCTTCGACGGCACGCTCACCGAGAACACCCGCAGCTCCTACCCGCTGGACTTCATCCCGAATGCCAGCGCGACGGGCCGCGGCCGCCATCCGAGCAACGTCGTCATGCTGACCTGCGACGCCTTCGGCGTGTTGCCGCCGATCAGCCGGCTGCGCCCGGATCAGGCGATGTACCACTTCCTCTCCGGCTACACCGCCAGGCTCGCCGGCACCGAGCGCGGCGTGACGACACCGCAGGCGGTCTTCTCGGCCTGCTTCGGCGCGCCCTTCATGCCCCGGCATCCAACCGTCTACGCCGAGCTGCTGGGCCAGAAGCTTCGCGAGCACAATGCGCCCTGCTGGCTGTTGAACACCGGCTGGAGCGGCGGTGGTGCGGCCGATGGCGGCAAGCGGATGCCGCTCAAGGTGACCCGCGCCCTGCTGCAGGCAGCGCTCGACGGCTCGCTCAACAAGGGCAGCTTCCGCGCGGATCCGGTCTTCGGCCTCGAGGTGCCGGAATCCTGTCCCGGGGTCGATCCGGCACTGCTCAACCCGCGCGATGCCTGGGCGGACCCAGCCGCCTACGATGCGGCGGCGCGCCAGGTGGCGGAGCTGTTCGAGAAGAACTTCGCCAAGTTCGAGGGCCGGGTCGACAACGCGATCGCGGCGGGTGGCATTCGCGTCGCCACCTGACCAGCGTCGACCCCTGGTCTGGGCTCACATCCGGGCGGTCACGAGCAATACCTCGTGGCCGCCCTCCCAGATCATCTTGAGCGCCACCACCAGGATGACCGCGAGCCCGGCATAGGCCAGCCAGCGATGGCGGTCGATGAGCCGGGCGATGAACCCGGCGGCGACCGCCATCAGGGCTATCGAGAGCACGAGCCCGAACGCCATGATCCAGGGGTGCTCGCGGGCAGCACCAGCGACCGCCAGCACGTTGTCGAGCGACATCGAGATGTCGGCGATGGCCACCTGGATCACGGCTGAGCGAAACGTCTTCTGGCCGATGGCGGCGGTTGACTCGATACCCGGCACCACAGATGGAATCTCGTGCTTTGCCGCGGCCCGGTCGGCCTCCAGCTCGCGCCACATCTTCCACCCCACCCAGAGCAGCAGCAGCCCGCCGGCGAGCAGCAGACCGACGATCGCCAGCAGCTGCGTCGCCATCAAGGCGAAGACGATCCGCGCCACCAGTGCCAGCGATGCGCCAAGGGCGATCACCCGGCGTTGCTGGCGAGGCGGCAAGCCGGCTGCCGCCGTGCCGACCACCACCGCGTTGTCGCCGGCGAGCACGATGTCGATCATCACGACCGCGAGAAAGGCGGTGAGCTGCTGGGTCAGTTGTGGGTCGAGGAGCCCGTCGAGCATGGGCGCATGGCTCTGCCCCAACCGCGCCACCAACACAAGCCCCTGGCGCCGGGCGGCTGGAGGGCCGGAGCAGGGCCAGCGCAGCTATTGACGGCGCGTCCCGGGCACGCCATGCCGCCAGCCTATGAGCAACCAGTACCTGACCCTCGTCCTCGGCGGCGCCCGCTCCGGCAAGAGCCGGCACGCCGAGCAGCTGACCCTCGCCACGGGCCACGAGCCCTGGTACGTGGCCACCGGCACGGCAGGGGACAGCGAGATGACGACGCGCATCGAGGCCCACAAGGCGCGTCGCGGCGCCAGCTGGAACGTGGTCGAGGAGCCGCTGGAGCTGGCCACCACCCTCGGCGAGATCGCCCGACACGACCGCGCCGTCCTGGTCGACTGCCTGACGCTCTGGCTCACCAACCAGATGATGGCCGAGCACGACCTCGAGGCCGAGATGGATCGCCTCATGGTCGTCCTCGAGGAGCGCCGCGGGCCGGTCTTCCTGGTCTCCAACGAGGTCGGCCAGGGCATCGTGCCAATCGACGCCATGGCACGCGCCTTCGTCGATGCAGCCGGCCTCATGCACCAGCGCATCGCTGCAATCGCCCGGCGCGTCGATCTGGTCACCGCCGGCCTGCCGTTCACTCTCAAGCCGCGCATTTGACCCCTTGCATCTTCTGAGCGCCCGCGAGGCACCAAGCGATTCCAGCGACGAGGCGGTCGACCTCGAGCAGACTCCGGCCGCGCTGGTCATCATCTCTGCTGCCGAAAGCGAGCTCGCCTGCCTGGCTGCCGCCCACGCCCGCCTACCCGCGCCCAAGCCGGCGCTCCGGCTCGCCAACCTGCTCAAGCTGCAGCATCCGCTCTCGGTCGACCTCTATGTCGAGAAGACCCTGGCCCATGCCCGGCTGGTGGTCGTCCGGCTGCTGGGCGGGCGCGGCTACTGGCCGTACGGGATCGAGCAGCTGGTCATCGCCGCCAAGGCCAACGGCACCGCGCTCGCATTGCTCCCCGGCGACGACCGCCCCGACCCCGAGCTGGCGCGGCTCTCCACCCTGCCCGCCGACACGCTCGACCTGCTGCACCGCTATCTCCTGCATGGCGGGATCGACAACGCGGCTGCCGCCCTGGCGCTGATGGGCGATCTGATCGGCCATAGCGCCAGCCCGCCTCCCCCTCGGCCGCTACCCAAGGCCGCCATTCACAGAGCACCCAAGGCAGACGGCCGCCCCGTCGCCGCCCTCGTCTTCTACCGGGCGCTGGTGCAGAGCGGCGATCTGGCGCTGGTCGAGGCCATCATCGAGGCGCTCGACGCCGCGGGGCTCGACGCGCTCGCGATCCATGTATCGGGCCTCAAGGATCCCGAGGCCGGCCAGGTGGTCGAAGCGGCGATCGCCCGGCACGACGCCGCCATCGTCTTGAACCTCACGGGCTTCGCCGTCTCCACCCCCGGTGCCGCCACCAGCCGTACCCCCTTCTCGGCCTCGTGCCGCCCGGTCCTGCAGCTGGTCGCCAGCTCGGGTAGCGAGAGCGCCTGGGCCGAGGGCATGAACGGGCTCGGCCCCCGCGACCTCGCCATGTCCGTGGCGCTGCCGGAGATCGACGGGCGCATCCTGACCCGTGCCGTCTCGTTCAAGGGCGACCCGGTCACCGACGCGGCGACGGAGATCACGCTCAGTCGCTACGCGCCCGTCCCCGATCGCATCGCCTGGGTCGCCCGCCTCGCCCGCGCCTGGGTCGTTCTCGCGCTGACCAGCGCCGGCGACCGCCGCGTGGCGCTGGTCATGGCCAACTACCCGAACCGCGACGGCAGGCTCGCCAACGGCGTCGGCCTCGACACCCCGGCCAGCACGATCGTCCTCCTAGAGTCACTGAAGAACGCCGGCTATCACGTTGCAGACGAACCGAAAACCACCGCCGACCTGATGGCGCTGCTGCAGGCTGGCCCGACCAATGCGCTTGCCGGCCGCAACGAGCGGGTCTCGACCGTCAGCCTGCCGCTCGACGTCTACCTGGCAGCCATGGCGGCATGGCCGAAGGCCGCCCGCGACGCGGTGCGCGAGCGCTGGGGCGAGCCAGCGTCCGACCCGTTCGTCCAGGACGGCGCCTTTCGCCTCGCCATCCACCGCTTCGGCAACATCGTCCTCGGCATCCAGCCGGCGCGCGGCTACCACATCGACCCGACCGAGACCTACCACAGCCCCGACCTCGTCCCGCCGCACGGCTACCTCGCCTTCTATCTGTGGCTGCGCCAGGAATTCGGCGCCCAGGCCATCGTCCATCTCGGCAAGCACGGCAATCTCGAATGGCTGCCGGGCAAGGCACTGGCGCTTTCCGCGACCTGCTGGCCGGAGATCGCCCTCGGGCCTTTGCCCCACCTCTACCCCTTCATCGTCAACGATCCGGGCGAAGGCAGCCAGGCCAAGCGGCGCACCGCCGCCGTCATCATCGACCACCTCACCCCGCCCTTGACCCGTGCCGAGACGCATGGCGAGCTGATGGACCTCGAGGCGCTGGTCGACGAGTACTACACCGCGCTCGAGCTCGACCCCCGCCGCCTCGAGCCACTGCGTCGCGACATCCTCGACCTGTCGCGCCGGCTCGGGCTCGACAAGGATCTCGGCCTGGACAGCGACGACGACGCGGCGCTGCAGACCATCGACAACCATCTCTGCGAGCTGAAGGAGCTTCAGATTAGAGATGGGCTGCACATCTTGGGAAGGGCACCGGCGGGGGAGCAGCGCACCGACCTCCTGGTGGCGCTGACCCGGCTCAAGCGCGGCGACGGCAAGGGTGCGAATGCCTCGCTGATCAGCGCGCTGGCCGCCGATCTCGGCATCGCCCCGGACCCGCTCACGGCCGAGCCCACCACGACGCCCGAGCGGCGACATCCCGCAACTGATCGGCCCCTGCCGCCACATGGGCGACGTCCGGGAAGCGTTGGAGCTGGTCGCCCACGACCTCGTCGCTGGCACACGCCAGGCAGAGCCCGACTGGACCGCCACGGCCGCCGTCCTTGCCTTCATCCAAGACGATCTGGCCCCCAGGCTGGAGCAGAGTGCCGAGGACGAGATCGCCAACCTGCTGGCCGGCCTCGACGGCCGCTTCGTCGAGCCGGGGCCATCGGGAGCACCCACGCGTGGCCGGCTCGACGTGCTGCCAACCGGCCGCAATTTCTACAGCGTCGACACCCGCGCCGTGCCCACGCCCACCGCCTGGGCCCTGGGCTGGCGCTCGGCCGAGACCCTGATCGAGCAGCATCTGCAGGAGCACGGCGACTGGCCGCGGCGCCTGGCGCTCTCCGCCTGGGGCACCGCCAACATGCGCACCGGCGGCGACGACATCGCCCAGGCTCTGGCCTTTCTCGGCTGCCGCCCGCTCTGGGACGCCAACTCCGCCCGGGTCACCGGCGTCGAGGTGCTGCCGCTATCGGTCCTCGGCCGGCCCCGGATCGACGTCACGCTCCGCGTCTCCGGCTTCTTCCGCGATGCCTTCCCCGAGCAGATGGCGCTCTTCGACGATGCCGTCCGCGCCGTCGCGGAAGCCGACGAGCCCCTGGACCAGAACCCGCTGCGCGCCGCCTATCTGGCCGAGCGCGACTCCCTGATCGACGCCGGCACCGCGCCCGCGCTCGCCCGCCGCCAGGCCAGCTACCGCCTCTTCGGCTCCAAGCCCGGCGCCTACGGGGCCGGCCTGCAGGCGCTGATCGACGAGGGCGGCTGGCAGGACGAGGGCGACCTCGCCGAGGCGTATCTGGCCTGGAGCGCTTACGCTTATGGCCGCGGCACCGACGGCGACACGGCGGGACCGGCGCTGCGGGCCCGGCTCGAGGCGGTCGAGGTGGTCCTGCACAACCAGGACAACCGCGAGCACGACATCCTCGACAGCGACGACTACTACCAGTTCCAGGGCGGCCTCGCGGTTGCCGTCCGCCATCTGCAGGGCAAGGCGCCGATCATCCTGCACGCCGATCACAGCAACCCCGAGCGGCCGCGGGTGCGCGACCTCAAGGAGGAGATCGGCCGGGTCGTCCGGGGCCGCGCCAGCAACCCCAAATGGCTCCGGGGCGTGATGCGCCACGGCTACAAGGGCGCCTTCGAGATCGCCGCCACGGTCGACTACCTCTTCGCCTACGCCGCCACCACGGGCGTCGTCGAGAGCCACCATTTCGAGGCGCTGTTCGACGCCTATCTGGTCGACCCGACGGTCCGCGACTTCATGGCCGAGGCCAACCCGGCGGCCTTGCGCGAGACGGCAGAGCGCTTCGCCGAGGCGATCGACCGCGGCCTCTGGCGACCCAGGCGCAACAGTGCGCCGGAGCTGATCGAGCAGCTCCGCCAGCAGAGCCTCAAGCCTCTGGGCGACGTCGCAAGGTGAGTGCCGTCCGCAGCACCAGGGCCGCGACCAGCATCGGCGTCGTCAGGAGGGCCATCACCAGCGTCCAGGCGGTCCTGAGATCGAGCTCGACGAAGAGGCTGGCGACGAGCAGCAGGCCTGTCGGCAGCAGCACGAGCGCGGCGAGCCACGCCCAGAGCTTTGCGCTCAAGAGCCCGCTGTCGCCGTCCTTGTCCCGATAGTCGGGCGCCTGCTCCGCCCGGGCGAGACCGGTGACGACGCCGATCCCGAGCGCCCAGGCGAGCACGATCACCGCGAACCAGAGCGCCCCGATCCGACCGGGCTCGAGCCAGGCGAGCCAGTGGCCGACCGAGTCGTTGACCCGCAGGACGAACTGGTAGCCCCACTGCAGCAGCAGGGCCGCCGCCTGCCAGAGAAGGGTCTTGCCGCCGAGCCCTTCCCTGGTGGTGAGCACCGCCGCCGCCAGCAGCAAGACGAAGCCGAGCTGCACCGGCGGGTAGACCACGGCGGTGAGCAGCGAGCTCGGCGGCCAGATTCCGGCCCCGTCGAGCCGGAGCAGTGTCGCCATCAGCGCCAGGCCCGAGCCCAGCCCGGCCGCCAGCGCCACGACGTCACCCCGCCGCCGCGCGCTTTGTCGATGCAGCAGGAGCCCGAGCTGCAAGGCAAGCCCGACCGAGACGAAGTATGCTGCAGCCGCGATCGCCGCCGCGATGCCGAATTCCGTCCAGAGGCTGACCCCGAGCTCGCCCACCACATGCTCGATCGGCACCAGCTGGACATCGATCACCAGCTCGACGCCGCCGGCCAGGAGCCCGAGCGCGAAGCCGCTGAACAGGCAGACCCGCCGGCCACGCAGACCGGTGCGGGCATGCGTCGCCGCCGCCATCAGCACGGTGAGCGCGAGGCTCAAGACGAACGCCAAGACAAGCACGGGGATGAGCGACTCCAGGACGACGAAAGCGGTGCAATCCACATTGGTGAAAGACGAGCACCACCGCCACCACCAAACGGAGAAGCGCATAGCATGGCGCCCGCCGGGTAAGGTTGACGAAACGTTGTGCGCAGGCCAACGCTCAAGCGCACCATCGCCAATGCACGCAAATTTGACAAACACACGCCGCTGACAAAGAGAGGCCACGAGCCGCGCCGGTTTTCATGCCATAGAGGCGCCAACAGTCGAGAGCACCGGAGGGATAATGGCGACCACCGACGCCGACCACGCCGCCAAGAAGGCCAAGATCAAGGCGGCGAAGGACAAGCTCTATGCGTCCAAGACCATCGAGAAGGGCCTGCTCATCGTCCATACCGGCACCGGCAAGGGCAAGAGCACGGCCGCCTGGGGGCTCGCCATGCGCTGCCTGGGCCATGGGCTCAAGCTGGGCGTGGTGCAGTTCGTCAAGGGTCGGCGGGAGACCGGTGAGCGGCAGCTGCTGGAGCGCTTTCCGGAGCTGGTGACCATCAAGGTGATGGGCGAGGGCTTCACCTGGGAGACCCAGGACAAGGCGCGCGACATTGCTGCCGCCGAGGCCGCCTGGGACGAGACCGAAAAGATGCTGCAGGACCCCGAGCTGCACATGGTGATCCTCGATGAGCTCAATATCGTGCTGCGCTACGACTACCTGTCGCTCGATCGCGTGCTCGAGGCCTTCAAGAACAAGCGCCCCGACCTCCACGTCGTCGCCACCGGCCGCAACGCCAAGCCCGAGCTGATCGAGGCGGCTGACCTCGTCACCGAGATGACGCTGGTCAAGCACCCGTTCCGTGAGGGAGTGAAGGGCCAGCTCGGCGTCGAATGGTAGGTCTGCAGCACTATTGGAGCGGCCTTCCCGACCACGGCAAGGGGCTCCTGGTCACCGCCACGGGTGTGCTCGTGCTCACGCCGGACGCCGTGCTCTTGAAGCTGATCGCGGCCGATCCCTGGACGATCCTCTTCTGGCGCGGCATCGCCTTTTGCCTGGTCATCGGCCTCTTCTCCCTCGCCCGCCATGGTGCTGCACTGCCCCGCGTACTCCTGGCCTCGGGTGGCATCGGCCTTGCCATCACCTGCCTGCACTCCGTCGGCACGCTCTTGTTCGTGCTCTCGATCCACAACACGACGGCCGCCAACACGCTGGTGATCATCGCCGCGGCCCCGCTCGCCGCAGCGCTGCTCGCCCGGCTGATCCTGGGCGAGCGGACGGCACGCCGTACGCTCATCGCCGGCGGCGTGGCGCTGGGTGCTGTGGCGCTAACGGTCCAGGGCGGGTTGCAGGCCGGCGGCCTGCTCGGCGATCTTGCGGCCTTGGGCGTCATGCTGGTCATGGCGCTCATCTTCGTCCTGCTGCGCAAATGCGGCCACCGTGACATGCTGCCAGCGCTCGCTGTAGGCGGTCTGCTCACCGCAGCCCTGGCACTGCCGCTGGCCCCGACCCTGGCGGTTGCGCGCGTCGATTGGCTGCTGCTGCCGCTGCTGGTGCTGCTGGTCGTGCCCGTCTCCTTCGCCTTGATCACCACCGGTCCGCGCTACCTGCCGGCACCAGAGGTGGGCCTCCTGATGCTGCTCGAGACCATCCTCGGGCCGTTCTGGGTCTGGCTTGCACTGGCCGAGACCCCGGCCACGGCGAGCCTCGTCGGCGGGGCACTCATCATTCTGACGCTCGCCACGAACGCCTGGCTCGGGCTCAAGGCGCAGCGGGCCGCCCGCCCCGGCGTGGCCACCGCATGAGCCGGGCGCCGGCCGCAGCCGTGATGCTGCAGGGCACGGCATCGAATGCCGGCAAGTCGCTGCTGGTGGCAGGCCTCTGCCGGCACTTCGCCAATCAAAGGCTGACCGTTCGCCCGTTCAAGCCGCAGAACATGAGCAACAACGCGGCTGCCACGGCCGACGGCGGCGAGATCGGCCGCGCCCAGGCGCTGCAGGCGCTGGCCTGCCGGGCGCCGCTATCGGTCGACATGAACCCGGTGCTGCTCAAGCCGTCCTCCGAACAAGGTGCGCAGGTGGTCGTCCAGGGTCGGGTCCTGACCAGCTGCAACGCCCGCGACTACCACGCGCTCAAGCCCGAGCTGATGACCGCCGTGCTGGAGAGCTTCGGCCGGCTGCGTGAGACGGCCGACCTCGTCATCGTCGAAGGCGCCGGCAGCCCGGCCGAGGTCAATCTCAGGGCCGGCGACATCGCCAATATGGGCTTTGCCGCAGCCGCCGACGTGCCGGTCATCCTCGCCGGCGACATCGAGCGGGGCGGCGTCATCGCCCAGTTCGTCGGCACGATGGCACTGCTCGAGCCGGATGAGCAACGGCGCGTAAAAGGTTACATCACCAACAAATTCAGAGGCGATCCGTCGCTCTTCGACAATGCGCATCCGATCATCGAGGGGCGCACGGGCCTTGCCAATCTCGGCGTCGTGCCCTGGTTCGCGCCCGCCGCCGAGCTGCCGGCCGAGGACATCTTGGGGCTCGCCGGCACGAGCCGGCCCGGCGGCATCAAGATCGTCGTGCCGCGGCTGCCGCGGATCAGCAATTTCGACGACCTCGACCCGCTCAGGCTCGAGCCCGACGTCGATCTGCAGATCCTCGAGCCCGGCACCGCGCTGCCGGGCGACACCGACCTCGTGCTGCTCCCCGGCAGCAAGGCCACGCGCGGCGATCTCGCGGCGCTACGCCAAGCGGGCTGGGACATCGACATCATCGCGCATCATCGACGCGGCGGCTGGGTGCTGGGCCTGTGCGGCGGCTACCAGATCCTCGGCCGCAAGGTGCACGACCCAGACGGCCTCGAGGGCGTCCCCGGCACCAGCGAGGGCCTCGGCCTGCTCGACGTCGAGACGACATTGGCACCCGTGAAGACCGTCCGCCAGAGCCACGCCACCGACATGACCACCGGCCTCGCCGTCAGCGGCTACGAAATCCACCAGGGCGAGACGACCGGCCCCGACACCGCCCGGCCGATGCTCCGGCTGCAGGACCGCCCCGACGGCGCCATCGCCGGCAATGGCCGGGTCATGGGCGCCTATCTGCACGGCCTCTTCACCAGCGACACGTTCCGCCACGCCTTCCTCACCCGGATCCGCGACCGCGCGCCGAGCGATCTCGCCTACGAAGCCCGGATCGACACGGTCCTCGACGGTCTGGCCGAGCATCTGGCGGCCCATCTCGACACGGACGCCATCGCTCGGATCGCCGGGCTCCGCTGACCGAGCAGCCGGTTCAGGCGAGCAGCCAGAGCAGCAGCACTGCAGCGAGCGCCAGCGCCCAGGCCCGATCGGCGAGGCGGAGAGCGTTGGCGATCTCACCGCTGCCGACGGCAGGATCACCGTCGCCGACCCAGGGCTCGTCCGTCGTCTGCCCGTGATACATGCGCGGCCCCGAGAGCCGCAGCCCGAGCACGCCCGCGAACGCCGCCTCGGGCCAGCCGGCATTGGGCGAGCGATGCAGCCGGCTGTCCCGCCAGACGATCCGCAGCCCCTGAGCGGGCGAGCCGAGCCCTGGTGCCGCGACGATGCACAAAGCCGCGGTGAGCCGCGCCGGCACGAGGTTGACCAGGTCGTCGAGGCGTGCCGCGGCCCGGCCGAAATCGACGTAGCGCTCGTTCTTGTAGCCGATCATGCTGTCGGCGGTGTTGAGCGCCTTGTAGGCGAGCAGGCCCGGCAGGCCGAGGAGCACCGCCCAGAAGACCGGGGCGATGACGCCGTCGGACAGGTTCTCGGCCAGGGATTCCGTCGCCGCCCGGCCGATGCCGTCAGCGTCCAGAGCGCCCGTGTCCCGCCCGACGATCCTGGCCACGGCCTGGCGGCCGGCCTCGACGTCGATGGCAAGGCCGGTCGCCACCGCCCGGACGTGATCGACCAGGCTCTTCTGCGCGAGCAGCGTGCTCATGACGACGCCGAGCCAGAGCCAGCCGAGCGGCAGAGCCAGGAGTGCCAGTTGCACCCCCCACCCGACCAACAGCGCGCCGAGGACGAGGATCGCGACCAGCAGCCGGCCGCGCCGCCGCGCCGTGGCGGCATCGTCGCCGGGCTGCCGCAACAGCCCCTCGAGCCGGCCGATGACGCCGCCGATCAGCACGACAGGGTGCGGCAGGCGACCCCACAGCCAGTCGGGATCACCGATCAGGCGATCGACCAGCATGGCGACGATGAGCGCCGGCAGGGCCAGGGCGGACAAGAGCATGAGCTGCCTTACCACGCCCTGCCCAGCCCGTGCAGCAGCCGCACGCGCCACCAGCGTCGATGCGACCCGTCGCGCGGCTTGTCTGCATCGATGCCGACTGGTAACCCAATGACCGAAGCATTCGGTCACATCCGGCCCTGCAGATCGGGGCAACCCACGAGGTCCATGACAGCAGCAGCGAACGACTACCTGCGCGAGCCGGCGGCGATCTATGCGCGCTCCTTCGCGATCATCGAGGCCGAGGCCGGCCCCGCCTTGGCCGGGCTGCCGGCGACGCTGCGGCCGCTGGCCCGCCGGCTGATCCACGCCTCGGGGATGACCGACATCGCGGGCGACCTCGCCTGGTCCGGCAACGTCGTCGAGGCCGGCCGTGCCGCGCTCGACGCCGGCCGATCGATCCTCGCGGACGTCACCATGGTCCAGGCCGGAATCATCCGACACCGCCTGCCCGCCGCCGTCGAGGTCCGCTGCACGCTCGATGATCCGGCCGTCCCGGACCTGGCCCGACAGCTCGGCACGACGCGCAGCGCCGCCGCGGTCGAGCTGTGGCGGCCCCACCTCGAGGGCGCCGTCGTGGTCATCGGCAACGCGCCGACGGCCCTCTTCCATCTCCTCGATCGGCTGGCCACCTGGCCCGAGCGCCCCGCCCTGATCCTCGGCCTGCCAGTGGGCTTCGTCGGTGCTGTTGAATCCAAGGAAGCGCTGATCGCATTCGGGCTCGACATCCCATACTTGACGCTGCGTGGCCGGCGCGGCGGCAGCGCCATGGCCGCCGCGGCCGTCAACGCCCTTTGCGACGCCCCTTCTTGACCAGCCACTGGCTCGACGTGATCGGCATGGGCGCGGACGGGCCGGCGGGGCTCGCGGCCGAGCTTCGCACACTGATCGCCGAGGCCCATCTGGTGGTCGGTGGCGCCCGCCACTTAGACCTCGTGGCCGATCTCGTTCAGGGCGAGGCGGTGGCATGGTCGAGCCCGATCCAGGCGACGATGCAGCGGCTCAAGGCGCAGCGCGGCCTGCCGCCGGCCGTGGTGCTGGCCTCCGGCGATCCCTTGTGGTTCGGCATCGGCCGGCTGCTGCTCGAGCATTTCCAACCCCGCGAGCTCGCCTTCCATCCGCACCTCTCGGCCTTCCAGCTGGCCGCCTCCAGGCTCGGCTGGCCGATCGCGGAGATCGCCTGCATCAGCCTGCACGGCCGCGCCATCGACCGGTTGAACCGCCATCTGGCCACGGGCCGCCGCCTCTTGATCCTGACCAATGACGGCGCCGCCCCGGCACTGATCGGCGAGCGCTTGACCAAGGCGGGCTTCGGCCGCTCGTCACTCACCGTCTTGGAGAACTTGGGTAGTGCCGGCGAGACGGCGATCGGCTTTCCGGCAAACGAGGCGAGCGCGCGGCGCTTCGGCGACCTCAACACGCTCGCCGTCACGCTCGAGGCGGATGATCCGGGCGCCGCCCGCCCCGCCGCCAGCCTCGGCCAGGGACTCGCCGACACCGCCTTCATCCATGACGGCCAAATGACCAAGCAGGAGGTCCGCGCCGTCACCATGGCCAAGCTCGCACCCAGGCCCGGCGAGCATCTCTGGGACATCGGCGCCGGCGCCGGCTCGATCGCCATCGAGTGGCTGCTCGCCGGCCGAGCGGCATCCGACCTGCCGACCACGGCCACAGCACTCGAGGAGTCGGCCGAGCGGGTCGCGGTGATCATCGAGAACGCGCACCGCCTGGGCGTACCGGAGCTGCGCGTCATCGAGGGCAAGGCGCCGGGGCTCCTCCCCGACGGCCCCGATCCCGACGCCGTCTTCATCGGCGGCGGGGTTGCCGCACCGATGCTCATCGAGGCCTGCCTGGATCGCCTGGCCCTCGGCGGACGCCTGGTCGTCAATGCCGTGACGCTCGGTGGCGAGGCCCGGCTGCTCGAGCTACAGCGCCAGCACGGCGGCACGCTCTCGCGCATCGCCATCAGCCACGCCGAGTCCTTGGGCCGCCAAGCCGTGGGCGCGCCCATCGGCTGGAAGTCGATGGTCCCGGTCACCCAATGGGTGCTGACCCGAACGGCCGGGACGGAGCTGGCATGAGCGCCCAGAGCACTGGCCGGCTCATCGGTGTCGGCGTCGGCCCCGGGGACCCGCAGCTCTTGACGCTCAAGGCCGTGGCCGCGATCAGCGCCAGTCGGATCATCGCCTATCTCTCGGCCGAAAATGCGGCGAGCCTGGCGCGGACCATCGTCGAGGCGCATCTCCGCCCCGACCACGAGGAGCGCCTGCTCGAAGCACCGATGCGCGCCGAGCCCGAGATCGTGGCCAGCTTCTACGACGATGCGGCAGCCACGATCGCCCGGGATCTGGAAGCCGGCCAGGACGTGGCGCTGCTCTGCCTCGGCGACCCGCTGCTCTACGGCAGCTTCGTCTACATCCTCGACCGGCTGCGCGACCGCTTCCCGTTCGAGGTGGTCCCCGGCATCATGTCCTTCGGTGCGGCGGCCTCGCGCCTCGGCCGCGTGCTGGCGCGGCGGCGCGACAGCTACACCATCCTCTCCTCGCTGCTCCCTGAGGACCGGCTCGAGCCGCTGATCGCGCTCAGCGACGCCGTGGCGATCCTCAAGGTCGGCAAGCGCCTGCCCCGGCTCAAGGCGATCCTGGCTCGCCAGGGCCGGCTGGAGACCGCCGTCCTCGTCACCTGGGTCGGCTGGCCGAACGAGCGCGTCATGGCCGTCACCGACTGGCCCGACGACGAGGAAGCGCCCTATTTCGCCCTCGTCCTCGCCGGCCCCGGAACGCCGTCTTGAACCCGGTAATCTGGCACCTGGGACCGCGCTCGGCGGCCCTTGCCGAACGGCTGGCCGCTGCGGTCGACGGTGGCGATATCCGAGGCCCGGCCACGGCCGACCTCGTGGCGGCCTTTGGTGACGGCCGGCCGATCGTCGCCGTCGCCGCCACGGGCATCGTCGTTCGTCTGCTGGCCCCTCTCCTCACCGACAAGCGGCAGGAGCCGCCGGTGCTGGTCGTCGACGAGGCCGGGCGCTTCGTCGTGCCGCTCTTGGGCGGGCATCGCGGCGCCAATGCCATGGCCGAGCGGTTGGCCGCAGCGATCGGTGCCCAGGCGGTCGTCACAACCGCCGGCGACAGCCGCTTCGGCATCGCTCTCGACGATCCGCCGCGAGGCTTTCGGCTCGCCCATCCCGACAGCGCCAAGCCCTTCATGGCGGCCCTGCTCGAAGGCGCCAGCTGCCGTCTCCTCGATCCCAACAAGCTCGCCAGCTGGCTCACAGCAAGCCGCCTGCCCTTCGCCGACACCGCCGGCCTGACCATTGAGGTCACCCAAGAGCGACGCGATGCGGCCCCGAACCACCTCACCTATCACCCGCAGACACTCGCTTTGGGCGTCGGCTGCGAGCGCCACGCCTCGGCCGAGGAGCTCGAGGCGCTCGTCATGACGACGCTCGCCGAGGCCGGGCTCGCACCGGAAGCCGTTGCCTGCGTGGTCTCGCTGGACCTGAAGGCGGCCGAACCGGCCGTCCATGCGCTCAGCCAGACGCTCGACGTGCCGGCGCGCTTTCTGACGCAAGACGCGCTCGCGGCCGAGGCGCCCCGCCTCGCCACCCCGTCCGCGGTGGTCGAGGCCGAGATCGGCATTCCCGGCGTCGCGGAGGCGGCAGCGCTGGCTGCGGTGGGGCCGGCCGGCCAATTGCTGGTCAGCAAGCGCAAGAGCCAGCGCTGCACGGTTGCCGTGGCGATCGCACCAGCGCCGATCGACCCCACCACGGTCGGCCGAGCGCAGGGGCGGCTCACGGTGCTCGGCTTCGGCCCCGGTGACACGGCCAGTCGAACCCCGGCGGTGAGCGACGCGCTCAGCAATGCCGATCTCGTCATCGGCTACGGGCTCTATCTCGACCTCGTGGCCGAGCTCACAAACCATGCCGAATGCCGCCGCTACCCACTCGGCGAGGAGCGCGAGCGCTGCATCGCCGCCATCGCCGCCGCCGCCGAGGGTCGCGACGTGGCGCTGGTCTGCTCCGGCGATCCCGGCATCTATGCCATGGCGGCCCTGGTCATGGAGGTCCTGGACAAGACCGGCGACGCCGCGGCCGAGCGCATCGCGGTCACCATCCTGCCAGGCGTCTCGGCACTGCAGGTCGCAGCCGCCCGCGCCGGCGCACCGCTCGGCCACGACTTCGCCGTCGTCTCGCTCTCCGATCTCCTGACGCCGATGGCGGTCATCGAGCAGCGCCTGCAGGCAGCAGCCGAAGGCGATTTTGCACTCGCCCTCTACAACCCGGTGTCACAACGCCGGCGCACCGCTCTCGCGACGGCGCGCACCATCCTGCTCGAGCACCGCCCCGCCGACACGCCCGTCATCATCGCCCGCAATCTCGGCCGCGAGGCCGAGGCGGTGACCACGACGACGCTGGAAGCACTCACCGTCGACCAGGTCGACATGCTCTCGATCGTCCTGATCGGAAGCGGCCAGAGCCGCAGCTTCACCCGCGTCGATGGCAGCACCTGGACCTACACGCCGCGCGGATACAGCGTCGAATGACCGTTCACTTCATCGGCGCCGGCCCCGGTGCCGCCGATCTCATTACCGTCCGCGGCCTCAACCTGATCAAGAGCTGCCCGGTGGTGCTCTACGCCGGCTCGCTGGTCCCCGAAGCGGTCATCGCCGAGGCGGCGGCGGGCGCACAGGTGGTCGACACCGCACCCCTCGATCTCGACGCCATCATCGAGCTGATGATCGAGGCCGACGCCAAGGGCCAGGACGTCGCCCGCGTCCATTCGGGCGACCCTTCGCTCTATGGCGCCATCTCCGAGCAGATCCGCAGGCTCGACGGCCACGGCATCGCCTGGACGATCACGCCGGGCGTCCCGGCGTTCGCGGCGGCCGCAGCCGCGCTCGGCCAGGAGTTCACCCTGCCGGGCATTGCCCAGAGCGTGGTCCTCACCCGCACCGCCGTCCGCGCCTCGGCCATGCCCGAAGGCGAGACGCTGGAAGCCTTCGCCCGGACCGGCGCCACGCTGGCCATCCATCTCGCGATCAACAACCTCACCGACATCCGCCGCCGCCTCGAGCCGATCCTCGGCCCCGACACCCCGGTGGTCGTCGTCTACCGGGTCAGCTGGCCCGACCAGCAGATCATCCACGGCACGCTCGCCACCATCCGCGACAAGGTGAAGGCGGCCGGCATCACCCGCACCGCACTGGTCCTGATCGGCAAGGTGCTGGGCGCCCAAGGCTTCGCCGAGAGCCGGCTCTACGCCAAAAGCCATACCCACGTGCTCCGCCCGAGAAAGCCCTGAGGCGGTAACTCCAGGTTGCGCATCGAACGGGCGAGGGAAGAAAATCCGGCTCGGTGCCTTGCCCTCGAGAGACTCACGCGCTAGGCCTCTACCTGTGGTTGATTTTCCAGGAAGGTATGCCACCGACATGCCGCTCCCGCGACGCCGTCTGCTCACCTGGCTGGCAGCCCTGTTGGCCGGCACCTTCACCCGGCAAGCGCCCATGGCGGCCGAGTCGTCGCCAACGCTGCCGGACAGCGGCACCGCCGATCCGGTTCTTCTGGTCGACGGCTGGCTGCTGCGCCAATCAGACCTCGAGGCTCTCGTCGACCCGCACGATCGGCGCCGACATGATCCTTGATGCCGAGGCCCGGCAGCCGGACTGGTTCGCTGAAGACCGCTTCGACGTCTGCATCGTCGGCTCCGGCCCCGCCGGGCTGGCCCTGGCGCTGTCGCTGGAGGCCAAGGGCTATCGCGTCGCCGTCATGGAAGGCGGCAGCGAGCTGGTGACGCACGAGAGCCAGGACATCTATGACGGCGATATCGTCGGCACCGACTACTACCCGCTCGACGTCACCCGGCTGCGCTTCATCGGCGGCTCGTCCAACCATTGGATCGGCTATTGCCGGCCGATCGACGCGCACGACTTCGAGCGCCAGGCTTATCTGCCGATCAGCGGCTGGCCGATAACCAAGGCCGACCTCGACCCCTACCGGCCGGCCGTCGACGCCTTCTTCAAGCTGGAGCCCGACACGCCGCCGGACCCCTCGCCCTTCGGCGCCGATGACGGGCCCTTCGAGGCTATCCGGTTTCGCTTCAGCGGGGTGCAGAGCGTCGCCGACGCCAATCGGCCGGCGATCGAGGCGAGCCAGAACCTGCACCTCTTCCTCAATGCCAACCTGGTCGACATCACCCTCGACCATCGCCACCAGGCGGTGAGTGGGCTCACCTTCCGTTCGTTCGAGCGCGACGACCCGTTCGAGGTCCAGGCGCCGATCTACGCGCTCTGCATGGGCGGGCTCGAGAATCCGCGCGCCATGCTCAACGCCAACAAGCAGGTCGCAGCCGGCATCGGCAACGGTTACGACCTGGTCGGCCGCCACTTCACGGAGCACCCGCACCACACGCTTGGCCGGATCGTCCTCGAGCAGCCGATGCGCGGTCGCCAGTTCTTCTCGCCCAAGCCTGCCTTCATGGAGGAGCAGCAGATCCTCAATTTCGGCCTGCGCTTCATCGCCGATGTCGGCGAGCGCTCGTTCAGCGCCGAGTTGATGCGCAGCGTCGCCTGCTCTGCCCCGTTCATGGAACGCCTGGCCGAGGCGGTCCGCGGCAGCCGGATGCGCTGCAACGACGGCGGGCTCATGACCTATATCGACGAACAGCTCGATCGCGACGCGCTCCATGGCGCCAAGCTCCGCTGTGCCGCCGAGCAGGCGGTCAACCGCGACAGCCGGGTCAGGCTGAGCGCCACCAGGACCGACCGGTTCGGCCTGCCGCGGATCGAGCTCGACTGGAAGATCAACGAGATCGACACCCGGACCATCAAGACCGCGGCAGTCGAATTCGGCAAGCTGCTGGCCGAGCGCAATGTCGGCCGGCTCAAGCTCGACCCCTGGCTGCTCGAGGACCCGATCACCTTCCCCGGCATCGACGACGGTGCCGAGGTCGGCGGCCACCACCACATGTGCACGACCCGGATGAGCGACAATCCGCGAGAGGGCGTCGTCGACCGCAACTGCCGGGTTCATGATATGGACAATCTCTACATCGGCGGCTGCAGCACGTTTGCCACCGGCGGCCACGCCAACCCCACCTACACCATCACCCAGCTGGCGCTCCGCCTCGCCGACCATCTGGGCGACGACGTGCTGAGAAAAGACCCGCTGCAGGCATCATCAACGCGAGCGCCAAGCTGACCCTGCATCAGCGTTTGCCCGAACGCACCAGGGAGAGATTGCTCGCCAGCGCTCTTTGAGCCAATTGTCGGCAATCCGAACCCCTTGCCGGCAATCCTCATATGAGCATTCGCGTTTGCTACGGCGCCACCGGGTCGTTCGTCGAGCTTGCCTCTACTCGGCAGCGTCGCTCTTCCTCGCCACTGCTCAGCCAGACGACGTCGTCGTGGAGCTGTTCGTCGGGGCCGAGGAGCTGCAAGACGCGGCGCAGAAGGCTCAACGTCTCCACGAAGAGTACCGCTGGACCATCAACACCCGGCCGATGAGCTGGGCCATTCTAGCAGCGGCCGAGACGCCGAGAATCAAGAATGCGTTCTTCTTCCGCTTTGCGCTGCCCGAGCTGTTTGCTGACGGCGCGCACCTGATCACTCATCGAGCTGTGCCTCGCTACTCGATTGCGCCGTGCACAAGCAACCATCTCGGGAGCCTCGATCTGCTGACTCCATCTACACCATTCAATTGCGCCGTCAACAGCGGCGTTCTGCTCTTCGATTGCCCGCGCTGGATCGAGCTGCGACCCGCCTGGCGACAACTGCTCGACCGTGCCGAAAGCTTCATCTATCCCGATCAGGATGTCCTCAACCTCGTGGCTCATGACACAATCGGCAGACTGACAGACGACTGGAACGTCCCGCTGGTCGCATCCTTTCTCGCCGGTGGGGTGTTGTCCGGCGACACGATTGGTCGGCACAGCCGGGCGGACATGCTCGATCTGAAGCGAACGGCAAAGCTGCATCACTTCATCAGCAAGGCCAAGCCCGGGCGCGGCAAGAACCCCGAAGTCGGCGCATCGTTGGAGAGCTTTTACGATGTCGCTCGGCGGGTCGCGTTCTGACGACTGCCATCGAGCCTTGCCCACGCACCATGGCAATCCGCCGCTCGCGGCACTAGCTACAGGCTCAGCCCCTAGCCACCCATCAGCCCAGAGCCCCGCCATGCAAGCTGCCGCACCGACTGCCACCAACCCGCTGCTCGCCGACTGGGCCACATCCTTTGGCCTGCCACCCTTCAAGAGCATCGAGCCAGCGCAGTTCCGCCCGGCCTTCGACGCGGCGCTCGAGGCGCACAAGGCCGAGCTGGAGGCGATCGCCACCTCTCCGGCCCAGCCCGATTTCGTCAACACGATCGACGCGCTGCAGCTGTCGGGCCGGCAGCTGCGCCGCGTCTCTGCCGCCTTCTTCAACCTCGCCGCCTCCGACACCAGCCCCGAGCTGCAAACGATCGAGCGGGAGATCGCCCCGATCCTCGCCCGCCACCACAACGGCATCTACCAGGACACGCGGCTCTTCGCCCGGATCGAGGCCCTGGTCGAGCGGCAGGCGGATTTGGCGCTCAGCGCCGAGCAGGCTCGCGTGCTGGAGCGCTACCACACCGCGTTCGTCCGCAATGGCGCCGCCCTCGACGACGACGCCCGGGCACGGCTCGGTGTCATCGCGGAGCGGTTGGCGACGCTCGGCACCCAGTTCGCGCAGAACGTGCTGGCCGACGAGCAGTCCTACCAGCTGGTGCTCGACGGCGAGGCCGACTTGGCCGGCCTGCCGACCTTCGTCCGCGATGCGGCGGCGGCGGCCGCCAGGGCGCGCGGCCTGGAGGGCAAGCACGTCATCACGCTTGCCCGCTCGAGCATCGAGCCCTTTCTCACCTTCTCGGCCCGCCGCGACCTGCGCGAGATCGCGTTCAGCGCCTGGACGAAGCGCGGCGAGAACGGCGGCGCCACCGACAACCGCGCCATCATCAAGGAGACCATCGCTCTGCGGGCCGAACGCGCCCGGCTGCTGGGCTACAAGAGCTTCGCCCACTACCGGCTCGCCGACAGCATGGCGCGGACGCCCGAGGCCGCCCTCGGCCTCCTGCACTCGGTCTGGGGCCCGGCACGCGAGCGGGCGCTGGCGGATGCCGCCGAGCTGCAGGCGATCGGCCAGGCGGACGGCCTGAACGACCCGCTCGCCGCCTGGGACTGGCGCCATCTGGCCGAGAAACGCCGCCAAGCCCGCTTTGCCATCGAGCCCGGCGAGGTCGAGCCCTATCTCACGCTCGACGGCATGATCGAGGCGGGGTTCGCCACCGCCAGCCGGCTCTTCGGCCTCACCTTCACCGAGCGGAACGATCTCGACCTCTACCACCCGGACGTCCGCGCCTGGGAGGTGACCGGCCCGGACGGCCGGCATGTCGGGCTCTTCCTCGGCGACTATTTCGGCCGGCCCTCGAAGCGCAGCGGGGCCTGGATGAGCGGCTTTCGCGGCCAGGAGAAGCTGGCCGGCGACATCCGCCCGATCGTCACCAACGTCATGAGCTTCTCCAAGCCCGAATCCGGCGCGCCGGCGCTGCTCGGCTTCGACGACGCCCGCACGCTCTTCCACGAGCTCGGCCACGCGCTGCACGGCCTGCTCTCGGACGTCACCTACCCCTACCTCGCCGGCACCAGCGTCGATCGCGACTTCGTCGAGTTCCCGTCCCAGCTCTTCGAGCACTGGCTGGAGCAGCCGGAGATCCTCGAGCGCTACGCCCGCCACCACCAGACCGGTGAGCCGATCCCCGAAGCCCTGGTCGAGCGGCTGCAGGCCGCCCGCAATGCCGATCAGGGCTTTGCCACAGTGGAGTACACGGCCTGCGCCCTGGTCGACCTCGACCTCCACCTCCTGGAGGACGCCGAGACCCTCGATGTCGGCGCCTTCGAGCGCGAGAGCCTGGCGCGCATCGGCATGCCCGATGCCATCGCCATGCGCCACCGCCCGCCGCACTTCGCCCATCTCTTCTCCGGCGGCGGCTACGCGTCCGGCTACTACAGCTACATGTGGTCCGAGGTGCTCGACGCCGACGGCTTCACGGCCTTCGAGGAGACCGGCGATCCCTTCGATCCGGCCCTCGCGAAGCGGCTCAAGGACCACGTCTACGCCGCCGGCAACAGCCAGGACCCGGTCCAAGCCTACCGAGCCTTCCGCGGCCGCGACCCGTCACCAGAAGCACTCCTGAAGAAACGCGGTCTGGCGCGCTGCCTGAGCGCCGGTCACCGCCCGGCATCACGTCGCGGGCGTTCTTCCGTCATTGCGCGGCAGGTCCTCGGCCAGTACTGTGGTGCGCCCGTCCTACAGAGCGGGCCGACGGGCTGAAATCGACCCAAAGCGGCGGACCGCCATGCCGGACGCACCCTCGCTGCCCGAAGACTGGACCGAGCCCGAACGCTGGGCCTGGGCTCAGATCGCCGCGGGCAAGATCGCCGATTTCAACGCGCGGGCCAAAGAGGCCGACAGCGCCGCAGAGCCGCTCGACCCGAAGTCACCGGACGGCTGGGGCGCCGACCGCCGCCTGCGGGCCAGCATGCTGCAAAGCAT
>CALOAB010000027.1:0-199676 GCA_942491185.1 uncultured Alphaproteobacteria bacterium | reverse complement strand
TGCTTTTGCTCCGCCGTTGACATCGGAACATCTCCCCTCCTTGACCATTTGTGCTGCCGACATCGTCACGAATCCGCTCCTGAAGACGCCCGACCGGCCTGCCAAATCGCCCAACCTCCACCACCCCAAAAATCCGGATGGGCGCGGGAAGGCGCTGCCTTCCCGCCTCTTTTTCTCCATAACGAACGCTTATGGCAGTCGACCTGACCGGCCAGACTCGTTGCGTATAGTGCAACGGCTGGGCGATTTTGTTGCGTATAGCGCAACGGAACCCAAGCTTGTTGCATATAGCGCAACGAAACCCGAGAAATGTCGCATATAGCGACTCATTAGCGATGCTTATGTAGCGTATAGCGCGGATTTCCGCCCAAAAACCCGCGAACGACCCTGGGAATCGACGATCGAACCCAGCAAAACTACGAACGAACCCACGGGAAGAGCGAGCGAACCCGGGCTTTGGCGAACGAACCCGAGGGTACGGTTTGTCGCACTCTGTCACTTCAACCTGTTCTGATCATGGCATAAATCGCTTTGCCGATCGGCTCGCCTGTCGCCGCAGCCCGGAGCGGCTATAGTTCGCCAAAGGAACCCGAGCGCGCCCTTGACCTCAACGGCCGTTTCGGACGATAATCCTATCTGCGGGAGGGCGTTGCCATGACGAGCTACCCACCACTTGCTGACGTGCGCAAGTCGCTTCGCGTCGATTGGTACCGCTGTCCGATCGAGCCGGCGAAGCTGCGCGAGCTGTCGAAGCGCAGCGACTTGCAGGGTTGGTTTCAGGCCGGTGGCCATCTCGCGTTGTTCGCCGTCACTGGCACGCTCGTCTATCTCTTCTGGTCACAGGCGAACTGGCTCGCATTCATCATCGCGCTGTTTGCGCACGGCACGGTCGGCACCTTTTTCGTCGGCGTGGCGCCCCACGAACTCGGTCACGGCACCGTGTTTCGCACCAAGTGGCTGAACAAGGCCTTCATGTATCTGTTCAGCCTGCTGAGCTGGTGGGATCCCTTCGACTATGCCAGTAGCCACACGTATCACCACCGCTACACGCTGCACCCTGAGGGCGATCGCGAGAACCTGCTGCCGCTGCACCCATCAGTGGGCAAGACCTTCCTGCTCCAGTTGTTCACCATCAATCTGCTCACGCAGCGGGGTCGCACCTTTGGCAAGGGTGGGTTGATCTCCACGGTCTGGGTCACGATCCAGGGCGCGTTCGGCATCGTCGGCCCGGATCGCCTGCCGATCAATGAATGGCTGAAGGCCCTGCACGCCGATCAGCCGGAGCAGTATCGCAAGTCGATCTGGTGGTCGCGGGCACTGCTCCTCTTTCACGGCTCGGTGCTGGTCGTCGCGATCATCACCGGCCTCTGGGTGCTGCCGCTGATCTTCTCGCTCTTCCCCTTCATCGCCAACTGGCTCGGCTACTTCGTCGGCCTGACCCAGCATTGCGGCTTGCGCGAGAACGTTCCCGATTTCCGCAAAAGCGTCCGCTCGATCACGCTCAATCCGCTGGCGGAATTCCTCTACTGGCGCATGAACTGGCACATCGAGCACCACATGTACGCCGGCGTCCCCTGCTACAATCTCAAGCAGCTGCATGGCGCGGTCGCCCACGACATGCCCGAGCCGCGCACGCTTCGAGGCGCCTGGCAGGAGATGCTCGAAACCTGGCGGCGGCAGCAGACCGACCCCGACTACCAGTTCGACACGCCCCTGCCACCAACCGCCAAACGGGTCCGCGACGACACGCCGGATGCCCTCGAAAGCTCGATCGGCGACTTGGCGCCAGAAGGCCTTCGATAGTTTAAAGTCAACTAATTATCATTATTTACTATAGAATCAATTACCCGAACGTCACGTTTTTACTTCGTGATCTGCAATACTGACTGAAAAACGGCCAAAATCGAGCTCTTTAGCTGAGCGACCGGCCCTCACAATTCTTGTAGCTGTCGAGCCAGGGCCGATGCTGCTCGAAGGCGGCGCTGGCGGCGAAGACGTCGTCGTCGGCATAGCGCCGGCCGACGATCTGCAGGCCGACCGGCAGGTTGCCTGGGGCCAGGCCGGCCGGGATGGAGGCTGCCGGGTGGCCGGTGAAGTTGATGAAGTAGGTCATGCACCAGCCGATCAGCCGCTCCACCTTCTCGCCGTTGATCGAGGCGGGGCCGAGCGTGTTGCCGTCCGTGCCGTTCTTGACCGGCAGCGCCGCCAGGGTCGGCGAGACGATGAAGTCGTAGCGGTCGAGGACGCCCTGGACCGCGTCGTAGATCTCGGTGCGCACGGCCTGCGCGGCCAGCAGATCCTTGACGCTCATCGCATAGGTGCGGTCGATCCAGGCCAGGAGCTCCGGCGGGAAGTCGTCCCGATGCTGGCCCATGAGGTCGACGCCAGCGGCCTTGAAGGTCTCGAGCGCGCCGACGGTCAAGGGCATGATCAGCTTGCACCAGAGGTCGGCCAGCTCCAGGTGATCGCGCTTGATGCCGAAATCGACCTCCTCGACGATGGCCCCGGCCTGCCGGAAGGCCGCAAGCGCGTCCTGGCAGGTCTCGACGATGGCGGGCTCCACCGGATAGACCCCGAAATCCGGCGTCCAGGCGATCCGCTTGCCCGCGATGCCGCGGCCCAGCGCGCCCAGATAGTCGACCGTGCCCTCGAGGCTGTAGGGATCGCGGCTGTCGTAGCCGCTCAGCGCCGTCATCGCGATCGCCGCGTCCTCGACCGTCCGGGTCAGCGGCCCTTCGTGGATGAAGCAACCGGCCGGCGTGAAGGCATCGGGCCTGGAGTTGAGCGGCACCCGCCCAAACGAGGCCTTGTAGCCGTAGATGCCGGACCACGAGGCCGGAATGCGGATCGACCCACCGCCATCCGTGCCCTCCGCGAAGGGCACGAGCCCGTCGGCCACCGCGGCAGCACTGCCGCCGGAGGAGCCACCGGGATTGCGGGTGACATCGAACGGGTTCTTCGTCGGGCCGAAGAGGTAGTTGTCGGTGACCCCGCGAAAGCCGAGCGTCGGGCTGTTGCAGCGGCCGACGAAGATGGCACCTGCCGCCTCGATGCGCTCGACGAAGGGGCAATACATGTCGGGGCGCCAATCCTTCAGCGCCCGAATACCGCCGAGCGAGGCGGGCCAGCCTGGCTTGAAGTCGAAGAGATCCTTCATCGCCGTCGGCACGCCGTGCAGGGGGCCAAGCTCGGCGCCCGACATGACGGCCTCCTCAGCCTTGCGCGCGGCCGCCAATGCGCCATCGAAATCGGTGAAGACCATGGCGTTGAGGCTGGGGTTTCGCGCCTCGATCCGGGCGATCACGGCCTGCATCACCTCGACCGGCGAGAGCTTGCGCTCGCGGATCTGCTTCGCCAGATCGGCCGCCGAGCGCCACGCCAGATCACTTCCCGTTGTCATCGTCACTTCCCCTGCCTGCTCGAGCGATATTCGACCCGAAGCGCGGTCTCAGTTCAACTGTGGGATCACCTCAACCGTCGGCCACAACACCAAAAGCGAACTCTTCAGCCGCTCACCTCTTGCCAGCTTCCCGATTTGCTCGAGCGCAGGCAGGCGTCGATGAAGAGGAGGCCGTCGAGGCCGTCCGCGGCCGACGGGATGGTGCAGGCCAAAGGATCGGGCTCGCGGCCTTCGAGCCTGGCAGCGACCCGCTCGGCGAAGTCGCTGTAGAGATTGGCGAAACCCTCGTGGAAACCTTCGGGATGGCCGGCTGGCAGCCGGCAGGCGCGCTTGGCCGCCGGCTCCAGGTAGACACTGCCGCGGGTCAGTGTCTGGCGCGGCTCGCCGTTCCTGACATAGGTCAGCTCCTCGAGCCGGCTCTGCTGCCATTCGAGCCCGCCCTGGTCGCCATAGACACCGATCGTGAGCTCGTTCTCGGCGCCATGCGCCACCTTGGTCGCCAGCATCTGGCCACGGGCACCGCCGGCAAAGCGCAAGAGCGCCTGGCCCGTGTCATGCGCGGCGCGCCCCGGCACCAGCGCACCGAGCTCCGCCATTACAGCCTCGATCGGCAGGCCGGTGACGTAGCGGATCAGCTGGTGCACATGGCTGCCGATATCGCCCATCACATGGCTGGTGCCGCCCTTGTCGGGGTCGAGCCGCCAGCGCAGGCGGGCGGGGATGTCGCCGGCCTCGACAGCGGTTGCGAGGGTGCCCTGCCGGTAGCTGGCCTGCACCAGCTGCACACGGCCGATGCGACCGGCCTCGATCATCGCCCGCATCTGGCGGATCATCGGGTAGCCGCTGTAATTGTGGGTCAGGCAGAAGACGAGGCCGGTCTCAGCGACCTTGGCGGCGATCCGCCTGCCGTCCTCCACGCTGTTCGCCAAGGGCTTGTCGCAGACGACGTGCAGCCCGGCGTCGAGCGCTTCGAGACACAAGGCTGCGTGGCTGTCGTTGGGCGTGGTGATCGCCACGGCATCGAGCCCGCCGGCCTCGATCATCTCCCGCAGCGACCCGAAGCCGTTTGGGATACCGAGCGCTGCCGCATCCGCGACCGACTTATCGGGATCGGACGACAGCACGGCACCCACCACCTCGAAGCGGTCGTCCAGCCGCGCCGCAGCGCGGTGCACCGGGCCGATCAGCGCCCCTCGCCCACCGCCGACGAAGCCAAGCCTGATGCGGACCGATCCGCTGCCGCGCACCGCCATTACTTCAGCCCAAGCGCCGCGCGATTGCGCTCGTGATCGACGCCTTGCGCCTGCATGTTGGCGTCGAAGGCGCGCTCTTGGACCTGAATGAGATGGCGGCGGACCAGCTCCGCACCTTCGGCCGCCCCCTGGTCCGGGTGCTTGATGCAGCATTCCCACTCGACCACGGCCCAGCCAGCGTAGTCGACCTCGGAGAGCTTGGCGAAGATGGCGCCGAAATCGATCTCGCCGTCGCCGGGGCTGCGGAAACGGCCGGCTCGGGTCGGCCAGTTCTGGTAGCCGCCCCAATGGCCGGTGCGCGGCGACTTGCGGAACTCGGCGTCCTTGACGTGAAACGAGCGGATGCGCTCGGCGTAGATGTCGATGAAGCCGACATAGTCCATGCCCTGCAGGTGCAAATGCGAGGGGTCGTAGAGGATGGTGGCCCGCGGGTGATCGTCGACCTTGTCGAGGAACATCTCGAAGGTCAGGCCGTCATGCAGGTCCTCGCCCGGGTGGATCTCATAAGCCACGTCCACGCCCACGGCATCGAAGGCGTCGAGGATCGGCCGCCAGCGCCGCGCCAGCTCGGTGAAGCCCTCCTCGACCAGGCCGAAGGGGCGCGGCGGGTAGAGGTAGAGATAGGGCCAGAGCAACGAGCCCGGAAAGGTGACGTGGCGGGTGAGCCCGAAATTGGCCGACGCCTTGGCGGCGAGCAGGAGCTGGTTCGGTGGCCCATTCCTGCCGTGCGGCGGGCTGGCGGCGAACGCTCTCCGGCGTGAAGGCGTCGATGGTCAGGTCGTAGGCCGGGTGGACCGCCACGCAGTGGCCCTGACGATGGGTCGAAAGCTCGGTGATCTCGAGCCCGTTCTCCGCCAGCAGGCCCTTGACCTCGTCACAGTAGGTCTTGCTCTCGGCCGCCTTTTCTAGGTCGAGGATGGCCGGGTTGAAGGTCGGGACCTGTACGCCCCGATAGCCGTTGGCCGCGGCCCAGGCCGCCAGCGTATCGAGCCGGTCGTATGGGGCCACAGGCGCGATGAACTGGGCGAGGAAGACGCCCGGGCCCTGGATCGTGCGCATCAGGCGAAGGCTCCCGGATGCTTGGCGGCATGGTTGGGTGCCGGCGGCAGGGCCGCGTTGCGGTAGAGGATCGGGTTGCGCTTGGCCATGGCCAGTTCGTGCGCAGCCAGCGCACCCTGGTCCATGTCGCCCTTGGGCCGAGGCTCGTGTCCGAAATGGCCGAAGCGATCTTCGCCCCGACCAGGAGTGCGGTGTCGTCGCCACCGAGCGGGCGAACCTCGGGCGTAATGAAGGTGATCACGTAGTTGATCCGCGGCCGGTCGCTGGCGTTGGGGCCGGAGCCGTGTGGGGCGTGCAAATGGTGGAACGAGACCTCGCCCGCATCGATCAGCACCGGCACTGTCGCCGCCGCGTCGATCGCGAGATCGATCGTCTCGCCACGGGACAAAAGCTCGCCCTCGACCTTGCTGTCGTTGTGCTGGACCTGGCCCCGTCGATGCTGGCCGGCCAGGAAGTGCATGGTGCCGTTCTCGAGCGTGGCTGGCGTCAGCGCCACCCAGGCGCGGACCACCTTGTCGGCATCGTCCAGCTCGTAATTGGTCGAATCCTGGTGCCAGGAGACGAAGGCGCCCGACTGCGGCGCCTTCCAGAACACGCCCGACGACCAGACCATGATGTCCGGCCCGATCAGGCTCTCGACGGCATCCAGAAGCCCCGGATCGTTGCAGATGCGATCGGCCCAGGTGAACAGCAGATGCGCCTTCAAGAGGTAGAGCTGGTCCTGCGGCTGCTCGTAGCGCTTCGCGACCTCGGACTGGGTGAAGGCGAAGAACCCCTCACCGGTGGCGAGCGCCTGCTCGGCCGTCATGATCCGGTGCGGAAAGTGGAAGCCGTCGCGACGGAAGCCGGCGACGGCCTCGGTCGAGAGGAATGCGGCCATGGTCTCCCCCGTCTTGGTTGCCGATCAGTCTGCGCCAATCACCCTACGAGCGCCGGCGGATCGAGGAAGGCGATCTGCGCCTTGGCCTGATGCTCGATCATCGGCCGGCCGCCGACCACCGTCTGCAGGCCCGCTTCGCGCGCGGCCACCATCAGCTCGGTGTCGCGCACGGCGATGATGTCGAAGAGCTGCATCTCGGGGCTGAGTGTCGCCGGGTCCATCGGCAGGGCATCGCCGGGCTTCAGGCCCAGGGACGTGGCCTGGATGATCACATCGTGGCCGGTGGCGTCGGCGGGGCCGGCCGCGACCGCCACGCTCGGGAAGGCCTCGGCCACGGCAGAAGCGACCGCCTCGGCCTTGGCCGCCGTCCGGTTGGCGATGGTGAGCTTCGTCACGCCGGCATCCGCCAAGGCGAAGGCGATGGCCCGGCCGGCACCCCCGGCACCGACCATCAAGACGGCCTTGCCGGTGGGCTCGATGCCGTTGGCGCGGCAGCCCTCGACCAGCCCCAGCCCGTCGAACATGTCGCCGGTCAGGCTGCCATCGGCCTCGATGCGGATGGTGTTGGCGGTGCCGGTCGCCTTGGCGCCGGGTCCCAGCGTCTTGCACATCCGGGCCATGGCCGGCTTGTGCGGGATGGTGACGACGAAGCCCTTGAGGTTCTGGATCGCCTTCAGCCGCGGGATCAGGTCGTCCAGATCCTCCGGCAGGACATGAAAGGGCACGAGAAACCCGTCCCGGCCGGCCGCCTCGAAGAACGGGTTCATGAACTCAGGAGCGCGCACATGCGCCACCGGGTGGGCGAGAATGGCGTAAATCGCGGTCTTGCCGGAAGGATAGCGCATCAGATCCTCGATCAAGCGGAGAACTTGGGCTCGGCCATGCCCGGGACACCGACATGAACGGCGAAGATGCCGCCGGCGTGCGGCTCGGCAGCGAGCGCCGCCTCGTCCAGACCCTCGCGGGCCGAGGTGATGAAGAGTGTTTGCAGATCGGCGCCACCGAAGGCGCACATGGTGACCTGGCTCACCGGCAATGCGATCTCGCGATCGATCTTGCCGTCGGGCGTGAAGCGGATGACGCGGCTGCCGCGGAAGCGGGCACTCCAGTAGCAGCCGTCGGAATCGACGCAGGCACCGTCCGGGCGGCCGGTGCTGTCGTCCGTCTCGAGCCAGAGCTGGCGGTTCCAGGCGGAACCCGTCTCGATGTCGTAGTCGAAGGTGAAGACGCGGCCGCGCCGGCTGTCCGACCAGTACATGATCGTGTTGTCGGGGCTGAACGCCAGGCCGTTGCCGACCAGCACGTGGTCGGCCAGGAGCCGCACGCCGAACTCGGGGTCGAGCTGCCAGAGGGCACCTTGCGGCACGCTCCGCTCCTCGTGCATCGAGCTCGCGAGAAAGCGGCCGCGCCGGTCGCAGCGGCCATCGTTGAAGCGGTTGTTCGCGCGCCCCGCCTCGGGCTCGGCCAGCAGCTCGTGGGCGCCGGTCTCGAGGTCGAGCCGCGAGAGGCCGTTCTCCATGGCAACCACCAGGCCGCCCGAGCGGGCGAGCGCGAAGCAGCCGACCCGGCCGGGTGCGGCAAAGCTCTCGTCCGCGCCGGTCGAAGGGTCGAAGCGGTGCACTTGGCGCGCCGGAATGTCGGTCCACCAGAGCCGCGCTCCGGCCGCATCCCAGACGGGGCTCTCGGCGCACTCGGCCTTGGCGTCGAGCACGAGATCGGGTGTCATCCTTTGATCGCTCCTGCTGTCATGCCCTGGATCAGAAAACGACGCACCAGCATCGAGAAGACCAGGACCGGCAGCATCACCATGGCACCACCAGCGGCGATCTTCCCCCAGGCCCACCCCTCGTAGTCCATGAAGTTGACGATGGCGACCGGCGCCGTCATCGCCTCGGTCCGGGTCAAGATCAGCGCGAAGAAGAAGTCGTTCCATGAGTAGAGAAAGCAGAGGATCGCGGTGGCCGCGAGGCCTGGCCCCGAGAGCGGCAGGATGATCTTGATGAAGCCCTGCCAGAGGCTGGCGCCGTCGATCCAGGCCGCCTCCTCGAGCGCCCGCGGCGTCGCGTCGAAGAAGCTGCGCATCAGCCAGATGACCAGCGACAGGTTGAAGGTGAGGTAGATGAGGATGAGGCCGATCTTGCTGTCGAGCAGACCGATATAGCGGTAGGCCAGAAAGTAGGGGATCGTGAACGCGATTGGCGGCGCCATCCGGCTCGCCAGGATCAAGATGCTGAGCTGATTGCTCTTGCCCATGGACATGCGCGAGAGCGCATAAGCGCCTGGCACACCCAGAATAATCGCGATCACGGTCGAGCCGACGCTGGTGATCAGGCTGTTGGCGAAGCTCTTGGGGAAGTCGCCTTGCCAGAGCCCGGTGTAGTTCTCGATCGTGGGCACAAAGAACCACTTGGGCGGCCAGGCGAAGATGTCGTCGACGGTCTTGAACGACATCACCAGGAGCCAGACGAACGGGAACATGACCAGCAGCACGAGCACAATCACCAGCACGTGCAGCCAGAAGCGCTGCCACTTGAGGGATTGGTGGTAGTGAGCGCTAGTCGACACGCTGCCCCCAACCCACGAGGCGGATGATCAGCCAGCTCAAGAAGACGGTGATGGCGACCAGCACGACGGTGATGGCACTCGAATAGCCGAGATACGAGAAGTTGAAGGCCTGGATGAAGGAGTAGAAGTTGGTGACCTCGGTCACCGTTCCCGGCCCGCCATCCGTCAGGATGTAGATGAGCGGAAAGGCCTTGATGCTGTCGACCAGACGAAACAGGGCGGCCACCAGAAGCACGCCCTTGAGATAGGGCACAGTCACATAGAAGGTGAGCTGCAGGACCGACGCGCCATCGACCTTGGCAGCCTCGACATACTCCGACGGCATCATCTGCAGGGACGCCAGCACCATCAGCATGACGAAGGGAAACCACTCCCAGACATCAGCGATGATGATGGCGGTCAAGGCCCAGCCTGGGTCGGTGATCAGGGACGGGATGACGAAGCCCATCGATTCCATCGCCCAGTGGAACGGGCTGATATCGGGCGTGTAGAGCACCTTCCAGATGATCGCGACCACGATCGGCGGCAGCACCATCGGGATCAGGAAGACGGTGCGAAGGGCCAGCAGCACCTTCGAGTTGACGTTGAGCAGCAGCGCGAAGAGGAAGCCCAGCGCCACCTGGAACAAGACGCTCCAAAAGGAGAGCTTGGCCTGCACCCAGAGCGAGTTGTGCAGCCGCGCGTCCTCGAGCACGGTCTGGTACTGGGCGAAGGGCGTGGAAAAGTCCCAGTGGGTCTCGGGCCGGGCGAGATCCAGCGGGGTCAGGCTGACGATCAGGAGGTAGATGGTCGGCAGCAGCGTCACGACCATCAGCGCCACCAGCGCCGGCAGCAGCAGCCAGTTGTAGAACTGGTGGCGCTGCGCGTCGAAGCGGCGGGCGAGCCCGGATTGCGGTGTGGCTACGCCGACCCCGCTATCCGCAGCGAGCTCGCCCGATCGCTGCACCAGATCAGCCGGCGTCGATCTCGACGCCGGAGCGCTTGAGATCGGCCACGGCCGCCGCCTGGGCCTCGGCCATCGCCACCGCACCCGTCGCCTGGCCGGTCGCCACCTCCTCGATCGCCTTGTTGATCTTGTCACCGACCTGCGGGAACTGCGGTACGGTGCGGTACTTCATGTAGCCGCCCTTGCCGCCGAGCTCGAGCACCTCGAGGAAGAGCGAGGCGACGTCCTGCCCGTTCAAGGTCAGCGTCTCCTTGAACAGCTCGGTGTCGATGATCGAGCGCCGGCAGATGCTCGGATAGCCATGCTCCTCGAGCATCCGAAGCGTCATCTGCTTGCCGACCGCCCACTTGATGAATTCCCAGGCGGCTTCCTTGTTCTTGGAGCCCACCGGAATGCCGAAGCCGTGGCTGTTGGAGCCGGGGAAGGCACCGGCGGGCCCAGCGGGCACCAGCCCGTAGCGGACGGTGTCGGCGACCCGGCTGTCGGGGTCCTTCGAGAGCGGCACCATCCAGGTGATGGCCTGCGTTCGGATATTGGCGCGCCCGGTCTTCTGCGACTGCATCGCCTGGTCGTCGGTGAAGGAGAGCACGCCGGACGGGCCGTAGGTGCTGAGCAGATTGCCGTAGAAATCGGCCGCCTCGGCCGCCTCGGGCGTGTCCCAGGTGGGGGTCAGGTTGCCCGGGGGATCCTTGAAGACATGCCCGCCGAAGCCCATCAGGTATGGAATCCAGTTCCAGTGATGCAGCTTGTCGGCAGTAAAGGGTGCGACCCGCTCCATGCCCTTGGTCATCTCGCAGACGTTCAAGAGCTCGTCGAAGGTGGTCGGCATGCCGAGGCCCTTCTGCTCGAGCAGATCGCCCCTGGCGGCCGACATGATCATCGCACCGGCCTCCCACGGGAAGCCGTAAGGGTCGCCATTGCCGTCCTGCAGCGACGCCATGGTGCCACCGACGAAGTCCTCGGGCGCCCAGTCGTCGGGCGTCAGGTTGGCATCCTCGAGATAGGGCCGAAGGTTCTCCACCCAGCCGGCCCCGATCCAGCGGCCGGAATAGATGAAGGTGACGTTGATGACGTCGAGCGCACTGCCCTGGGTCGAGAGCTCGAGGTCGGTGCGCTGGTTGAAGACCGGGAAGGCATTGGTCACGAAGTTGACCTTCATGCCCGTCGCTTCCTCGAACTCCGGGATGTAGTTCTCGAGGTAGCCGAAGAAGGTGCTGGAGAAGGAGGCTCCCTGCAGCGTCACGCCGGCAAAGGGCTTGGCCTGGCCCAAGACAGCCGGCGCTCTGAGGCCGACCGCCAACGCCGCCGAGCCGTAGAGCGCGCTTTGCAGGATGGTCCGGCGATGCAGACCCGCAGCGGCGATGGTGGCAGCTGCGCCGGTCTTCGGGGTGGGGCACCTCGACGTCATTCTTGGTCTCCCTGATCTGGGCGATCGCAACCGCCTGGATATTGAGGTTCTGCTTGCCTTCTACCTCTTTCTGGATGCAGACTACACAAAGTGAACGCTAACGCAACGCTCATTTCAGGGGCGGATACCCAGGAAAGGCGGGCTAGAGCCGGTGCGGCAAAAGCTGGCAGACGCGGCGATCGACGACACACCACCGACCACAGCCAAGCGGGTCGGGCTGAAGGATGTCGCCGCCCTGGCCGGCGTCTCGATCAACACCGTCTCGCGGGCCATTCGCGCCCCGCACACGGTCCGGCCCGACCTCCGCCGGCAGATCGAGGCGCTGCTCGAGGAGCTCGACTACGTCCCCAACCGCCTCGCCGGTGGGCTGGCCGGCGCCCATACGGATGTCGTCGGCGTGATCCTCACCTCGCTCTTCTATTCCGAGTATGCGGCGATGATCGACGCCCTGCAGAGCGAGCTCGGTCGCGCCGGGCTCAGCGTCATGATCGGCAACAGCCACTACGATCTCGACCAAGAGCTGCAGCTGGTCAGGACACTCTTGAGCTGGCGCCCCGCCGCCATGGCCCTGGTCGGCACCGACCACCACCCGAAGGTGGCCGAGCTGCTGGCAGCAGCACAGATCCCCGTGGTCGAGATCTGGGAGGCTGGCCGCGAGCACATCGATTCCGCGGTCGGCATGGATCACGGCGCCATCGGCCGCAGCCAGATTCAGCATCTGCTGGACCGTGGCTATCGGCGCATCGCCTTTGTCGGCTGCATCCGCCGCCACGATTACCGTGCCCAGCGCCGTCGCGATGCCGGCCTCGAGCTCCTGCGCGAGCACGGGCTGGAGCCGATCACCGTCACCGCACCCGATGGCGGCAGCGCAGCACTCGGCGAGTCGCTGGCCGACCTGCTGCTGGCGGCCCACCCGGACATCGACGGCATCGCCTGCAACAGCGACGTCATCGCCATGGGCGTGCTCCGCGCCCTCGCCCGGGCGGGAAGGTCGGTGCCGGACCAGATCGGCGTCATCGGCTTCGGCGACAACGAGGCCTCGACCTGCGTCACGCCGGCGCTCTCGACCGTTCGTCCGCCGCGCGCCGCCATCGGCCATGCCGCAGCCAAAGCGCTGCTCGAACGGATCGCCGGCGGCGAGGCGGTCGAGACGGTTTTCGCGGGCCAGCTGATCGCCCGTGCCAGCACGACACGAGCGACGAGCGGCCCAGCCGCTCTCGACAACATCTTCGACCAGCAACCAGCCGGGCGATCAAAAGACGCCCCGCCGTCAACCACCAGGGAGCCATCATCATGATCATGCGAGCCCAGAGCGCTCTGCTCGCGGCCACAGCCCTCACGGTCGCGACCTTCAGCACCATGGCGCTGCCGAGCGGTGCCGAAGCCTTTCCCGACAAGCCGATCCGCGTCATCGTCGGTTTCGCGCCCGGCGGCCGCACCGACACCGTGGCCCGTCTGCTCGCTGCCAAGATCGAGGAGCAGGGCCTGCTGCCGCAGCCTTTGGTGGTCGTCAACATGCCGGGCGGCGGTGGGGCTGTTGCCGCCCAGGAGGTGCTGAGCGCCGACCCCGACGGCCACACCATCATGCACTGGCACCACCAGATGCTCATCGCCAACGCCATGGGCATCATCGAGCAGGGGCCGGACGACTTCGCCTCCATCGGCTTCACCGGCGGCGGCAGCCCCGTCTGGACGGTCCGCAGCGACCTCGAGCTCGAGACCCTCGACGACGTGGTGCAGCAGCTCAAGGCCGAGCCCGAGAGCCTGGTCGAGGTGATCGGCATCGGCACGATCCCGCACTTCGTCGGCGCGCTATTGGCCAAGGAAGCCGGCTTCGAGACCAGGAAGGTGCAGGCCGGCAGCGGTGCCGACCGGCTGAAGATGATCGCTGGCGGCAATGCCGACATCTCGCTCTTTGCAGCAAGCGAATATGCGGGCTGGGAGACGGCGGGCCGCGGGCTCGACGCCGTGGTCTTCTTCGGCCCGAACCGGATCGACACGATCCCCGACGTGCCGACCGCGACCGAGCTCGGCTACGACGTCGTCTGGGCCAATCCCAATTGGTGGCTGGCGCCCGAGGGCACGCCGCAAGAGAACCTCGACATCATCACCGAGGCCTTGATGATCGCGTTCGAGGACGAAGAGATCAAAACCTGGTTCGCCGAGAACTCGCTCGACCATTACTGGACGGACGCCGCTGCGGCGCACGACCAGTCGGTCGAGCTGCTGGGGCCGGCTGCAAGAGGTCGCGGCCGAGATCCGCTGAGGCCTGCGGTAGCTTCAGGGAGGCTCGGCCGTGTCAGAAATGAGCGAGCGCGCTCCGCTCGCCGATATCTGCTTCGCGCTCGCGATGCTGGCCTTTGCCGGCGTCGTCTGGTGGGGCACGGCCGACCTCCCGCCGCCGCGCTATGAGCCCATCGGCTCGGCGGCCCTGCCCCGTGCCTTGGCGCTGATCATGGCGTTGCTGTCGCTCATTGTCCTGTTCCGCGCTTTTGCGCGACAGCGAGCCCAGGGCGACGATCGGACGGCGGCGGCGAGTGCTGCTTTTCGCCCGCGACCGCTCCTGGCGATCGCCGTCTTCGGCGTGCTGGTGCTCTACGTGCTCGCCATGGATCAGCGACTCCTGGGCTTCATCCCGGCCTCGATCATCGCGTTCACCGTCATCGGCGGCCTGCTCACGGGCTTCGCGCCAAAGCGCCTGCCGTGGCTCCTGGGCTTCGTCGTCGTGATGGTCGGCGTCATCTGGCTCGTCTTCACCCGCTTTTTCTACATCGACCTGCCATGATCGACGCGTTTGCCGCCCTCTTCTCATTCTGGCCGCTGGCTTACCTGACGATCGGCGTGGCGCTCGGCATTATCGTGGGCTCGATCCCAGGCCTCACGGCCTCCATGCTCATAGCACTCTCGCTGCCACTCACCTTCTACATGTCGAGCGTCGATGCGATGACGCTGCTGATCGGCATGTATGTGGGCGGCATCTCGGGCGGGCTGATCGCCGCCACGCTGCTCCGCATGCCGGGCACACCCGCCTCGATCATGACGACCTTCGACGGCTTCCCCATGGCGCAGCAAGGCCAGGGCGAGCGGGCCCTGGCGCTCGGCATCACCGCCTCGGTCGTGGGCGGCCTGATCTCCTGGGTGTTCCTGGCCGTCCTCTCGCCACCCTTGGCCGACCTGGCGCTGCAGTTCGGGCCTTGGGAATACTTCACCATGGTGCTGATGGCCTTGGTGATGCTCGCCTCCTTGAGCCAGGGCTCGATGGTCAAGGGGCTGATCGCGGCATGCCTCGGCATGATTCTCGCCATGCCCGGCATCGATCCCTCGATCGGCCAGCTGCGCCTCACCTTCGGCATGGACCAGATGATGGGCGGGCTCAACCTGCTGCCCGTGCTGATCGGCACCTTCGCCATCAGCCAGATCCTCAAGGACATCATCAATATCGAGCAGCGGCTCGAGCAGGTGCGCGTCGCCAAGGGGCGTATCGCGATCAAGGCCAAGGACTTCATCACCCACGGGCCCAACCTCCTGCGCTCGTCGTGATCGGCACCTGGGTCGGCATCCTGCCTGGCATCGGCGGCAATATCGCAGCCATGCTGGCCTATGCGACCGCCAAGAGCGTGTCCAAGACACCGAAGAAATTCGGCACGGGCCACGAGGGCGGCGTGGTGGCCGCCGAGACCGCCAACAACGCGTCCGTCGGTGGTGCCTTGGTGCCGCTGATCACCATGGGCATCCCCGGCAGCGTGGTCGAGGCCATCCTTATCGGTGCCTTGATCATCCACAATCTCCAGCCCGGCCCGCTGCTCTTCACCACCAACCCCGAGGTCGCCTACGGCGTCATCGCCTCCTATCTCGTCGCCAACATCATCATGGCGGTGATGATGCTGACCGCCGTGGGTTGGATCGCGCGGCTGATGTACGTGCCAAGAGCCTATCTCCTGACCGCGATCCTGCTTTTCTGCGTGGTCGGCACCTTCGCCTTGAACAACCGCTTCTTCGATGTCTGGGTGATGCTGTCCTTCGGCCTCATTGGTTTCGCGCTCGAATACGCCAAAGTGCCGCTCGGACCCTTCGTCATCGGCTTCGTCCTGTCACCCATCGCCGAGGAGCAGCTGCGGTCCGGCATGATGTCGGCCGACGGCAACTTCCTCGAGCTTTTCCAGCGGCCGTTCGCCGCGACGTTCTTCGTGATCTCGATCCTGACGCTCTGCTGGCCGCTCTACCAGGGCTGGCGACAGAAGCGTCTCGCAGCTGAAGAGGAGGCCTCATGACCACCCAAGAACGGCCCAACATCATCCTGATTCTCACCGACCAGCAGCGTTACGACACGATCAACGCGCTGGGCGCCTCCTGGGTGAGGACGCCGACCCTCGATCGGCTGATCAAGGAAGGCCAAGTCTTCACCGACTGCCACATCACCGCCGCGTCCTGCGTCCCCTGCCGGGCCAGCCTGTTCAAGGGCTACTACCCGCACACCACGGGCGTGCTCCGGAACGGTCAGCCCTGGCGCCGCACCTGGGTCGAGCAGCTCAACGCATCCGGCTATCGCTGCGTCAATATCGGCAAGATGCACACCATCCCATACGCCGCGGACTCCGGCTTCCACGAGCGCTACGTGGTCGAGAACAAGGACCGCTACATGGAGGGCCGCTGGTACTTCGACGAGTGGGACAAAGCCCTGGCCGCGCACGGCCTGAAGAAGCAGCAGCGCGTCGAGTACCGCAAGCGCGACGACTACAAGGAACGGCTCGGCGCCTTCGAGTGGGACCTGCCCGAGCACCTGCATTCCGACGTCTTCGTCGGCAACATGGCGAAATGGTGGGTCGACACCTACCCGGTCACCGAGCCGCTCTTCCTCCAGGTGGGCTTCCCCGGACCGCACCCGCCCTACGACCCGACCAGGCGCTACGCCGAGCCCTATCTCAAGCAGAACGACATCCCGATCCCGCGGCCGAGCCAGGCCGAGCTGGACTCCCTGCCGCCGCCCTTGAAGGAGAAGCGGCAGCACGACGTCGACGTTGACCACGACTCGGTCGCATGGAGCCTGAACCCGACCGAGGAGCAGCTGCACCGGCTTTGGGCCTATTACGGCGCCAACGTGACGATGATCGACGACGCCATCGAGGCCCTGCTCAAGTCCCTGGAAGCGCAAGGCTACCTTGAGAACGCCGTCGTCTTCTTCGCCTCCGACCACGGCGATTGCATGGGCGAGCACGGCCTGATCCAGAAATGGTCGATGTACGACTGCATCACCCGCACACCGCTGATCGCCTGGTCGCCGGGGCGCTTCGCCGCCGGTCGCGAGGTGGACGGGCTCTGCCAGCTCTTCGATCTCGGCCCCACCATCCTCGAGCTCGCCGGCTGCGACGTGCCCGACAGCTTCGAGGCCCGCTCGCTGCTGCCGGCCCTCGACGGCCGGGACTGGCAGCCGCGCGAGCACGTGTTCTGCGAGCAGGCGGGTGACGTGAACCTGACCGGTGCCGAGTTCATCACGATGATCCGCGACAAGGCGCACAAGCTCGTCCACTTCAAGGGCGCCGACTACGGCCAGCTCTTCGACCTCGAGGCGGACCCTGGCGAGGTCACCAATCTCTGGGACGAGCCGGCCAAGCGCGCCACCCGCGAGGAGCTGCTGGCCGTCATGCGCGACTGGCTGATCGAGAGCAACTACCGCACCCGTGACTGGATGGCCGAGGCCAGGTGAGCACGTCATCGGGCTTCGACTACGTCATTGTCGGCGGCGGCTCGGCGGGCTGCGTGCTGGCCAATCGGCTCACCGAGGACGGCAAGTCGCGGGTGCTGCTGCTCGAGGCCGGCGGCCGTGACCGCGATCCCTTCATCCACATGCCGGGTGGCTATTATCGGCTCATCTACCACAAGAACATGAGCTGGAACTTCGAGACCGCACCGGAGCCCGGTCTCAACGGGCGAACGCAAATCTGGCCACGTGGCCGAGTGCTGGGCGGCTCGTCCTCGATCAACGCCATGGTCTACGTGCGCGGCCTGCCCATCGACTATGACGGCTGGCGCGACGCGGGGGCTACCGGCTGGGGCTGGGACGATGTCTTCCCCTACTTCAAGAAGGCCGAGGATCAGGCGCGCGGCGGCGATGAATGGCACGGCACGGGTGGCCCCTTGGGCGTTGGCGACCCACCCGATGGCCACCCCCTCTCCGATGCCTTCATCGCCGCTGCGGGCGAGGCCGGCCTGCCGAGGAACGACGACTTCAACGGTGCCAGCCAGGAAGGCGTGGGCTACTTCCAGCTCACCATCCGCGGCGGCCGGCGCTGCAGCAGTGCCGCGGGCTACCTCAAGCCTGCCAGATCCAGACCGAATCTCGAAGTCAGGACCAACGCCCAGGTCACCAAGATCAGGCTCCAGGGCAAGCGAGCCGTCGGCGTCACCTGTCTGGTGAACGGCGTCGAGCAATCGATCGACGCTGGCGAGGTCATCCTCGCTGCAGGCGCCATCAAGTCACCCCAGCTCTTGATGGTCTCCGGCATCGGTCCGGCGGCACAGCTGCGAGAGCACGGCATCGAGGTCCACCATGATCTGCCCGGCGTCGGCCAAGGTCTGCAGGACCATCTCCAGGTCAAGCTGATCTACCAGGTCGAAGGCGTGGAGAGCCTGAACGAGGTCCGCAACAGCTGGCTGTTGATGGCGCGTGAGGCCTTGAAGTTCGCCTTTCTCGGCCGCGGCCCGCTCGCCAGCGGGCCCTCCACGGCCGGTGGCTTCGCCCGCACCCAACCCGGCCTCAACGCCACCGACCTGCAGTTCCACTTCAACCCGGTGAGCGGCGACAAGCCCGGCCACTTCCACGATTTCCCCGGCTGCTCGCCCATCGTCTCGCAGCTGCGGCCGACCAGCCGCGGCGAGCTCACGCTGCGCTCCGCCGATCCGCTCGATCAGCCCCGCATGCTCGCTAACTATCTCGCCACCGAGCACGACCAGGAGGTCGTCGTCGGCGGCCTCAAGATGGCGCGCGACGTCATGGCCCAGCCGGCGATGCAGCGCTACCGCGCCGTCGAGATGCTGCCCGGCGCCGAGACGCTGAGCGACGCAGACCTCCTGGCCTTTGCGCGTGAGACCGGCCACACCCAGTACCACCCGACCTGCACCTGCCGCATCGGCACCGACCCCCTGGCCGTGGTTGATGCCGAGCTCCGCGTGCACGGCATCGAGGGCCTGCGCGTCGTCGACGCCTCGGTCATGCCCGCCGTCACCTCGGGCAACACCAACGCGCCCACCATCATGATCGCCGAGAAGGCTTCCGACTTGATCCGCGGCCGGGCGTCACCGGCGAGCACAACACCAAGAAAGAGGGAGGAAGCGCCATGCCCGGCGTCTGTCTGATCACCGGTGGAGCGCGCGGCATCGGCGCCGCCACCGCCAGGCTCGTGGCCGAGGACGGCATGGCCGTCGCCATCGGCTATCGCGACCGCATCGACGCCGCCGAGGCGCTCGCGGCCGAGATCACGAGCCAAGGCGGCAAGGCCGTCCCGGTCAAGGGCGACGTCGGCAGCGAGGCCGACATCATCGCCATGTTCGACGCCGCCGAGAAAGCGCTCGGGCCCGTCGATCACCTGGTCAACAGCGCCGGGATCAGCTTCAAGTCCGCGGTCGGCGATCTCGACGCCGCCAAGCTCGAGCGGTTGATGACCGTCAACGTGACGGGCCTGATCCTCTGCTGCCGCGAGGCGGTGCGCCGCATGCCCAAGACGGGCGGTGCCATCGTCAACGTCTCCTCGATGGCCACCGCCATCGGCGGCCGCGCCGGTGCAAGCACCTACGCCGCCACCAAGGCCGCGGTCGACTGCTTCACCACCGGCTTCGCCAAGGAAGTCGCCGACCAAGGCATCCGCGTCAACGCCGTGCGCCCCGGCATGGTCCGCACCGACATGACCGCCGGCCTGCTCAGTGATCCGGCCGTCGAGGCCAAGCTCGCCGACAGCATCCCGATGAACCGTATCGCCGACCCCATCGAGATCGCCCAGGCCGTCCGCTGGCTGCTTTCGCCTGCCGCCTCCTTCATCAGCGGCGCCCACCTCGACGCATCGGGCGGCGGCTTCATCGTCGGCGAACGGACAATCTGAGAACAGTAAAGAGCAAGGCGAGGAGGATGATTTCTGTAACTAGAGCTTGCCGTTGTTTGGAAGATTGCCGGCTGCGGTGGCGGCCGGTAGCCCGCTGACCCGGCCGAGGGTAGCCTCGGCCGGGTCGTAGCTAGGCGGACAATCTGGCGGAAGAGCGGGTTTTCACACAGTCTGCGAGCCCCCGCACGCTTCCTTCTTCTCTTACGCTGCCGCAGCCTCGATCAGCGGCTCGATCGTCAGGTTGCCGTCCTTGACCTCGACATGGGCGGTCTCGCCTTCCTTCAGGCGGCCTTCGAGGATCATGGTGGCGAGCTGGTCCTGCAGGTTCTTCTGGATGGTCCGCTTCAGGGGCCTCGCCCCATAGACCGGGTCGTAGCCGGCATTGCCGAGCCAGGTTCGGGCCTGGTCGGTGAGCGCCAGATCGATGCGGCGGTCGGCCAGGAGCTTCCGCAGATAACCCAGCTGGATCTCGACGATCGCCCCCATCTGCGCCCGGCCGAGCCGGTTGAAGAGGATGATCTCGTCGAGCCGGTTGAGGAACTCCGGCCGGAAGCTGGCACGGACGACCTCCATGACATCGCTGCGCGCGTCTTCCGCCGAGGCACCTTCCGGCAGTGCTGCCAGGAACTCGGAGCCCAGGTTCGAGGTCAAGACGATCATCGTGTTCTTGAAGTCGACCGTCCTGCCCTGCCCGTCGGTGAGCCTGCCGTCGTCGAGGACCTGCAGGAGCACATTGAAGACGTCCGGGTGCGCCTTCTCGATCTCGTCGAAGAGGATCACCTGGTACGGCCGGCGCCGCACGGCCTCGGTGAGCGCCCCGCCCTCGTCGTAGCCGACATAGCCCGGAGGGGCGCCGATCAGCCGGCTGACGCTGTGCTTCTCCATGTACTCGGACATGTCGATGCGCAGCATCGCCTGCTCGTCGTCGAACAGGAACGCGGCCAGCGTCTTGCAGAGCTCGGTCTTGCCGACGCCGGTCGGGCCCAAGAACAGGAACGAGCCGATCGGCCGGTTCGGATCCTGCAGGCCGGCACGAGCCCGGCGGACGGCGTTGGCGACGGCATGGACGGCGGCATCCTGGCCGACCACCCGCTTCTCGAGCTGGAGCTCCATCTCGAGCAGCTTCTCGCGCTCGCCCTCGAGCAGCTTGTCGACCGGCACGCCGGTCCAGCGCGAGACGATCTGCGCGATATCGCTCTCGGTCACCTCCTCGTGCACCATGCCCTGCGATTCGTTGCCCTCGGAGTCGGCAATGGCCTTCTCCAGCCCGGGAATGACCGCATAGGTCAGCTCGCCGGCGCGGGTGTAGTCGCCGCGCCGCTGCGCCTCGGCCAGATCGTGGCGAGCCTGGTCGAGCTCCTCCTTGAGCTTGGTGGCACCGGCCAGCTTCTGCTTCTCGGCCTGCCACTTGGCGGTGAGCTCGCCTGATTCCTGCTCGAGCTCGGCCAGCTCCTTTTCCAGCTTCTCGAGGCGATGCTTGGACGGCTCGTCCGGCTCCTTCTTCAGGGCCTCGCGCTCGATCTTGAGCTGCAGGATGCGGCGATCCAGCTCGTCGATCTCCTCGGGCTTGCTGTCGATCGCCATGCGCTTGCGGGCCGCCGCCTCGTCGACGAGATCGATCGCCTTGTCGGGCAGGAAGCGGTCGGCGATGTAGCGGTTGGAGAGCACGGACGCACCCACGATCGCCGCATCGGTGATGCGCACGCCGTGGTGCATCTCGTACTTCTCCTTGAGGCCGCGCAGGATCGAGACGGTGTCCTCGACCGAAGGCTGGGCGATGAAGACCGGCTGAAAGCGCCGCGCCAGTGCTGCGTCCTTCTCGATGTGCTTCCGGTACTCGTCCAGCGTCGTGGCACCGACGCAGTGCAGCTCGCCGCGCGCCAGAGCGGGCTTGAGCATGTTCGACGCATCCATGGCGCCATCGGCCTTGCCGGCACCGACCAGCGTGTGCAGCTCGTCGATGAAGAGGATCAGCTCGCCCTCGGAATGCGTGATCTCCTGGAGGACGGCCTTCATCCGCTCCTCGAACTCGCCCCGATACTTGGCCCCGGCGATCAGGGCACCCAGGTCGAGCGACAGCAGGCGGCGGTCCTTCAGGCTCTCCGGCACGTCGCCATTGATGATCCGGAGCGCCAGCCCCTCGGCGATGGCGGTCTTGCCGACGCCAGGCTCGCCGATCAGCACCGGGTTGTTCTTGGTCCGACGCGACAAAACCTGGATGACCCGGCGGATCTCCTCGTCGCGGCCGATCACGGGATCGAGCTTGCCGTCCCGGGCGACCTCGGTCAGATCGCGGGTGTACTTCTTGAGCGCCTCGTAGCTGTCCTCGGCGGACGCGCTCTCGGCGGTCCGGCCCTTGCGGATCGTCTCGATGGCCGTGTTCAAGGCCTGTGCGGTGACGCCCGCGTCCTTGAGCACCTTGCCGACGTCAGAGGCCGACATGGCCAGTGCGAGGAGCAGTCGCTCGACGGTGACGAAGCTGTCTCCCGCCTTCTTCGCGACCTTCTCGGCACTCTCGAAGAGCTTGGCGACCTCGGGCGACAAATAGAGCTGCCCGGCACCAGCGCCCTCGACCTTGGGCTGCTTCGCCAGCAGGAGCTCATTGGCCTGCATGGCGGCCTTGGCGTTGCCCCCAGCGGCGTTGATCAGGTTCGATGCCATCCCTTCGGGATCATCGAGCAGCACCTTCAAGAGATGCTCTGGAAGGAAGCGCTGATGCCCCTCGCGAATGGCCAAAGCCTGCGCCGACTGGACGAATCCACGGGCACGTTCGGTATAGGTGTTGAAGTCCATTGATCGTTGTCCCTGCTGGGTCCCTCGTGCGAGCGGACCTGTCCCGGCGACCCCAATGGGCATCGCCATCTCTTGATGAGTATGTGGGAAGCGGGTTTCGGCAGCGCAAGGCGACCAGCGCCGGTGCCACCGACCGAGGGTTGCGGCTACTCGGCCGGTTTCTCCAGCACAGCGGCCGGCGCACCACGAATGCGCTCGCGCAGGCTCTGAACGAAGACGTAGAGCGGCGGAATGATGATGATGCCGATGAACGTCGCCGCCAGCATGCCGCCCATGACCACCATGCCCAGCGCCACACGGCTGGCAGCTCCGGCACCGCTCGCCAGGACCAGTGGCAGGATACCGAGGATGAAGCTGAAGGCGGTCATCAAGACGGCGCGGAAACGGATCCTGGCGGCATCGGCAGCCGCATCCTGGACCGACCGGCCCTGCTCGCGCAGCTGCTTGGCAAACTCGACGATGAGAATCGCATTCTTGCTGGCGAGGCCGATCAGCATCACCAGGCCGATCTGGGTGTAGACGTTGTTGTCCAGACCAACCAACCAGGTCAGCGCCAGACCGCCAGCGCCCGCGATGCTCACCGACAAGATCACCGACAGCGGCACCGTCCAACTCTCATATTGAGCAACGAGAAAGAGATAGACGAACAGCAGCGCCAGCATCAGCACGACGATGGCCTCGCCGCCCGCCTGCACCTCCTGGAACGTCGTGCCCGTCCAGTCGATCGCGTAACCGGCCGGCAAGGCCGTCGCCTCTATCTCGCGCAGCGCGGCAATGCCTTCGCCGGTGCTGCCGACTTGCGTGACGTTGACGCTCGCTGATCGGAAGAGGTTGAAGCGACGTGTCGATTCCGGCCCCAAAATGGGCTCGACGGTCAGCAATGCACCGAGCGGCACCATCTCTCCCGACACATTGCGAACGTGCAGGACACGGATGTCCTCGGGCCTCATCCGGAACGCTGATTCGGCCTGCATGAAGACGCTATAGGTTCGGCCGAACAGATTGAAATCATTAATATACAGGGCGCCCAGGTTCGCCTGGAGCGTCGTGAACAGATCGTTGATGGGCACGCCCAGTGTCTCGGCCTTCTGGCGATCGATATTGAGGAACAGCTGGGGTGTCTGGGCCGAGAAGGTGGAGAAGGCGCGAGCGATGCCCGGGTGCTCATTCGCACGGACGAGAAAACCCTGCAGCGCCCGGGCGAGATCATCCGGCGGCCGCCCGCCCAGATCCTGCAGCTCCATCTCGATGCCACCGGCCGTGCCGAGCCCTTCAATTGGCGGTGCGGGAAAGGCGAACACCGTCGCCTGCGGCAGCGCCAGAAGTTGCGGTTGCAGCCGACCGAGGACGGCTCGCACGCTCTGATCCGGATTGGGCCGCTCGTCCCAATGCTTGAGGACACCGATCAGCAGACCACCGCTCGCCCGAGTGCCGGCCAGCAAGCTGAAGCCAGCAACCGACAGCACGTCCGCCATTTCCGGTTCGGCGGCCAGCAGGTCTGCGACCTCCGCCACCGTCGCTTCGGTTCGCGACAGCGAAGCGCCGTCGGGCAACGCCACGTCGACAAAGAAGTAGCCGTTGTCCTCGTAAGGCAGGAAGCCGCTGGGCACGGCGCGAAACAGCCAACCGGTGCCGACGAATGCCACGATGACCACGAGCACGGCGAGGAAGGCCCGGCGACAAAGCGCAGAGACCGCTCGTCCGTAACCGCCGCGGGTGACGTCGAGAAAGTTGAAGAACCAGCGCAGAGGGCCCCGCGGCTCCCGCGACGGCCGCAGCAGCAGGCCGCAGAGCGCCGGGCTGAGTGTCAGGGCGACCAGGGACGACAGAATGACCGAGATCGAGATCGTCACCGCGAACTGCAAATAGAGCTGGCCTGTGATGCCGGGCAGGAAGGCCGTCGGCACGAACACGGCGAGCAAGACGAGCGTCGTGGCGATGACCGGTCCCGAGACCTCCTCCATCGCCTTGCGCGCCGCATCGGGCGGCGAGAGCTTCTCGTCATCGATCAGCCGTTGCGTGTTCTCCACGACGACGATCGCGTCGTCCACGACGATGCCAATCGCCAGGATGAGGCCGAACATGGAGATCGTGTTGATCGACATTCCGGCGGCAAGCAGGATTGCAAAGGTGCCGATCAACGAGACCGGGATGGCAATGGTCGGGATCAGCGTCGTCCGCCAATCGCCAAGGAAAGCATAAGTGACGGCGATGACCAGGGCCAAGGCCTGCGCCAAGGTAATCACGACCTCTTGCATGCTGACCCGCACGAAGTCCGTCGTGTCGTAGACGATCGAATACTCCAAATCGTCGGGGAAGCGCTCGGCTATGCTATCGAGGGTCGCGTAGACTTGGTCCGCCGTAGCGAGAGCGTTGGCTCCCGGCGACAAGTACACGCCCATCATTGCCGTGGGCGAGCCATTGACGAAGGCCGAGGCGTCGTAGTTTTGTGCGCCAAGCTCGATCCGGGCAATGTCGCCGAGCCTGACGACAGAGCCATCGGTATTGGTGCGCACGAGGATATTCTCGAATTCGGCAACCGACGTGAGGCGACCTTGCGCCTGCAGCGTGTAGGTGAAAGCAGTGCCCTCGTTGCCTGGCGGTGCACCGATCCGGCCCGCCGCCGCCTGCAGGTTCTGCCGGCGAATCGCAGCTGCCACCTCACCTTCGCTGACCGCAAGCGCGGTCATCGTCTGTGGATCGAGCCAAACCCGCATGGAGTAGTCGAGCAGGCCGAACTGGCTGGCGTCGCCGACCCCGGGCAGGCGGACCAGCGGATCGCGGAGGTTGATCTCCATGTAGTTCGAGAGGAACAAGCGATCGAACGTGTCATTGGGCGACAACAAATTGACGGTCAGCAGCATGCTGGTCGACTGCTTCTTCGTCGAGACGCCCTGCTGCGTGACCTCGGCCGGCAGCGAGGATGTCGCCAGTGCTACGCGGTTCTGCACATTGACCGACGCGATGTCCGGGTCGGTGCCGACCGCGAAGGTGATATCGAGCTGGTAGCCGCCATTATTCGTGCTCGTCGACGTCATGTAGAGCATGTCGTCGACGCCGTTGACCTCGGCCTCGATGGGTGCGGCCACCGTCTCCGCGACGATCTCGGCGCTGGCTCCGGGATAGCTGGCGTCGACTCGCACCTGCGGCGGCACGATGTCGGGAAACTGCGCCACTGGCAGCGCCTGGATGGCGATCAGCCCGGCGATCACGACGATCGCCGAGATCACCATGGCAAAGCGCGTTCGGCTGATGAAGAATGCGGAGAACATGGCGGTCAGCCTTCGTCGCGACTGGTGCCGGTCGCGTCGACCAGCACGCCCGGTCGAACCTTCTGCAACCCTTCCACGATCACGTTCTGGCCTTCCTCCAGGCCGCCTTCGACCACCCAATCGGTTTCGATGCGCTCGCCGAGCGACACGCGCGCCTCCTGCACCCGGCTCTCCTGGTCGACGACCAGGACGAACTCACCAGATTGATCCCGCTGCACCGCAATTTGCGGTATTACCAGGGCCTGTGATGGCTCCTGCGAGCGGACCAGCACCGTCACGAACTGACCCGGCAGGAGCAGCCCGGTCGGGTTCTCGAAGACCGCACGCACCGTAATCGTGCTGGTCGTTTGACTGACCTCGGGATCGAAGAACGCCCACTCGCCAGGCGTCTCCAGGATCGAGCCATCGGAAAGGCGCAGGAAAGGCTGGAAGTCGTCTTCGTCGCTTTGTGCGCGACGGACCTCGAGCATCTGGCGGTCGGTCACAGGGATCGCGACGAAGATCGGGTCGAGTCGGACCAACCGCCCGAGCGTGCCGCTATTCGGGCCGACCACAGCGCCCTCGGCGAACGTCGCGCGGCCGAACTGGCCGTCAAATGGTGCTGAAATCTCGGTGTAGCTGAGGTCGATCTCTGCCTGACGAAGCGCCGCCAGGGCAGAGTCCCGGGCTGCCCGCGCCTCGTCCTCGGCAGCAATAGCGGTATCGAGGTTGGCCTGAGGTTGGGCCTCGCGTCGCACCAGCTCTTCCATCCGCGCACGCTGCTGCGACGCATTGAGCAGCGTCGCCTCCATTCGCTCGACATCGGCGGTGCGCGCCGCGACCGCCACCTCGTAAGGCTCGGGCTCGATCCGGAACATCAACTGTCCACCCTCGACCATCGCACCTTCGGCGAAGGCCCGCTCGACCAGGAACCCGGTCACCCGGGCCTCCAGCTCGACCGAGTCCATGGCCTCGACCCGGGCGACGAACTCCAGCGCAGGCGTCACCTCGCGCATGGTGACTGGCGCCACCCCGACAGCCGGCGCTGGCCCGTCACCCGGAGCGCCACCGGAAGTCTGCTCGGCGTCGTCACAAGCGGCGACGCTAACGGCAAGAAACGCCAGCAATACGGCGGTGAGTTTTCGCATCTCGGCTCCTGAATTCGTCGACGGATGCATAAACCTCATGGTGGCCTTGCGAAAGGGCGCAGATTGCACTGCAACAGCTGCACGATGAATACCCGCAGCCATGCGGCTTCGGCGATCCGTCAGCGCGCGCTTCTCCCGTGCGCAACGATGGCTCGCGGCCGGCCGGCGAGATCCTCGCGGCAGCTGATCTCGCCAAAGCCGGCGTCGTTCAGGACCTCCGTCACCGCCGCCGCCTGGGTGGCACCGATTTCCATGATGAGCACAGCCCCGGAACGACAGGCGGCGAAAGCGGGTGCAGCGATGGCACGATAGGCGTCGAGGCCATCGACACCAGCAAGCAGTGCGAGCTCCGGCTCATGGCGTGTCTCGGCATCGCGCAGCTCATCCGGTGCGATGTAGGGCGGGTTGGCGACGATGAGGTCGAAGCGGCCGCTGAGCGGCTCCAGCCAGCTGCCGCAGACGAGCCCTGCCCTGGCCGCCAGCCCCAATGCGGCCCGATTGGTCGCAGCGTATGCAAGTGCTGCGGGCGAGCGATCGATGCCGACACCGATGGCATTGGGGTAGAGGCTCAAGAGCGTGAGCAGCAGGCAGCCGGTGCCAGTGCCGAGATCGAGAATGTCCAGCGGCAGCGTTCGATCCGGCAGCGCCTCGAGCGCTGCCTCGATCAGCGTCTCGGTCTCGGGCCGCGGCACCAGGACGCCCGGCCCAACGGCGAACTCGTGGCCCCAGAACCCGCGCCGGCCGAGCAGGTAGGCCATCGGCTCCCGCGCCGCCCGCCGCCGGGCCAAGGCAAGGGCGGGGCCAGCCTCGACCACGTGGTCGCGGGCCGAGAGCTGGCGGGTTTGATCGAAGCCCGTGGCCTCGGCGACAATGATGCGGGCCTCGCGCCTCGGCTCCTCGATGCCGCCGGCACGGAGAAGTGCGGCTACGGCGTCAACCAGCTGGCCCAGGGTCAGGCTCTCAGTCGATCTCGGCAAGGCGCGCCGCCTGATCCTCGGCGTTGAGCGCATCGACGACCTCGCCCAACGCCTCGCCCGCCAGCACCTGGTCGAGCTTGTAGAGCGTGAGGTTGATCCGATGGTCGGTGACCCGGCCTTGCGGAAAATTGTAGGTCCGTATCCGCTCCGAGCGGTCGCCGGAGCCCACCTGGCCCTTGCGCTCGGCGGAGCGCTCGGCTGCGGCGCGGGCGCGCTCCATCTCGAACAATCGGGCCTTGAGGATCTTCATCGCCTTGGCCCGGTTCTTGTGCTGCGATTTCTCGTCCTGTATGGCGACCGCGATGCCGGTCGGCAGATGGGTGATGCGCACGGCACTCTCGGTCCGGTTGACGTGCTGACCGCCGGCACCCGAGGCGCGGTAGACGTCAACCCGAAGCTCACCCTCGTCGAGCTCGAAATCGACATTCTCGGCCTCGGGCAGCACGGCTACCGTGGCGGCCGAGGTGTGGATGCGCCCGCCGGTCTCGGTGACCGGCACGCGCTGCACCCGATGCACGCCTGCCTCGAACTTGAGCTTGGCGAAGACGCCCTTGCCCTGCACCTCCGCCACCAGCTCCTTGACCCCGCCGATCTCGGTCTCGCTCAAGGACAAGATCTCGGTGCGCCAGCGCTCGGTGTGCGCGTAGCGCTCGTACATCCGCCAAAGGTCGCCGGCAAAAAGCGCCGCCTCGTCGCCGCCGGTGCCGGCCCTGATCTCGAGAATGGCGCTGCCCTCGTCGGCCGCGTCCTTGGGCAGCAGCAGAAGCTGCAGCTCACGCGCCAGGACCGGGAGCTGGGACTCGAGCGCGGCGCGCTCCTCGCGGGCCATGCCGCGCATCTCGGCATCGGTGTCGGCGTCGGCCAACAGCTCGTCGAGGCCGCCGATCTCGGCCTCCAGCGCCCGGAAGCGCTCGATGCCGCGGACGATCGGCTCGAGCTCAGCGAACTCGCGGCCGAGCCCGGCATAGTCGCCGCTGCCCTCGGCCATCAATGCCGCCAACTCGTCGCGCCGGGCGAGGATCGCGTCGAGCTTGGCGTCGAGGCCGTAGGCGTCTCTTGTCGTGCTCATCGAGCTGCACAGTCACCATGGAGAAAAGCTGCCACGGTTGTCGGCAATATTCGGCCGACGTCAATGATGCGCCTCGGGCTCGACCGCCGTCGGCGCTGCGGTGAGGCGGTCGGGCGCCGCCGGCGCCGTCCGCAATCGGCTGCTCCGAAGCTCGCCCGCACGCTCGAGGATCGGATAAGCCACGGCCGCGATGTGCGAGTGGATGCGCTTCAAATCGCGGACGACGTCGAGATGCAGGCTGGAGGTGGCGAGGCTCTCCGGCAGCCGGCGGGCGACGCGCTCCAGATGATTCTCCATCGCGTCCGCCTCCATGGCGCGGATCGCCGTCTTGCCGCCGATCAGCTTGCGGGCCTGGGCGATGTCGCCCTGCATGAAGACGGTGAGCGCCAGGCGCAGGCTCTCGACGGTCTTGGCGTGCAGGCCCTCGATCTCGGCGAGACCTGCCGCCGAGAAGCGCAAGCTGCCTTTGATCTTCTTGGCCGCAAGCTCCATCAGGTTGCGGTCGATGATGTCGCCGATATGCTCGAGATTGGTGGTGAAGGTCAGGATCTCGATGCAGCGATGGCTTTCCTCGGGATCGAGCTCCTCCTGGCTCAGCCGCGTGAGGTAGAGCTTGATCGCCTCGTGCAGCGTGTCGACCGTGTCGTCCGACGCCTCGATCTCCTTCACCAGTGTCGCATCACCCGCCTTGAACGCATCGATCGAGCGCTCCAGCATGGTTTCCACCACATCACCGAGACGCAGCGCCTCGCGGGCAGCACTGGCGAGCGCCACAGACGGCATACCGAGTGCGCCTGCGTCGAGGTGACGGGGCGCCATAAGATCGTCCACGGCCGTTGGGCGGTCGGGCATAAGCCACTCAATCAGCGTTGCAGCAGGCCCAACCAAAGGCAGCATCAGGGCCGCCATCGCCAGGTTGAAGGCCAGGTGGACGTTCAACACCAACGCACTGCCTGAGCCGAGCGTGCCCAGGAGGACCGGCGCCAGCCATGGCAAAGCCGCCAGCGCTGCAAGGGCAACGCCGCCGCGCATCAGCAGATTGCCCAAGGCGGGGCGACGACCGGCCGGGCTGTTCGTCGAGGTTGCGGCCCAAGGAGCGATCGCAGCACCGGCATTGGCGCCCAGCACGAAGGGAATCGCCATGGCCAGCGGGATGACGCCAGCATCGACGAGGCCGGCCACGGTGAGGATGATGGCAATCGACGAATGCGAGAGCCAGGTCAGCACGGCTGCCAGCATCGCGGTGAAGATGATGTCGTTCTCGAGCGCCCCGAGCACGGCGGCGAGCGCCGGGGACTGGCGAAGTGGCTCCGATGCAGCGACGACCAGGCGAAGGGCCAGCATGATGAGCCCGACACCGATCAACGCCCGGCCGATCTGCTTGTGCTTGGCGACCCGACCGACAACGAACAGGGCAAAGCCCACAATGATCAGGAGCGGTGACAGCCAATGCAGGTCGATCGCGAGCAACTGGGCGGCGACGGCCGTGCCGACATCCGCACCCAGCATCACTGCCAGCGCAGCGGCGAGCCCGATCAGCCGCCGATCAGCGAAGGCACCGGTGATGATCGCCGTGGCCGTGCTGCTCTGCAGCGGCACGGTGATCAAGAGCCCGGCGCCAAATGCCCGAAAACGATTGCCGGCGGCGACACGCAGCACGTTGCGCAAGGATGCGCCCAACGCCCGAGACACCCCGGTGCGCACCATACGGACGCCCCAAAGCAGGAGCGCGATGCCGCCCAGCAGCTCCACTAAGATCCCGGTGGCATTCAAGCGGCAAGCGTCCAACAGCTGGAGAGGGAAGAACCGCCGATGTTAGAGCTCGGCCCCGCCAGCCGTCAAAGACTTGTCATCGAACTGTCATCATTCGGCTTCGGCGAGGTGGGCTGCGATCCGCTGCCGCTCGACCGTCGTCTCGGTGCCGCTGTCGAGGTCGCGAAGCTTGAGCATGCCGCTCTCGAGCTCGGCGTCGCCCAGTGACAGGGCGAAGCGGGCATTCGCCCGATCGGCGCGCTTCATGCGCTGGCCGGGCTTGCCGCTGAAGGCCAGCTCGACGGCAATGCCGCCATGCCGCAGCTCAGCCGCCAGCCGGCGGGCCTCGGCTTCGGCGGCGGGGCCGATCGGCACGATGGCCACGGGCCGCGCCGATTCTGGCTCCTTGGTTGCGAGCAGCGCTAGCCGCTCGACCCCAGCCGCCCAGCCCACGCCCGGCGTCGACGGCCCGCCGATCTCCTCGACCAGACCGTCGTAGCGGCCACCGGCAATCACCGCGCCCTGCGCACCCAGCGCCGTCGTCGTGAACTCGAAGGCCGTATGCGTGTAGTAGTCGAGGCCCCGCACCAGATGCGGATTGAGACGATAGGCGATTCCCAGCTCGTCGAGTCTCGCTCTCACCTCCGCAAAGAAGTCGCGGCTCACCTGGTTGAGCGAGTCGTCGAGCTTCGGCGCTTCCGCCACGATCCGCCGATCTTCCTCGTTCTTGCTGTCGAGGATGCGCATCGGGTTGCGCTCGAGCCGGAGCCGGCTGTCTTCGGACAGGCGGTCGCGAAAAGCCTCGAGATAGCTCACCAGCTGCTGGCGGTAGGTCTGGCGGCTCTCGGGGTCGCCCAGCGTGTTGAGCTCGAGCGTCACCAGATCGGCGACGCCCAACTGATCCAGGATATGCGCGCCGATCGCGATCACCTCGACGTCGCCCAGAGGTTGTGGTGCTCCGATCAGCTCGACACCGATCTGGTGGAACTGCCGGAGCCGGCCCTTCTGCGGGCGCTCGTAGCGGAACATCGGCCCGGCATAGAAGAGCTTCAGCGGCGGTGATTGGAGCAACCCGTTGGAGATGATGGCGCGGGCGACGCTCGCCGTGTTCTCGGGCCTAAGCGTCAGGCTCTCGCCGCCCCGGTCCTCGAAGGTGTACATCTCCTTGGTGACCACATCAGAGGTGTCGCCGAGGCTGCGCTTGAACACCTCCGTGAACTCGAAGATCGGTGTGGCGATCTCCTCGTAGCCGTAGAGGGCTGCTGTCGCCCGGCCGGTGTCGATCACCTGGCGGTGGCGGCGGATGGTCTCGCCAAAGAGGTCGTGCGTGCCGCGCACCGGCCGGATCGTGGCCATCAGCCGGAGTCTCCGAAGGTCAGAAGAAATGCGGGGAGGATGATCCTCCCCGTGCCCCTCGGGTACTTGGTGGCGTCGCTTGTGACAAGCACCGGCGCAAAATCCCGAGGGGGCACGGGGGAAATCATTTCCCCCGCCTTGCTCTCATGCAGCAGGCTGGTCGCCGAAACGCTTCTCGACATAGCGCTCGACCAGGCCCTGGAATTCCTGGGCGATGCCATCGCCGCGCAGCGTCATGGCCTTCTCGCCGTCGATGAAGACCGGTGCGACAGGGCTCTCGCCGGTGCCCGGCAGGCTGATGCCGATATCGGCATGCTTGCTCTCGCCTGGGCCGTTGACGATGCAGCCCATGACCGCGACCTTGAGCGTCTCGACACCCTGGTAGCGGAGCTTCCAGACCGGCATCTGCTGGGCCAGGTAGCCTTCGATCTGCTGGGCCAGCTCTTGGAAGAAGGTGCTCGTCGTCCGCCCGCAACCCGGGCAGGCAGCAACCTCGGGCGCAAATGTGCGGAGCCCCAAGGACTGCAGGATCTCCTGGCAGACCTTGACCTCGGTGGTCCGCGTCTCGCCCGGCTTGGGCGTCAAGGAGCAGCGAATGGTGTCGCCGATGCCGTCCATGAGCAGCACGGAAAGGGCCGCAGCGCTCGCGGCCACGCCCTTGGTGCCCATGCCGGCCTCGGTGAGGCCCAGATGCAGCGCGTAGCTGCTGCGTCGCGCCAGCTCGCGATAGACGGCAATCAGATCGGGGACCCGGCTGACCTTGGCCGAGATGATGATCCGCTCGGCACCGAGACCCATGCGCTCGGCGTGCGCAGCACTCTCCAGGGCCGAGCGCACCAACGCCTCGCGCAGGACGAAATCAGCGCTCTCGGGCTTCGGCTTGCGGGCGTTCTCGTCCATCAGCTTGGCGGCCAGCGCCTGGTCGAGCGAGCCCCAATTGACGCCGATCCGCACCGGGCGGTCATGCGCCAGGGCGGCCTCGATCATGGCTTCGAACTGCCGGTCGCGCTTGTCGCCGAAACCGACATTGCCGGGATTGATCCGCAGCTTGGCTAGGCTCGAGCCCAGCTCCGGCACGGCAGCGAGCAGCCGGTGGCCGTTGTAGTGGAAGTCGCCGACCAAGGGCACCGAGTGCCCCAACAGGTCTAGCCGCTCGCGCAGGAGTGGGACCGCTTTGGCCGCGCCCTCGTCATTGACCGTGACGCGAACGATCTCGGAGCCAGCTTGCGCCAGCTCGATCACCTGGCGACAGGTGCTCTCGAGATCGGCGGTGTCCGTGTTGGTCATCGATTGGACGACCACCGGCGCACCACCGCCAATAGTCATCTCACCGACCTGAACGGGCGTGGTGCGGTGGCGACGAGGCTCTGCCAGGGCGACCATCTATGCCGTCCGCCGCTCAGCGCTGCTCGAGCAGCGCCTGGGGCGCCAGCGATACGTCGCGCAGCACGGCGCCGTCCTGCCCCAAGACACCCACGCTCGCGCCATCGACCCAGACCTCCAGCCCACCGGCATTGCCGGTCCAAAGGGCGAGGTCCGTACGATCAGGGATCTCGAACCGCTCGCCAGCCTCGAGCGTCAGCGAGCGAATGAAGTCGCGCGACGGGCTCTGCACCTGAATCCAGCTTGCTTCGCGGGCGACCAGCACCACCCGGCCGGAGTCGTTGCTGATCGGCGCCGCTGCGGCCGCTGAGGCGGTCGGATCAGCCTGCACCTCGAGGCCGGCGAGCAGGTCGCCGACCGTGCCGCCTTCAGGCCGCTCCGCCTCGAGCCGCCGCAAAGCGGCGTCGCGCTCCGCCTCGGCATCGAGGACGAGCGAGGCCAGCGTCTCGACCTCGTCGCCCGGCGCTGCCGAATCGTTGGTCGCGGCGGCGCCGGCACTCTCCGACCCAACCGCGTCAGCAGCAGCTGGATCCGTCGATGCGGTGGCGGCAATCGCACTGGTGATGTCGGTTGTCCGGCCCGGGGTCAGAGGGCTCACCGTGACGGCCGGCAGTTCGCCAGCCTGCAATGAGCCGCCTTGCCCGATAATGCGCGGCTCTGTGTCGCCCTGCGCGCCGCTGCCACGGCCAGGAGCGATTGGGTCTGCCCTCAGCGCCAGCGCCTGCAGTGCTGCGGGCGACAGCGTGCTCGAATCAGCCTCAGCGGCCGGCGCTGAAGCGACGGCTGTATCATTGACGTCAGCGACCCGCTCGCCTGCGGTGCTCTCGGCAACCGCCGGGGCGTCCTCCTCCTCGAACATCCGCGCGGCAGACTGGCCGATATTGCCCGGCAGAGCCCGCAGTTGCGACACCAGCTCACCGCCGGATTGCGCCGCATACCAGCCGCCATAGGCAAAGCCGGCAAGCAACAGCGCCAGCAGCACGATCCCGAGGCTCGGCAAGCGGTTCTCAGGCACGGGCTGGCGTATCTGCAGGCTCTCGACCGGCTCTTCACTGGCGGTCGCCCTGAGCCCGCGCACCACCTCGGCACCATCGAAGCCCAGATGGTCGGCATAAGTCCGCAGGAAGCCCATGGCATAGGTCTGCCCGGGCATCGAGCGGAGATCGCCCTCCTCCAGCGCAAACAGATAGGATGGCTTGATGCGCAGATAGTCGGCGACATCGTAGAGATCCTCGCCGCGCTGCTGCCGGGCTTCGCGGAGATGCCGGCCGACATCGACCAGGTGCTCGGCGATGGCATCGATAGCGGGGTCTCGGTTGTTCGATCGGCGTGACACGGTCGGTCTATCGCCCCAAAGCAAGAAATCGATGGATCGAAAGGCGACGCGCTCGTCGCTGCTCTCGGACCGAGCCGGCAGCTCGGATCACGAGGCTGGCCATTGCATAGCAAAGACGTCAGTCCTGGCCAAACGTCTATCGACGGTTGCGCCACCCGGGTGCGGATCACAGGTCGAATTAGCGCGCCCGGAACGTGGTGTTCGGCAATGTGATACCGTGATCTTGGGCATAGGCAAGCAGATGACGCCGGAGGCTGTGGTTGGGCGAGTCGACCACTCGATTGAGGTAAGCGGCCAGGGCGCCGGCATCAAGAGAGCGCAGCATCGCTTTTACGGGCCCAATCTGGGCCGGCGACAGGGACAGCCGACGGACACCGAGCCCAGCGAGCGCCATGGCCTCGATCGGCCGGCTGGCCATCTCGCCGCAAACCGAGAGTGCCACGCCCGCCGGGCGACAGGCCTCGACCAAGCTGCGGATGAACGACAGCGCCGGCGGCGACAGCACGTCGTAGCGATCGCCCAGGGTCGGCGAGCCTCGATCGCAGGCGAAGAGGAACTGCAGGAGATCATTGGAGCCGACAGAAAGGAAGTCGATCTCCTGCAAGAGCGTCGGCAGCTGCCAGTAGAGCGACGGCACCTCCATCATCGCCCCGATCTCGATGCGCTCGGGCAAGGCTTGGCCAGCCTCGATGGCGCGCCGACGCTCGAGGTCCAAGAGGCGCTTGGCGGCCCGGAACTCGGCGACCTCGGCGACCATCGGAAACATCACCCGCAAGAGCGGCCGGCCCGCGGCTGCCTTGAGGAGCGCCCGCAGCTGATGGCGCAGAATGGCCGGACGATCGAGGGTGAGGCGCAACGCGCGCCAGCCCATGGCCGGGTTCTCCTCGGCCGGCATGCGCCAGTAGGGCAGCTGCTTGTCGCTGCCGATATCGAGCGTGCGAAAGCACACCGGCTTGCTGCCCGCCCGATCGAGCACCGCGGCGTAGTAGCCGGCCTGGACATCCGGAGCGCGAAAGTCCGGCCGCGACATGAAAGCGAGCTCGGTGCGATAGAGGCCGACTCCGGCGGCACCGGTGGCGTCCAGCTCGTTGAGGTCGACCAGAAACCCCGCATTGATCGACAACTCGAGCGTCATGCCATCCTTGGTGACGGCCGGCTGGTCCTTGAGGCTATCGAAGACCCGGCGGGTTTCCTGCCGCGCCTGGGTCGCCGCCACGAAGCCATCGATGATGTCGTCGCTCGGTCGGATCAGGACCTGGCCATGCTCGGCATCCAACGCCAGCATGTCGCCACCCTCGATCTGCGCCATGGCGCGATCGACGCGGCCCAGCATCGGCAGGTCGAAGGCGCGGGCGACGATCGTCGCATGCGCCGTCGACGAACCCTCCTCCAGCACGATGCCGCGGATCTTGGTGTGGTCGTAGTCGATCAGATCGGCAGCGGAGAGATTGCGGGCGACGAGGATCGAGCCCGCCGGCATCACCTTGGCCTCGCTTTGGCTGTCGCGCCCGGCGAGCAGGCGCAGCAGACGCTCGGCCAGATCCTCGAGATCGAGCAGCCGCTCGCGGAGATAGGGGTCGTTGGCGTGGCCGATCCTGACCCGCGCCTCCTCCTGCACCCGCTTGACCGCTGCCTCGGCGGAGAGCCCGGTATCGATGGCCTCGCGCATCCGCCGCCGCCAGCCACCGTCATGCGCGAACATCCGGTACGTCTCGAGCACATCGAGATGCTCACCGGCGCCGAGGTCGGCGCGATCGAGCATGCTGTCGAGCGACGCCCGCAAGCCCTCGATCGCAGCCTCCAGCCGCTCAGCCTCGTGCGCCGGATCGTCGGCGAGGAGCCGCACGATCTCGATGCGCGCCGTGTGCAGCCACGCTCGGCCGACGGCGACCCCCTCGACCAGCCGCAGCCCTTCGAGCCGCCGCTGCTCGCGCTTGAGCCCGGAGAAGTCGGTGTAGCGCTCACGATCGACGAGATTGCCGCCCGCCAGCATCTCGGCGAGGACCGAAGCGATGATCTGCAGCGCTTCGACCTCGTCATCGCCGTAGCGTTTCTTCGCCGTGTTCTGGACGACCAGGACACCCATGACCCGCCCGCCGCGCAACAGCGGCACACCGAGGAACGAGTGGTAGAGATCCTCGCCCGTCTCCGGAAAATAGGCGAAATTGGGGTGCGCCTGGGCATCGTCGGTGTTGATGATGCTACCCGAGGCGGCGATCGTGCCGACCAGACCCTGGCCTATGGCCATGCGCGTGCGATGCACCGATTCCGACGCCAGACCTTCGGTGGCGAAGAGCTCGAGCTGGTCACCGGCCCGCAGCGCGTAGATCGAGCAGACCTCGGCCACCAGATTGGCCGCGATCAACTGGACGATGCGGTCGAGCCGTGCCTGCCGCTCGACCGGCAGGGCCACGACCTCGACCATCCGCCGAAGCAGCCGGCGCGCGCCCGTGCGCTCGGCGCTGCGCCGCTCCGCCGCCTTCTCGTCGCCCCGTCGCGAGGCCGGCATGGCTAGCCGCCGACTGACGCTGGCGGCCGGCCAGGTGTCCGGGTCAACGCCGCCTCGGCCTGCTCGATCAGCAGAGCAATAATCTCGGCCACCGGTTGCACGGCCTTGACGAAGCCCACCGATTGGCCAGCCATCAAGGAGCCTTCATCGACGTCGCCGTCGATCACCGCGCGCCGCAGAGCGCCCGCCCAGAAATGCTCGATCGCGAGCGATGCCTCCTCCTGGCTCAACTCGCCGTTGCGAAAGCGGCCGATCACGTCGACCTGGGTCTCGGTGAAGCGGCGCGTGCCGTTATTGGCAAGCGCCCGCACCGGGATGACATTGAAGGCCGGATCGACCTGCATCGATGGCTGAGCATCCCTGGCCGAGGCGCGGATGAACGCCTCCTTGAAGCGCGGGTGCGCGATCGACTCGCTGGCGCAGACGAAGCGCGTTCCCATCTGCACGCCGCCAGCGCCCATCCGCAAGAACGCGGCAATGCCCTCGCCGTGGCCGATGCCGCCGGCGACGAAGACCGGCACGTCATCGATGAAGGGCAGGATCTCCTGGCCGAGAACGGCCGTCGAGATGGCGCCGATATGGCCGCCCGCCTCCATACCCTCGATGATCAACCCGTCGGCACCAGAGCGGACGAGGCGCTTGGCCAGTGCCAGCGTCGGCGCGAAGCAGAGCAGCTTGCGCCCGCCGCCCTTGATCTTGGCGATGGCGTTCCGCGGCGGCAGACCGCCGGCGAGCACGACATGACCGACACCATGATCGAGGCAGACATCGACCAGCTGGTCGAGTGCCGGGTGCATGACGATGAGGTTGACACCAAAGGGGCGGTCGGTGAGCGCGCGCGTGGCCTCGATCTCTGCGGCCAGCAGCTCCGGCGTCATCGAGCCACAGGCGATAACGCCAAAACCACCAGCCTCGGCGATGGCGGCCACCAAGTGGCGCTCGGAGACCCAGGTCATGGCGCCACCCATGATCGCGGTCTCGGTGCCGAGCAGCTCGACGCCGGCACGCCAGAGCTCGGCGAGGCGCGGATGTGGCGGCAGGGTCGACACGGCGCTCAGCTCCGATCCAGGTCGTAGGCGGTATGCAGCGTGCGCAGCGCCAGCTCGGTATAGGCCTCGGCGATCAGCACGCTGACCTTGATCTCGGAGGTCGAGATCGCCTGGATATTGATGCCCTTGTCGGCGAGGCTCTGGAACATGGTGTGGGCGATGCCGGCATGGCTGCGCATGCCGACGCCGATCACGGACACCTTGCTAACATCCTGGTCGGCGAGGATCTCCTCGAAGTCGATCTCCGACTTGTGCTCCTCGAGCACCGCCTGGGCACGGGGGAGGTCGTTGCGCGCCACGGTGAAGGTCATGTTGGCATGCTGGCCGTCCCGGCTGACCGACTGGACGATCATGTCGACATTGATGTCGGCCGCTGCCAAGGGGCCGAACGTTGCGGCGGCGACGCCCGGCCGGTCGCGCACGCCGGTCACGGTAAGGCGGGCCTCGTCACGGCTGTAGGTGATGCCGCTCACGATCTGTTGCTCCACGATCTCATCCTCATCGACGACGAGCGTTCCCGGCTCATCCTTGAAGCTCGACAATACTTGAACGCGCACCCGCTGCGCCATGGCGAGCGCCACGGAGCGGGTTTGCAGCACCTTGGCGCCGAGCGAGGCCAGCTCGAGCATCTCCTCGTAGGTGATGCGGTCGAGCTTGTGCGCCTTGGTCACGACCCGCGGATCGCTGGTGTAGACGCCGTCCACATCGGTGAAGATGTCGCAGCGCTCGGCCGCGAGCGCTGCCGCCATGGCGACGGCCGAGGTGTCCGAGCCACCCCGCCCGAGCGTCGCGATGCGGCCCGCCGGCGCCAGGCCCTGAAAGCCGGCGACCACGGCCACCTGGCCGGCATCAAGCGCCGCCATCACCGGCGCCGGATCGATCTCGACGATCCGCGCCTTGCCATGCGTGGCATCGGTCTTGACCCCTGCCTGCCAGCCGGTGAACGACCGCGCCGGCACGCCGATCGCCTGCAAGGCAATCGACAACAGGCCGACGGTCACCTGCTCGCCCGAGGCCACGACCGCGTCGTACTCGGCCGGATCAAAGCTCTGTGCATCGAGCCCGTCGACGAAGCCGACGAGCTTGTTGGTCTCGCCGGCCATGGCCGACAGGACGACGCAAACGCGCTCGCCAGCGCGGACATGCCGCGCCACGCGCTCGGCGACATGGCGTATGCGCTCTAGATCAGCGACCGACGTGCCGCCATATTTCTGGACGACGATGGACAATGATGGTGCTCGCAAGTGTGAAGCGACGAACCGCGCGGTGAAAACGGCACGCGCCATGGCCACGCCATGCCAAGGGCCGCGCGCCGGATGCGCCATCTTCTAGCCAGCAGGTGGACAATGAGCAAGCAAGTGAGCACCGGCTTCACGGCCACGGCGACCGGCGCCCTGGTCGACGGCGCCGAGGTCGGCAAGTTCGAGGCGATGGCGGAGCAGGTCTGGGACCCGAAAGGCCCGATGCGGCCACTGCATCTGCTCAACCCACTGCGCATCGGCTACATTCGCGAGCAGGCGCACAATGTCATCGGCAGCGGCGACAGGCGCTCCTTGCGGCCGCTCGCGGCGGTTCGACTGGCTGATATCGGCTGCGGCGCCGGCCTGCTCAGCGAGCCCATGGCGAGGCTCGGCGCGGATGTCACCGGGATCGACCCGTCACCGCGCTCGATCGGCGCAGCGCAGGCGCACGCCCTCGCCGGCGACCTCGCGATCGATTACCGGGCAACGACCGTCGAGACGCTGGCGGCCGCTTCAGAGAGCTTTGATGTCGTGCTCGCGATGGAGGTGATCGAGCACACCAGCGACCCCGATCTGTTCATCGCCGAGCTCGCCGATATCACCCGCCCGGGCGGATTGCTGGTCATGTCGACCCTCAATCGCACCGCCAAGTCCTTCCTGCTGGGCATACTGGCCGCGGAATATGCGCTCGGCTGGCTGCCGCGAGGCACCCATGACTGGCGACGCTTCGTGCCCCCCGCCACGCTCGCCCGGCTGTTGCGCCGCCGCGGCTTTCGGGTGCTCGACACCACCGGAGTCGTCTACCGGCCAGCGGAGCGCGACTTCGCTACCAGCCGCGACTGCAGCGTCAACTACCTGTTGAGCGCCGTTCGCGACTGAGAGGGCCGCTGAGAGCCGGCTGGCTCAGCCGTCGAGCTTCGGTAGCCTGGGCAAGGGTGCGACGGCGATCCCGTCCTCCTCGAGGCTCTGCACCTCCTCGGGCGAGGCCTCGCCATAGATGCCACGTGGCTCGCTTTCCTCGAGGTGGATCTTGCGCGCCTCCTCGGCGAAGCGGCGACCGACATTCTCGAAGTTCGCCTCGACGTGCGCCTTGACCTTGCGCATCAGCGTGAGCGCCAGGGCGAGCTGTTGCTGATCCGGTGCCGGCGTGGGCACGGCGGCAACTGGTGCCGGCAGATTCGGCGCCCCAGCCGGGCCCGACGTCGAGCCAGCGCCCGACACCTGCTCGGCCTTCGCGCCCTCGGCCTTGTCGTCGCTTTGCGGCGCACTGACGGTCGGTGCAGGCTCGGCTGCTGGACTGCGTTGCAGGACGGCCGGCGCCATGATCGCCTTCTCGATCGACCGATCGTCGCAGATCGGGCAGGCCAGTCGCTGCACCTCGTCCGCAAACGCATCGCTGCCGCGAAACCAGCCTTCGAACCCATGACCGCGGCTGCAGCGGAGCTGGTAGCGGATCATCAGGTCTCGCCGTTCGCTGGGGCAGTGCTCGGCGCCGCATTCAACAATGGATCGAGCCCGCCGGCACGATCGAGCGCCACGAGGTCGTCACTGCCCCCGATGCCCCGACCGTCGATGAAGATCTGCGGCACCGTCCAGCGGCCATCCGAGCGCTCGAGCATCTCCTTCTTGCGGCTCGAGGAAAGCCAGATGTCGATCTCGGTGACCTCGAACCCCTTCTGCTTGAACAGCCGCTTGGCGCGAATGCAAAAGGGACAGAGCGGCTTGGTGTAGATCTCGATGAACGGCATGACGCTCCGCTGCGGCTGACGCGTAGGACTCATGCAGATATAGGCGCATCGGGGTCACGCACCACCCTGGCGAGGCTCACCACGTCGACCGCCAGCGCGCCGCCGGCGAGCAGGCTGCGGGTGCAGGCATTGGCCGTGCTGCCGGTGGTCATCACGTCGTCGACCAAGAGCACCCGCCGTCCAGGCACGACGAGCCGCGCCGCCTTGCTCAGCGAGAAATCCTCCGGCCGCACGTTCAGGCGGCGCTCGGCAGCACCGAGCTGCTGCTGCGCCTGCGTCGAGCGGAGCTTGACCAGACCGTCGACCAGGACCTGCCTGCCGGAGAGGCGGCCCAGCGCCAAGGCGAGCAGCGCCGACTGGTTGTAGCTCCGTCGCACCAGCCGCCAGCGATGCAGCGGCACCGGGAAAATAACATCCGCGTCGGCGATCAGCGACGCGCCGGCCCGGGCCATCCAGCCGCCAAAGGTCGAGGCGCCATCCGTCCGATCACCATGCTTGAACCGCAGCACCAGGCGCCGCGCCACGCCCTCGTAGCGAAGCGCCGCCCGAGCCCGCTCGAAAGCGGGTGGCTGATCGAGGCAATAGCCACAGATCGGCGCCTCGGCCGAGACGTTCGGCAACGGCACCCCGCAGCAACGGCATTGGCGACCGAGAATGAAGCCGATCGACGCCCAGCACTCGGCGCAAAGGCGACCTTGCGCATCGACCAGTTCGCCACAAGCCAAGCAGCGCGGCGGCAGGAGCAGATCGACGAGCCCCTGGCCCAGTGCTGCGAGCCGCTGCCTCGGCCCGGCAATCGTGACCTCGGGCAATCCGGGTGACGGCATCCGCAAGCTTCGATGCTGGTTTCACTAGGTTGATTCTTATGATCACAAATCAACCTATTGGCAAGAAAGCAATCGTGACTCAACCCGGGATTGTGACAACCAGTCCGGCGTCGGCCAACGCACTTGCCAACGACGCCTTGCAGGCCTCGAGACCAGCCGGCGACAGGGCCTCGGCGCGACCGACCAGCACCGCTTGGGTATTCGAGGCTCGCAACAACCACCAGCCATCCGCCTCGCGCACCCGCACGCCATCGGTCGTGTCGACCTCGGCCCCGGACGCTTCGAGCTTCGCCTTGACCGTCTCGATCACCGGAAATTTCTGGTCCTCGCGGCAGTCGAAGCGCAGCTCGGGCGTGTTGAAGAGAGCCGGCATCGCGTCCTTGAGGTCGGCCAGGGTCCGCTCGCCGCGGGCCAGGATGTCGAGCAGCCGGACAGCGACGTAGAGCGCGTCGTCGTGGCCGTAGAAGCCGTCCTTGTAGAAGATGTGGCCGCTCATCTCGCCGGCCAGCGGCGAGCCGGTCTCGGCCATCTTGGCCTTGATCAGCGAATGCCCCGTCTTCCACATCAAAGCCTTGCCGCCATGCGCGCGGACGTGATCGAAGAGCGCCTCGCTCGCCTTGACGTCGGCGATGATCGTGGACCCTGGGTGCCGCTCGAGCAGGTCCGTCGCCAGGATCTGCAGGATCTGGTCGCCCCAGACGATCCGCCCCTGGCCGTCGACCACGCCGATCCGATCGGCGTCGCCATCGAAGCCGATGCCAATCTCGTAGCCGCCTTCCTTCACCGTGCGGATCAGATCGACGAGGTTCTCGGGCACCGTCGGGTCCGGATGGTGGTTGGGAAAAGTGCCGTCGACCTCGGCGAAGAGCAGCTCGTGGCGCCCGGGCAACCGGTCGGCGAGCGCGGTCATGGCGGGCCCGGCAACACCGTTGCCGGCATCCCAGACGACGTCGATCGGCCGGCTGCCGTGATAGTCGGCGGCGAGCCGGTCGACATAACGGGCGAAGAGATCGACCGTGCTGTGCTCGCCGCTGCCGCTCTCCAGGTCGCCCGCGGCCGAGATCCGGCCGAGCTCCTGGATGCGCTCGCCGAAGAACGAGCCCTTGCCGAGCATCATCTTGAAGCCGTTGTAGTCGGGCGGGTTGTGGGAGCCGGTCAGCTGCACGCCGGCATCCGCGCCGAGCTCGTGCACGGCGAAATAGAGCATCGGCGTCGGCCCGAGGCCGATATCCAGAACATCGGCGCCGCTCTGCGTCAAGCCGTCCGCCAGTGCTGCGGCCAGCTCCGGCGAGCTCAGCCGGCCGTCGCGGCCCAGTGCTACGATCCGACCGCCGCTCCGCCGGACAATCGTGCCAAAGGCACGGCCGATCGCCCGGGCGTCGGCCGAGCTGAGGTTTTCGCCGACGATGCCGCGAATATCGTACTCGCGCAGAATCGTCGGATCGAGGACGTGGGCGGTGGTCAAGCGCGTGCTCCTTGCGGCCCTTGCGGCCGGAACGGTTGGGCGGCACTCACGGCCGAGGCGGTTGGATGGACCGGCTAGCCCGTCATCCGACGAGCGCTAGTCAGGATGGATCAGGCGCGCCTCGCTCAGGCCGGCAGCACTGCCGGCGTCGTGGAGCGGCCGATGCCCGTATAGGCGAACCCGGCCAACGCCACCTGCTCCGGATCGAAAATGTTGCGCAGGTCGATCAACAGCGGCGTGCGCATCTCTGTCCGCAACCGCTCGAGATCGAGACCGCGAAACACGTTCCATTCGGTCAGCACGACCAGCGCGTCGGCACCGAGTGCTGGATCGTACGGACCTTCGCACCACTCGATCTCGGGCAGCAGCTTGGCGGCCTCCTTCATGCCTTCCGGATCGAAGGCACGCACCCGAGCCCCCTCGGCCCGCAGCGCCGGCAGAATGACCAGGCTCGGGCTGTCACGCATGTCGTCGGTGTTGGGCTTGAAGGTGACCCCCAGGATCCCGATCGTCTTGCCGGCGACTTGGCCACCCATGGCATCGGCGATCTTGCGCACCATCCGCCGCTTGCGATGCTCGTTCACATTCACCACCGCCTCGACGATGCGCAGCGGGCTGTCATACTGCTCGCCGCTGCGCAACAAAGCGAGCGTGTCCTTGGGGAAGCAGGAGCCGCCATAGCCGGGGCCCGCATGCAGGAACTTGCGGCCGATCCGGCCGTCGAGCCCCATGCCCTTGGCGACCTGCTGCACATCGGCGCCGACCCGCTCGCAGAGATCGGCCATCTCGTTGATGAAGGTGATCTTGGTGGCGAGAAAGCTGTTGGTCGCGTACTTGACCAGCTCGGCCGTCTCCAGCGTGGTGAACATGATCGGCGTCTCGATCAGGTTCAGCGGCCGGTAGGCTTGGCTCAGGACCTCGCGTGCGCGCTCACTCTCGACGCCGCAGACGACGCGGTCGGGACGCAGGAAATCCTCGATCGCCGAGCCTTCGCGCAAGAACTCCGGGTTCGATGCGACGTCGATCTCGAGATCCGGGCGCTTCGCCTTGAACAGCCGCTGCAGCCGGCGGCCGGTGCCGACCGGCACGGTCGACTTGGTGACCACGAGCGTCGGCCGCTCGAGCGCCTCGGCGATTTCCTCGGCAGCCGCGAAGACATAGGTCAGATCGGCATGGCCGTCGCCGCGCCGGGTCGGCGTGCCGACGGCGATGAACACGGCGTCGCTCTCGCGCACCGCCGTCTTGATGTCGGTGGTGAAAGTCAACCGGCCGGCCTTGTTGTGCCGCTCGACCAGCGCATCGAGGCCGGGCTCGAAGATCGGGATCTTGCCCTGCTCGAGCATCTCGATCTTCTGCTGGTCCTTGTCGACGCACACCACGTCGACTCCGAACTCGGCGAAGCAGGCACCGGAAACAAGGCCCACATAGCCCGTTCCGATCATCGCTATACGCATGTTAAATCCTTGGGAAGTCTGTCACTGACGGCTGACGCACGACCGCTGGCGGGTCAGCCACGGTAGCGGTCGAGCACCGCACGAAAATCGTCACCCAGGTCGTCACGGGCCAGCGCGGTCGCAACGATGGCTTCGAGATAGCCGAGCTTGTCGCCGCAATCGTAGCGCTCGCCCTCGAAGCGATAGCCGTGGAAGGGCTGGCTGCCGATCAGCTTCTCCATCGCATCGGTGAGCTGGATCTCTCCACCGGCACCCACCTCGTGGCGACCGAGATGCTTGAAGACATCGGAATCGAGAATGTAGCGGCCGATGACGGCGTAGCGCGAGGGTGCCGCCGCCGGATCCGGCTTCTCGACCAGGCCTTTGACCTCGATGAGACGCCCGTCCTCGGCGCCGGGGTCGACGATGCCGTAGCGTGCGGTGTGCTCGTGCGCCACCTCCATCACCGCCACGACATTGCCGCCGGTCCGTGCCTGCGCCTCGATCATCTGCTTGAGGCACGGCACCTTGCTGTGGATCAGATCATCGACCAGCACGACGGCGAACGGCTCGTCCTCGATCAATTGACGCGCACACCAGACCGCATGGCCCAGGCCCTTGGCCTCCTGCTGGCGGGTGTAGAGCACCCGGCCGGCCTGCGGCACCTCGGCGGATAGCGTCTCGAGCTGCTCGGTCTTGCCCTTGGCGTCCAGGGACTGGAACAGCTCGACGGCGCGGTCGAAATGATCCTCGATCATTGCCTTGCCGCGGCCGGTGACGAAGATGAACTCCTCGCAGCCTGCGGCCTGCGCCTCCTCGAGCGCGTACTGGATGATCGGCTTGTCGACCACCGGCAGCATTTCCTTGGGCAACACCTTGGTGGCCGGAAGCATGCGGGTGCCGAGACCGGCGACCGGAAACACGACCTTCCTAACGGACCTCATGGTAACTCCTCGCGGCGGCTGGCTGGGCCGCGTTCTTCATGCGAAATCAGACGGGAATCTTCGCCATCCTTCTAGCCAGCAGGTAGGCTCGGCGGCAAGCGCCGCATGCACGCAACAAACGCAACCCGAACCTGCAAACTAGGCCGACTATGGGCACCGATCACCGCGGCAAATCATCGATCGCGGTAATTGCGAACGTTTGTGTCTGTTCGACACATAGGTTTCCAGCATGGTTCCAGCATCGATCCAGCTGAAAACGCAGGAACAACGCACGATGGTACGGCAGCAGCGTGCTGGCCGGCCGACGCCATCACCGATTTGCCCGAGCGGTGCGGATAGGCTAACGACCGGCCTCGCCGGCAGTCGGACCATCCCGCACCCGGCTCACCCGGACCGAGGAGAAGACGTCATGCGGGCAAGCGGCAGAGCCGCGCACGAGCTGCGCCAGATCGTGCTGGAACCGGGTTGGAGTCCCTATGCCGAGGGCTCGTGCCTCGCCAAGTTCGGCAATACCCACGTGCTCTGCTGTGCAACCGTCGAGGAGCGCGTGCCACCCTTCATGCGCAACAAGGGGCGCGGCTGGGTGACGGCCGAGTACGGCATGCTGCCGCGCTCGACCCACAGCCGAACAGGCCGCGAGGCGGCACGCGGCAAGCAGAGCGGCCGGACGATGGAGATCCAGCGGCTGATCGGCCGGAGCCTTCGGGCCGTCACCGATCTCGAGGCCATGGGCGAGCGCCAGATCGTCGTCGATTGCGATGTCCTGCAGGCGGATGGCGGAACCCGAACGGCTGCCATCACCGGCGCTTACGTGGCGCTGCACCAAGCGCTTAAGGGCCTTGTCGAGAAGGCCTTGCTGCCGGCCTTGCCGCTCACGCAGGAAGTCGCTGCCGTCTCTTGCGGGCTGAAGGACGGCGAGGCTTTGCTCGATCTGGATTATCCAGAGGACAGCACTGCCGAGGCCGATGCCAATTTCGTCCTCGCCGGGCGCGGCGGCATCGTCGAGGTGCAGGTCACCGCCGAGGAGCGACCGGTGACAGCTGAGGAGTTCGCCGCCCTCATGAGCCTGGCCACCGGCGGCATTGCCGAGCTGATGCGGCTGCAGCGCGAGGCCGTCGGCGCCTGATGACCAGGCGCTTTTCCGGTTCGACCCTCGTTCTCGCGTCGCACAACCCGAAGAAGCTGGACGAGCTGCGGGCCCTCATGGCGCCCTGCGACGTGACGGTGCGCTCGGCGGCCGAGCTCGGTCTCGAGGAGCCGGAGGAGCCGGCGCCGGACTTCGCCGGCAATGCCCAGATCAAGGCGCTGGCCGCCGCGACCGCGTCCGGGCTGCCGGCACTCGCCGATGACAGCGGGCTCGTGGTCGCTGGCCTCGATGGCGCACCGGGCGTGCTCTCGGCGCGCTGGGCCGGCCCTGAGAAGGACTACGCAGCTGCCATGCAGCTCGTGACGGGCGGCCTCGCCCAGCGCTTCGGCAGCTTCGCCGCGGCCGACAAGCGGGCGGCGTTCCTCACTGTCATTTGCCTCGCCTGGCCGGATGGCGAGACGGTCTGTGTCGAAGGGCGCGTCGACGGCACGCTGATCGAGCAACCGCGGGGCAATGCCGGCTTCGGCTACGACCCGATCTTCGTGCCGGAAGGCGAAAGCCGCAGCTTCGCCGAGCTCACCGCCGAGGAGAAAGCGGCCATCAGCCATCGCGGCCGGGCGATGCGGGCGATACTGGAGGCCTGCTTCACCGCGGGTTGAGAGACTGCCGGCCCAGCCGGGGCTTGCCCGACACCGGCACTTGCCCATATACAACCGGCGCAACGGGGCCGTAGCTCAACTGGGAGAGCGCCTGCTTTGCAAGCAGGAGGTCGTCGGTTCGATCCCGATCGGCTCCACCATTTTTTCGGTTTTTTTGCCGCTGCTTTTCGAGCGGCCGTGACATTCTAGTGATCGAGACGATCGAAGAGCCGCTGGAGGAACGTCAGGCTCGAGAAAGCCACGACGGCCCAGATGACGAGCTCAAAGGGTGCCGCAGGCGTTCCGCCGAGCCAGCGTGCCAGCAGGTCGCCGCCGGGCGGTAGTGCCGACCAGCCGAAGAGCCCATCGCGGCTCCAAAGCTCGAAGGGCCAAAAACGCGAGACATAGAGCAGCAGCAAGCCGACAACAGCCGCAATCGCCAGAAGAACAATGCGCTGCAGCATCAAAGCTTCTCGATCGTCGTTGGGTCGATCGCCATGACCAGCAAGTCGCCGCGCCGCTCGATATCGGCCTCCACGCCGATGTACAGCCCGACATAGTCATATAGCTCCTGGGGCAGCGCACCGCCATCCGGGCCGGCGATGAGCAGGAACTCGGAGCCCTCGACGGGCTGGCTGGAGACGAAGACCGGTGGGACGCCGCCGCTCAGGCACAGATTAGCGCAGGCTTTGTGTGCCAGCCCGGTTCCCGGCCGCATGGCGCCCGCCAGGCATTTGCCGTCGCAGATTTCGCCGGCAAGTCGCCAGCGACCGAGTGGCACGGACTCTGGCAGCGCGGCATCGCCCTCGGCAGCACTCAAGCCGTCCGCACCGCCCCGCACCTGCAGCATGTCGAGATCGCCACGCGCGAGGAGCACGCCCGAAGCCGTCACCAGCTGGCCGGCGAGAGGCTCGGCGCGGTCCAAGACGCCGCGCTTGCCGCCGCCCGACAGCATCAGCACGCTGCCGGGCGTGACGTCCTCGGTGCCTTCGGTGACATGGAGGATGGGATAGGGTTCCAGCGCCAGGATGCCGGTCACCGTCTGGCGGCCGAAATCGAAGCGGAAGGCGCCGGGGCCCGGATCGTCCTGCGTGGCGCCGACGACCCAGCCGGCAGCGAAGAAGCCGACGATGAGCACGGTGCTCACCGCCACCAGAAAGCTGCGCAGCTTGCCCGGGACTGGGAGGTAGCCAACGAAGAAGGGTTTTTCTTTCGCTTTGCTCATGGCGTGCCGTGGGCTCCCTCGCTCAAGAGCGGTACCGGCTCGACGAAGGTGCCGGGCGGGTTGGCTCTTCGATTCACCTGCACCATGCCGTCATGGATGCGCAGAGCATAAGTCGGCACCATCTCGGTGAAAGGTGCCGGCGACCGCCCGTCGGTGACGTTGTACTGAAACCCGTGCCACGGGCAGGTGACGAGGCAATCGATGATCTTGCCTTCGCCGAGTGGGCCGTTCTGGTGCGCGCAGGCGTTGGAGATCGCCGAGAGCTTGTCCTGGTGGCGGAAGACTGCGACCCGCTCACCGGTCGAGAGAATGGCGACGCGGGCAAGCCCTTCGCCGATGTCGTCCGTCGCGCAGACTGTCTCCCAAGCGCCGCCACCTGCCTCGGCCGCTGCGTCGCCGGCCCGGCTTTCGCGTAGGGCTGCGGCCAGGTGCAGGCCGATGACCAAAGCGACTGAAAGGCCGACGATCCAGGCGAAGGTCTGGTTCTGGAAGTCCTGCAGAACGCCAAGGCTCACATGGGCCACCACCGCGGCGTAGGCCGGATAGATGAGGTAGTGGAGCCCCTTCCAGAGGCGCGGCGTCAGGAACTTCAGCCAGAAGTCGTGGCTCGTCGTCGAAAGCACCAGGAGACAGACAAGCGCGAAGATGCCGAACGCCTCGAACGGGAAACCGAGCACCTGGCCGTAGCTGGTGTTGGCAAAAAGCAGCCCCTCGTACTTGTTCCAGGGCGAGAAGGCGAAGTACCAGTCGAGGATGTAGCCGGCATGGGTCAGGGCCACAAAGACCGTCATCACGCCGAAATGCCGCCGATTGTAGAGCAGCGGCAGGAAGCGCTGGTCGAGACGGGCCAGAGGGCCGATGCACAAGATCACGGTGAGCATGAGAAAGGCGCAGGCGCCAAAAGCACGGGCGTTGTGGATCTGCGGGCTGATCGGCCGTTCGTGGCTGAGCAGGCCGGGCGTTACGTAGATGAAAATGCAGAGGAAGCCCGTGACCGCGGCCAGCATGATGGCGTCGTAGCGCCACTTGTTGCTGTTCCACTGAACCGGTGTGTACTTGACGCTCACTGCCCCACCTCCGCCGGCGGCGCGAGACGCTCGGGTGCGACATCCGCCGGCCATTGCTGGCGCAGCGCCAGGGCGCCGATGAAGGTGACAGGGATGACGATCGCCAGCAGCCAGGCAGCGACATTATGCGAACGGCGGGGCGGGGCATGGCGGAGCGGCCACTCGTCGCGGCCGGTCTCGAGGATCCACCATCGCCAGAGCACGAGCGGCCAGAGCAACACCACGCCCGGCACGATCAGCAGGCGGAAGACATAGGCACCTCGCGCGTCCGCATCGATCCGATCGACACCCACGGTCACGAAGACGAGCGCAACCAGAGCACCCACGACGCCCCAGAGCAGCACCGCGTCGAAAATGAGGGCAGCTGCGATCATGCAACGCCACCAAAGCGAACGCCCGAAAGATCGGCCATCTCGCGCTTCCAGGTCGTCAGGTCGTCAGCCGTGAAGCCCGATAGGTGCCGGTGGCCGCAGGCGCGCGCCATGACCTGCATCAGCTCGGTCGAGGCGTCGAAGAAGTTCTTCAGCCGGGTCGCCGAGCTCTCGATCACCAGACGGCTGACCAGATGCGGCTTCTGTGTGGCGATGCCGACGGGGCAGTTGTTGGTCTGGCACGCCCGCATGGCGATGCAGCCGATGGCCTGCATGGCAGAATTGGAGATGGCAACCGCGTCGGCGCCGAGCGCCAGGGCCTTGATGAAGTCGGCGGGTGTGCGCAACCCGCCGGTGATCACCAGCGTGACGTCGCGCCTACCCAGGCTGTCGAGATGGCGGCGGGCACGGGCGAGTGCGGGGATGGTCGGCACCGAGATGTTGTCGCGAAAGATGGTGGGTGCAGCGCCGGTGCCGCCGCCGCGGCCGTCGAGGATGATGTAGTCGACGCCGACGGCCAATGCCGCGTCGATGTCCTTCTCGATGTGCTGGGCGGAGAGCTTGTAGCCGATCGGGATGCCGCCGGTGCGGTCGCGCACCTGATCGGCGAAGTCGCGGATCTGGTGGGTGTCGGTCCAGTCCGGAAAGCGGGCCGGCGAGATGGCGGGCTCGCCCTCGGCCAGACCCCGGACCTCTGCGATCTTGCCACTGACCTTGGTGCCGGGGAGGTGGCCGCCGGTCCCGGTCTTCGCCCCCTGCCCGCCCTTGAAGTGGAACGCCTGGACCTTGGCGAGCTTGTCCCAGCTGAAGCCAAAGCGGCCCGACGCCAGCTCGTAGAAGTAGCGGCTGTTCTCCTCCTGCTCCTCGGCCAGCATGCCACCCTCGCCCGAGCAGATGCCCGTGCCCGCGAGCTCGGCACCCCGGGCGAGCGCGCGCTTCGCCGGCTCGGATAGGGCGCCGAAGCTCATGTCCGACACGAAGAGCGGGATTTCGAGCCTGAGCGGTTTTTGCGCGTTCGGGCCAATGACCACATCGGTGCCGACCGGCGCGTCGTCGAGCAGCGGCGGACGGGCGAGCTGACCGGTCAGGATCTGGATGTCGTCCCAGCTCGGCAGCTCGGTGCGCGGCACACCCATCGCTGCCACCTGGCCGTGGTGGCCGACCTTGCTGAGCCCGTGCGCCGCGTAGTGCTGGATCAGCCAGTTGTGCGGCTCCTCCGCGGTGCCGTGCCCGGTATCGGCGTAGAGGCCCAGATAGGCGTCGCGGTCGAAGGGCTGCGGGTTGTCCCTGGCCCAAATGCTGATCTCGTCCGCATCGACCCAGACAGCACCGTCCTCGACCCAGGACGTGAAGACCTTCAGCTTCTCCGCGTTGGCGTATGCCGAAACGCCGGTGTCCAGGCGGTAGTCCCAGTCGTGGACGCCGCAGATCAGGTTGTTGCCGCTCACGTAGCCGTCGGCCATCAAGGCGCCGCGATGCAGGCAGCGGCCGTACATCACCGACACCGCGTCGTCGAAGCGGACGACCACGAGGTCGACCTCGCCGACCAGCGCATAGGCCGGCTTGCGATCCTCGAGATCGTCCCATCTCGCCACCGAGGTCTGGTTCACCAAGGATCACCTCCGGTAGCGCCCGTCTCGGGCATGAGTGAACGATCGGGCTCTTCTCGGATCCACCGGACGCCCTGCGCCGCAGTCACCCTCTGCAGTACGGCGCTGGCCGGCAGGGTCAAGCCCGCGATCGGCCGGATCTGCACACGACATCGTGACGTGCCGGGCCGGCGCCGCGCTGCCAACACCAACGCGCGAGGTGATCGGATGTCGCCTTGGCGCTGCAAGGCCAATACCCCTGGCGAGCGCCGGGCTTCGAGCGATCCGGCAAAGGCGTGTCGCAGGAACTGGAAAGCACCATGGCCGAGAGCACCGCAGCGCAAGACCTCGATTGGATCAAGGTCGGCAGCGTCGAGGACCTGCCGGAGGGGCGGGTCAAGACGGTGACCGCCCGGACCACCTCGCTCTGCCTCGTGCACTTCGACGGGCAGTGGACGGCGATGGACAATCGCTGCCCGCACCAGGGCGGCCCCTTGGGCGAAGGGTCGATCGAGGAAGGGGTGGACGGCCAGTGCTGGATCCGCTGTCCCTGGCATGGCTGGGATTTCGATCCGCTGACCGGCGCACCGCCCGGTGGTCACGAGGATACGGGCCAGCAGCTGTTCCCGGTCGATGTTCGCGACGGCGAGATCTTCGTTGGGCTCGAGCCCGAGCCCGCGCACGAGCGCACGACCACGGACGTGATCGCCGAGACGCTGGTGAACTGGGGCGTCAAATCGGTCTTCGGCATGGTCGGCCACTCGAATCTAGGTCTCGCCGATGCACTCCGGCGGCGCACGGTCGCTGGCGAGATGCGCTATTACGGCATTCGCCACGAGGGTGCGGCCGCCTTCGCCTGCTCGGCCTACGGCAAGCTGACCGGCCAGCCCGCCGCCTGCCTGACCATCGCCGGCCCCGGTGCCACCAACCTCTTGACCGGGCTCTGGGACGCCAAGGTCGACCGGGCACCGGTCTTAGCACTCACCGGGCAGGTGCAGACCCAGGTCTTCGGCCCCGGTGCCTTTCAGGACATTGACCTCGCCGCGGCCTTCGCGGCGGTCGCCGCGTTCTCGCAGCCCGTGCTCTCCAGCTCCAACCATGCCGAGCTCGCGTCGCTCGCCTGCAAGACGGCGATCGTCGAGCAGAACGTGGCGCACCTGATCTTCCCGGACGACGTCCAGACGATCCCGTCCGAGGCGGCCGCCAAGTGGCCTAAAGGCCGGATGGGCCGCGCCGTCGTGCTGCCGTCGGGCGAGGACATGGGCGAAGCGCTGGCGATGATGGCCGCCGCCGAGCGGCCCTTCATCGTCCTGGGCCATGGTGCGAAGGATGTCCGGGGCGACGTGATCGCGCTCGCCGAGGCGCTCAACGCGCCGGTCGCCACCACCTTCAAGGGCAAGGGGCTGATCCCCGACGACCACCCGCTGGCGGCAGGCGTGCTCGGACGGTCGGGCACGCCGATCGCCAGCTGGTTCATGAACGAGTGCGATCTGGTGATTGCGCTGGGCTCGTCCTTCGCCAACCACACCGGTATCGCCGCCTACAAGCCGATCATCCAGGTCGACTACGAGCGGATGCAGCTGGGCAAGTTCCACGCCGTGACCCTGCCGGTCTGGAGCGAGATCGGCGCATTCTGCCGGCAGGCCATCGGCGCCCTGCCGGCGCGGCCGAAGGGCGTCGACCAACGCCCGGAGGTCGTCGAGCGCTGGCGCATCTGGCGCGAGGAGAAGGCGAGCAGGCTGGCGGACGACCGGGGCCAGGGCATCGCTGCGGCCACCATATTCGCGGCACTCACCCGGCAATGCCCGAAGGACGCCATCATCGCCGTCGATGTCGGCAACAACACCTACTCCTTCGGCCGCTACTTCGAGACCAGCGGCCAGCGCGTGCTGATGTCAGGCTACTTGGGCTCGATCGGCTTCTCTTTCCCAGCCGCGATGGGTGCCTGGGCAGCGACCCAGGACCAAGACGCCTTCGCCGGCCGCAAGGTCGTCTCGGTCTCCGGCGATGGCGGCTTCGGGCAATACGCCATGGAGCTCACCACGGCGGTGAAATACGGCATGGATATCACCCACATCCTGCTCAACAACGCGCAGCTCGGCAAGATCACCAAGGAGCAGCGCGCGGGCGATTTCGAGGTCTGGCAGACGGATCTGCACAACCCGTCCTTCTCGGCCTATGCGCGGCTCTGTGGCGCGCACGGCACGCGCGTGACCGATCCGGCGAAGCTCGACGAGGCGATCCGGACGGCCATCGACGTCGAGGGCCCTGCCCTGGTCGAGATCGTCGCCGACATGGAGCTGATCTAGCCGGCTACCCGATCGGCGCGTTGCCGAAGCCCATCAGGCGCTGGCCCGAATCGACGACGAGGGTGTGGCCGGTGACATGCTGGGCGCGCACGAGGTAGCGCACGGCTTCGACGATGTGCTCGGGGCCGAGGCCGGGGCCGAGCGGCGTCAGTGCCTGGCGCTGCTCGAACTCCTCGCGCGTCTGGGCGCTTTGCAGGACGAGGCCGGGTGCGATGGCATTCACCCGCACGCCCCGCTGTGCCAGCTCCATGGCGGCGAGTCGGGTCGCACCATCGAGCGCGAACTTGCCGCAGAAATAGCTGAAGCGCTCGGGCGAGGCCGAGGTCATCTGCGTATCGAGAATGTTGACGATGGCACCACCCTCGGGTGCCGGGTCTTGGCCGGCGAAGGCCTGCATGAGAAAGACCGGGGCCGCGACGTTGACGTCGATCAGCTTGCGCCAGGTCTCGGCCGTCAGCGTCGCCAGGCTGTCCGTGTCGAAAGCCGAGGCCGAGTTGACGAGCGCCGTCACCGGCTGCCCCAGCGCCGCGGCAGCCTTCTCGATGAGCGCGCCGGCTATCTCCGGCGTGCTGAGATCCTGCTGGACCGGGGCCGCCCGGCCGCCGGCGTCGCGGATCTTCCGCGCCAGCGCCTCGGCACCCTCAGCCGACGAATTGTAGTGCAGGGCCATCGCGAAGCCATCGGCGGCCAGACCCTCGGCAATGGCGTAGCCGAGGCGCGTGCCGGCGCCGGTGACGAGTGCAACGCCCTTTTCAGTCATCGAGGCCCTCGAAATCCAGGAGATTGATCACCGGCTGCACCTTCGGCACCTCGTGAGTGCGCAGCAAATTCGCCCGCGAGATGGAGGCGATGGTCGCAGCACAGACGGCACCGACGCGCACCTCGTCACGGAACAGCCAGACCGAGCCCGTCATCTGCACCGCAACCGGCCAGCCGAGCACGCGCAGCCGGAACGACTGGAGGATGCTCTCTGTCTGGTAACGGATGCGCTCCGGTCCATCGGAGAGATTGAGCGCGAAGCCGAAGCCGGGGTCCAGCCAAATGCGCTCAACACCCTGGCCCTGGGCGAGATCGAGGCGCTCGCGGAAGAATTCGATCTGGGCGTCGAGAATCTGGTCAGGTGGCGGCAGCACCGCCGACGAGCGAGCGTTCTCGCCTGGCGTGTAGCACAGCACGAGCCCGGCCTCGTGGCGGGCGATCGCCCGGTAAAGCTCCGGGTCGTCGACACGACCGGTCAGATTGACGACGCCGGCACCGGCCTCGAGCAAGGCGATCGCGACCTCGGGGTGGTAGGTCTCGACCGAGCAGAGGATGCCTTCTGCCGCGAGCGGCCCGACCACCGGGCGCATCTTGTCGATTTGCCGCTGGACCGAGACCGTGTCGGCCGTATCGCCCGTCGACTCCGCACCGATATCGACCATCGCAGCGCCCTCGAGGGTCATCCGCCGCGCCCGGTAGAGGGCGGCCTCGACGGTATGACAGATCGATTCGCGGTAGCCGCTGTCGGGCGACAGGTTCAGCACGCCCATCTGATAGGTGCGGTCCTCGAACCGCTTGGCGAAGCGGGGCAGCTCGAAGCTGCGCACCGGCGCCTCGAACGCGTCGCGGTAGCGCGTCCAGAGCTCGAGCAGGCGGGGGCCCTGGATCATCCGGCTAGACCGACGGCTCAGGCACGGGCTCGCCCCAGGCCGCTGCGATCATCGCAAGGTCGCCGGCCTCGACCGGCAGCTGGGCCAGCAGTTCGGCCATGCTGAGCCCGAGCTGCGGGTGCCGCATCTCCGGGGCGAGGTCGCAGACCGGCACCATGACGAAGCGGCGCTCGTGCATCCGCGGGTGCGGCAGCATCAGCGCCGGATCGTCGCTGATCGCCTCGCCGAACGTCAGGAGGTCGAGATCGAGCGTCCGCGCCGCCCAGCGCACCGCCCGCTGGCGGCCGCACGAGCGCTCGATGGCGTGGAGTGCGGTGAGCAGCTCAACGGCGGGAAGTGCTGTCTCGACCGACACGACAGCGTTCAGGAACGGGCCCTGGTTGTCGGGGCCGCCGACCGGAGCGGTCTCGTAGAGCGCCGACTGGCCAGTCAATCTGCTCCGCGGAATGGCCTGCAGGCCACGCAGCGCCCAGGCCAAATTGGCGAAGCGGTCACCCAGGTTCGTGCCAATGGCAACAAGCGCAGCCGTCATTGGCTCAACCCCGCTGCCGGACGATGCGGATGCCGACGCCCGCGGCCTGCTCGAAGATCTCGGTCTTCAGCACGCTGACGCTCACGCGATCGACCAACGGATTGTCGAGGACGAAATCGGCCACGTCGGCAGCCCATTCCTCGACCAAACGCACATGCGTGCCGCTCGCGGCCTTGGCTTCGATGTAGTCGACGACATCGGCGTAGGACACAAAGTCATCCGTCTCTTTCACGCGGCTGAGATATCCCGCAACGGTCTCGATCTCGACATCGAAGCGGACGGTTTGTGGCCGCTCCCGCTCGAAATCATGAACGCCGATATGTGTTTGGACGCGCAGATTGTCGACCACGATGACATCTGGCGCGGCTTCAACGGCACAGGCTTTTGACACTCGCTTGGCTCCGAAACGCAACTAACGACGGCTCAAGTAGGGCCATGCGGTCCAAAGGGAAACGCCGACACATGCGATTCCCTTTGCGCAACGACCAGGATCAAGCGTGGTCGCAGGCGCGCCTCGCGGCCAGTCGCTGAGACATTGGGAACTTGCCAGTCGAAGGTGGGATCGACGTCAGGATCGGAGCGTTCGGCGTCAGTAGCCTGCTAGACGAGCATCGCGCGCGCGGCATCGGCGTCGAGCGGTGCCGGGCGCGTGCAGGTGGTTTGCAGCTCGACGAAGCCGCCGATTTCGCCGGACTGGAGAATCGCCGTCATGACGTCGATGCCGTGCAGCGCCCGATCGAGACCGCAGCGCGCGTCGCGGCCCTCGAGGATGGCCTGCGCCATGTCGGCGAGACCGGCGGTGCGATAGTTGGCAAAGCTGGCATTCGGACGGATGTCGTTGGCAACCGAGAACGGATGGTCGGCAGAGTCGACTTCGCTGATCTTGCCATCGCGTCCGGCGACCTCGACGGTGCCGCCGAACCAGTTGGGATCGGGCACGAAGAGCGTCCCCTCCGTGCCGTAGAGCTCCATCGGCCGGTGGCGGTTGGCCCAGACGTCCCAGCTGGCACCCAGCGTCACCACAGCACCATTGGCGAACTCGAGCAGGGCATGAACCGTGGTGGGCGTCTCGACCGGTATCGTCTCGCCCCGGCGCGGCCCGTCACCGCCGATCGTGCGGGTCGGGCTGGCCGAATTGGCCAGTGCCGCAACCCGTTTCACCGGACCGATCAGGTTGATCAGGTTGGCAATGTAGTACGGCCCGATATCGAGCACCGGCCCGGCCCCTGGCAGAAAGAAGAAATCGGGGTTGGGATGCCAGCTCTCCATGCCGTGCGACATCACGTGTGCTGTGCCCGAGGTGATGGTGCCGAGAGCGCCGTCGTCGATCAGCTTGCGGGCGCATTGATGCGCGCCGCCGAAGAACGTGTCCGGCGCCGATCCAACCATCAGCTGGCGTGCGTCAGCGATCGCGCCGAGGCGCAATCCCTCATCGACGGAAAGGACGAAGGGCTTTTCGGAGTAGACATGCTTGCCGGCCTCCAGAGCCTGGCGGGACACGTCGAAGTGGGCTGCGGGAATGGTCAGGTTGACGACGATGGCGATGTCGTCGCTGGCGAGCATCGCCTCGACGGGCTCGGCCCGCACACCGAACTCCAGGGCGCGCGCCTCGGCGGCGGCCGGGTCCTTGTCGGCGCAGGCGCGGACCTCGATGCCCTTGAAGAGCGGCGCCAGGCCGAGATAGGCGGTGGAGATATTGCCACAGCCGATGATGCCGACACCGAGCGCCTCGCTCATGGCCGCCCTCCGGCCTTTGCGAGCTGTTGTGCCGCCGCCATCGAGCGCCTGGCGTAGCGTGCGGGGTCGGACGGGTTGTCGTGCTCGAGGACGAAGTGGCTGGTAGGCGTGTCGCGCAGCGCCGCCAGCAGCCCGGCCCAATCCACGGTGCCCTGGCCCAAGTCCGCCCAACCGTCCTCGTCCGCGTTCTCGCCCGCGGGCGCTATGTCCTTCATGTGAACCGCGGTGATGCGCGAGCCGTGGGTCTTGATCCATTCGTAGGGATCGCCGCCGCCCTTGATCACCCAGGCGATGTCGGCCTCCCATTCCAGGTCCGGCCCGCCCTCGAACAGCGCCTCGATCGGCACGGCACCATCGGCGGTCGCGCGAAACTCGAAGTCGTGATTGTGCCAGCCGAAGCCGAGCCCGGCATCGCGCAAGGGCCGGGACAGCTGCTGCAACCGCTTGCCGAACGCCGCGTAGCCAGCACCACTATCCGGGCGCTGCGCCGCGTTCAAAAAGGGGCAATAGACTGTCTGGATGCCTAGCGACTTGGCGATCTCGACCACGCGGGCGGGCGCCGTCTCCAGCATCTCGATACCGAAATGCCCGGTCGGCATGGCGAGGCCGTTGGCACTCAGCAGCGCCTTCAGCTCAGCTACCGCTCGATCGTTCTCGAAAAGCCCGCCATAGCCCTCGACCCGCTCGAAGCCGAGCTGCGCCAGCAAGGTCAGCACCTCGCCCAGGTTCGCTACACTGCGCGACGAGTAGAGCTGGTAGGAAAAACTGATCATTGGATCCTCTGGGGTCAAAGACGCTGCTCGCTCTCCTGGTCGAAGAGCGAGGCCTTGGAGATATCGAACTGGATACTGACCGGCTGGCCGCGGCGAAAGCCGTGGTCGGCGGTGGCCCGCACCCGGATTTGCTGTCCGCCCATGGTGAGCCAGAGCAGGTTGTCGGCACCCATCGGCTCGTCGAGGTCCATGGTGGCGGCGAAGCCGTCGCTGCCGCTCGGCAGAACGGAGACATGCTCGGGGCGCACCCCGAGCGTCACCGCGCGGCCGGTGGCAGACGGAACCTGCCCATCGTAGCTGTCGAGCGAGACCGTCGCCCCCTCCGTCTCGAATGCCTTGCCGCCTGGCGCATCGATGATCTTGCCTTCGAGAAAGGTCATGGCCGGCGAGCCGATGAAGCCGGCAACGAACAGATTGGCAGGCTTGTTGTAGATGGTCTGCGGCGCATCGAGCTGCTGGATGATGCCGCCGCGCATGACGGCGATCCGGTCGGCCAGGGTCAATGCCTCGATCTGGTCGTGGGTGACGTAGACCATCGTGTTGTTTTCGAGGTTATGGTGCAGCCGCTTGAGCTCGACCCGCAATTCGGCGCGCAGCTTGGCGTCGAGATTGGACAAGGGCTCGTCGAACAGGAAGACCTCCGCGTCCCGCACCAGGGCCCGACCAATCGCCACCCGCTGCCGCTGGCCGCCCGAAAGTGCTGCCGGCTTGCGATCGAGATAGGGCTCGATCTGCAGGATCTCGGCAGCGCGCTTGACCCGTTTGTCGATCTCCGCCTTGGGCATGCGGGCGTTCTTCAGGCCGAAGGTCAGGTTGCCGCGCACGGTCATCTGCGGATAGAGCGCGTAGGACTGGAACACCATGCCGATGCCGCGGTCCTTGGGCTCCTCCCAGGTGACGTTCTTATCCTTGATGAAGATCTGTCCGTCGGTGATGTCGAGCAGCCCGGCAATGCAGTTGAGCAGCGTGGACTTGCCGCAGCCAGACGGGCCGAGCAGCACGATGAACTCGCCCTCGTCGACGTCCAGATTCAATCGGTCGAGGATCTTGGCTGCGCCAAAGGCGAGCGTCAGGTCCTTTACGACGATGCTTGCCATCAGCCCTATCCCTTCACTGCGCCGGCGGCGATGCCACGGACGAAGAGCTTGCCGGAAATGAAGTAAATGACGAGCGGCACCAACCCGGTCAGAATAGTCGCCGCCATGTTGACGTTGTATTCCTTAACGCCCTGCACTGAATTCACGATATTGTTGAGCTGAACGGTCATCGGATAGACCTCGGGCTTGGCATAGACGACGCCGAACAGAAAGTCGTTCCAGATGCCGGTAACCTGCAGAATGATGGCGACCACGAAGATCGGCAGCGACATCGGCACCATGATCTTCAAGTAGATTCCCCAAAACCCGGCACCGTCGACCCGGGCGGCCTTGAACAGCTCCTCCGGGACCGAGACGAAGTAGTTGCGAAACAGTAGCGTCAGGATTGGCATGCCGAAGATCGAATGCACGATGATCAGCCCCCAGAGCGTGCCATAGAGGCCGATCGTGCGCAGGATGATGACCACCGGATAGAGCATGACCTGATACGGAATGAAGGCGCCGAAGATCAGGATGGCGAAGAAGACCTCCGAGCCCTTGAACTTCCAATTGGCGAGCGCGTAGCCGTTCAGCGACGCGATGAAGATCGACAGCAGCACCGAGGGCACGGCGATCTTCACCGAGTTCCAAAAACCGCGGCTGAGGCCGTCGCAGTTCAGCCCGGTGCAGGCCTCGGACCAGGCCTTGACCCAGGGCTGAAACGTGATCTCGACTGGTGGTGCAAAGATGTTGCCGACCCTGATCTCGGCCATGCCCTTGAGCGAGGTCACAACCATTACGTAGAGCGGCAGCAGGTAGAAGAGCGCCAGGAGGATCAAGATGCCGTAGAGGATGATGTTGCGGCGCGAGAAGATCGGCTTGCGCCGTGCACCCCGCGGCGCGGCCGCATCGGTCATGTTTGCGGCAGCCACGGACGGCGAGAGAGTGGCGGAATCAGCCATGCTTCTTGCCCCCAAACTCGAGATAGGCCCAGGGGATGATGACGATCGCCACGCTCAGCAACATCATGGTCGATGCCGCGAAGCCCTGCCCCAGATTCTGCGCCCGGAACATCAGCTCATAGACGTACTTAGCGGGTACCTCCGACGCGATGCCTGGTCCGCCGCCGGTCTGCGCCACTACCAGATCGTACAGTTTGACGATCCCCGACGTGATGATCACGAGCGTGGTGATGAAGACCGGGCGCATCATCGGGATGATGACCAAGAGATAGGTCTTCCACATCGGAATCCCGTCGATCCGCGCCGCCTTCCAGATATCCTCGTCAATACCGCGCAAGCCCGCGAGCATCAGGCACATCACCAGCCCAGTGCCCTGCCACAACCCGGCGATGAGGATTCCGTAGATGACGATGTCGGCGTTGTAGAGCGGATCGAAATTGAAGCTCTCGAAACCCAGGCTGCGGACGATATGCTGGAAACCGAACTCCGGGTTCCAGATCCACTGCCAGACCAGCCCCGTCACGATGAAGGAGAGCGCGAACGGGTAGAGAAAGATCGTGCGAAACGTGTTCTCGAAGCGGATCTTCTGGTCGAGCAGTGCCGCCAGGAGGAAGCCGATGACGAGGCTGAAGACCAGCGCCAGGATACCGTAAACGGCGAGGTTCTCGATCGAGACCCACCAGCGCCGCGTCGACCAGAGGCGCTCATATTGATCGAGGCCGACGAAGTTCAGCCGTGGCAACAGCTTGGAGTCGGTGAACGAATAGACGACCGTCCAAACCGTGCCGCCCATGAAGACGACCAACGCCGTCAGGATCATGGGGATCGAGGCGATCTTCGCGTTCAGGTTCTTGAGCAACCTGCTCGGACGCGCGTGCTCAGCCATCTCTGTACTCGCCGAGTTCGACCGATGGCGCCAAGCCAAGTCGGGGCGGCGCCATCGGTCGGAGCCTGCCGATCACTCGGCGGAGGCGATGATGTCCACGAAGTGCGCTTGCACATCCTCGACGGTGATGCTGGTGTCGCTGAAGAACTCCGACATCAGATCGTTGAGCTGATTGTTGGTGTCCGGCGTGATGAGCTCGTTGATGCTCGGCACGACAGTCCCCTCGCCGAGGATCGCGAGGCCTTTCTGCATGCAGTCGTTGGCGGTCGCGAGATCGACATCGCCGCGCACCGGCAGCGAGCCCTTCTTGAGGTTGAAGGCCACCTGTGCCGTGGGCGACAGCATCACCGAAGCGAGCACCTCTTGCGCCTCGCTGGCCTCCGGATCGTCGAGCGTCGGGAAGTAGAAGGCGTCGCCGCCGGTCGAGATGACCTGGTTGAGGCCGAGACCCGGCAGGCATGAGTAGTCCTGGCCCGCGACCTGGCCTGCAACCTGGAACTCGCCCTGCGCCCAGTCGCCCATCAGCTGGCCGCCTGCGGCACCAGTGATGACGAGGTTGGTCGCCTCGTTCCAGTTCTGCACGTTCGACTTGGCCGCCATCCGCCGGGCGTCGTCGGTCGCCTTGAAGATCGCAGCCAGGTCGCTGCCGCCCGCTACGTCGACATTCTTGTCGCCGTAGACCTGGACAAAGACCTCGGGTCCGGCGATCGACAGCATCAGCACGTTGAGAATGCCGGCTTCCTGCCAGCCCTGCTTGCCGAGCGCGAGCGGGATGATGCCGGCTGCCTCCAGCGCGGGTGCAGCAGCCACGAACTCGTTCCAGTTCGTGGGCACCGGGACGCCGGCGTCGGCGAAGGCCTGATTGGACAGCCAGAGCCACTCCCAGGAGTGGATGTTGACCGGCACGCAGTAGATCTTGCCGTCCAGCGTGCAGCCCTCGAGCAGCGATGGTGGATTGACCACGCCCAGCCAATTCTCGCGCTCGGCCAGCTCGGTGAGATCGCGCATCATGCCGGCCTCGACCAGCTCCTCGGCCTGGCGGCCGTGGTTGAACTGGGTGGCGGCCATCGGATCACCGCCAGTGATGCGGCTGACCATGATCGGCCGGGCGGTGTCGCCCGAGCCGGCGATCGCGCCATCGACCCAGGTGTTGCCGGTGGCATCGAAGGCCTCGGCGAACTCGGCGACGGCTGCCGCCTCACCACCGGATGTCCACCAGTGGGTGACCTCGAGATCCGCGGCACGAACTGCATCAATCTGAAACGATACAGTCGCCAGCAAACACGTAGAAACAGCAAGAAGTTTCACGATTGTTTCTCCCTGATCTATATCGATTGCGTTTTTGATAGGTGACTGATCCGGGAAATGCAATCATCGAGTTCGCTCGACCAGCAAATCTCGGCCTCGACTTCCACAACAGCGCGGCTGGACTTGCGATGAGAGACTGTATAAAAGATCAAAAAACAAACGGTTAGCCCAGATCGTGACACCAACCACTGACCAAGGCGCTCTTTCGCCCCAAGATCGAGAGAGGTACCAAAGCCCGATTCCGGCCAGAAAATCAGTTCCTGTGAGGTTTCAGACTCGCGCCGCTGACCGGGCGATCGGTCACCCAGGAGATCAAGAGACCTGTCAATGGCGCCACCCGAGAAAACACCTGCCGTGAAGGCCAAGCCCGTCGGTCGGCCGACACTCAAGACGATCGCCTACATGACTGGGCTCGGGGTGACGACCGTGTCCCGCGCCCTGCACGACGCCCCGGATATCGGTCAGGCGACGAAGGAACGCGTGCGGCTGGTGGCAGCCCAGATCGGTTATCGGCCGAATCGGGCCGGGGTGCGGTTGCGCACCGGCAAGACGAACGTGATCAGCCTGGTCCTCTCGCTCGAGACCGAGGTGATGGGCCTGACCTCGGATCTCGTCTTCGGCATCTCGGAGACCCTTTCGGGCACGCCCTACCACCTGATCGTGACGCCCTACAATCTCAGCAGCGACCCGCTCGAGCCGATCCGTTACATCGTCGAGACAGGCTCGGCGGATGGGCTGATCCTCTCGCGTACCGAGCCAATGGATGCCCGCGTGCGCTATTTGCACGAGCGCGGCTTTCCCTTCGCCACGCACGGACGTACCGAATTGGGGATCGAGCATCCCTATTTCGACTTCGACAACGAGCGCTACGCCGAGATCGCGGTCGACCGGCTGGTCGCTCGTGGCCGGCGACGCCTGGCACTGCTGGCACCACCATGGCATCTCACCTATGCGCGCCACATGACGGCAGGCTTCCAAAAAGGTGTCGAGCGGCACGACCTGATCGACATTCCCCTACGTGGCGTGACGACCGACAGCAGCAACGCCGATATCCGCAGCCAGATCGCCCGCATCATGACATCACAGCGACGGCCGGATGGCATCGTTTGCGGCACCGCCATGGCGGCAATCTCGGCAATCAGCGCCGCTGAGGGTGCTGGCCTCGTCATCGGTCGCGACTTCGATGTGGCGGTCAAGGAGCATTTCGACCTGATGCGCCGGTTCCGCAGCGAGATCGAAGTGGTGCACGAGGATGTGCGCGAGGCCGGCGTCGGGCTAGCCGAGGCTGTGATCTGCAAGATCGATGGCCGAGCATCGTCGTCACAGACTCTGATCGTGCCTTATGACGGGGCCGAGAGCGAGGCTGAAGCAGCGGCGCGCCCAGGCCCTGCCTCTTCCTGAGGCCGCTGCAAACCCCCGAGGCGCAAACCGTCCAAGGGCATTGTCCGATTGGCCAACCCGCCGTGACGCGAGGTGGTCCACCGGCGCCTTAGTGCCTGGATAAGCTCAATGGCCCACCTCCCGCGGTGCGATCGCCGAGAATCAGGTGGCAACACGAAAAGCCTGCCTTGCAAGCCAGAGATCGTCGGCTCGATCCCGATTGGCTCCACCATTCCGTTCATTGCGCTTGCCGAAATCGCCACGACTTGGCAGGAAGAGGCCAATGCTCGGGGCCTTCCGCTCCGGCTCTCTGGGATCGCTCATGGACCGCATCCTCATCGAGGGCGGCGTGCCGCTCGAAGGCGAGGTCACGATCAGCGGGGCGAAGAATGCCGCCCTGCCCCTGATGGCCGCCTGCCTGTTGACCGACGCACCGCTCGAGCTCGAGAACACCCCCGATCTTGCCGATATCGCCTCGATGCAGCGCCTGCTGCAGGTGCTGGGCGTCGAAGCCAAGCACCTCCCCGGAGCGCCGGGCAAGCTCACACTGACCTGCGAGCGGGTGCTCTCGACGACAGCGCCCTACGATCTCGTGCGACGCATGCGCGCCTCGGTCCTGGTGCTGGGGCCCCTGGTCGCCCGCGAGGGCATCGCCAAGGTCTCGCTGCCCGGCGGCTGCGCCATCGGCACAAGGCCCATCGACCTGCATCTGTCCGGGCTCGAGGCCATGGGGGCGGTCATCGAGTTCGCCGACGGCTATGTCACGGCAACGGCGCCCGGCGGACTGCAGGGCGGCGTCGTTCGCCTGCGCTCACCGTCGGTCGGCGCCACCGAGAATCTCATGATGGCGGCAGCTCTGGCCAAGGGGCAGACCGAGATCCATGGCGCCGCACGCGAGCCGGAGATCGTCGACCTGGCGCATCTGCTGCGCGCCATGGGTGCGTCGATCGAGGGCGAAGGCACACCCACCTTGCACATCACAGGCGCGGCGAAGCTCAACGGCGCCCACCATTCCATCCTGCCCGATCGGATCGAAGCCGGCACTTATGCCATGGCTGCGGCGATCACCGGCGGCAAGGTCGAGCTCAAGCGCTGCAGCCGCGAGCTCTTGGGCGCTGCGATCGGCAAGCTGGAAGAGTGCGGGGTCGGCCTCGAGCCGACCGAGACCGGGGTGATCGCCAGCCGAGCCAACGGCCCGCTGCAAGGCGTCGACGTCATTACCCAGCCCTTTCCCGGCTTCGCCACCGACCTCCAGGCCCAGTTCATGGCGCTGATGAGCGTCGCGCAAGGTGCCTCGATGATCACTGAGACAGTGTTCGAGAACCGCTTCATGCACGTGCCCGAGCTCACCCGGATGGGGGCCAACATCACGGTCCACGGCAGCTCGGCCCTGGTCCGCGGCGTGCCGCGGCTGACCGGCGCACCGGTGATGGCGACCGACCTTCGCGCCTCGGTCTCGCTCGTGCTGGCCGCACTCGCGGCGGAGGGCAAGACCGAGATCAACCGCGTCTACCACCTCGACCGAGGCTACGAGCAGATCGAGCGCAAGCTCGGCGATCTCGGTGCCCGGGTCGAACGGGTCGCCTGACCCGACCATTTCTTCGACACAACGACAATCCACCAGGGGAGGAACAAAATGAAGCTGTTGCGTTACGGGCCGAACGGCCAGGAGAAGCCTGGCATGCTCGATGCGTCGGGCACCATTCGTGACCTGTCCGGCGTCATCGCCGATATCGACGGTGCGACGATCGGCGCCGATGGCCTGGCCAAGCTCGCCGCGGTCGATCCCGCCAGCCTGCCGGCGGTCACCGGCAATCCGCGGCTCGGCGCCTGCGTCGGCAAGGTCGGCAAGTTCATCTGCATCGGCCTCAACTACGCCGACCACGCAGCCGAAAGCGGCCTCGACGTGCCGCCGGAGCCGGTCATCTTCATGAAATGCACCAGCGCCATTTGCGGCCCGAACGACGATGTCGAGATCCCAAGGACCTCGGAGAAGACGGACTGGGAGGTCGAGCTCGGTGTCGTCATCGGCAAGCACACCAAGTATGTGGCCGAGAAGGACGCGATGGACCACGTCGCCGGCTACTGCGTCATCAACGACATCTCCGAGCGCGCCTTCCAGGCCGAGCGGGCCGGCCAGTGGACCAAGGGCAAGAGCCACGACACCTTCGGCCCGATCGGCCCCTGGCTGGTCACCAAGGACGAGGTGGCGGACCCGCAGAGCCTAAAGATGTGGCTGGAGGTCGACGGCCATCGCTACCAGGACGGCTCAACCAAGACGATGGTCTACAAAGTGCCACATCTGGTGAGCTATCTCTCGCAGTTCATGAGCCTGCAGCCCGGCGACATCATCTCCACCGGCACCCCCCCGGGCGTCGGGCTCGGCATCAAGCCGACACCGATCTACCTGAAGGCCGGCCAGACCATGCGACTCGGCGTCGAGGGCCTCGGCGAGCAGACGCAAAAGACCATCCAGGCCTGAGCCGGCTGCCGGAGGCAGCACCCGGCCCTTCACCGAGCGAGGTCGAGACCGCCATTCTCGACCTCGTCACGGTGCGCGGGCTGGCCAAGACGATCTGCCCTTCCGAGGTCGCCCGCCTGCTCGCGCAGCGGCTGAACCTGCATGGCGACGCTGCTGGCTGGCGATCGCTCATGCCTGCCGTTCGGACGGCTGCCGCCAGGCTTGTCGCGGACCAGCGGATCGTTGTCATGCAGCGCGGGCAACCAGTCGATCCGCTGGCGGCAAGAGGGCCGATTCGGCTGGGTCTCGCAGGAACCGGCGATGATACCACAAAGGATTGATCTGCCGCATCACGCCGCCCACGATCATGTGCTACCCTAGCTCCCAGAAATAACCATTAACAAGACAAACAGGGGAGCAGGCATGTCGTTCACGAAGATCCTGGCCGCCACCGATGGCTCCAGTCATGGTCGGATGGCCACGCGGATCGCCGGAGATATTGCCGGACGCTACACGGCCAAGCTGATCCTCGCTCATGTCATCACCGATCAGCCGGTACCGCACGACCTGTGCCACATGGCCGCCGTCGAGCACCTGCTCCACGATCAGGAATCGGAGAGCGTGGCCAAGTTCGGCGATCTCTCGGTGAAGTCCTGCTCTGCTGCCGGCGAACGGCTGCTCGCCGAGGCTGTCTCCAGCGAGCTGCTCGAGCAGGCGACATCGCTCGCAACGCGCAAGGGTGCGATGGAGATCGTGCATATGGAGCTGTCGGGCGATCCGGCCGAGGCGCTGATCTCATGCGCCAACCGCAACGAGGTGGACCTCGTCGTCATCGGTAGCCGCGGCTTCAACCGGCTCGGTCGGCTGATGCACGGCAGCGTCTCCACCAAGGTCAGCCAGGGCGTCCGCTGCGCCTGCCTCATCGTCAAGTAGGCGGTCCGGCTGAAGCGGCGCGCGATTCGGCTTGATAAACTCAGCGTTTTGTTCTTTGAGTATAATTCAACCTATAGGTGAATTATGGCGGAGGGCAGATCATGCCGAATCGACCCGTTCGTGACTTCCTCGCTGACGATGTCCTGCTCAAGGCATCGCCCGAGGAGACGGTTCGCGATGCCGCTATCGGCATGGCGGCCCACCATTGTGGCGCCATCCTCGTCTGCCGCGACGACACCTTGATCGGCATCTTCACCGAGCGCGATCTGATCGCCAAGGTCGTGGCACTCGGCCGCGATCTCGACACAGCCCTCATCGAGGTGATGACGGCGAACCCGGACACCATCGCCGCCGACGCCTCGATCATGAGCGCCGTTCGGCAAATGAGCGACTCGGGCTACCGTCACCTGCCGGTCGTTCAGGCCGACCGGATCCTCGGCATCCTTTCGCTACGCGACCTGCCGGCTGTCGAGCTCGCGCTCGAGCAAGCCGAGCTCGAGAGCAACAAGGTGCTCGTCGAGCGCGCCTGAGAGCCGATCCCGCGCGCCCGGGCGTCTCGCCGGCGCACGACCTGCCGCTATGGGCTCGGCGCAACAGCCGTCGAGTGCAATGACCCGGTCTGACGAGCCCCTGGCCGGAGCCAGCGCGGATTGATCCTGATCATGGCGGACGCCTCAGCTGCATGCTAGCCAGAAGGGCTACCATTGGCACCGCAGCAAGCCTGAGGGAGGGCGAAGCCATGCCGCAACGACCCGTTCGAGAGATCATCGAGCGTGACCGACTCATCAGCGTTGGACCCGACGCCACGGCCAAGCAAGCCGTCGCCGCCATGGTCGAGCACCACTGCGGCAGCATCGTCGTGCTCGAGGCGGAGAAAGTGGCCGGCATCTTCACCGAGCGAGACCTCATGCTGCGCGTCGTCCATGCCGGCCGCGATCCGGCGGCGACGACGATGCGCGAGGTCATGACGCCGAGCCCCGACACGATCGCCGCCGACGCGCCGGTTGCCCACGCGATTCGCGCCATGGATGAGTTCAGCTACCGCTATCTGCCTGTGCTCGACGGCGGGCGCTGCATCGGTGTCATCTCGACCCGCCATCTGCCGTTCAGCGACGTGCTCGAGATGAAGGACGAGCTGGAGGCGCGTCACGATCTCGCCGAGCGGATGCGGTGAGAAATCGCCCGCGCCTGCTGGGATTCAGGCCGGACGTTGACCTGGATCATTGAGGGAAATCGCCGCCTATCGTAGGCTCCTATCCTACGTGCACTGGCTTCCAACTCGGTCGATAGAGCCGGGCCAGTGGATGTTGGTGAGGGAGACGATCATGACGCATTGCGCGGCGCGCCGGGTTCAATGGGTGACGCCCCCAGATCGAATGCACGATCTGGTCGAGAAGCTGGTCGCTGCCGGTGGCACGCTCGTCGCCCGGAGCAGCTATGACGCTTCCACCGAGGACTTGGACGCTGTCTATGATGCCGAGACCGGCCGGCTGAGCATCGCCGAGTTCCGCCTCGACGCCGGTGAGCTGGCGAAGCAGGTGGTCAACGCGACCCGCCGGCTGGCTGAGGACGAGACCCTGCTGATCGACCTCACCGGCAAGCGCGCCAAGGTCCAGCTACTGCCGGTGCCAGGTGATCACGGCATCATCGTCCGTCGCTATGACGGGCTGCGCCGCTTTCCCCGATGTCAGACCGGCGTCAGCCGCTATCGGCAACGTTGGCTGGCGCGCGAGCTGGCGCAGGGCATCCCAGCCTGAGCAGGACACACCGTGCGGCGCGGAGTTGAGCAGTTGCGACCGGCCTGAGCCGGCGTAGCTTCTCCGCTCCGCGACAGCGCGCGATCGCCCCGAGCGAGCCCCGGCTCGCATTCTGCTGCTAATCCGTCAGATCGTCCCAGAGCTCGCGAACCTTGGCGAAGAAGCCGTCGGACTCGGGATGGTGGTTGTTCTTGGTCTCGGCCGACGATTCGAACTCGCGGAGCAGCTCCTGCTGGCGCTTGGTCAGATTGACCGGCGTCTCGACGATGATCTCGACGAACATGTCGCCACGGGCATGCCCGTGCAACTCGCTCATGCCCTTGCCCTTGAGCCGGATCTGCTTGCCGGTCTGGGTGCCCGACGGCACCGCGAGGCGGACCCGCTTGCCCTCGATCGTCGGCACCTCGACGTCGCCACCGAGAGCGGCCGAGGTCATCGGGATCGGCACCCGGCAGAAGATGTTGTGGCCCTCGCGGCGAAACAGCCGATGCGGTGCTACGCTGACGAAGATGTAGAGATCACCCGATTGACCACCGCGGGCACCGGCCTCGCCCTCGCCGGAAAGCCGAATCCGCGTGCCGTCCTCGACACCGGCCGGAACGTTGACGGCGAGCGTCTTCTCTTTCTGCTGCAGGCCGCTGCCGCCGCATGATTTGCACGGATTGGTGACCACCCGCCCGCCGCCATGGCAGGTGGGGCAGGTGCGCTCGACCGTGAAGAAGCCCTGCTGCGAGCGGACCCGCCCGGCACCCCGACAGGTCGGGCACGCGGCCGGCTCGGACTTGCCTTCGCTGCCGGTGCCGTCGCAGACCTCGCAGCCCACAGAGGTCGGCACCCGCACCTGCGCCCGCTTGCCGGCGAAGGCTTCTTCCAGGCTGATGGTCAGATTGTAGCGCAGGTCGTTGCCGCGCGGCGCGGCGCCACGCCGTCGGCCACCACCGCCGCCACCGCCCATGAAGTCGCCGAACAGGTCGTCGAAGACGTCGGCGAAGCTGTTGAAGTCGAAGCCGCCGCCACCGCGACCGCCCATCCCCTGCTCGAAGGCCTGCGGGCCGAACTGGTCGTAGGCCGCACGCTTTTGCGGGTCCTTCAAGACCTCGTAGGCCTCGTTGATCTCCTTGAACCGTGCTTCGGCCGCCGCGTCACCGGGATTGCGATCCGGGTGGCATTCCATCGCCAGCTTGCGATAGGCCTTTTTCAGGTCGGCCTCGCCGGCGGTCTTGGTGACCCCCAAGGTCTCGTAGAAGTCGCGCTTGGCCATGGGCGCCCGTTCCTAGTGTAGCAGCGTCAGACCGACCGGCAGCGATCAGTCGCGACGGTCAGCGGAAAACCAACGGCAACGGACCGGATCACACTGACCCGGTCCGCCACCTCGATCGGCAAGAAACTCAGGCTCACGCCGACTTTTTCTTGTCGTCGTCGACCTCCTCGAACTCGGCGTCGACAACGTCCTCGGCCTTGGCGCTGGCTTCGCCATCGCCGCCGCCGGCGTCGTCACCGCCGTCATTGGCCTGCTGGGACTTGTACATCGCTTCGCCGAGCTTCATCGCCACCTGCGAGAGCGCCTCGGATTTGCTCTTGATCAGCTCGGCATCCTCGCTGTCGAGGACCTCCTTGAGCTCACCGATAGCGCCTTCGATGGCACTCTTGTCTTCCGCCTCGAGGTTGTCGCCGTACTCGCCCATGCTCTTCTCGGTCGAGTAGACGAGGCTGTCGGCCTGGTTCCGTGCCTCGATGATCTCGCGGCGCTTCTTGTCCTCCTCGGCGTGCTCGGCGGCTTCGGCGACCATGTTCTCGATCTCGGAGTCGGACAGCCCGCCCGAGGCCTGGATGCGGATCTGCTGCTCCTTGCCCGTCGACTTGTCCTTGGCCGAGACGTTGACGATGCCGTTGGCGTCGATGTCGAACGTGACCTCGACCTGCGGCATGCCACGCGGTGCCGGCGGGATGCCGACCAGATCGAACTGGCCCAGCATCTTGTTTTGCGCCGCCAGCTCACGCTCACCCTGGAAGACCCGGATGGTCACCGCGTTCTGGTTGTCCTCGGCGGTTGAGAACACCTGGCTCTTCTTGGTCGGGATCGTCGTGTTGCGATCGATGATCCGGGTGAAAACGCCACCCAGGGTCTCGATCCCGAGCGAAAGCGGCGTGACATCGAGCAGCAGCACGTCCTTGACGTCGCCCGAGAGGACGGCCGCCTGGATCGCGGCACCAGTGGCCACCACCTCGTCGGGATTGACGCCCTTGTGCGGCTCCTTGCCGAAGAAGTTCTTCACCGTCTCGACGACCTTGGGCATGCGCGTCATGCCGCCGACGAGGATCACCTCGTTGATGTCGGAAGCGCTCAAGCCCGCGTCCTTCAAGGCCTTCTTGCACGGGTCGACGGTTCGCTGGACCAGATCGTCGACCAGCATCTCGAGCTTGGCCCGGCTGATCTTCATGGTCAGGTGCTTGGGACCGGACTGGTCGGCGGTGATGAACGGCAGGTTGACCTCGGTCTGCTGCGTCGATGACAGCTCGATCTTGGCCTTCTCCGCCGCCTCCTTCAGCCGCTGCAGCGCCAGCTTGTCGGAGCGGAGGTCGATGCCCTGCTCCTTCTTGAACTCGTCGGCCATGTAGTCGATCAGCCGAAGATCGAAGTCCTCACCACCCAGGAAGGTGTCGCCATTGGTCGACTTCACCTCGAACACGCCATCGCCGATCTCGAGGATCGAGACGTCGAAGGTGCCACCACCGAGATCGTAGACCGCGATCGTCTGGTTTTTGCCCTTGTCCATGCCATAGGCAAGAGCGGCTGCGGTCGGCTCATTGATGATGCGCAGCACCTCAAGGCCGGCGATCTTGCCGGCGTCCTTGGTCGCCTGCCGCTGGCTGTCGTTGAAGTAGGCCGGAACCGTGATCACCGCCTTGTCGACCGTGCCGCCCAGATGACGCTCGGCCGTCTCCTTCATCTTCTTCAAGATCTCGGCCGAGATCTGCGACGGCGCTTTCTTCTCGCCGCGCGTCTCGACCCAGGCATCGCCATTGTCGGCCTTGACGATCTTGTAGGAGACCATCTCCTTGTCTTTGGCGACCACTGGATCGTCGAAGCGCCGGCCGATCAGCCGCTTGACCGCGAAGATCGTGTTCTCGGGATTGGTCACCGCCTGCCGCTTGGCGGGCATGCCGACCAAGACCTCGCCATCCTCTGTGAACGCCACCATGGACGGCGTCGTTCGCATGCCTTCCTCGTTCTCGATGACGCGGGCGTTCTTGCCCTCCATCACCGCCACACAGCTGTTGGTGGTACCGAGATCAATGCCGATAATTCTGCTCATTCCAACCCCACGCGTAGCCCGCGAAAAAACTGTTGTTCCCTACCGCCCAAAAGGAAAGGGCGGGAGCACCTCTGCCCTGTCGTCGATTCGTCCACCGGCTCATGCCTGAATGGCCGGCTGGCCCACGACCAGAGCACGCGCTCGACCAACCGGCTATATAAGCACCGCCCCAGGCGCCTGCAACCGCAGGACCCCGACCTGCAATGCCGCGCTGGCCGCTACCCTCGGTTCAGACACCGCGCGGCCATCGAAATCGCCGCTTCATCGCAGCGCTTGCGGCAGCCGCTGCAATCGCCATCTCTTCCTTGGTCCGGCCGCTGCTGGAAAGCGGCCGGCGATCTCGGGAGAAGACGCCGAATGAACGCTGTGCGCACCGGCATCCTGCTTGCCGCCATGACCGCGCTCTTCTTGGCCATCGGCTTTGCGCTTGGCGGCGAGGGGGGCCTGTTGATCGCGCTCATCGTGGCGCTGGGGATGAATTTCTGGAGCTACTGGAACTCGGCGGACATGGTGCTGCGCATGCACAACGCCAAGCTGGTGACCCGTGCCTCGGCGCCCGATTTCCATGGCTTGATCGAGCAGCTGGCACGTCGCGCCGAACTGCCGATGCCCAAGGTCTACATCATCGAAACCGACCAGCCGAACGCGTTCGCCACGGGCCGCAGCCCCGAGCACGCGGCGGTCGCCGCCACCACCGGCCTGCTCAGCTCGTTGTCTCGTGAGGAGATCGCCGGCGTCATGGCGCATGAGCTGGCACATGTGAAGAATCGCGACACGCTGACCATGACGGTTGCTGCCAGCATTGCCGGTGCCATCGGCTTCCTCGCCAATTTCGCGTTCTTCTTCGGTGGCCGGGGCGAGAACCGGCCAAATCCCATCGCGACGATCTTGATCATGATTCTAGCACCCATGGCAGCCGGCCTTGTCCAGATGGCGATCTCGCGCACGCGCGAATATTCGGCCGACCGCGACGGGGCCCAGATCTGCGGCAATCCCGGCTGGCTCGCGAGCGCACTGCAAAAAATCGAGCAGCTGGCGCGCGGCCGGCTGATGCCGACTGCCGAGCACAATCCGGGGAGTGCGCACATGTTCATCATCAACCCGCTGATCAAGGGCGGCATCGACAACCTGTTTCGCACCCATCCGCCGACCGAGGAACGCGTCCGGCGGCTGCTGGCCATGGGCGGCGGCGCCAGCAGTGGCGGTGGCCAGCGCAACGAATCCCGCCCGGCGCCGCGGTCCGCGAGCACGACGCGGCGCCGCTCAGGCAGCGTCCCGTCCGCTGGCTAGGTGCCTGGCTCAATGCCACCTGCCCAACCGTCAACGAACACCGCTCCGGCGACGGCGCCCATCAACCCATCTGATAGCCCGGTGTCGAGCGGGACAGTGCCAGCTCGTCTTCGTCCATGTCCTCTGGAATGCCTTCGAACAACGGCGTCGTGATGTAGCGCTCGCCGGTGTCTGGCAGCATGCACAGGATAACGGAGCCGGGCGCGGCCTTCTCGGCGATCTGCATCGAGATCGCGAAGGTCGATCCGCCGGAGACGCCGGTGAAAATGCCTTCCTTCTGCGCCAGGGCTTTCGCCCACTTGATGCCATCGGCACCGGCGACCGGGATCAACTCGTCATAAAGGCCGTTGTCGATGGCCTCCTGCAGCACCAGTGGAATGAAATCCGGCGTCCACCCTTGGATCGGGTGCGGCTCGAAGGCCGGATGGCTCGACCCAGGCGATCCGTCGGCGCCGCGTTCCGTGGCAATGCCGCTGCCGATGAGCTGGGCGTTTGCCGGTTCGCTCAAGATGATCTTGGTCTCGGGCCGCTCCTTGCGCAGCACGCGGGCAACGCCGGTAACGGTGCCGCCAGTGCCATAGCCGGTGACGAAGTAGTCCAGCCGCTCGCCCGCGAAGTCGCCGAGGATTTCGCGCGCCGTCGTCGCTTCATGAATATCGGCGTTCGCCTTGGTCTCGAACTGGTGCGCCAGGAACCAGCCATTGGCCTCGGCCAGCTCGACGGCCTTGCGGTACATGCCGAAGCCCTTCTCGGCACGCGGCGTGAGGACGACCTTGGCGCCCAGCATCCGCATCACCTTACGCCGCTCGATGGAGAAGCTGTCGGCCATGGTGACGACCAGCGGATAGCCCTTTTGGGCACACACCATGGCTAGCCCGATGCCGGTGTTGCCACTCGTCGCTTCGACGACCGTCTGGCCGGGCTTCAATGTGCCATCGCGCTCGGCCGCTTCGATGATGCCCACCGCCAGGCGGTCCTTGACCGAAGCCGCTGGATTGAATGCCTCTGCCTTCACGTAGAGCTGCACATGGTCCGGTGCTAGATTGTTCACCCTGATGCAAGGCGTGTCGCCGATTGTATCGAGCACGCTCGCAAACAGCCGTCCCCTGCCGCTCGTCGTCCTTATCGGACTTGTCGAACTCATCCGCCTCTCCCAATGCTCTGACTGAACCCTGACTGGGCGAAGCTATCAGTGATGGCTTCGAATACAAAGGAACTGCGGCGTCCGTCGGAGCTGGCCGCCGTTGATCGCGCCTTGGAGCGCGTCGAAGATAGGCGGTACTTGGTACGTGCGCGAATAACCAGAAAGTCGGCCGGCGCCCCGTTTGAGCGCCGGCCGATACTTGCTTGACACTCGCTCAGTGAGCCGGCGACCAGCGTGGGATGGCCGTGCCGCTGTCGCGATGCCGGCCGCCCATGGCTGCGGCGAGATAGGCGCTAGCAGCGCTCACCAGAAGCACCGCCGCCGCGAGAAACGCCGCAATGGCGGCCCAGCGCCGCGCCGTGTCGGCAGCCTCGACGGCAGCCTGCCGGGCGTCGGCGATCTGCTCCTGCAGCGCTTGGATCCGAGCTTCTACATCGCTCGCCTCGAGCCCTGCAGCATCGGCGAGCGTGCTCTTCAGATACTCCATATCCGCTTCGCTCAGTTCGCCCGTCACCAGCGCCTGCTGGACGATCCGGCCGATGGTCTCGCGCGTATCCTCGCTCAAGGCCGAGCCTTCTGCCGAACCGTCACGCATCAGCGTGTCGGCGAGGTATTCCGCGTCGACATCGGGCGCCGCGTCGGCGACAGCGCTGATCGAGCCGCCAACCGCGTTGGCCGTGGATTGTGCAGCGCCGAAGAGCCCGCTGGTCAAGAACACCGTGCTGACCAGGATGACGATCGCCCAGACCAACAACCCATGGCTGCCGTCACGCAGATCGATTTCGTCGGCCTTGGCGTCGTCGATGCGCCGCCGCAGACGACCGGCGAGATAGCCGCCGACACCAAAGCTCGCCACCTGTGTCAGCACCAGCCAAGCGCCGACGAAGATGACGAACGTCGTGCCGGAAGCCCCCGAGCCGGACCGCGGCGAGCTGAAGCTGAGCCCGAGCGCCGTGCCGAAGCTGTAGAGCACGAAGGAGATGGCTGCGGCGAGGACGGCGCCCGCGATGATGGCGCCCCAGTCGAGATAGCTGCGCCCGTCGACAGACGGCTCGAGAGCCCCGGCGTTGCCGGGCGGAGTGGGCGCTACCGCACCCTCAACTTGATTGCTGGTGGTCATGACGAGTCCCCCATGGTGACCTGTTGGTGCCTTGTTCTTGCTGCTCGTTGAGAAGCGTCGGCTCAGGCGAGACCGAGAAGCGACAGGACCGCCAGGACCACGACGACCAGACCCACGAGATAAATGATGCCGTGCATGATTGCATGCCTCCGATGTGATGTGACGCTGACCAACGCTCACACCCACCGAAGGTTCCGCACTCACGGCAAGCTGCGCCGGCGCGTCATGCCGTGCCACGCAAGCCGCGATCGGACCGAGAGGCGGCGCCACATCGGCCAGGAAACCGTCGGCGGCGGCGTATGCGAAAGACAGCGAGCCACCGCGACGGCCCTTCGCGATTGAGCGGGCAGCCGCTACGAGGGAGCGGACAGATCGGGAGAGCGCCAATGACCAAACGAAAGATCGGCCTCATCGGGCTCGGCATGGCGGTGACACCGCATGCCCAGAGCCTCGTCGAGCTCACCGACCGCGTCGATGTGCTCGCCTGGAGCCCGTCTGCCGACCGCCGCGCTGCCTTCAACGCGCGCTTCGGCCTGACCGTCACCGACAGCCTCGAGGCGGTGCTCGACGCGCCGGACATCGACGCGGTCATGCTGCTGACCCCGCCCGATACGCGGCTCGAGCTGGTCCAGCGGATCGCCGCTGCGGGCAAGCACGTCTTGATGGAGAAGCCGCTCGAGCGAAGCCTGGCTGGGGCCGAGACGATCGTTGCTGCGACCGAGAGCGCCGGTGTCACCACCGGCGTCGTCTTCCAGCACCGTTTCCGTGAGAGCTCGGAAGCCCTGCGCGAGCTCTTGGCGCAAGGTGCCCTTGGACGCATCGCCACCGTGCAGCTCGACGTGCCCTGGTGGCGGCCGCAAAGCTACTATGACGAGCCGGGCCGTGGCACGCTCGCCCGCGATGGCGGCGGCGTCTTGATCACCCAGGCGATCCACAGCATGGATTTGATGCTGAGCCTCACCGGCCCCGTCGCCAGCGTCCAGGCGATTGCCGGAACCTCTGCATTGCACGAGATGGAGAGCGAGGACTTCGTCGGCGCCGGGCTGGTTTTCGCGAATGGTGCTTTGGGCGCACTCCTGGCGACCACGAGCTTTCGTCCCGGATTGACCGAGAAGCTGGTGTTGGCCGGAACCGACGCCACCGCCGTTCTCGCCGGCAGCCAGCTCGACATCTACCGTGCGGACGGCACGACCGAGACGATCGGCGAGGCGCAGCCCGGCGGTGGCGGTGCCGACCCGATGGCCTTCGACCATGGCTGGCACAAGGCGCTGATCACCGATTTCCTCGATGCACTCGACCAGGGCCGCCCGCCGCGCGTGACCGCGATGGAAGGCCTGCATGTGCACCGGCTGATCGACGCCTTGCTCCGCTCATCCGCCGAAGGTCGACGGGTCGAGCTGGCGTCGCCTCAAGGTGAAATCGCATAAGAGACCGGCTGCTCGAGCAGCAGGGTCAGCATCACCAAGACCACGCCCATAACAATAACCGCGCGTCCGACCATCGCTAAGATTCCAGCTCGAAACCCACTCCCTGGCCATCGCCAAGGGCACGGCTGCGATCATGCCATGACGCTTGTTGCGGTTAAGTTAACGCGATCACATTGAGCAATCGCGTGTTGCGGCAACGCCGCAACCTGGTGTCGCCGATCAGTGCTTGAAGTGCCGACGCCCCGTCAGCAGCATGGCGATGCCATGCCGGTCGCACGCCTCGATCACCTCGGCGTCACGCACCGAGCCACCCGGCTGGATCACAGCGGTGACCCCGGCCTCGGCGGCCCGCTCAATGCCATCGGCAAAGGGGAAGAACGCGTCGGATGCCAGGACCAGCGGCCCGTCATGGCGCGCGCTCGCGGCCTGTCGGGCAGCGAGCTCGACCGAGCCGACGCGGCTGGTCTGGCCAGCGCCAATCCCGGCCGTCACCTCGCCGGCAGTGATGACGATGGCGTTCGAGCGAACCTGGCGGACGACCCGCCAGGCGAAGTCGAGGCCGGCGCGCTCAGGCTCGCTCGGGGCGCGGCTGGTCGGACAGGTCCAGCTGCCAGGATCGCTGCTGACCGTGTCGCGCGTCTGCACGAGCACACCGCCGGCCACGGTCTTCAGGTCCAGCATCTGGTCGTCGCCGGCCGGCAAGCGCTCGACGGCGATCAGCCGGAGATTGCCCTTCTTCTCGAGCACGGCCAGCGCCTCGGGCGCGAACCCGGGTGCCACGACCACCTCGAGGAACAGCGACGCCAAGCCCTCGGCCGTCGCCGCGTCCACCGGCCGGTTCAGGGCAACGATACCGCCAAAAGCGCTCACCGGATCGGCCGCCAGCGCCTTTTCCCAGGCGTCGGGCAGACGATCGGCAAGGGCGACGCCGCAGGGATTGGTGTGCTTGATGATGGCCACGCCCGGCCGCTCGAACGATGCCACCAGCTCGAGCGCTGCGTCCGCATCCTGCAGGTTGTTGTAGGAGAGCGCCTTGCCCTGCAGCTGTCGGCCGCTCGCGACGCCGGGCCGAGCTTGCGCCCAGCGGTAGAGGGCTGCCGGCTGATGCGGGTTCTCGCCGTAGCGCAGCGCTTCGACGAGCGGTGCCGCGACCAGCAGCGGGTCGGGCAGCGCGTCGCCGGCGAGCCAGTTGGCAATCGCCGCGTCATAGCTCGCGGTATGCGCAAAGGCCTTGCGCGCCAGCTCGCGCCGCTGCTCGGCACTCAATCCGCCGGCTTCGAGTGCCGCAACAATCGTCGCGTAGTCGCTGGGCTCGGTGACGATGGCGACATCGTCGTGGTTCTTCGCCGCGGCCCGGATCATCGCCGGCCCGCCAATATCGATATTCTCGACGCAGGTCGCGAAATCGGCGCCGCCGGCGACGGTCGCGGCGAAGGGGTAGAGATTGACCACGACCAGATCGATGGTGTCGATCTCGTGCTCGGCCAGGGTCGCCATGTGCGCGGGATCGCTGCGTCGGGCGAGGATGCCGCCATGAATCTTCGGCTGCAGGGTCTTGACCCGGCCATCCAAAATCTCCGGCTGGCCGGTCACCGTGGCGACGTCACGGACCGCTAGCCCGGCATCGCGCAACGCCTTCGCACTGCCACCGGTCGAGAGCAGCTCGACGCCGTGCCGGCTCAAGGCCTGGGCGAGGTCGACGAGCCCGGTCTTGTCGGAAACGGAAAGCAAGGCACGGGCGGGACGCAGCACGGACATGGCAAGACCTCAAGCCGCGCGGCCGAGCCGCGCGATGTAGAAACCATCCAGCCCACCCTCATCGGCCAGCAAGGCTGGGTGGGTGCGAAGATCGCCGGCCTCGGTGCAGGCAAAGCCCGTCTCGTCCGGCCGGACCGGCAGCCGTGAAAAAGCCGGGTTGGCGGCGAGAAAGCCGTCGACCACGGCGGGTCCCTCCTCCGGCTCCATCGAGCAGACCGCATAGACCAGCCGCCCGCCCGGTGCCACGAACGCGGCACTCTTGTCCAAAAGCTGCCGCTGCATCCGCGCCATCGTCGCGATGTCCGAGAAGCCCTTGCTCCACATGATGTCTGGATGCCGACGCAGCGTGCCGGTGGCGGTGCAGGGCGCATCGAGCAACACCGCAGGATATAGCGCCTCGGGCACATATCTCGTGATGTTCTCGACGACCACCCGGGCCTGTAAGTGAAGCCGCTGCAGGTTCGCCTCGAGTCGCGCTGCCCGAGTCGGATCGCGCTCGACGCTGGTCACTTCGGCCCCGCTTGCCGCGAGCTGTGCCGTCTTGCCGCCGGGTGCGGCGCAAAGATCGAGCACACGCTCGCCGGCCTGGGCGGCCAGGACACGCGCCGGCAGTGTGGCTGCCAGGTCCTGCACCCACCAGGCGCCCTCAGCATAGCCCGCCAGCTCCTCGATCATCCCGGCATTGGCGAGCCGCACGGTCGACGTGCCCATGACCCGCCCGCCTAGCCGCTCGGCCCAGCCTTGCGCATCATCCTTGACCGTCAGATCGAGCGGCGGCTCGGTGCCGAGTGCAGCCGCGATGCCCATGGCCAGCTCGCGGCCATAAGCCGCCTCCCAGCGGTCCGCCAGCCATGCCGGCAATGTGGCCAGCGGTGCCAGGACGGGCGGCGCCTGGCCCACGAGCTTGCGCAGCACTGCGTTGACGAGTCCTGGTGGCGCCAGCCGTCGCCGCTTGGCGAGCTCGACGCTCTCGCCGACCCCGGCATGCGGTGCGGTCTTGAGATAGATCAGCTGGGCCGCGCCGATCCGCAGCAGGTTCATGGCACTGCGCTGCTTCGGCAGCTCGCGCAGATGCACGGCCAGCGCCGCGTCGATCGCGGCCTTGCGGCGCAGCACCGTTGTGTAGAGCAGCCGGGCAAATGCCCGATCGCGTGAGCTGAGGCCGGCCGTGGCCGCCTCCCTGGCAAAACGTGCCTCGGCCGGCTCGCGGTCCAGCAAGGCCGCATCGAGGACCTTGATCGCCAGCTCGCGCGCCGAGACGGCCCGCGCCCGTATCTCAGCGACCATGAGTCTCGGCCGCCGTCGCCTCAGCCAACTCCGCCTCAGCCATCATGTGGTGGCTGCTCGGCCTGCAGCGCGTCCTCGATCAGCCGGCGCGTATTGGCGACGCCGTAGAGCGCCACGAACGAGCCGAAGCGGGGCCCCTGCTCCTGGCCGAGAAGCACCTCGTAGAGCGCCTTGAACCAGTCGCGGAGATTGGCGAAGTCGTGCCGCTTGCCGATCTCGTAGACCTCGTTCTGGATGGCCTCGCCCGGCGTGCCCTCGTTCAGCCCCTCGAGCGCCAGCACCAGCTCCTCCATGGCCGCCCGCTCGGTCGCATCCGGTGCCCGGTGCTTCTTGTATGGCCGGACTCGATCCTGGTAGTAGGCGATCGCGTGATCCACGAGCCGTGCCAACCGCGGCTGTGTCTCCGGCGTGAGATCAGGGCTGTACTGTCGAATGAAGCCCCAGAGAACGCCGGGATCTTCGGCATTCACCACGGAGGCCAGGTTCAAGAGCATGGCGAAGCCCACCGGCACCGGCGCCGCGGGCGGGTTGCCGCCATGGATGTGCCAGACCGGATTGCCGAGCTTTTCCTTGTCGGCCTGCCCCGGAAAGGCCGCGACGAAGCTCTCATAGTCGTCGACATGCTTGGGGATGACGTCGAAGAAGAGCTTCTTCGCCTTCTTCGGGTGCTGGTAGAGGAACAGCATCAGGCTCTCGGGCGTGGCGTAGCGCAGCCACTCGTCGATGGTGATGCCGTTGCCGCGCGACTTCGAGATCTTCTCGCCATTCTCGTCGAGGAAGAGCTCATAAGTGAAGCCCAAGGGCGGCGTGCCGCCCATCACGCGGCAGATTTGGCCGCCGAGCTTGACCGAATCGATCAGGTCCTTGCCGGACATCTCGTAATCGACCTCGAGCGCCGTCCAGCGCAGCGCCCAATCGGCACGCCACTGCAGCTTGCAATGGCCATCGGTCACCGGCACCTCGGTGAGCGCGCCGTCCTCGTCCTTGAAGATAACGGTGCCGGTCGCCGGTCGGCATTCCTCGATGCTGACCTGCAGCACCCGGCCGGACTTGGGCGAGATCGGCAGGATCGGGCTGTAGCTCGCCCGCCGCTCGGGCCCGAGATGCGGCCGAACCACGTTGCAGACTGCCTCGTGCCGCTCGAGCACCCGAAGCAGCACCTCGTTGAAGGTGCCGGCCTTATAGGTCTCGGTGGCGCTCTTGAACTCGTAATCGAAGCCGAAGCGGTCGAGAAACGTCCTGAGCCTGGCATTCATGTGCGCGCCATAGCTCTCATGCGTGCCGAACGGGTCGGGGATCGAGGTCAGCGGCTTTTGCAGATGCGGCTCGATCAGTTCCGGGTTGGGGATGTTGTCCGGCAGCTTCCTGAGCCCGTCCATGTCGTCGGAGAACGCATAGAGCCGGGTCGGCAGGTCGGAAAGCCGCTCGAAGGCGCGCCGGATCAGCGTGGTGCGAAAAACCTCGGCAAACGTGCCGATATGCGGCAGGCCGGAAGGCCCGTAGCCCGTCTCGAACAGCACGAAGCCTTTCTCGGGCGGCCGCTTGGTGACCCGGTCCAAGAGTGCTGCAGCCTCGCTGATGGGCCAAGCCTTGCTCTCGCGTAAGGTCGATTGATCCATGCTCTCGTGCCGACAAGAAGGAAAACGGCCAAACCGTCAGGGCGCGTCTCTAGCAGCCACTCCACCACTAGACCAGCACCACAACCGCCGCAGCGGAGAACGTAGGAACGATCGGGGAGCCTAGCTGCCGCCCTTGCCCGCCGGGACGTAGCCTTCGACCAGAACTGCCTTGGCGACATCGAGCGGCTGGAGCCCCACCGCATCGGCCATGGCCTTGAGCCGACCGTCCGCCGCCGTCGGCAGATCGAGCGCCGCCAGACGGCCCTGGGCGGCGTCGAGCTCGATGCCGCCCTCTGCCGCCAGCTGGGCCACCGTCAGCCGACCGATCCCGGCTCCGGCGAAGCGGGCCTCGACCGAGGCCGGCGTCCAGCTGCCATCCGGGCTCACCGGCACCGCTGCTGCCCGCACAGGCCGGATCACCGAATAGACCTCGTCCGGGGTGAGGTCATTGTCGTCCGCGATGCGGCGCAGCGTCGTGCCTGTGCCGTCTGCCACCTCCAGCCCCGCAGCCTCGAGTGCCGCCAGCGCCGCCTCGGCATCGAAGCGATCCCGCGCTCCCAGCATGGCGAGCGACAACTCCTCGGCGTGGCCGAACGGCGGCTCGGCATCGATCCCGGTCGACCACATCAGCTTGGCCCGGTCATTGAGATCGAGCAGCAAGCTGATCGGCGGCACGTTGGCGAGCGTCCCCCAGACCAGCGCCACGACCGCCAGCACCGCCACCACGCCCTCCGCCCGCGGCATCTCGTGGCCATGAAAGCGGCTATGCAGGTAGTTGAAGAAGGGCTTCCGGTTCATCACGAGATGCGTGAGCCCGGCCAGCACGAAGACCAGGCTCGAGGAGATGTGCACCGCCGCCCATTGCTCCTTGCTCAGCCAGAGCAGCGTCCAGTCGGTCCAATTGGCGACCCGCCCGGGCGGCGAGACGTAGAGCATGATGCCGGTCACGGCCATGACCAGGAACCCCGAGGCCACCAGCAAAGAGACCAGAGCTCGCCATCGAAAGCCGCCGTGCCGCGCCATGTCGCACCTCGCTTCGCGGCTCGGCCACGATCGGCCGTGCGCCCGCAACCCTACCGAATGGCAAAGGGGCCGCGGTCACTCAATGCGACCAGCCGCCACGGCAAGGCGCGACGGGCGCTCAGGGCCGATGCTGCTCCGCGATCTCCCGCACCTGCTCTGCCGCCTCCGGATCACCGGCTGCTTCGAACATCTGGCCGAACTTCAGCCAGTTCAGATGGTTCTCCGGCCGGAGCGCGATGCGCTCGCTCGCCATCGCGCGCGCCAGTGGCCAGTTTTCAGCCTTGATCGCCGCCTCGAGCAGGAGCTGGTGGAAGACGTCGCGCTGGGCGTAGCTGCCGCCGATCGGCAGCAGATGGTGGCGCAGGGGCTCGAGGATGGTCACGGCCTCACCGGGCTTGCCGGCATAGAGTGCCCGGATCGCCTGGGCGAGCGGCAGAACGAGCGAGCCTATGCGCCGCGCTGCATCGTTGTCGGGCTCGCCGGCGTAACGCTCGAGCGAGGCGACGAAGCTCGCGGCCGCCTCGTCGCGCCCGGTCCGCGCCAGCGGGATCATGGTGTGCGCATCGGTGAACGCGATGACGTGATCGTCGACCCAGCCGGTGGACCATTGGCCGAGCTGCTCCCAGCGGTCGCCGACATCGCCGCCGGCGAGCTCGACGCGCACCAGGAGCGACGGCGCGTTCATCATGTCGGTCGAGATCCGCCGCTCGCCCGGCTTGACATGGGTGTCGTAGACCGCGAGCGCCGCGTCGAAGTCGCCGCTCTCGACCGCAAAGAGCGCTGCATGCCACCAGACATGGTTCTTGACCGGCCCGCGATCGGCCCAGTGATCACCCGGATAGTCCAGCCAGGCGCTGCCCTCCTGCAGCCGACCCTGCATCTCCATGACATGCGCGACGGCATGAATGGCCCAAAGATCGTCGGGGTTGCGCTCGACCGCATCGCGGCCGAACGCCTCCGCCCGGGCATAGTCACCCATCTCCTCGAAACCGAAGGCGAGCATGCCGAGCACGAAGCCATAGCCCGGCATGTCGTCGGTCCAGGCCGGCAGGGCGCTGGCGACGCTGTTGCGCATCGCCTGCTGCTCGCCGAGCCAGAAGTTCTGGAAGTGCATGTGCCGCATGGCCACGAGATCGAACGGCCATTCCTGGACGATGGCGTCCCAGCCATGGCTCGCCCGCGTGACGTCTCCGGCGATCCAATGCTTGAGCGCCGCGAGATGCAGCCCTTCGCGCCGGTTCAGCTCGGTGCCCGTCGCATCGATCGCCTCGATCTCCGCCTGGATCTGCGGAAAGACGCTGTTCGAGCCCATCAGCCGGAGCATCGAGGCCTTGAGGATGCGCGGCATGACGAAGCCCGGATCGGCCTCGATCGCCTGGCCCAGCAGATCGCCCGCGTCGAGGCGGTATTCGAGGTAGTGATCGACCGCCTGGTCGAAGAGCGCCACCGCGTCGTCGCTGTCGCTCGAGAAGGCGAGCCCCCGCCGATCCTCAGCCATTGATCCTCCATTGGCATCCTGGAAAGTGAAGATCGTTCAGCCGGGCGCCGGAGGCAAGGTCAGTTGGCCCGGCGTCGCTCTTGGCGCAGCAGCCAGCTCTTGCGCTCCGGCCCCCAGCGATAGCCGCCGACGGCTCCATCGGCGTCACCGTCCTTGGGTAGAACGCGATGGCAGGGCACGACGACCGCGACGGGGTTGCCGGCACAGGCATTGGCGACCGCGCGCACCGCTCCAGGCTTGCCGATGGCGGCGGCCACCTCGCCGTAGCTTCGCGTCTGGCCTGGCGGAATGGCGCGGAGCGCTGCCCAGACCCGCTGCTGAAAGGCGGTGCCACGAATGTCGAGCGGGATGGCTGCTGCAGCCTCCGGCTCCTCGATGGCCGCCACCACCTGACGCAAATAGGGCGCCAACTCCAGCGCATCACGGCGGCGCTCGGCGGCGGCGAAGCGCAGGGCCAGATCGTCCTCCAAAGCCTGATCATCGGCCCCGAAAGCGATCATCGCCACGCCCTTGTCGGTGGCGGCAACCAGCATCCGGCCGAGCGGGCAATCGGCAATGGCGTAGCTGAGCTCGAGCCCGGCCCCCTTCGCCCGATAGCGGCCGGGCGTCATGCCGAGCACCGCCTCGGCCTCGCTGTAGAAGCGGCTCGAAGCCCCATAGCCGGCCGCATAAATGGCATCGGTCACGCGTTCCTCCTCTGTCAGTGCGGTCTTCAGCCGCTCCCGCCTGCGAGCCTGGATGAAGGCCTTGGGCGTCAGGCCGAGACGTTGTCGAAAAGCGCGGCTCAGCGTCTTCACACCGGTCTCGAGCGCTGTAGCGAGCTCGTCCACCGAAGGGGCCTGCTCCGCCTCGTCGATCACGGCGGTCGCTCGTCGCACCAGCGCATCGAGCGGCGTCTCGCCGTCCGGCAGGCAGCGTTTGCAGGCCCGAAATCCGGCGCGAGCCGCCTCGGTCGCGGTCGCGAAGAAGCGCACGTTCTGCCGCTTCGGCTGCCGCGAGCTGCAGCCGGGCCGGCAATAGATGCCGGTGGTGGTGACGGCATAGACGAAGGGTCGGTCCCCCGGCCGTCGCGCTGCCACCGCCTGCCAGCAGGCATCCGCGGTCAGGCTCGACGTCGAATTTGTGTCCGGCAGGATGGGCATCAACAGGCCTCCGAAGTGCTGCGGCGGCGCCAGGCGGCGAGCATGCGGCCATCGATCACGGCCAGGCCCATGAGGATCAAGAGCATGCCCGAGAGCTGCGGGAACGTCAGGCGCTCACCGAGAACCACGCCGCCGAGAATCACCGCGGTGACCGGGATCAGCAGCGTGACCAGCGAGAGATTGGTGGCACCAGCGCTCGCCAGGATGCTGAAATAGAGGATGTAGGCGAGCCCGGTGCCGACCACCGCGAGTGCGAGGACCGCAGCCCAGGTCACCGGCGACAGGGCGAAAAACGCGGGCAACGGCTCGCTCGCCAGCACCAGGACGAGCATGACACAGGCGCTCGCGGTGAGCTGGCCCAGCGCCACCGCCATGGGCGGCAGACCACGAAAACGCCGGCCGAAGAGGATGGCCAAGGCATAGGAGAAGGTGGCGAGCAGGATCGCCAGCTGCGGCAGCACGGCAGCGCCCAGGCCGGCAAGGGCGCTCGGCCCAATCATCACCGCCACCCCGGCGATGCCGAGCAGGATGCCGGTGAGCTTGGGCGGCGTCATCCGCTCGTCACGCGTTGCCAGATGCGCCATGACGACGGTCCAAAAGGGCATGGTCGCGTTCAAGATCGCCGCCAGGCTGCTGTCGATCATCGTCTGGCTCCAAAAGATGAGCGTGAACGGCACGACATTGTTGAGCAGGCCCATGACCAGGAAGCTCAGCAGCAGGACGGGTGTCAGCGCGACACGCACGCCCTGGAGACGCAGCACCACCGCGAGCACGAGGGCGGCGATGCCGACCCGCAGCAGGACCAGCCAGAGCGGCGTCAGCTCGACCAGCGCCAGCTCGGCAAACAGGAACGTGGCGCCCCAGATCAATGACAGAAGGAAGATGAGCGACCAGTCGCGGGCGCCGGGAGATGACATCAGGCTGAGCCTTTCAGCAGTGCTACGCCCCGGTTGTGCCAGACCCGAAGCTCGTCGGCGCCCCGTTCTCGGCCCACCAATTCGCACGTGCCATGCGGCATGCCTTGAGCGCCAGAGGCCGCCTTGAGCCCAAGGCGGCTCTCGAGCCGCGAGCGACAGGTGTCAGGGTACTACCCGAGCCCCGGCAAAGCGTCTATCGACTGTCCTCAGTCAATGCGGGCAAATCGGGGGAGGCCGACGGCCATGAACAAGATCGATCTTTCGGGTAAGCGGGCGGTGGTCACCGGCGGTGCACAAGGCATCGGCCGGGCGATCGCCGAACGGCTGCTGGCTTCGGATGCGAGCGTGGCGCTCTGGGACAACGATCTGGCGCTCGGCAAAGCCACGGCGGCCGAGCTCGAGGGCCAGGGCAAGGTCGCCGCGATCGGCGTCGAGGTCACCGACTACGCCTCGGTCGAGGAAGCTGTCGCCGCCACCAGGAAGGCCTTGGGCGGGATCGACATCCTGGTCTGCAATGCCGGCATCGCCGGCCCCTCGGCCAAGCTCTGGGAATACCCGAACGACGCCTGGCAGCAGGTGATCGATATCGACGTCAACGGCGTCTTCTACTGCCTCAAGGCGGTCGTGCCCGGCATGATCGAGCAGAATTACGGGCGGATCGTCTCGACCGCGTCGATCGCCGGCAAGGAAGGCAACCCCAACGCCAGCCCCTACAGCGCCGCCAAGGCCGCGGTCATCGCGCTGACCAAGTCGCTCGGCAAGGAGCTCGCCGAGTACGATATCGCCGTCAACTGCATCACGCCGGCCGCCGCCAAGACCCGGATCTTCGACCAGATCAGCCAGCAGCATATCGACTACATGCTCTCGAAGATCCCGCGCGGCCGTTTCCTCATGGTCGAGGAGGCCGCCGCCATGGTCGCCTGGCTGGTCTCGGCGGAGAACTCCTTCACCACCGGCGCGGTTTTCGACCTCTCGGGCGGCCGCGCGACTTATTGATCAGCTGGGTATGTCCAGGCGGATCATGCGGCCATTGGTGACAGTGGCTCTGGACAGTCGTGCCCGGCCGGCCAAGATATAGGCGATGGTAGAACGCAAGGACATCACCGAGCGAAGCGACGATGCGGTCCGCTCGTTCGTCGACGAGCTACGCAAAGCACCATCGCCAGGCGCTGCCGGCGGGCGCGGCCGGCTGATTTTCGCACTCGATGCCACGGCCAGCCGCAAGCCCACCTGGGACCAGGCCTGCGCGGTGCAGGGCGAGATGTTCCTCGAGGCGGACCGGCTGGGCGGGCTCGACGTCCAGCTCGTCTTCTATCGCGGCTTCGAGGAGTGCAAGTCGAGCCGCTGGGTCGGCAAGGCCAAGGATCTCGTCAATCTGATGGTCAAGGTCGACTGCCGCGCCGGCCGAACCCAGATCCACCGCGTGCTGCGCCACGCCATCAACGAGGCGAAGAAGCGGCGGGTGCATGCCGTGATCTTCATCGGCGACGCCTGCGAGGAAGGAATCGACACACTGGGCGACCTCGCCGGCCAGCTCGGCCTCTTGGGCGTCAAGGCCTTCGTCTTCCACGAGGGGCATGATCAAACAGCGGCTTATGCATTTCAGGAGATCGCACGGCTCACCGGCGGCGCCGCCTGCCGCTTCGACGCCAGCGCGCCGGCCGAGCTTCGGGCACTGCTGCGTGCCGTCGCCGCCTACGCCGCCGGCGGCCAAAAGGCGCTCACCGATTACGCCAAGCGCGAGGGCGGTGCGGTTCGGCTGCTCGAGCAGCAGACCCGCCGGAGCTCATGACCTACTTTCTCGTCGGCCTCCTGCTGCTGGGCCTCGGCCTCCTGGCAAGCCGCTGGTATGCCCAGGCCAGCCCGCACGATCTGGCACAGGGTGGCCGGACGTTCGCCGCCGTCTTCTCCGGTCTCGCCAGCACCGGCCTCCTCTTCACCGGCCGCTTCGGCCTGGCGCTCATCACCATCGTCGCCACGATCATGGCCGTTCGTGCCATCCGCCGTGGCCGGCGCGGCGCCGATCCCATGGATGGCGGACGGGCGAGCGATCCGGTCGGGGTCGAGACCGACCTCTTGCGCATGCGGCTCGACCGCGACACGGGCGATGTCAGCGGCACCGTCAAGTCCGGCAATTTCGCCGGCAGCGACCTGGAGAGCCTGTCCTTCGACGATCTCCTGGAGCTTCTTGCCGAGGCCATGGCAAGTGACCAGCAGAGCGCCAGCCTGCTCGAGGCCTATCTCGACCGCCGCTTCCCCGACTGGCGCGACAGCCAGTCAGACGGCGGCGAGCGATATCACGAAAGCACCGCAGGCCAAGGCAGCATGGACGAGCACGAGGCTCTGCAAGTCCTCGGCCTCGAGCCTGGCGCAACCGCCGATGCCATCAAGAAGGCGCACCGCCGGCTGATGGCCAAGCTCCACCCCGACAGCGGCGGCAGCACCTTCCTGGCAACCCAAATCAACCAGGCCAAGGACCTCCTGCTCGGCAAGGCGAGCGAGAAGCGTCGGCGCTAACCGGACGGCCGCTCCTCGCAGGATCGATCGCCGTCGCGTCGGGGCTGAGAGCCCGTTTCAGAAGTTGCCGAGGTGTTTCATCGGCTTACGGGTGAGCGCCGGCGAGGAGTCGAGCGTGGGTCGATGCTGGAGCATAGGCCAAGCTCGGCGACGATGCCGCCGCAAGCCGACCGGAGGTGAGCTTGGCAACAACACCTGCTTCGTCCTTGGATGACCGACGATGCTCCAGCATCGACGGCCATCCAACTCCCCGCATTGCTCGTTGCCAAGCTCATGAAACACCTCGGAAACTTCTGAAACGGGCTCTAAGGCGGCGACGCGGTTCGACAGCCAATCGCTCAGAGATGCGCCTTCAGGTAGTCGAATATCTGCTCGGCTGCCGCTTCGGCCGGCAGGGTGGCGGTGTCGACGACGAGCTCGGCGCTCTCCGGCGGCTCGTAGGGGCTGTCGATGCCGGTGAAGTTCTTGATCGCGCCAGATCGCGCCTTTTCGTAGAGCCCCTTGACGTCGCGCTGCTCGGCGATGTCGAGCGGTGTGTCGACGAAGACCTCGATGAACTCACCGTCGCCCAACATGTCACGCACCATCCGCCGTTCGTCGCGGAAGGGCGAGATGAAGGAAGCGAGCACAATGAGCCCGGCGTCGACCATCAGCTTCGCCACCTCGCCGACCCGGCGGATGTTCTCGACCCGGTCAGCGTCGGTGAAGCCCAGATCCTTGTTCAGCCCGTGGCGAACATTGTCGCCGTCGAGCAGATAGGTGTGGGCGCCCTGAGCCACCAGTTTGCGCTCGAGGATATTGGCGATGGTCGACTTGCCGGAGCCGGAGAGGCCCGTGAACCAAACAAGGCAGGGCTTTTGTGCCTTCTGCGCGGCACGCCGCGCCTTGTCGATGTCGACGTGCTGGTGGTGGATGTTGCTCGCACGCCTGAGCCCGAAGGACACCATGCCGGCAGCGACCGTCTGGTTGGTCGTCCTGTCGATCAGGATGAAAGCGCCCAGATCGCGATTGTCGGCATAGGCGCTGAACGCGATCGGATGGCCCAGATGCAGGTTGCAGACGGCGATCTCGTTGAGATCGAGCGTGCGCCCGGGGCGCTCCTCTTGCGTGTTGACATCGATCTTGTGGCGGATCGAGGTGATCGTGGCCGCCACCTGCTCGGTGCCGAGCTTCAAGATGTAGCGGCGGCCCGGCAGCATCGCCTCGTCGCTCATCCAAAAGAGGTTGGCTGCGAACTGATCGGCGACCTCGGGCCGAGCGCGCGGGTCGACCAGCACATCGCCACGGGCGATGTCGACCTCCTGGTCGAGAACGATGGTGACCGCATCACCAGTGACCGAACGCTCCGGGTCGCCGTCGGCGGTGACGATGCGCGCGACCTTCGCCGGGCGGCCGGACTTGGCGACCACCACCTCGTCGCCCGGCGCCACGGCACCAGCGACGATCGTCCCGGAAAACCCGCGAAAATCCAAATGCGGCCGGTTCACCCACTGCACCGGCATCGCGAAGGGTGCGTCCTCGCGGACGACCGACACATCAACGGTCTCGAGATGGTCGATCAGCACGGGCCCGCGATACCAGGGCATGGCGTTGCCCGGCAGGGTCACATTGTCCCCCTCGAGCGCGGAGAGCGGAATCGCCACGACATCGCCGAAGCCGAGCTTCGCCGTGCGCGCCCGGTACATCTCGACGATTTCCTCGAACCGAGCCTCGCTGTAGTCGACCAGGTCCATCTTGTTGACGGCAACGACCACGTGGCGAATGCCGAGCAGGTGAGCGAGATAGCTGTGGCGGAGTGTCTGCGTCAGCACGCCCTTGCGCGCGTCGATCAGGATGATGGCCAGATCGCAGTTCGAGGCACCGGTCGCCATGTTGCGCGAGTACTGCTCGTGCCCGGGCGTGTCCGCGACGATGAATGAGCGCCGCGCGGTCGAGAAGAAACGGTAGGCGACGTCAATGGTGATGCCCTGCTGGCGCTCGGCCTCGAGTCCGTCGACGAGAAGCGCGAAATCGATTCGCTCACCGACCGTGCCGTGCTTCTTGGAATCCGCCTCCAGCGACTTCAGCTGGTCTTCCATGATCAGCTTGGAATCGTACAGCAGGCGACCGATCAGGGTCGATTTGCCGTCATCGACCGAGCCGCAGGTCAAGAAGCGCAACAGGCCCTTCTGCGCCGCCTCGGCGCGGTTGGCGATGGCGAGCGCCTCGGCCTGCCGTGCCTGGATTGCCGTCTCGTTCATCAGAAGTAACCTTCGCGCTTCTTTTTCTCCATCGACGCCGCCTCGTCGCTGTCGACCAGCCGGCCCTGCCGCTCCGAGGTGCGAGCACCCAGCATCTCGGCGATCACCTGCTCGACCGTGTCGGCATCGGACTCGATGGCGCCTGACAGCGGCCAGTCACCGAGTGTGCGAAAGCGGACCAGGCGGTCTGTCGCCACCTCGCCCGGCTGGTATTCCATTCGCGAGTCGTCGACCATGATCAGCGTGCCGCCGCGATCGACCATCGGCCGATGCTTGGCGAAATAGAGCGGCACAACCGGAATCTCCTCGAGCCGGATATACTCCCAGATATCGAACTCGGTCCAGTTGGAGAGGGGAAAGACACGGATCGTCTCACCCTTGGCAACCCGACTGTTGTAGAGCCGCCAGAGTTCCGGCCGCTGGTTGCGCGGATCCCAGCCATGCCCCTGCGAACGGACCGAGAAGACCCGCTCCTTGGCCCGGCTCTTCTCCTCGTCGCGCCGGCCGCCGCCGAACGCCGCGTCGAAGCCATGACCGTCCATGCCGGCCTTGAGCGCGTCGATCAGCATGATCCGCGCCCATTCACGACTATCGGTATTGAAGGGTGTCCGCCCCTCGGCCATCGCGGCCTCGTTGGACTGGACGATCAACTGCAACCCCAGCGCCTCGGTCAGCTGATCGCGATGCACGATCATGTCGCTGAAATCCCAGCCCGTCCCAATATGCATCAGCGGGAAAGGCGGCTTCGACGGGTAAAAGGCCTTCATCGCCAGATGCAGCATGACCGAGCTGTCCTTGCCGATCGAATAGAGCAGGACAGGGTTGGCCATCTCGGCCGCGACCTCGCGCATGATGAACATCGATTCCGCCTCGAGCGCCTTGAGGTGCTCCGACAGAAGCGGTGAGCGTCGGCTGGAGTCATCGGCGAAGCGGCTGGCATAGCGGAGAATATCGGCGCGTTTTTCGATCATCGGCAAAGGGCAGTCATCAATCGGGTGGGGCAATCGGCGTTCGTGGCGCCTCGACTTCTCGCATTGGGCCTTCGAGTCCAAGCCCCATCTGCCACCTCGGCGCACATGTTGCAATTGCGAAGGCGCAACAGGACATCGGCCGAAAGCGTTGGGTACCGTCTCAATCGAGACTTCGGATGATCCTCTAAATGCTCCGTGCAGGGCAGGTCTCGGCCGACAATCGGCTGGCGGTAGTCAGTGCGGCGGAGCGACCGCAGCAACCTAGCTGCAACTCATTACCTAATCGTTAATGGGCTGCCGATCACAGCCGCTCGCCACCGGACAAGCGCATGAAGCGCACCGGCAGGACGGAAGTTGTCGTGTAGGCCTGGTCCGCTGCCCGGGTGACCAGCGTCAGGTCCTGGGCAGCGTCGTCGTGTCCGACAGGTGCGACGAGCCGACCGCCCGGAGCGAGCTGGCGAAACAACATCGGCGGCACCCGATCGATGGCGAGCCGCACGATGATCGCGTCGAACTGCCGCCCGAGCTCAGGCCAGCCGTCATAAGGGTCGGCCGCACGAAGCTCGATCTCGGGGAAGTCGAGCGCGGCCAGTCGCTCCGCTGCCGCCACCACCGCCAGCTCATCGAGATCGACCACAGAGACCCGGGCGGCGAGCCGGCTGGCGAGCGCCGCGTGATAGCCGCCACCGACGCCCAGGATCAGCACGTCGTCATCGGGGTCGATCGCCACCATGTCCGTCATCAAAGCGACAATGAACGGCTGCGACTCGCGCAGCCCGTGCAGCGCCGGCAAGGGCACATCGAGATAGGCGAAAGGCACCGCCTCGGGTGCCACGAAAGCTTCCCGCGGCAGCTCCCGCACGAGCTCGAGAATGGCCGGATCGATCGCCTCTCGGCCGGTGAACGGTCCTGCCGCCCTGGCATGCTCGATCACCTGCTCGACCAGCGAGTCGCCAGAGAGCCCGAGCATCTCGGACGCACCTGCCACGTCATCATCGGCAGAGGCCGCGCGTGCTGAGAAAGCGGGCCAGGCCAGCATGACCACGAACCAGAGGACCGCGAGAACGGCCTCGAGCCGGCCTGGACCTGGCCTCGTTCGAGACGAGCGTGCAGTGCCAGTGGTCATTGGCATCACGGCTGCTCCCTCCGCACAGGGCCTCCGCGACCGACGCTGCGTCGTTGCCGCCCGGCCCTTTCCCCCTTGCAGACTATGCCGCCACGCCGGTCGGTCAACCATCACGCGCGCGGTCCGCCCTGTTGCCGACGGTCATCTAAAGACCCCAAAGGCACCCACGCCAACGGCTCGAATCTGCACAAGAGCTCACGCGTCGAACAAAGGTGCTTCTTGCAAAATCCGCACAAATGCACGATATGCCGCTCATCGAACCGCCAAGGTAAGTTGTTTCTACCGGCCTATCGCCGGCGAAGGGTTTCCTACGGGAGCCGGGACTTCCTGACCGAACGTGGCTTGATGCTGTGGCGATGGGCGCTACGGCAACTCTTGCTTGGGGATGGAATATGTCCACCGGCACCGTCAAATGGTTCAACAGCACCAAGGGTTATGGCTTCATTCAGCCTGACAACGGCACCAACGATGTGTTCGTGCACATCTCGGCTGTCGAGCAGGCCGGCATGAGCAGCCTGAACGAAGGCCAGAAGGTCTCGTTCGACGTGACGACCGACCCGCGTCGCGGTAAGACGTCAGCGACCAACCTGCGCGCCGTCTAAGCCGCAACCGTCGCATACCGGAATGGGCCGGCCGGCGACGGTCGGCCCATTTTCGTTCGCTCTTCAGCGGACGGGCTTGCACATCGAGGTCACCGGGGCACGAGCCGCCGCTGGCCAGGGAGAACGAATGTCGAAGGAAGACATGATCGAGATGGAGGGCACCGTCACCGAGGTGCTCCCCGACGCCCGGTTCCGGGTCAAGCTCGAGAACGGCCACGAGATCATCGGCTACGCGTCCGGGCGGATGCGCAAGCATCGCATCCGGATCATCGCCGGCGATCCGGTGACCCTTGAGCTCACGCCCTATGATTTGAGCAAGGGTCGGATCAACTACCGGCATAAGACCGCCGGCCCGACACCGTCGGGCAATCGTCGCCCGCCACCCCGGCGCCGCTGACCGCAGCTACCGCGACGCCGCCGACGGCAGGCGCGACGGGTGCAGCCGTTCATGGCTGCAGCCTGTGCTGTGACGTCCTGAGCCGCGCCCCCGCCCCGCGAGATGACCCATGGGTTTCAATTGTGGCATCGTGGGCCTCCCCAATGTCGGGAAGTCCACCCTTTTCAACGCGCTGACGCAGACCGCTGCGGCAGCCGCCGCCAACTACCCGTTCTGCACGATCGAGCCCAATATCGGCCGGCTGCCGGTCCCCGACCCGCGCCTCGACCTCCTGGCCAAGCTCGGCAAATCGGCGAAGAAGCTGCCGACCCAGCTCGAGATCAAGGACATCGCCGGTCTGGTCCGTGGTGCGTCGAAGGGCGAAGGGCTCGGCAACCAGTTCCTGGGCGCCATTCGCGAGGTCGATGCCATCCTGGAAGTGCTGCGCTGCTTCGAGGATGACGACATCACTCATGTCGAGGGCGGCATCGACCCACTGCGTGACGCCGAGCTGATCGAGACCGAGCTGCTGCTCGCCGACATCGACAGCCTGACCCGGCAGAAGGACAGCCTGATCAAGCGCGTCCGCGGCCAGGACAAGGAGGCCAAGCGCCGGCTCGAGCTGGTTGAGCGCCTTCTACCCTTAATGGAGGACGGCCAGTCGGTGCGCCGCATCGACCTCTCGGCGGACGAGCAAATGCTGCTGCGAGACTTCACGCTGATGACCGCCAAGCCCATCCTCTTCGTCCTCAATGTCGACGAAAGCTCGGCTGCCACCGGCAATGAGTGGAGTGCGAAGGCAGCCGCCATGGCCGAGGCGCAGGGCGCTGGCCATGTGGTGGTCTCGGCTGCCATTGAAGCCGAGCTCGTCAGCCTGCCCGAGGAGGACCGCAACGACTACCTCGAGAGCCTCGGCCTCGACGAGCCCGGGCTCAACCGCGTCATCCGCGAAGGCTATGCCCTTCTCGACCTTATCACCTTCTTCACCGTCGGCCCCAAGGAAGCGCGTGCCTGGACCACCGAAAAGGGCTCGACCGGCCCCCAGGCGGCAGGCGTCATCCACAGCGATTTCGAGCGCGGCTTCATCGCCGCCGAAATCATCAAGTTCGACGATTTCGCCAAGCTGGAAAGCGAGCAGGCGGTCAAGGAAGCCGGCAAAATGAAGCTCGAAGGCCGCGACTACATCGTCCAGGACGGCGACGTCTGCCATTTCAGGTTCAACGTCTAGACTCGATAGAGTGTCGCTTGGCGAGGTCGCCTGTTCGCCGGGATGAGGGAAGGCCCGTGCGCATCCGTCGAGCCACGCCCGGAGACGCCCAGGCGCTGACCAGCCTGATGCACGCATACGCCGCCTTTGCCGGGCGCTATGCCGGCATCCTCGAGGGGTACGTGCTGACGCTCGAGCAGATCACGCGCGACGGGTGTTCCTCGCGGAGCGGGATGGCGCGCTCGCGGGCTTCTACAGCCTCATCCTGCAAGACGAGCCAGAGCTGGACTTGATGTTCGTCGCCGACACGGCACAAGCCACGGGCATCGGAACGCTGCTGATCGGGCACCTGCGGGACGAAGCGAGGCGGCTCGGCATCTCGACCATCCAGATCGTCTCGCATCCCCCGATCGGTCGGCATCCCTGCGCGGCGCAGGCCTCCGGGACGATCCTGTCGTGCCGGACACGAAGCCATTAATATCAGGCCTTCGTTGGTCCGCATTCGCGGCGGGCGATCGAGACCCTGTTCTGATCGTTCCGCACCGCGACCGCATGATCGGGCATGACGGTCCTGCCGGTGGGGACTGCTGAAGAGACCGCCAATCCTCGTCGTCAACCGCCGTCGCAAGACATCGGGTATTAAGTGTCAGACACCCACGAAGAGCTCGACCCGTGGATCACGAGCGGGCACGAATGCTCGATCACCACTGGCGCCGGCACCGCGCCCGCCGCAGGGTCGGGCTTTGCCGGGGAAACGTGCAATGCGCAGCTGGATCGGCCGGTGGCTTCTGGTCGTTCTGCTCGGTCTCGCACCGCTGGAGGCGGCTGCTTCCGAGAGTCCTCGGGCGGACCTTGTGCGGCTGCTCACCAGCGAGCAGCCGGCGGCAGAGGCAGCGCTCGACGCGCTCGTGGCGCGGGGTGACGACGACATCGTTGCGGGCCTCATCCTGGCGCGGCGCTACCGGCGCGACCTGGAGGAGGCGCTCGACGCGGCGCTGGCCGAGCTCACCGGTGCCGACGCCGGTAGCTGGTTCGACTGGATGCTCTGGCTGCAGCTACAAGACGGGCTCCTGGCCCATCCGGCGGTCTTCACGGCCCAACGCCTCGTCCTGCAATCGCTCGATCCGCGTTTCCTCGCGTTCCTGCCCGAGGACGTGGCGCACGACATCCGCCTCGAGGAGATCGTCTGGGGCGGTGTCCGGGTCGACGGCATCCCGGCACTCGACCAGCCGGCATTCATCGCGGCAGATGAAGCGAGCTATCTGGCGCCCGAGGACAAGGTCTTCGGTGTCGCCATAAACGGCGACGTCCGGGCCTATCCCCTGCGCATCCTCGACTGGCACGAGATGGCCAACGACGTCGTCGGCGGTGTGCCGGTCTCGCTCACCTACTGCACGCTCTGCGGTGCAGCGATCCTCTTCGAGGGCAGGGTCGAGGGACGCGCAACGCCCTTCACCTTCGGCTCCTCGGGCCTGCTCTACCGCTCCAACAAGCTGATGTACGACCGCGAGACGGGCTCGTTGTGGAACCAGTTCACCGGCCGGCCGGTCGTGGGTCCGCTTACCGGCAGCGACATCACCCTCGACCTCCTGCCGATCGAGCTGACAAGCTGGGCCGACTGGCGCGCCCGCCATCCGGGAACCCGCGTGCTCGACCTGGAGACCGGGCATCGGCGCGACTACCGGCCGGGCGCCGCCTATGGCGACTATTTCGCGAGCACTGAGCTGATGTTCCCCGCCGTCGTCGCGAACAGGTCGCTGGCGGCCAAGGACCAGGTGTTCGGCGTCCGCACGACGGGCGGCGCCAAGGCCTGGCCGCTCGCATTGTTCGCGGGTGGCGCCCTCGTCCAGGATCGGGTCGGCTTCGTCGATGTCCTGCTGATCGGCGATGCCGAAAGCCGGAGTGTTCGCGCCTACGAGCGCCGCGGCCAGAACTTCCAGAGCCAGGGTGACGGACGCCTGCTTGCCGGCGACGTCGCCTTTGCAGTGACCGACGACGCCCTCGTCGGCACCGACGGCACGAGCCTGCCGCGCCTCGCCGGCCACGTCGCCTACTGGTTCGCCTTCGCGGGCTTCCTCGACGGCACGACGCTCTACGATCCGGCGAGCGATCCGCCGCCCGTGCCGTTCCCCGGCTGAGCCGCTCACGGGCGACGCTTCGCCACCCCGGCCGTGCTGTCCAGGCCCGCCGGCCCGTGGCAAGACGGGCTGCACGAGCCAGGACCCAAGCCATGCCAGCGATCGAGCTGCTGATCCCGTTCTTCGTCGCCACGGCGATCTTCGCCTGCGTGCCCGGCCCGGGCCTGCTCTACGCGGCAGCGAGGACCATGGCGCATGGCAGGCGGGCCGGCTGGCAGGCCGCGATCGGGCTGCATCTCGGCGGCTATGCGCACATCCTGGCTGCGGCCTTCGGCCTTGCGGCCCTGCTCGACGCCGTGCCGATCCTCTATGCCGCGGTCAAGATCGCGGGCGCGGCCTACTTGATCTGGCTAGGCTACCGCATGTTCATCGCCAGGGATCTACTCGCCGGCGCCGAGTTGAGGACCGACAACACAGGGCCTCGCCGAGCGCTGTGGCAGAGCGTCCTCGTCGAGCTGCTCAACCCGAAAACGGCTTTGTTCTTTTTGGCCTTCCTGCCCCAGTTCGTGGATCTGGCGGCAGCGTTCCCCATCTGGCTGCAGATCTTGATCTTGGGCACGATCGTGAACGTCATGTTCTCAGCTACCGATATTGCCTGTGTCCTGCTGTCCGATCGGGCCATGCGGCTGCTCGCGGCATCGCGCACCGTCAATCGGTTGGCGCACCGCGTCGGCGGCGGCGTCCTGATGGCGCTGGGCGTGAACCTCGCTGTGTCACGCCAATAAGGCGCATGTGTAAGGAGAGGCGACCATAGGCAGCCCTCTGTCGCCGTTTGATTGCCGGCCCGCGACTTTGAGCCTAGCCTTCCCCAACTGAAAAGAAATGGTTGGGGGGAACGGCGATGACGACGGCACGGCGCGACTGGAACCTGGGTATGGTCGGCGCTCGCGAGGCCTGGGAGCATCTGCCCAAGCACGCTGACGGTGCCATCGACTGGGGCGATATCCGCGTCGGCCATCTCGACACCGGCTACACCCGCCACCCGATCTTCGGCGATTGGGATGCGTCCGAAAGCTGGCTGCGCCCCGATCTCGGCCGGGACATCGTCGCCGGCAGGGACGACCCGACCGACCCGCTCGACTACGAGGGCAATCCCGGCCACGGCACCCGCACCTGCAGCGTCATTTGCGGCAACGCGCGACGGATCGACCCCGACGACGAGAGTGAGCTCGGCGTGGCGCCGGGGCTGCCGGTCGTGCCGTTTCGTTGCGTCACCAGCGTCGTCCTGATCCGCGAGCGACACCGCGAGGCGGTGGCCGAGGCCATCGATCGCGCTGTCGCCGCCGGCTGCCAGGTGATCAGCATCAGCCTCGGCGTCCCGTTCTTCTCGCCCAGCCAGACCGGCGGCTTGGGCAAGGCCGTCGATCGCGCCTACAAGAAGGGCGTCATCATCGCCGCCGCCGGCGGCCAGGTGATCGATCGCGTGACCTATCCCGGCAAGTTCAACCGGACCATCGGCTGCGGCGGCCTCACCTGGCAACGGCGGATCTGGTGGGACTACGCCAACGGTCGAGACATGATCGATGTCTGGGCGCCAGCCGAGAACGTGCTGGTCGCCTCGCGGTTCGCCGCCGACGGCAGCACCGCCGCCATGCCGGTCGAAGGCGACGATCCGGGCTCGTTCGCCGTGCCCGAGATCGACGGCGACGATGGCTCAAGCAGCTCTAGCGGCTCGCTGAGCGCACTCAGCGGCTCTTCGGGAAAGCTCACCAAGAGCACCGGCACATCCTTCGCGACCGCCCATGTCGCGGCCGCCGCCGCCATGTGGCTCAGGCTCAAGGGCCCGGCGCTCGACGCCGCCTATGACGAGCCCTGGCAACGGGTGGAGGCGTTCAGGAAGCTCTTGAAGCACAAGACGATGCGTCGCGTGAACGGACCGAGCCTGCCGAACGGCAGCAGGACCCTGACCATCCACCGGCTGCTGGAGGCAAAGCTGCCCAAGGCCTCGAGCCTGACAAAGGCAGCCAAGGACGCCAAGAAAAGCCTTTAGCAGGCCGTCTCAGCGCCCATCGACCACACTGAGCGCTGCGTCGCACGGCGGCCGAGCTGCCCTTCAGCGTCGCTTGCTCTCAGCCTTCTCGTCGAGCCAGTTCGCCAGCAGCCACGCGCCGATTGGCGGCACGGACAACGAGAGGGCCAAGAGCCAGTTCACGATATTGGCCGTACTGAACAACTCACTCATCCAATCCAGCCATTCCGCCGGAGAGCCGAGCGTAGCCGACTTGCCGATAAGTGACGCCAGAATGATGCCCAGAACGACCAATACCCAAAGATAAGAAAATACTCGCAGCAGCATCGTCTTCGACATGTCGATATAGCTTTGTTGGTCGTCAGGAGGGTCTTACGTCACGACTGGCATCGAGGCCCAGCAGCGTTACGGGTTGCAGCATCCGCCAAGAGTCTGCCGGCGAACCCGCGCCTAGCCTACTCGTGCGCCGGGCGCTTGAACGCCTGCTCGCGCGGATCGAACAGGTAACAGGCGGCCGACGGAATGCCGATCTTGATCCGCTCACCATACTTGGTGGCCGTGTTGCCGGCCGCCTTGACGACCAGCGGCTCGTCGAGGCCGAGATCGACATAGACATAGGCCTCGGCACCCAGATGCTCGACGGTGATCACCTCGCCCGTGATCTCGGCGTCGCCGCCGCCGCCTTCGATAAGGTCCTCTGGCCGAATGCCCAGCGTGTAGCCGCTGCCGCTACTCTGCCCGTTCACGCTCGAGGTCGTGGCCACGGCCGTGTTGCCGATGGTCTGCACCACCGCCTGGCCATTCGCCGCACTCTTCAGCTCGCACGGCAGGAAGTTCATCTTGGGCGAGCCGATGAAGCCGCCGACGAACTTGTTGTCCGGGTGGTGGTAGAGGTCGAGCGGCGTGCCAAACTGCATGACGTAGCCGTCACGGAGCACGACGATGCGATCGGCCAAGGTCATCGCCTCGACCTGGTCGTGGGTGACGTAGATCATCGTCGCGTCGAGCGAGTGGTGCAGCTTGGAGATCTCGATCCGCATCTGCACGCGCAGCGCCGCGTCGAGGTTGGACAAGGGCTCGTCGAAGAGGAAGACCTTGGGCTTCCTGACGATCGCCCGGCCGATGGCGACCCGCTGGCGCTGACCGCCCGAAAGCTGCTTGGGCAACCGCTCGAGCAATGGATCGAGCTGCAGGATGCGCGCCGCATCCCTGACCCGCTCCTCGATCGAGCGCGGGTCGGTCTTCGCCAGCTTCAGCCCGAACGCCATGTTCTCGTAGACCGTCATGTGCGGGTAGAGGGCGTAGGACTGGAAGACCATGGCGATGCCACGGTCCGAGGGCGAGAGCGCGTTCACCACCTGGTTGTCGATGGCGAGCGTGCCGGACGTGATGTCCTCGAGCCCGGCGACCAGCCGCAGCAAGGTGGACTTGCCGCAGCCCGACGGCCCGACGAACACCACGAACTCCTTGTTCTTGATGTCGAGGTCGACGCCTTTGATCACATCGACCTTGCCGAACGACTTCTTAATCTGGTCGAGCTTTATCGTGGCCATCGCAGTTCTCTCTTTTTCGGCTTCGCCTGCAGGCGGCTTCGCTTGCAGATGACTTGGCAGGCTTGCGGCGTGACGTGCGGATCAACCCTTGACGGCGCCAGCGGTGAGGCCGGCAACGATGCGGCGCTGGAAGATGAGCACCAGGATCACCAGCGGCACGGTCACGATGACCGAAGCGGCCATGATCGGGCCCCAGGGGATTTCCTGCTCGGTGGCGCCGGACAAGAGCGCAATGGCGACCGGGACGGTGCGCTGCGCGTCGTTGGAGACGAAGGTGAGCGCGAACAGGAACTCGTTCCAGGCGGCAATGAAGGCCAGGAGCCCGGTGGTGACCAGAGCCGGCCACATCAACGGCATGAACACCTTGAAGATGATCTGGTGCGGCTTCGCACCATCGACGACCGCCGCTTCCTCGAGCTCGATCGGCAGGTCGCGCATGAAGGTGGTCAGCACCCAGACCGTGAACGGCAGGGTGAAGATCATGTAGGCCAGGATCAAGGACAGTAGATTGTTGTAGAGCCCGAGCCCCCGGACCATCTCGAACAGGCCGGCCAGGACGGCAATCTGCGGGAACATCGACACCGAGAGGATGGTGAACAGCAGGGCGCCTCGCCCCTTGAAGCGCACCCTAGCTAGCGCATAGGCCGCGGTGATCGCCAAGAGCAGCGACAGCACCACCACGGCGAACGACACGATGATCGAATTCAGGATGTTGCGCGGGAAGGAGCCGCTCTGCAGCACGCCCAAATAGTTGGCCAGGCTGAAGTCGGTCGGCCAGTAGGTGACCTCGAAGATCGCCGAGCCCGATTTGAACGAGGTGATGATCGCATAATAGAACGGAAACAGCGCGTAGACCGAGATGATGATGATCAGCAGCCAGAGCCCGATCTGCTTCAAGACCTTGTTGCCCATCACTTGTCTCCGCTCAGGTTCACGCGGCCCACCATGATGTAGAGCACGGTGATGCCGGCGATGATCAAAAAGAGCAGGGTCGACGCAGCGGAGCCATAGGCGAAGTTGTCGAAGTCGAACAAATGCTGCCGCGCATAAACGGACATGGTGACCGTCTGCGCATTGTTCGGCGTCAGCACGTAGATCAGGTCGAAGATGCGCAGGCTATCCAGCATGCGGAAGATGATGGCGACCATGATCGCGGGCTTGATCAAGGGCAGCGTCACCTTGAAGAACACCTTGATCGGATTGATGCCGTCGACCTTGGCAGCCTCGTAGATGTCGCCCGGCAGCATCTGCATGCCGGCGAGGATCAGGAGCGCCATGAACGGCGTGGTCTTCCAGACGTCGACCATGATGACCGCCCACATCGCGGTGTCCGGCGACGAGGTCCAGGCAATGGGCGCGCTGATCAGGCCCACGGTCATGAAGAGGTCGTTCAAGATGCCGAACTGGTCGTTGAGCATCCAGTCCCACATCTTCGCCGAGACGATGGTGGGAATGGCCCAGGGCACCAGGATGGCGGCCCGGACGAAGCCGCGGAACGGAAACTGGGCGTTGAGCACGAGGGCTACGATGAGCCCCAGCAGCGTCTCGATCGAGACGGCGATGACCGTGAAGTAGACCGTGTTCCAGACCGCCCGCCACCAGGTCGGATCGGCCAGCAGCCCGATCCACTCGCCATCGCCCTCGCCGTAGTCGAGGTAGTAGAGGTAGTTCTCGAAGCCGATCCACTGGCCGCTGCCCGGCACCGACAGCCGCGCGTCGGTGAAACCGAGCCAGATGGTCCGCAGCAGTGGCCAGGCAGCAACCGCCAGCAGCACCAGGATCATCGGCGTCAGGAACACCCAGGCGGCGCGGATCTTCTCGCGGGTGAGCTGGGTCTTCTGCGGTGCGGCGCCAGCCGTGGCACGCTGCAAATCGGACGTAGCGGCAACCATGATCTACCCTTGGCCTCTTGCAGATGGCGGCCTCGCGCCCGGGCTGCGCCTTTGCGGTAGTGTCGGGCCGGCGATACAGCACCGCCGGCCCGCTCGTGCGACTTGGCTGGGGTGGTCTACCAGCCGCTGCGGCGAATCCGCTTCAGGTTGCGATCGAGCTGCGCCAGGTTATCGGCAGCGCTGCCGTTGCCCGAGAGCGTGGCATGCGCGGCTGTCCAGAACTCCTGGCTGACCTGGTTGTAGTTGGCCTTGGTGGGCGCCGAAGGCCGCGGCACCGCCGACTGGAAGATCGGCAGCCATTCGCCGATCACCGGCTGCGCCTCGAGCACCTCGGGATCCTCGTAGATCGCCGGCTGCGTCGGCAAGCGGGTCTGCGTGATCGCCCGATCCTTTTGGATCTCCGCACTGGCCAGGAACTTGGCCATCTCGATCGCCGCTTCCTGGTCCTGGCTGTAGTTCGAGACGGCGAGGTTCCAGCCGCCGAGAGTCGCGGCATTCTGCTCACCGGAAGGTCCGGTCGGCAGCGGCACCACGGCGAACAGGTCCTTGACCGCCGAATCGTCACCATTGCTCAAGGCATAAGCGTAAGGCCAGTTGCGCATGAAGACGGAATTGCCGAGCTGCCAGACGCCGCGGGCCTCCTCCTCGCGGTAGCCAAGCACGCCCGGAGGCGAGATGGTGCCGACCCAGGTCGCAGCGAGGTCGAGCATCTCGGCAGCGTTCTCGTTGTTGATCGAGATCTCGCCATCCGCCTCGACAATCTGGCCGCCGCCATTGGACTTGACCCACTCGAGCGCGTTGCAGGTCAGGCCCTCGTAAGCGGCGCCCTGCCAGACGAAGCCGAAAATGCCGTCGTTACCCTCAGCCCGCTCGGCATCCATGATGGTCTGCGCGGTCTCGGTCATCTCGACCCAGGTCGAGGGCGGTACGGCGCCGTGCTTCTCGAGCAGGTCCTTGCGGTAGTAGAGCGCCGGCGCGTCGGTGAACATCGGCAGCGCCACGAGGCGGCCGTCGACAGTCTGGGATTCGATGATCGCCGGGAAGTGCTGATCGACAACGTCGGCCGCGGCCTCGCTCAGATCGACGAAGTGGTTGGCCAATTGCGGTGCCCAGATGACGTCGACGCGGTAGACGTCGATGTCCGGGTTCTCGGCCGAGAGCCACAGGCGGTACTGGCCGAACTGGTCGGTGGTCGAGGCCGGCATGGTGACGATCTCGACCGTGTGGCCGCTTTCAGCCTCGAAGATGTCGAGATGCTTGCGCAGCTCCTCGATGTCGCTGCCGACAGCACCACTGACGATGGAGAGCTCGGCCGCGCTCGCCGCGTTGCCTGCCAGGATGCCGGCGATGGCGAGGCTGACTATGCTGGTTTGAGTACGCCAACGCATCGACGTGTCTCCCTGGGTGAAAGTTTATATCTTCATCCGACTGTAGCGAACTGCCGGCAGAAATCTACCCGTCAATGGCCACCACCGGAGACACGACCAACCCGTCGCCCGACGCGCGAAGAACAAGCCTCGCCGCAGCGCGATTCGCGCGCTATCGATGAAGTCATCGCCGAACACTTGTCTATGGAGCAGACAATTGAACGTGCTGCTGATTACCGCCGATCAATGGCGGGCAGATTGCCTGGGCGTGCTCGCTGGCGAGGGCGCTTTGCCGGCACGCACCCCGGCGCTCGACAGCTTTGCCCGCGATGCCGTGCTGTTCCGCCAGCACTATACCCAGGCGACACCCTGCGGGCCGTCGCGGGCAGCATTGCTCACCGGCACCTACAGCTTCAACAACCGCTCGATCGCCAACGGCACCCCGCTGGACGCCCGCCACAAGACCATCGCCCAGCTGGTCCGGCGGCACGGCTACCGGCCGCTGCTCTTCGGCTACACCGACACCAGCATCGACCCGCGCAGCGTCCCCGCCGACGACCCGCGGCTACGTACCTACGAGGGCATCGCCCCGGGCTTCGACACCGGCTGCATGCTGCTGGAGAACGGCGCCCCCTGGCTCGACCATCTGGCCGCTCGCGGCTACGGCCGGCTCACCGTGGACGAGGTCTATGCCGGCGCCCTGGGCGAGCCCGCCCTCTACGCCGCCGAGGACAGCGAGACCGCGTTCCTCACCGACCGTTTCCTCGACTTCCTCCAGGCACCGCCAGCACCTGATCCCTGGTTCGCCCATCTCTCCTACATCAAGCCGCACCCGCCCTGGGTGGCGGCGGCCCCCTACCACGCGATGTTTGACCGCGCCGCCCTGCCCAAGCCGCGTCGCGCGGCGAGCATCGAGGCAGAAGCTGCCCGACACCCCTATCTGAAAGCACTCCTCGACAAGCCGTTCAGCGGCTGGATGGCCCGCCAGCTCGGCCGCCCGGCGGCGCTCACCGACGCGGTGGTGGCCGAGATCCGCGGCCTCTATCTGGGCCTGGTGAGCGAGGTCGACCGGCAGCTCGGCCGGGTCCTCAGTGCATTGGCCGCGTCCGGAGAGCTGGACCGAACGCTCGTCGTCATCACCGCCGATCACGGCGAGATGCTGGGCGACGGCTGGCAGCTCGGCAAGCAGGGCTTCCGCCCCGAAGCCTTCCACGTCCCACTCATGATCCGCCATCCGAAGCGGCAAAAGCCCGGCCACGTCGTCGAGAGCTTCACCGAGCATGTCGATATCGTGCCGACCATCCTGGAGAGCCTCGGCATCGACATCCCACGCCAATGCGACGGCCACCCGCTCACCCCCTTCCTGGTCGGCGACACTCCGCCCGGCTGGCGCGACGCTGCCGTCTACGAGCACGATTTCCGCGACCTGGAGCATGGTTGGCACCAAAGCGCGCTCGGCCTCGAGGACGACCAATGCGGCATCGCCGTCCGCCGCTCACGCGACCGGCTCTACGCCCACTTCACTGGCCTGCCGCCGCTGCTCTGGGCGATCGACGCGGCCGGCAACGCCACACCCATCGATGACCCGGCAGCCCACGCCGCCGAAGCAAAGGCCCTCCTCAGTCACCGTATGGCCAAGGCCGACCGCCGCCTCACCGGCTGCCTGCTTACCGAGGAAGGCCCGATCGGCGGCTACGACCCGCTCTGAAAGCGCGTTTCCGGCTCGCGCAGCACCGGCGACGTACCTGCATAGTGCCGCCTGCGTCCGATTGGCTCGATGTCGTTGGCGATGCCAATGAGCGGCTTGGCGCTTCGCCCCTTCCTTTGTAAGGCAGAGGCGGGGGACGGAAAAATCATGGAGCGCCTTCTCATGGTTCGAGCATTCAACGCCATTGCTCTGGCAATACTCGTCGGCGCCAGCGCCCTGTTGCCCAGCTTGGCGCTGGCCCACACTGGCGAAGGTGTAGCCGGCGGCTTCATCAGCGGCCTGGCCCATCCGATCCTCGGCGCGGATCATATCGTGGCAATGGTCGCCGTCGGCCTCTGGGGTGCCTTTCTCGGGGCTCCGGCGATATGGGTGCTGCCCATCGTCTTTCCCCTGGTCATGGCGTTCGGTGCCGTGCTCGGCGTGCTGGGCGTCCCCATCCCTGCCGTCGAGACCGGCATCGCCACCTCCGCCGTGGTGCTCGGCCTGCTGGTCCTCATGGCGGCACGCCTGCCGCTCTGGCTCGCCGCCGTGATCGTCGGCGTCTTCGCCATCTTTCACGGCTATGCTCACGGGGTCGAGCTGCCAGCTGCCGCCAACCCGTTCGCCTATGGCGTCGGCTTCGTCATCGCGACCGGCTGCCTGCACCTCGTCGGCATCGCCTTCGGCCTGCTCGCCCGCTGGCCGGCCGGCGTCTATGCGGTGCGCGCCGGGGGTGGCGTGATCTGCCTCGTCGGTCTCGCCTTCCTCTTCGGCGTGGCCTGAGCGACTGGCCTCTTCGATGTCGTTGAAGCGACTGGCGGCGGCCGGGCTCGGCCTCGCTGCCGCCTTGCTGCCGCAGGCAGCACACGCCCACAGCCCGTTTCCGGGTGCCGAAGGGTTCTATCTCGGCATCCTGCACCCGCTCTCCACACCGGGGCAGCTGCTGGCCCTGCTCGCCATAGGCGTGATGCTGGGCTGGCGGTGGCGGGATGCCTTCGCGCGGTCGTGGGCAGGCTTTGCCATCGCGGCGCTCGTCGGCATCGTTCTGGGCCAGCTCGAGATCAGGCTAGACGGCGAGGAGGTCTACCTGCTGCTCGTGGCCGTCATCGCGGCAACGCTCTCAGCGCTCTATCCCAAGGGGCACGTCCTCGCCCACGTCATCCTGGCCAGCGCCGGCGGCCTGCTGATCGGGCTCCTGTCCACCCCCGATCCCGGCCCTCGAGCCGCCACGATCATCACGATCGCCGGCAGCTTCGTCGGCGCCAACCTGACGCTCTTCTACGTGAGCGGTGCCGTTGGCTGGGTGCGCGAGCGCTTCACCCAACACTGGGTCGAGGTCGGCCTGCGGGTCGCTGCCGCGTGGATCGCGGCCGTTGCCCTGCTGATGGGCGCGCTCGCTTTTGCGGGTGGAGGCTAGAGCCAGCGTCGCACAAGCCGCCGATAGGCATCGTAGGCTTCGCCGAAGGCGCTCTCCGCCAACCGCTCCTCGATCGGGATGTACCAGCGATCGGCGACCAGAAAGAAGACGATCACCATAGGCAATGTCGCAAGCGCGTTCAGCTGGACGGCGATGCCTATGAGGATCAGCGTGAGGCCCAGATAGATGGGGTTGCGTGAGAAGCGAAAGACACCCTCGGTGATCAGCACGTCGGGCTTCCCGAAGGGATGGATGTTGGTGCGCCGGCGGCGGAACAACCAGGCCGCAGCGACCATCAAGCCGAGGCCGAGGCCGATCAGCAGCCAGCCGAGGACAATGCTCCAGAGCTCGGGCAACATGGCGGGCCACGGCAGCAGCCGCGAAGCTGCCGCCATCGCCAGAGCCAAAATCAGCGCCAGGACGGGCGGCACCAGCCACCTCATCGGGCCGCTCCTGCCAAGGGCGCCGGCGTCTTGGGCGCGAAGCGGCAGAGTTCGGCGATGGCACAGCGCCAGCACTCGGGTTTCCTCGCCTTGCAGACATAGCGACCGTGCAAAATCAGCCAGTGATGCGCGCCTTTGAGATAGGCCTTCGGCACCACCCGCTCGAGCAGCAGCTCGACCGCGAGCGGGTCCTTGCCGGGCGCCAGGCCCGTCCGGTTGGCGACCCGAAAGATGTGCGTGTCGACCGCGATGGTCGGCACGCCGAAAGCCTCGTTCAACACCACGTTCGCCGTCTTGCGCCCAACCCCCGGCAAGGCTTCGAGCGCGTCGCGCTCCTGCGGCACCGCTCCGCCATGGCGCTCGATCAGCAGGCGCGACAGCTCCACCACGTTCTTGGCCTTGTTGCGAAAGAGCCCGATCGTCTTGATCGCGTCCCTGACCCGCTCCTCGCCGAGCGCCAACATCGCGTCTGGCGTATCGGCCATGGCAAAGAGGCCGGCGGTCGCCTTGTTGACACCTACATCGGTAGCCTGCGCGGAGAGCAGCACGGCGACAGTGAGCGTGAACGGGTTGGAATAGACCAGCTCGGTCGCCGGCGCCGGTCGATCGGCCGCGAGCTGCTCGAACAGGGCCTGGATCTCGACCACCTTCAGTTTCGAGCGGGGCGGCGTCTTGGATTTGCGACGCGACGGCTTTGCCGCCTCGCCTGCCCCATTGCTCGCCACCACCTTGGCGCGAGGTGACCTCTGACGCATATTATCTTCCACCAATGCAGCAACCGCTCGCCCGCCTGCCGCGTCGCTGGCGGCAGCCGGCGAATGGAGGCAACAGCCATGGACCAGCCAGGACGGTGACCGCGCCCCGGACCACCCAGCCGAGCCGGCCCTCGACCTTCGAGGCCGTGCTCTATCCCAACCAGCCGCCTCCCGCCAGGAGCCTCGTCATCCTTCTGGCTGCCGTGTTCGGCGTGGCGATCGGCGTGAGCATCGGCTTTCTGCTCGCCGGCGCCTGGCCCGTGGTCGGCTTCATGGGCGTCGAGCTGCTGCTGCTCGCGGTCTGCTTGATCCTGGCGCGACGGGTCGCGACCTATGCCGAGCATATCCGCCTCGACGAGGACGGCCTGCACGTCACCACCACCGCCGGCAAGCGCACGCTGCGCACCTGGCGCTTCGAGCCCTACTGGGTCCGTGTGCGCCTCGACGTGACCCGTCCGGGCGAAACCGCGCTGCGCCTCACCGCGCACGGCCGCAGTCTGACCATCGGCCGCTTCTTGAACCAGCAGGAACGCACCGACGTCGCCGCCGAGTTGGAAGCCGCGTTGCGCAGGTATCGCGAGGTACCCGGCTGAGAGCCTCGGTGCCGCGGTCGTCATCGACGTCAGCGAAACCGCCCGCTCAGTCCTCCCGCCCGGCAAGCCGGCAAAGCGCCAGGAGCAGCACAGCGTTGACCATCATCCCAACCGCTAGAAGGGCGAGGTTGAGAGCGACGTTCCCGCCATCACCCCCCAACTGATCCAGGAACAGACTCCAGGGCAGCGCCAGGATGACGGCGAAGACCGCCGCCAGCGGGTCGGACTCGATGCCAAGCGCACCCGTCGTGCTCAAGGCAATGAAGAGCAGCGATATGGCGCAAAGCGCCTGATAAACTCTCACGGCGATCTGGCAGCCACGGCGCAGCATCATCGCACCCGGCAGTTGAAGCTGGTGCCTTCCGGCCACTCGACCTGGGCGTCTTGGCCCTTGATCCAGAAGCTGAGGCCGAACGGCGCCTCGTAGCGCGCACCGGACGCCGCCGGCCGCTGCAGCCCCACCACCGTCGTGTCGCCACGCTCGAGCCGCACGGACGGCAAGGCCGCATCGAAGAACGTCGCCACGATCTCGTCGGCCGGGTTGTCGTTGCAAGTGTAGAAAACGGGGTCGCGATGCGGCACCAGGCTCCACTCGGTCTGCAAGGTCGCGATCCGCTGCTCGTACGCGGCCGCCACGCAGGCCTGCTGGTCATCCGCCTTCCAGCAATCGTTGCGGCCCTTGATCCAGCCCCGCTGAAAGGTGCGAAGCTCGGCCAGCGAGTCGCCCGGCGCATCCAGCGCCTCGATTGCCGCCACGGAGGCCCGATAGACAGCGTCCAGCTGCCGGTCGAGCGCCGCCAGCTGCGGATCGGTGCAGATCATCGCCTCGACCGAGCCATCGGCCGCAGCGCAATCGAAGGAAGGATCGGAGGTGGCGGCCACGCTCGCCCCACTGCCACCGAACATCAGGACAGCGACGACAATCGCCGCGAATGACAAACTCAACGTACCTTCTCCTCAGATGACGCCGACGCACCAATATTGTCATCGACGCGGCTGTTGGGCTATGTAACCGGTCCTTGTCTGCTCGACCGTTGCCATTCTGGCACGACACAACAAACGGAACCCCTCATGTTCAATCGACGTTATCTGCTCGGCAGCCTGACGGCTGTCGCCATGGTCGGCGTGCTGGCCGGCTGCTCGACCACGGAAGAGGATCGGATCACCCTCGATCAGGCCGCCCAGGCTTCGCTCGACGAGCTCTACCGCACGGTCCCCGCGGCGCAGGCGCTGGGCGACACCTCGGAGGCCATCCTGGTCTTCCCGAGCATCACCAAGGCCGGCCTGATCATCGGCGGCCAGTTCGGCGACGGCGTCATGTTCAAGGGTGGCGTGCCGGTCGACTACTATCAGGTGAGCGGCGGCTCGTTCGGCCTCCAGGCCGGCGCGCAGACCACCTCGCAGGCCTATTTCTTCACCACGCCCGAAGCGCTGCAGACCTTCGAGAACACTGCCGGCTGGGAAGTCGGCGCCGGACTCGACATCGCGGTCGCGTCGGTCGGCACGTCGGGCCAGATCAACACCTCGACCCTGCAGGAGCCTGTGGTCGTCTTCATCTACGGCCAGTCCGGCCTGATGGCCGGCGTTCAGGTCGAAGGCCAGAAAATCACCAAGCTCGCCCGCAACTAGTCGGCGACCCGGCGCCTTCCGATCGCGGGAGGCGCCGGCCGTTTCTGCTTTCTTCGACCGGGCTCTGCACGATCCCTGACGCGACCAAGGACAGGTCGGGTCCGTCAAGCCAAGGGGCCCAACGTCACCGCCGCGGCAGCCAAAACACCGACGGCACCACTGCTCTTGCCGCAGTCGAACCAGAACTCTCAAATTGGTTGTGCCATGCGACGCATGTTCATTGGATTGGCCGCGGCAATCGCGTTCTCTGGAACCGCTCAGGGCGAGATGTCGGAGATTGCCCGTGATGTCGCGGTGCAGCGCGCCTGCCAGGCGGCGATCTGGGCGCTGCCTGCCGTGAGCACCTGGGATATCGCGCAAGGGACGATCAACGATCTCGGCGGCAAGGTCGGCGACGTGGTGTCCCTCAGTCGGCCGATGACCTCGCAGCACGGGTTCCTGACCGCAAACGATGTCACGCCCTACGCCATTGCCGCACTGACCACGGCGAACGGGCCGCTGGTCGTCGAGGTCCCTTCGGCGACGGATACGGTGAACCTGTTCGGCACGTTCGTGGACGCTTGGATGCGCCCCGTGGCCGACGTGGGTGAGCGTGGCAGCGATCTCGGCGAAGGCGGAGCCTACCTGTTCCTGCCGCCAGGCTACGAGGGACCGCTGCCAGAGGATGGCTACTTCGTGTTCCAACTCGAAGGCCACTCGATCAACTTCGCCTTCCGTCCAGTGTCGCGTGGCGACGGTACGATCGAAGATGCCGTTGCCCATGTTCGCTAGAACCTGCGGGTCTACCCGTTGGCCGAAGCGGACAACCCGCCGGAAACAGTCTTCCTGGATGCGACCGGCAGGGAGTGGGACACGCTGCCCTACTACGATCTCACTTATTTTAGTGATCTGTGGAACGTCGTCCAGAACGAGCCGTTTCGCGAGCGGGACAAGGCGATGGTCGGCCTGCTGCGCGAGATCGGCATCGAGAAGGGCCGCCCCTTCGAGCCGACCGATGAGTGGATCGCGATTTTCGAGGACGGGGCGCAGTGTGCCTTCGACTACCTTCAGGATAGGTGGTTGACGCCAGGCGTCATGCTCCGGCCGTTCAACGAAGGGCAGAACCAATGGCAGGAGCCGAATATTCCACCGGCGCAGGCCCGCAAGGGCTTCCCGTTCGAGGATCGCGGCGTGCCGTTGATCGACGAGCGCACGAACAGCTATTTCTGGGCAACCTACTTCCCGCGCGTACTCGGCGGCAGCAGCTTCTACCTCATGTCGCTGCGCGACAGCGATGGCGAGCTCTTGAACGGCACAGACACCTATCGCCTGTCAGTTCCCGCCGACACGCCGGCGGCAGATTTCTGGTCGGCCATCGCCTACAGCATGGTGACCAAAGGATTCATCCGGAACGCCGAGAGGGTGGGCCTGTCAAGGCGCGAGCTGGACGCGTTGGCGGTCAATGACGACGGTTCCGTCGATCTGTATTTTGCTCCCGAGGCGCCCAAGGGTCTGGAGAGCAACTGGGTCCCGACCGGCGAGGATTGGTTCTCGATCTTCCGCTTCTACGGCCCCGAAAATGCTCTGTTCGAGAAATCGTTCGCACTGCCCGACTTCGAACGGGTCGACTAGAGGCCTGAACACTATCTCGTCGAGCTGAACGCACGGCCGTTTCGACCGCCGCCGAAAGCTCGGCCTTGCCGACTCTCTCTCGGCCGCTTACCAGACTGTCGCAAACGCGTAGGTGCGGCTCAACAAGGGATATGCGCCCGATGACCAATAGACGAGTGCTTCTCGGCAGCCTGACCGCTGTCGCCACGGTTGCTGCTCTGGCCGGCTGCTCGACCACCGAGGAGAGCCGGATCACGCTCGACCAGGCCGCGCAGGCCTCGCTCGACGAGCTCTACCGCACGGTGCCAGCGTCGCGATCGCTCGGCGATAGCTCGGCGGCCGTCCTCGTCTTCCCACGCATCACCAATGCCGGGCTGTTCATCGGCGGCCGCTTCGGCGACGGCGTCATGTTCAAGGGCGGCATCCCGGTCGACTACTACCGCGTCGCCGGCGGCTCGTTCGGCCTGCAGGCCGGCGCGCAGACGATGTCGCAGGTCTACTTCTTCACCACGCCCGAGGCGCTGCAGACCTTCGAGAACACCGCCGGCTTCGAGGTCGGCGCCGGGCTCGGCGTCGCCGTCGCCTCGGTCGGCGCCGGCGGCCAGCTCAACACCACCACCCTGCAATCGCCGGTCGTCGTCTTCGTCTTCGGCCAGTCAGGCCTGATGGCCGGCGTCCAGGTCGAGGGCCAGAAGATCACAAGGCTGTCGCGCAGCTAGCCGGCGACTGGGCGCCTTCCGATCGCGGGAGGCGCCGGCCCGCTCAGCGCTTGCGGCCCCAGGCCTGCACGATCCGCGGCATGCTCAAGAGAACCTCCGGGTCGGCGGCAGCGCGGTCGAGTGCTTCAGTGATGCGCTCGACCTCGTTCGCCGTCGCCAGCCCGACCTCGGCCACCCGCGTGCCGATGCCTCGCATGGTAGCTGGGGTGATCAGCTTGGCCTCGCCGGTGAAGGCCACCGGCTGGCTCACCCGGACCTCGACGTTGCGCAGCCCGGCCCGCAGGAGCAGCGACGGAAGCGCCCGGCCGATCTCAGCGTCGCCGCCGGTCGAGCGGGTGAGCGCGGCATAGAGCCGGCAATAGTCGCCAAGCTCAGGGAAATCCGGGTAGGCAAAATGCCCGGAAAAGTCGATGTCCTCGAGCACGATCGCACCACCCGGTTGCAGTGCCTCCAGCATCGCCGCCAGCACGGCATCGCGCTCGCCCAGATGGGTCAAGAGGAACCGCGCGTAGACGATATCGAAGCCGGTCTCGTCCAGCTCGGAGACACTGCCGACACGATACGCCAGCTGGCCGAGCCGGAGCGCCCTGGCCTCCTCCGCCGCAATGCCGACCAGCGCCGCGTCGAGATCGATCCCGACCACACGGCCCCCCGGCCCGACCCGCGCGGCCAAGAGCCGTGCCACGTCCCCGCCACCGCAGCCGACATCGAGGCAGGCCATCTCTGCCGCCACACCGACCTCGTCGAGCAGCCGCGAGGTGCCGCCCTCGGTCGCACTGGCCAGCACCCGCAACCGATCGCGTCCGGCATGGCCACTCGGCAGCACGTAGTGTTGCAGCTCGTCCGTCGGCCCCGTCATCGCGCTCTGGCTCCCCCGTTTGCCTTCGGCGGCGTGCCAACCGCAATTGCGATGACCGAGACCATCAGCTGCAGCAGCCCGGCGCCCCGCCCGATGACCGCGCCTGCTGAATGGGTGGGCACGGCACCGTCCCATAGCTGCAGAAGACGCAGCAATCGCCGGGCCTCGGCCGCAGCAATGCACCGCAGTGCCTGCAGTCGTAGAAGAACTGGCAGGCATCCGTCGGCATCGTCTCGGTCTCGCGATGCCCACAAGCCGGACAGGTGAGGGTCGAGCTCAGCTCGATCGTCGTTTGGGTTGATGCCACAGCGCTCATTCCGTCATGCTGCTGCAGAGCGCAAAGATCGCCCGCGCTGCCGCCGCGACCGTCGACGCTTTCAGCGCTCGCCGCTCAATAGAACCAGCCCGGTACCGTCATCGAGATCGCCGGGATGTAGGTCACCAGCATCAAGACGATGAACATGGTGAGCCAGAAGGGCCAGAGTTGGCGGGCGACGGCGTCGACCGTGACCTTGCCGACGGCGCAGCCGACGAAGAGCGTCGTGCCTACCGGTGGTGTCACCAGGCCGATGCCGAGATTGAGCAGCATGACGATGCCGAAATGGACGGGATCAACTCCGAGTGCCTTCATCACCGGCAACAGGATCGGCGTGCAGATCAAGATCAAGGGCGCCATGTCCATGAACATGCCGAGCACCAGGAGCATCAGGTTGATCAGCAGCAGAATGACGATCTTGTTGTCGGAGATGGTGAGGAAGAAGTCGGTCACCTTGGCCGGGATCTGCATCAGCGTCATCAGATAGGCGAAGGACGAGGCGAAGCCGATCAGGATCATCACCATGGCCACCGTCTTGGTGACCTCGACCATCATCGCCGGCATCTGCCGCCAGCGCAGCTCGCGATAGCCGAAGGCGGCAACCAGGAAGGCGTAGATCACGGCGATCGCCGCCGATTCGGTGGCGGTGAAGATGCCGCCGATGACCCCGCCAACGATGATGACGACCGTGAACAGGCCCATGAGCGCGCCGGCCGTGATGCGCACCGCCTCGCGCAGCGGCACCAGCTCGCCCTTGGGATAGCCGCGGCGCACCGAGAGGATGTAGGTGAGGATCATCAGCGCCACGCCGACCATGACGCCCGGCACGATGCCGGCAAGGAAGAGCTGGGCGATCGATACCGTGCCACCAGCCGCGTAGGCGTAGATGATGGCGTTGTGCGAGGGCGGGATGATGATGCCCTGGGTCGAGCTACTGATCGTGACATTGACCGAGAAGGCGTCGTCGTAGCCTTGTCGCTTCATCATCGGGATCATGATCGAGCCGATCGAGCTCGTGTCCGCCACCGAGCTGCCGGAGATCCCGCCAAAGAACATGGACGAGAGAATGTTCACCATGGCGAGCCCGCCACGGATGAAGCCGACGAAGACATTAGCGAGATTGACCAGGCGGACGGCGATGCCGCCCTGGGCCATGATGGCACCGGCGAGCACGAAGAAGGGAATCGCCAGGAGCGCGAAATTGTCGACGCCGTCCGACGCCTTGAGCATCATCGCCTCGGCCGGGATGCCGACATAGAGCGCCGTCGCCAGCGAGGCGAGGCCCAACGCATAGGCGACCGGCACGTTGATCAAGATGAGCAGGAAGAGCCCGCCGATCAGCAGGATCGGCCCGAAAGTCCCGCCCATCAGACCGCCTCCTCGGCACTCTCGGGGCTCGGCGGCGGCGCGCCGAAGATCAGCCGCTCGATGGCGAACAGCAGGGTGACGAAGCCGCTGAGCGGCACCGCGCTGTAGACCACCCCGACCTTGATCTGCTGGAACTCGGGATAGACCTGGAACCAGGTCGTCTTCACCAGCCCGAAACCGTACCAGATCATGGCGATCGCCAGCACCAGGACCAGGCCATCGACCAGCCGGTCGGCGGCCCGCCTGGCGCTATCCTCCGGCAACAGCCGGACGAAGACGTCGATGCTGATATGGCCGCCGGCGCGGTAGCAGGCAGCAGCCCCGAAGAACGTCATCTGCACCGCCAGCATGATGGCGATCGGCTCGGCCCAGAAGGAGCCGAGATTGAGCCAGTAGCGGGTGTAGACGCTCCAGGCGATGATCAGCGTCATGCAGATGATCGAGAGCGCGGCCAGCGCCATGCAGACCGCCTGCAGCAGCTCCATGGCCCGGACATAAGCGTGCTTGGGTGGCGGCATATCGGCTGGTCCAGCAGCGAATGGGTCGACACAGCAAGACGGGGCGGCGATGCGCCACCCCGTCGCCAGTTCAACGATGCACGAGCAGCAGCTCTACTCGACTGCCTCGATCCGGCCCAGAAGCTCGGAGTATTGGGCGCCGAACTGCTCACGCACCGGTGCTGTTGCCTCGATGAACGCCGCCTTGTCGACGTCGTCGTTGATCTGCACGCCAAGATCGACCAGCTCGGCCATGGCCTGCTGCTCCATCGCCTGCCAGAGCTCGCGCTCCTTCTGCGTGGTGAGCACCGCGGCCTCGCGGATCAGCTCCTGCTGCTCGGCCGGCAGCGTGTCCCAGACCTTCTTCGAGAAGACGAAGATCTCGGGGACGACCAAGTGCTCGGTGAGCGAGTAGTAGCCGGCCTGCTCGTAGTGCTTCTGCGTCGAGTAGGAGGGCGGGTTGTTCTCCGCTCCATCGACGACACCGGTCTGCAGCGCCGTGTAGAGCTCGTTGAAGGCGATGGGGATGCCGTTGCCGCCCATCTCGCTCATCATCTCGATGAAGATCGGGTTCTGCATCACCCGGATCTTCAGCCCTTCGAGGTCCTCTGGCGTGCGGATCGGCCGCTCCTTGTTGTAGAAGCTGCGCGCGCCGGCATCCATGTAGCCGAGCCCGATGAGGCCGCCGGCCTCCAGTCCGGCCAGCAGCTCCTGGCCGATCTCGCCGTCGACCACCTGGTGCATGTGGTCGATCGAGCGAAAGACATAAGGCAGGTTGAAGGCGTTGAAATCGTCGACGATGGGGCCGACCACGCCGACCGAGACGCGGGTCATCTCCAGCGCGCCCAGCTGCACCTGCTCGAGCGCTTCCTTCTCGCCGCCGAGCTGCATGGAGTGGAAGATCTCCATGGTGATCTCGCCGTTGGACTGCTCGGCGAGCCAGTCGCCCATGAACTCCATTGCGTCCGTGGTCGGATAGCCCATCGCATGGACGTCGCTCGTCTTGATCACCAGCGCTTCCGCATCGCCGGCCGTGGCGATGCCAATGGCCAAGAGGGCGCCCGTCGCCAGGGCCGCCGTCGTGCTCTTCAATGCCAGTCGCATGACCAGCCTCCCCTGTTGTTGAACAGCGCTCGCGCTTGCTGCCGAGCGCGGCCAATAAGCCCCGGCAGGGATGCCTTTGGCAAGCGTCGAATGCGAGCCGGAACCGCACCCGACAGCGCCTTTGGCGGACAGCTTGCATCGAGGGCCTCGAGGTCCGGCACGCCGGCCACTGGAAACCTGCCGCTTGCCGCGCTGCCGGCCATGCGCCAGAAGGCGTAGGGCTCGGCTCCTGTCACAGCGGCATTTCCGCGACAGCGAAGTCGCTCGCGCGAGGAGCAGCACTTGCCAGTATCTCGAGACTGCCAGTTCCGCCCCCGCAGCCTGTCGATGCTGCGCTCGACGCTGCCGAGCATGGTCCGCCCCGCCGGGCAGTCGCGGTGAGCGCGCCCGAGGCGACACCGCGCCAACTGGGCGCGTGGGCGCTCTACGACTGGGCCAACTCGCCCTTCTTCGCCGTCATCCTCACCTTCGTCTTCGCCACGTACTTCACCCAGGGCGTGGCGGAGAACGAGATCGACGGCACGGCACAATGGGGGATCGCCCTCTCGCTTTCCGGTATCACGATTGCCGTCTTGAGCCCGATCCTCGGCGCCATCGCCGATATTGGCGGCCGCCGCAAGCCGTGGCTCCTGGCCTTCACCGTCGCCGCCGCCCTCGCGACCAGCCTGCTCTGGCTCATCGAGCCGGAGCCGAGCTTCATTGTCATGGCGCTGGTCTTGGTGTTCATCGCCAACACCTCGCTCGAGTTCGGCCAGGCCTTCTACAATTCGATGCTCCCCGACCTGGCTTCGGCCAAGACTCTCGGCCGGTGGTCCGGGCGCGGCTGGTCGCTCGGCTACGTCGCCGGCATCGTCGTCCTGGTCCTGCTCTATTTCGGCATCATCAACCAGGACCCGCCGCCCTTCGGCCTCGATGCCGCGACAGCCGAGCCGGTCCGCCTCGTCGGCCCCGCGGTCGCCGTCTGGCTGCTGGTGTTCGCCTTGCCGCTCTTCCTCATTACCCCCGATAGGCCCCGAGTCGCGGTGCGCATGGGCACCGCAGCGCGCGAGGGCCTGGGCAATCTCTGGCGAACGCTGCGCAGCCTCAGCCCGAAGAGCCAGGTCTTGCGCTTTCTGATCGCGCGGCTGGTCTACAATGACGGGCTCAACACGCTCTTCACCTTCGGCGGGATCTATGCCGCCGGCACCTTCGGCATGACCACGGCCGAGATCATGCTGTTCGCGATCGCGCTCAACATCTCGGCCGGCATCGGCAGCTTTGCCTTCGGCTATATCGACGATCGCCTCGGCTCCAAGCAGACCGTGCTGCTCGCCGTTGCCGGCCTCACCCTCTTCGGCCTCATAGCCTTGCTCGCCCAGGACAAGCAGACCTTCTTCGCGCTCGGCGTGCTGATCGGCCTCTTCGTCGGGCCGGCGCAGTCGGCGAGCCGCACGCTGATGGCACGCCTCGCCCCGCCGGCGCAGCGCACCGAGATGTTCGGGCTCTACGCGCTCTCCGGCAAGGTCACCGCCTTCATCGGCCCGCTCCTCTTCGGCGCCGCCACGGTCGCCTTCGACACCCAGCGCGCCGGCATGGCGGTGGTGGTCGTCATGCTGGCCCTGGGCGGCCTCCTGTTGCTCGTCTGGGTGCGCGAGCCGGCGCACGACAGCCAGTAGAGCCAGGGCGGCATGGTCCAGCTGGCCTCGTTCACCGCACTCTTCCTATCCGCCAGCCTGCTGCTCGCCGGCAACGGCCTCTTCGGCACGCTGATCGCGGTGCGCGGCAATCTCGAGGCCTTCTCGCCCACGATCATCGGCCTCCTGGGCTCGGTCTTCTATGCCGGCTTCATCCTGGGCTCGATCTTCGCCCCACGGCTGATCACGCGCGCCGGCCACATCCGGGCTTTTGCCGCCACGGGAGCGGTCTACGCGGTGACGGCGCTCCTGCACGCCATGCTGCTCGAGCCTTGGCTCTGGATGCTGCTGCGGGCCATTGGCGGCTTCTGCTTCGCCGGCCTGACGCTGGTGCTGGAGAGCTGGCTCAACGAGCGCACGCCAAACACCGATCGCGGCCGCGTGCTCAGCGTCTATCGGCTGGTCGACCTCTCCTCGGTCACCGCCGGCCAGCTGGTCTTGACCATCATCAGCCCGCGCGGCTTCGAGATCTTCTCGCTGATCGCCATCCTGCTCTGCTGCTCGCTGGTGCCGCTGGCGATGACCCGCTCGCCGCTGCCGGCACCCCTGCAGACGCCGAGGCTGCGGCTCGGCCGGCTGATCGGCGTCTCACCCTTGGGCACGATGGGCGTCTTCTCGGTTGGCCTCGTCAACGGCACCTTCCGCACGGTGGCGCCCATCGCTCTCCTCGCCACCGCCGGCGGCGCCGGGCTCACCGTGGCCGAGCTGGCATTGGTGATGAGTGCCTTCATCGCCGGCGGTGCGATGCTGCAGTTCCCGATCGGCGCGCTTTCCGATCGCCTGCCCCGCCGCACCGTCTTGATCATCACCACGCTCGGCGCCATTGCCGCGAGCTTCGCCATGGCCATAGCGACCGACACGAGTGCCAGCGCCGTCATCGCCACGAGCTTCCTCTTCGGCGGCTTCGCCATCCCGATCTATTCGCTCTCAGTGGCGCACGCCAACGACCTGGCCCAGCCCGACGAGTTCGTCGAGGTGGCGGCCGGGCTCTTTCTCGTCTTCGGCATCGGCGCCATGGTCGGCCCCGCCATCGGCGCGACGGTCGTCACCCTCTTCGGCAGCCACGCGCTATTCTATTACACCTCCGCGGTGCACGCGCTCTTCCTGCTGTTCACCGTCTACCGGATCGGCAGGCGGCCGATGCCCGCGGACCAGGACCGCGCCGGGTTCGTCGGCCTGATCCGCACCTCGCCCGCGATCTTCAAGCTCGACCCGCGCGGCCACGAGCACAGGCCGGCGGAGACAGACGAGAACAAACCCAAGAGCTAGACGGAAGCCGCTTCCCGCTGATCGGCCACCGCGGTCGCGGCGGTCAGCACCTCGCCCACGATCAGCAGCGCCGGGCCCTCGATCGCCGTGGCCTCGACGATCGCCGGCAGCGTGGCGAGGTTCGCCAAAATGTGCCGGCTGTCGGCCCGGGTGCCGTTCTCGACCAGACACGCCGGCAAGTCGGGCGGCAGCCCGCCGGCGACCAGCCCGGCGCAGATCACAGCCGTGGTGTAGTGGCTCATATAGATCACCAGCGTCTGCCGCGGCCGGCAGAGCGCCGGCCAATCCAGATCGACCGTCCCGTCCTGGCGGTGCCCGGTGGTGATCACCAGCGACTGCGCATGATCGCGATGCGTGAGCGAGAGCAGCCGCTCGGCCGCACAGCCCGCGGCCGCGGTCACACCCGGCACCACCTCGACCGGCACGCCGGCGGCGGTCAGGCTCGTGATCTCCTCGCCCGCCCGGCCGAAGACCAGCGGATCGCCACCCTTGAGCCGCACGACCGTCAGGCCCTGCCGCGCGCGGTCGATCATCAGCTCGTGGATCGCGGGCTGCGGCAGCCGATGCCGCGCCCGGCGCTTGCCGACGAAGATCCGCTCCGCATCTTCCCGGCAATGGTCCATCACCGCGTCGCCGATCAACCGATCGTAGAGCACGACATCGGCTGCAGCCAGCAACCGGGCTGCCTTCAGCGTCAAGAGCTCGGGATCGCCGGGCCCGGCGCCGACGAGATAGACCTTGCCCGGGCATGGCGGCGGGGCGGCAGACGGACGGGAAGTGGACAAGTGCGGTTCCAGCGATCGGGGCGCGATGGCGACGGTCAACCTTGCCGAATCCGAGCCGATGTCAACGGCCTTTGCAGCGCCCCGCCATCGTTCAACGCCAGGCGGCCAGCGTAAAGAGGAAGGCGAGCTCGGTGAGCTGCTGCACCGCGCCCAGCGTGTCGCCGGTGCAGCCGCCGAACGCCCGGCCGAGCGACCAGGCGACAAGGGCGCCCGTCGCCGAGGCGATGAAGATGGCGCTCAAGGCCTGGCCCGGCGACAGCAGCAAGATCACCACGGCGACGCCGATGGCGAGCGCCGTGAGCACGCGCTCGACCGAAGGCCTGCCGGCCTCAGCGGCAAGCCCGCGGCCGCGCGCGCTCGGCTGCAGATACATGACCGCCGGCATCACCGCGCGCGAGAAGGCGGCAGCGGCGATGATCGCGAGCGCCGCCCCGAAGGCGCTCCAGAACCCGGCAAGGGCGGAAAGCCGGCCGGTGAGCACCAAGATCAGCGCGATGGTGCCAAAGCTGCCGATCCGACTGTCGCGCATCACCTCGAGCGCCCGCTCGCGATCGGGCAAGGCACCCAGCGCATCGGCGGTGTCGGCGAGCCCGTCCTCGTGCAGCGCACCGGTGAAGAGCGCCATGGCACCGATCGTCAAGATGACCGCCGGCAGGCTCGGCAAATGCGCCAGGCTGGCGGCCAGGTAGACCAAAGCACCCAGCGCGCCGACCAGCAGGCCCACGAGCGGAAAGCAGTGCACCACCGAGGCCAGGTCGCTGACGCGGACCGGCCCCTCCAGCCTGAGCGGCAAGCGGGTGAGGAACACGACGGCGATTTTCAGATCACGCAGCATGCAGCTTCCAACGTCGCACGATCACCTTGAGCTAGCCCGGCAACGCCACCAAGCCAAGCGGGGCAGACAGGCTAGCACGGGGATTGGCGCAGCAGTGCCCGTAAGATACATGCATCCATGGATAGGCTCGGCAAAGGATGAGGATTTGAGCACTTTGGCGCCGGTCGGCAATCTTGCCGATATTCGCTCTCTCTTGGCCCAGCTGCCGGCGATCGATGCCGCCGGGGTCGCTACGGCCCGTGCCCGTGAGCCGCAGCTGCTCAAGCCGCATGGTGCGCTGGGCCGGCTCGAGGCGATCGCCGAGTGGCTCGCCGGCTGGCAGGCGCAGGACCCGCCCAAGGTCGAGCGCGCCGGCATCTTCGTCTTCGCCGGCAATCACGGCGTGGCGTGGCTCGGCGTCTCCGCCTACCCGGCCGAGGTGACGGCGCAGATGGTGGCGAGCTTCCAGGCCGGCGGTGCCGCAATCAACCAGCTGGCCAGGGTCAGCGGCGCCGAGCTGCACGTCCTGCCGATCGACCTCGACCGGCCGACCGAGGATTTCACCGCCCGGCCGGCGATGTCCGAAGCCGCCTGCATCGAGGCCTTCAATCTGGGCCTCACCGCCCCCGACGACGATCTCGACCTGATGGCCGTGGGCGAGATGGGCATCGCCAACACGACCGCGGCCGCCGCCATCTGCACCGCCCTCTTCGGTGGCGCGCCTGCCGACTGGGCCGGCCCCGGCACGGGCGTCAGCGGTGCCGGGCTCGAGCTCAAGATCGAGGTGATCCGAGCAGCACTGGCCAGGCATCGGGGCCAGCTCGACGACCCGCTCGAGGTGCTCCGCCACCTCGGCGGCCGGGAGCTGGCGGCGATCACCGGCGCCATCGTCGCCGGCCGGCTGCGCCGCACGCCCGTCATCCTCGACGGCTATGTCGCGACCGCGGCGGCCGCCGTGCTCGCCAAGGCCTGGCCCGGCGCCCTCGACCACTGCATCGTCGGCCACGCCTCGGCCGAGCCCGGCCACCGCCGCCTCCTGGCCGAGCTCGACATGCCACCGCTGCTCGATCTCGGCATGCGCCTCGGCGAGGCGAGCGGTGCGGCGGTCGCGATCGGCGTCGTCAAGGCGGCCGCGGCCTGCCACTCCGGCATGGCCACCTTCGCCGACGCCGGCGTCGCCGGTCCGGTGGCACCCGAGGGCTGACGTCTTGGACCTTCAGTCCGGCAAGCCCGCCTGGCGCAGCCCGGCCCAGAGGCGCTCGGCGTCGTCGGGGCTCTCGAACGGCAGCCGCTTTAGGCCGGCGATGGACGCGGCCGGGAAGAGCGCCAGGTAGTCCCGTCGGGCGGCTGCCGCTTCCTCCTGCCGATCGAGCCGGGCCAGTGCCGCCATCAGATAGACATGCCCCAGATACCATGACCGATTGCGCTGGATCGACTTTTGCGCCCACTCGACGGCCCGGGTGAAGTCGCCGATCAGGTAGTAGCCCAGCGCGATGCCGGAATAGCGGAAGAAGATGCTGGGATTGAGCGGATCGGAGCGGATCGCGATCTGGTTTTTCTCGATGCCTTCCGTAGCCCGCCCAACATAGCAGAGAACGGTTCCCAGGCTGCCCTGTGCCGTCGAGTAGTTGGGGTTGATCTCGACCGCCCGCTCGAGCGCCCTGATGCCCCGGTCGTGCCGGCGGAGCGCCACCAGAACGTTGCCGAGATTCCAATGGACATACTCGTCGTTGCCGTCGAGAGAGACCGAACGCTCGGCGAGCTCGAGCGCCTCGGCCAGCGCCGCGTCGTAGTCCGCCGCGGTCAGCATCAGCGCTTGATGGTAGAGGACGATCGACAGGCAGCGCCAGGCGGCAGCGCCTGTCGGATCGATGGCCAATGCCTGCTCGGCAAGCTGCTTCGCATCGGCCAGGGCTTCCGGTGTCAGCTCGTGGATCCGTGCCATCGACCGGCTGACCAGGCTCCAGACACCCAGGTCCGGGCGGCTCTCCCCCCGGCTCGAGGCGCCCTGCCCCGGGCCACCTTCGGCCATCATGATCTGCGTCTGCGTGGAGGCCACGACGTTGCGCGTGATCTCGTCCTGCAGGTCGAAGATCTCGATCAGTTCGCGATCGAACCGCTCCGCCCAGACATGGCGTCCCGTGGCCGCATCGCTGAGCTGCGCCGTGATCCGCACCCGCTGGCTCGACTTCCGCAAGCTCCCCTCGAGCACGTAGCGGACGCCGAGGTCGCGCGCCACCTGCGCCAGTGCTACGGCCTGCCCCTTGTAGGCAAAGACCGAGTTCCGCGCGATCACGAACAGGCTCCTGACCCGCGACAGCCCGGTGATGATGTCCTCGGTCAGTCCGTCGGCAAAGTATTCCTGCTCCGCATCGCCCGACATGTTGAGAAAGGGCAGCACGGCGATCGACGGCTTGTCGGGCAAGGGCAGCGGCGCGCCCCTCGCAGCCGTGCCCCGATCGGGCGTGGTCGACGCCGCCTCCTGGTCCGGGTGCCATTTCCAGACCCGGATCGGCCGGTCGACATTCTTGACCGCGACCTCGCCGCCATCGCTGAACACGCAGTCGACCCGGCTGCCGACGCTCTCGTTGACGATCGAGGAGATGCAGACGCCACCGGGGTCGGCCAACGGCTCCAGCCGTGCCGCGACATTGACGCCATCACCGTAGATGTCGTCGCCATCGATGATCACGTCGCCGAGATTGACGCCAATGCGAAGCGTGATCGCGGTCGGCACGGGGCCGGCCTCTGCCGCGACGGCGCGCTGGATCGCGATGGCGCACGCTACGGCGTCGACGACGCTCGCGAACTCGACCAGCGTCCCGTCGCCGACGAGCTTGACCACCCGGCCCCGATGCGCGGCCACAGCCGGGTCGAACAGAGGGCGGCCGCTTGAGGGCGGCGAGCGTGCCCGCCTCGTCCTTGCCCATCAGCCGCGAATAGCCGACCACGTCGGCCGCCAGGATGGCCGCAAGCCGGCGTCTCGGGTGCTCCTCGGACATGGCCGACGCATAGCCGACAATCAGCGGCGGTGCCAGCGCCAGCAACCTGCTCGAGGCTCGCGTAGGCCGGCTGGCGATGGCGCGGGCCTAGCCCTCGGCGTCGCGCAGCTCGTCGACCGTTGCCGCGGCCAGCACGAGGCGGGCGATCCGGCTCGAGAAGCCCGCGCGGGCGAAGGCCGCGAGCGCCTTCTCCGGCGGCTTGCCCGAGCCGTCGGGCGGCGCGAAGGGACCGAACCGCCGCCGCCTGGCATACGCAATCGCCGTCTGCAGCTCGAGGTCGCCCGCCGACTCCTCCCGCTCCTCGGCCAACGCCTCGAGCGCTGCCTCGATCAACGGCTGGTCGATGCCCTCCGCCGCCAGCATTTGCGCGATCCGCCGGGGCGGCCGGCCCTTGGCGGCGAGGCTGCGGGCACGCGACGCGGCAAAGCTGCCGTCATCCAGCAGACCCAGCCGCTCGAGGTCGATGAGCAGCGCATCGATTGCCGCCTCGACCGGCGGCCATTCCAGCTCGAGCGCACGGGCGTCACGCTGGGCGCGGCGGCTCAACACCCGACGCAGGCGCTCGCGGCTGGCCGCGAAGCGCTGCAAATAGAAGAACGCCCGACGCCGGAGCCGCTCCGGTGTCGGCGGCTTCGCGGCCCGTGCCCTCGCCTGGCGCGGCGGCGCACGACCATCCGTCATGGCCTGCACGTCACCCCTGGAACCGCCAGACCGGCAGCCCCTGCACGCCCGGCACCCGCAGCGCCATCAGCCCGCCGGCATGCGGCTGGCGCAGCTCCGTGCCAGGACTTGGGCTGCCGCCGATCGTCGTGACGAAAAGGGTCGAGAGATCCGCACCACCAAAAGCGATCTTCGACGGCTTCTCGACCGGCATCTCGATGACCCGATCGACGGCACCCGCCGGTGTGAAGCGGACGATCTGCCAGCCGCCGACCCCGGCCATCCAGTAGCAGCCATCCGCATCGATCGTGCCGCCATCCGGCCTGCCGGCAAGCTCATGAGTCGTGGCGAACACCATCCGCTCGCCCATGCGCCCGCTGTCCATGTCGTAAGCCGCCCGCCAGATGGTCTGCACCGAGGGATCGGAATCCGACCAGTAGAAGAGCTTGCCGTCGGGGCTGAACGCCATGCCGTTGGCGACCTTGAGGCCGTCGACCAGCTGGTCGACCCGAAGATCGTTGCCGAGCCGCCAGATCGCCGCCACGGGCAGCCGCTCGCCCAGGGGCATGGTGCCGGCGAGGAAGCGGCCGGCCGGATCGGGTGTGCCGTCATTGAACCGATTGCCGGGCTTGTCGGGCTCCGGGTCGAAAATCGACTCGAACGCGCCGCTCTCGGGATCGAAGAAGGCAAATCCGTCCTCGAGCGCCACGACCAGCCCGCCCTGCTCGCGAAAGACGAAGCAGCCGATCCGCGACGGCATCGCCCATTGCGCATCATCGCCGGTCGAGGGATCGAAGCGATGCAGGGCCCGGGAGTCGATATCGACCCACCAGAGCAACTGCTGGCGCTCGTCCCACATGGCCCCTTCGCCGACCAGCGCCTTCGCGTCGAGCACGCAATCCACCGTCGTCATCGAGCCGTCTCCCCCTGGCATCGCCCGGCGCTGATCCTAGAAGTTCGGGCCGCGCAGCGTCCAGCGCGGCGCATCTTTCACTTGAATGCCGTTTGGCGGTAGTGTCCGGCCACCAATCGACACGCCCGAATCGGGCATCAGGGAGAGCAAGGCTGTGAGCGAGCAACCCAAATACGGTTTCGAGACCTTGGCGATCCACGCCGGCGCCGCCCCGGACCCGACCACCGGCGCCCGGGCGACGCCCATTTACCAGACGACGTCCTACGTGTTCGACGACGTCGACCACGCGGCATCACTCTTCAACCTGCAGCAATTCGGCAATATCTACTCGCGGCTGACCAACCCTACGGTCTCGGTGCTCGAGGAGCGCATCGCGACGCTGGAGGGCGGCACGGCGGGCTGCGCCACCGCGTCCGGCCACGCCGCCCAGTTCCTCACCTTCCTCAACCTGATGAGCCCCGGCGACAACATCGTGGCCTCGACCAAGCTCTATGGCGGCTCGATCAGTCAGATGAAGCAGACCTTCCCGCAATTCGACTGGCGGGTGAGCTACGTCGACCCGCGCGAGCCGGACAATATTGCCGCCGCCATCGACGACAAGACCAAGGCCGTCTTCATCGAGAGCGCCTCCAACCCGGACGGCATCGTCGCCGACATGGAGGCGATCGCCGGCATCGCGCATGCCCACGGCATCCCGCTCGTCGTCGACAACACCTGCCCGACGCCGTACCTCTGCCAGCCGATCAAGTGGGGCGCCGACGTCATCGTCCATTCGCTCACCAAGTATATCGGCGGCCAGGGCAACTCGATCGGCGGCATGATCATCGAGGGCGGCCAGTTCGACTGGGGCGCATCCGGCAAGTTCCCGCACATGACCGAGCCGTGTGACGCCTATCACGGGCTGCGCTTTTGGGAGACCTTCGGCAATCTGGCGCTCACCGTGCGCAACAAGGCGATCGGGCTGCGCGACATGGGTCCGTCGCTATCGCCCTTCAATGCGTTCATGTTCCTGCAGGGTGTGGAGACCCTGCCGCTCAGAATGGAGCGGCACGTCGCCAATGCCGACAAGGTCGCGGCCTGGCTCGACGACCATCCGCAGGTCTCCTGGGTCTCCTACGCGCGGCTGCCGCAGAACAAGACACCGCTGGTCGACAAGTACTGCCCCAATGGCCTGGGGGCGCTCTTCACCTTCGGCGTCAAGGGCGGCTACGAGATGGGCGTGAAGGTGGTCGACAACTGCCAGATGATCAGCCATGTCGCCAATATCGGCGACACCCGCACGCTGATCATCCACCCCTCCTCGACCACGCACCGCCAGCTCAGCGAGGAGCAGCAGATCGCCGCCGGCGCCGGCCCCGACGTGGTCCGCATCTCGGTCGGCATCGAGACCGCCGACGACATCATCAAGGACCTCGAGCAGGCCCTCGCCAAGGCCGCCTGACAAGGGGTTGCCAAAGCGTGAAGGAGGGGTCGATTGGCCCCTCCTTTTCCTGTTGGCAGACATGCAATTTCAATGGCTCGAAGCGTACTCAGGGCTGTCCTTCTAACTTATTGAAATAGAACAACCTTTTTTCGACAGCGACGGGCGCCACGGGCGATGTCGCGAAGCAGAAAGAAGGCTTCTCATTTGCGACGTTCATCGGGTCGGCCGCATCCCTATATCCGCGGTTCGACCAACCCCGTCGCAAGGCGTTTCCACCATGTCCACCGATATTGCTTCCCGCCTCGGCTCCACCTTGATCGGCGCCGTCACGCAGTCGCCGGCCAACGCCCGCTTCGTCGCCCAAGACGAGCGTCCGAGCGTTGCCCGGCGTCTTCTGACCGCACTCTTCTTGATGCCCGGCCGGTTCGTCGCCTGGCTCGAGCGCCGGCAGGCCGCCCGCGATGCGCTGGTTCGCTACGCGATGAGCGAGCGCAAGAAGCACGGTCTCGGTCGCAGCGAGATCGAGCGGGCCGTCCTGCTCACCGGCCGCGCCGACATGCTGTTCCCCTCCTATTTCATCAACGCCGATCGGCGCTGATACCGCCGCAGCGCACGCTGTCGCGCACAGCCAAGGCCCGCCCGGGCGATCGTCCGGGCGGGTTTTCTATTTTCGCGATTATCGATATTCAATTTCTACCTTGACGCGAATTCTGCCAGCGCCCAAAGTCACCCTGCATCAGTGGCTCCAGACGCAACAGGTGGGACGCGCATGCTCCTGACGGACACCAAGGACGCGACGGCAGACGCCGCTTCGACCGACGACAGCGCCAAGGCGCCGGCCGTCCAAGCCGTTCCAAAGGCGGCAAGGCCCGCGACGCCGGCCGGGCCGATGGTCCGCCCGGCCGCGCCCGAGACCCCGGCGCAGCCCCACGGCCAGCAGCTGATCGTCGGCCAGGGCATCAGCCTCACCGGCGAGATCGCGGCCTGCGACAAGCTCATGGTCGAGGGCACGGTCAAGGTCGCGCTGACGCGAACCCGCGCCATCGAGATCGCCGACACGGGCCGCTTCACCGACGGCAAGGCCGAGGTCGAGGAGGCGGTGATCGCCGGCGTCTATGAGGGTGAGCTCACCGTGCGCGGCCGGCTCCTGATCCGCGCCTCTGGCCGGGTCAACGGCACCATTCGCTACCGTGATCTCGAGATCGAGCGTGGCGGCAAGATCGGCGGCTCGCTCCACGCCCTCGACGCCCCGGACTAGGGCAGTGGCGACCGCCAGAGTGGCGAGCTGACGAAGCGGTCCGCATGGGCTGGATCATCGCAGTCGCCAATCTGAAGGGTGGCACGGGCAAGAGCACGCTCGCCGTCAACCTCGCCTGCTTCGCCGCCATGGCCGAAGAGAGGACATTGCTGGTCGATGCCGACCCGCAGGGCACGGCCGCCGCCTGGCTCGAGGCCGGTGACGGCGGCCGCCCCGAGACGCTCGCGGTCGAGGCGATGCCGTTGGGCAACGGCGATCCGGATGCCTGGGCCGATCAGCTGTTCGCGCTGGCGGATCGCTATGGCCGCACCGTCATCGACATGCCGCCACAGCTCGATCACGGCACCGACGCCGTGCTCTACCTCGCGGATGCCATGGTGATTCCGGTGACGCCCTCGGCCATTGATCTTCGCGCCACCGCCAAGACACTGCAGCGCATTCGCCACGTGCAGCGCTCCCGCGACCGCCGCCCGGCCTGCCTCTTGGTACCCAACCGGGTGGACCAGCGCACCGCCATGGGCCGCACGCTGCAGGGCGCGCTCCGTGACCTCGATGTCCAGGTGGCACCGCCGATCAGCCAGCGGGCCGGCCATTCGACGGCCTTCGCAGCACGGCGCTGGATCGGCGCGCACGCGCCGGGAACCCCGGCGTTTCGCGAGCTGGCCGCCGTTGCGGCCGAGCTCGACAAGCTGCTCGCCGCGTGTCCTGCCAACGACTATCAGCCGGGCGTGCTCGCCTTGGCACCGGCCGGCGAAGGCACGCTCGCCGCCGCGGCCACCGATGCAACGCGCCCCGGCCTGCTCGCCAGCCTCACCGCCAGCCTGCGCCTGCTCAGCCGGCAGCTCACCGGCTGACAGCCAACTCGATCAGCCGATCAACCCGTCCGGTCGACACGCTCGAAGAGCGGCAACAGCGGCTTCGACGACCGTGCACCGTATTGCCCGATGATTGCGGCTGCCGCAGCCGAGCCCAGATGACCGCACTCGGCGAGCCCGAAGCCGGCGGTCAGGCCGCGCAGGAAGCCGGCGGCATAGAGGTCGCCAGCACCGGTGGTGTCGAGCACCTGGCTCGGCGGCACCGCGTCGATCACGTGCACCTCGTCGCCCTTGACGACGACCGAGCCCTTGGGCCCACGGGTCAGCGCCGCGAAGCCCACATCCTGGCGAACCGCCTGCAGCGCCTGGTCGAATTCGTCGACTTCATACAAGCTCATGATTTCGGCCTCGTTGGCGAACAGGATGTCGACCTCGTTCTTGACCAGGCCGCGGAACTCGTCCCGCCAGCGGCCGACGCAAAACGGATCGGAGAGGCTGAGCGCCAACAGCCGGCCCTTTGCGTGGCAGATGTCGGCCGCCTTCTGGCAGGCCGCCTTGGCGGCCGGCTTGTCGTAGAGATAACCCTCGAAATAGGTGACCTCGGCGCTGGCCACGAGGTCCTCCTCGACCTCCTCCGGCCCGAGATCGACGCAGGCGCCGAGATAGGTCTGCATGGTGCGCTGCGCGTCCGGGGTGACGAAGATCAGGCAGCGGGCGGTGGCCGGCCCGTCGGCTGCCGGCACGGCCCCGAAGGCCACGCCCGCGGCGCGAATATCGTGGGCGAAGATGCGGCCGAGCTGATCGTCCTTGACCCTGCCGATATAGGCGGGCGTGCCGCCCATCGAGGCGATCGCCGCGATCGTGTTGCCGACACTGCCGCCCGAGATCTCGCGGCCCGGCCCCATGCGGGTGTAGAGCTCCTCGGAGCGGGCCTCCTCGATCAGCGTCATGGCGCCCTTCTCGAGCCCGAGCTCGGTGACGAGAGCGTCATCCGCCTGGGCGACGACGTCGACGATGGCATTGCCGATGCCGAGCACGTCGACAGTCGATCCCTTGGCCAAGCTACTCGGCATGGGCTTCACGGCTCCTCAATTGTTGCGATCCAGCAGCCTGTTAGCAGCTTGCGTTGCGGTGTCCAGAGGGCGAGGCTGCGCAGCCTCGCAACGAACGGTTGTCAAAGTCCTGCGCCACTGCCGCCTGAGGGTGCTTTTGATTGACGATGCAGGATCGATGCCTGTATCTCTCAACCTTATCTTCAGACGTCGAAACCATACTGGCAGCGGGCTTGCAGGGCGCAGGCCGCGGAGTGTCACAAGCGGCTCCACACGCTGCCAGAAGGCGCGATCCGACGGATCAGCAGGCCAAGTCCGGCGCACCAACAGAACAACAGGATACCAGGGCATGTTTCGCAGAAAAGACAACGAGGCTGGCGACAGCACGACAGGCTCGCCGTCCCGCAGCGCGGCGGACGTGAAGCCGATGCCACAGCCGGACATGCCGCGGCGCACCAACGACCTGCCGTCCGCATCGGCCAGCCCGGCCCCGGCCGGTGCTGGGCCGGCGAGCAAGCCCGCAGCTGCCGCCGAGACCGGCGGCAAGCGTTTGATGGTCGGCCAGGGCATCAGCCTCTCGGGCGAGATCACCGCCTGCGATCGGCTGATCGTCGAGGGCAGCGTCCAGGTGACGTTGAACGAGACCAAGGCCATCGAGATCGCCGAGAGCGGCCGCTTCACCAACGGCAAGGCCGAGGTCGAGGATGCCGAGATCAGCGGCACCTACGAGGGCGAGCTCACCGTCCGCAACCGCCTGTTGATCCGCGCCACCGGCAAGGTCAACGGCACGGTTCGCTATGGCGAGCTCGAGATCGAGCGCGGTGGCCGGCTTACAGGCACCGTCTCGATGATCGAAAACCGGTAGCGGCCGTGCCTGGGCGCGGGAGCAGTCTGGGCATTCGGCAGCCACGCGCCCGCCCGCCGGCGGGCCGATCACGCTGCCGCTTCAAGACGGCGATCGCGTTCACGTCGCTGGCGCTCGCGACGGTCGTGGCAGCCTGCAGCCCGACCCCGGACACCTCGCTCCTCGACGCCTACCTGGCGCCGCAGAATCCGAGCTGGGCAAGCCTGCCGCCCCCGTCTCCGGTGCCGGAGATCGCCCGCAACACCCGGCTCGTCGGCATGGCGACCCGCGATCTGCGCAGCGTCTTCGGCGATCCGGCACTGGTGCGCACCGAAGGCGGCGTCCAGTACTGGCGCTACAGCTTCGCCGGCTGCACGCTCGATCTCTTCGTCAACACCAAGACCGACCGCCCCGGTTCCGACAACCGGGCCGAGGTGGCGTATTTCGACCTCCGCCCGAGCACGACCTACGGCAACGGTGCGGCCAAGACGGAATGCGAGCGCCTGGGCGAGCGGCTGCAGGACATCGAGCCCATAGCCCCCAGCGCCGCGCCGATCAGCGACTCCCCTCGCCTCTAGCGGCCGGCCGCGACCCTCGGAACTCGATCAGCCGTCTCTCAGCGCCAGGTTCACACTGCCCATCGTGGCAACCATGGCGATCGAGTTCTCGTCGCATGCCGCCTTGCGGCGAAACGCTGAAACACTGGCAGGAGATATCGAGATGCGTGCTCCCGCCCACAATCTCGTTCGTTGCTGATTGGCGCCGGCCTCAGCAGTGTCGCATGGCGGCTCATCCAGTCGCACGGACCGGTGTCACCCAGGTATCCGGTCTATGCAGGTCCCAGCGGCCCGATATCTTCTCCTATCGTTTCTATGACTTGGCGATGAACACCACGCCCATGCTGTCACCGAGGGTGATGGGGCCGGCCAGGTAGTCGCTGCCGATGGGTGGGGTGCGCAATGCGACCTGCCAATCGCCGGCCTGCATGGCGGTGTGGCGAGTCGGGTCGAGGCTGACGGGGGCACCTTCGAGGTTGACGATGCCGAAGATGGCCTCGCTGCCGTCAGGGCTGAGCCGGTGCCAGCGGAGCAGCGTGTTGCCGGCGACGGGGTCGCGGTAGCGGAGCCAGTCGTCAGAGCCGAAATTGCGACGCAGCCAGGGCCGGTCGGTGCGGAAGCGGCGGAGCTCGCGGTCGAACGCGGTGAGCGTCGGGGACAGGCGCTCGGCGTAGCGGTCGACATGGCAGTAGTCGTGCATGTCGTCCATCCATGCCTTGGCGATGATCTTGAGGCCTGTGACGTCGAGCGGTTGCGGCCCGGCGAGCGGCGGGTCGCAGGCGCGGAGCAGGAGGGCGATGGCGTCGAGATCGTAGTCGGTGGCCTCGACCAGCGCGGGCAGCAGGCGCATGAAGCGGCGCAGCTCGTCCAGCTCGGCGAATCCCAGGGCCTTCAGTCGCTTGAAATGCGCCGGCTTGTCATAGGTCTCCTCGTCGACCTGCCAATCGAGCGAGACCGCCTCCTCGGCCACCACCTTGACCCCGTAGCGGTCGTCCTGATTGCGGATGAACCCCCATGATGCGCGCATCGCGGCGTTGAGAAAGTCCATGGGCACCCCCGGGAAGGCCGCATAGGTCAGGAGGTCGACGGCGGGGTTGTCATAAGCCTTGTCGAGGATCTCCATCCGCGTGGCGCCGAGGCGAGTGTTGATGTTGAGCTTGGGGCTGACCTGGGTGCCGCGGCGCAGCGTGTCGTGGTTGGCGCAACCGCTGATCCAGTTCTCGCCCACCTCGAGCATCTGCCTGATGCGCCACCACCGCGCGAGCCAGAAACCGTAGATGAACGGCGTGTTGTGGGCGAAAGTGAGCGGCCCCCACTGGAAGACATCGTCATCGGTCTGCCGCTCGATCACCGCCCGGTAGGTGGACGAGAGCTCCCAGTCCTCCTCGGGCCAGGGCCTGCCGTCCTCGAAGATCATCCAGGGCCGGTAGCGACATCCAGCCACCGTCTGGACGATATCGCTCATCGACTGCAGGTAGGCGTCGTCGTGGCGCAGCACTTGCGCGTCGGCGTCCCACCACTTGAAATCCTGAGCACCGTCGATCCGCACACCGTCGGCGCCGAAATCGACCTTGCGCCGCTGCATCTCGAGCAGCGATGCCCGGACCCAGGGGTTCTGATAGTCGAGGTTCTGGCCGTACATGTTGGGGCCGGCGAAGAATTGGTGCGGCAGGCAGGCGAGGCCCTGATTGTCGCTGTGCCCGTAGACGACGTCGAGAATGAGGCGGATCGGCCGGCCGGGGAAGCTGTGCAGGGTCGAGGCGAGGTCGGCCAGCTCGTCGGGGCGGCCGGATTCGAGGAGCGTCGGGCTGACGGCGGCCGAGCCCAGGATGACGACGTCGTAGCCCCAATTGGTGGTGTCCGGGCGGCGCAGCTCGATCGCCACCGAGGGGCCGTGCGCATCGTCGGCCTCGACCCAGAACTCGGGGCCGGTCTCGTAGACGGTGGTGGGCTCGACCGGCAGCAGCTGCACCGCATCGTAGCCGGCGAAGACCGTCTCGTCCGGCGTCAGCTCCTGGCCGGCCTCGAGCTTGCGGGCGATCGCCTTGAAGCGGCGATCGAGGCTGGCGAGCGTGCCACCGGCAGTAGCCGTCGGCACATGGATCTGCAGGATGTGCGCGGCCGGGCCGAGCTTGGTCACAGCGTCGTTCGCCAGGTCCTGCCAGTAGCCGCGATCGCCCCGCTCCCGGTCGATGGAGGCCAGATCATAGAGCTCGGCCGGGGCCATGACACCGAACGGCAATGAGTGCGCCATGGGATCGAAGCGGCGGCGCCACTCGCCATCGCGGTCCCGCCAGGCCAGCGCGTAGAAGCTGCCGAGGCGCTGGCGGGTGCCGAAAGTGAGCCCCTCGACGACGCCCAGCACCAGCGCGTCACGACGCAGCAGCGGCACCCGCTGGCGGCGGAAGCTGACCGTCTGGCGGGAGACGGCGAGATCGAGCGGTGTTTCGGGCTCGAGCACCTCGAGAAAGATGTCGCCGGCCGAGATTCCCGCCTCGACCAGGTCAGGTGCCCAGAAGACGAACGCGGCATGCCCGTCGGCGGTGGGCAGGGCCCCGAGCCTGGGAGCCACGGCCGTCGCCGCCGCGAAGGCTGTCGTGGCGGCTTCTCGCTCCCTTTCCAGCGCAAGGGCGAGCTCAGCGCTGGCGGGCTCGACCAGTCGGGCCTGGGACGTCATGGGCTCCTCGCTTCGGTTCGGGCTCTAAACGGCCAGGCGACGCTTGCCGCTCGACCTTGCCGGCGCATCGTTGGCGATCTTATGCGATGCAAGAGGCTGCCGCATCGATGGGGCCGTTGTAAAGCGAGCGGCCCATCGAATGGGCTGGGTCGCCGACAGCGACGGCGGCGCGTCACCGCGAGTTGATGATTGACGCCTGTGCGGCGCTACCCCACCTTGCGCGGCGCTCACGCTTCAGCGCGACCGGCATTCAGCCGGCGCCGAGGCAGCCAAATCCTGGGGAGGATAATCAAATGATCAGACGCAATCTGTTGCGCCTCGGCGCGCTCGTTCTGGCCGGCACTGTGGGCTTCGGCACGGCCGAGGCCCAGGACAAGCCGGTGCTGGCCTTCGTCACCAATGCTGCCGCCGACTTCTGGACGATCGGCCGCGCCGGCGTCATGCAGGCCGGCGAGGAGCTCGATGGCTACACCACCGAGATGCACATCGTCTCGGAGGCCACCGCCGCCGAGCAGCGGCGCATCATCGACGATCTGCTCACCCGCGGCGTTGCCGGCATCACCGTCAGCGTGATCGACCCGGCGAACAGCCGCGATCTGCTCAACAACGCAGCTGCCAAGGCGGTGCTGTTCACCTCCGACAGCGACGCGCCCGACACCGACCGGATGCTCTATATCGGCACCGACAATGTCGCGGCCGGCGAGCAGGCGGGCGGACTGATCCAGGAAGCCTTGCCCGATGGCGGCGACATCATGCTGTTCGTCGGCACCATGGGTGCAGCCAATGCCCAGGAGCGGGTGCAGGGCATCAAGAACGTGCTCGAGGGCGGCAACATCAACATCATCGATGTGCGCACCGACGAGGTCGACTTCGCCCGCGCCAAGCGCAACGTCGAGGACACGCTGACCACCTACCCGGACATCGACGCTCTGGTCGGCTTGTGGTCCTACAACACGCCGCAGATCGTCGAGGCGGTGAAAGCCGCCGGCAAGGTCGGCGTGGTCAAGGTCATCGGCTTCGATGAGGACCCGATCACGCTGCGCGGCATCGCCGATGGCGTGGTCGAGGCGACGGTCGTCCAGCAGCCCTACGAGTTCGGCTACCAGTCGATGATCAACATGGCCAAGGTGCTCGACGGCGACACCTCGTTCATCCCCGAGGACGAGCTGATGATCGTGCCGACCCGGGTGATCGACGCCTCGAACGTCGAGGAGTTCCGGGGCGAGCTGCAGCAGCTGCTGGCCCAATGACAGACGGGCGAGCGTGACGGCGGGACGGGGCGGTCTGCTGGCCGCCCCGTCTCCCACTTCATGGCACAGGCCGCTGGCGGCATCGTCGGTCGCCTGGGGAACACCGCGTTGAGCGAACCCTTTCTGCAGCTCCAGGCGATCGGCAAGACCTATCCGGGCGTGACCGCCTTGGCCGATGTCGACCTCGCCGTGGCGCCCGGCGAGGTGGTCGGTCTGATCGGCGAGAACGGTGCCGGCAAGTCGACGCTGATGAAGGTGCTGGGCGGTGTCGTGGCACCCAACAGCGGCCGCATCGTCATCGACGGGCAGCGCCATGACGCCTTGACGGTCGGGCAGTCGCTGGCCGCCGGCATCGCCTTTGTCCACCAGGAGCTCAACCTCTTCGACAATCTCGATGTCGCCGCCAACGTCTTCATCGGCCGTGAGCCGTGCTCCGGAATCCTGAAGCTGATCGACAAGAAGCGGCTGCACGATGCGGTTCGTCCGCTGCTGGAGCGGCTCAAGGTCGATTTCACCGCCGAGACTCAGGTGGCGACGCTCTCCATCGCCCAGCGGCAGATGGTCGAGATTGCCAAGGCGCTCTCCATCGACGCCCGGCTGATCATCATGGACGAGCCGACCTCGAGCCTGACCGTCTCCGAGACCGAGCGGCTGTTGGGCGTGATCGCCGAGCTCAAGGCGCAAGGCGTCGCGGTCATCTACATCACCCACCGCCTCAACGAGGTGAAGGCCTGCGCCGACCGCGTCGTTTGCCTGCGCGATGGCGTCCTCGCCGGTGCGCTGGCGCATGACGAGATCGAGCACGAGGCGATGATCCGGCTGATGATCGGCCGCGACCTCAAGGCGCTCTACACGCCGCCCGCCCGAGCATCGGCGACAGGTCTCGAGGTCGAGGGCCTGCGCACCATCCTCTTTCCCGCCCGCGAGGTCGATCTCGAGGTTCGCCGCGGCGAGATCCTGGGGCTTGCCGGATTGATCGGCTCGGGCCGCACCGAGCTCGCCCGGGCGCTTTTCGGCATCGACCCGCCGCTCGGCGGCACCATCCGGCTCGATGGCGAACCCATCACCGTGAGCTCGCCGCGCCGGGCGATCGCCCAGGGCATCTATCTCGTGCCCGAGGACCGCAAGCGCTCGGGCGTGGTCCTCGAGTTCCCGGTGAGCGCCAACATCACGCTGGCCGATGTCGTCGGGCATGCCACGGGCTGGCTGATCAACGGCAGCCGCGAGGCGGCCACGGCCGAGCGGCAGAAGGAGCGCCTCAACATCCGCGCACCCTCGGTCGAGACCGAGGTGATCACGCTCTCGGGCGGCAACCAGCAGAAGGTCGTGCTCGCCAAGTGGCTGGCCATGCAGCCGTCCTTGGTGATTTTCGACGAGCCGACCCGCGGCATCGATGTCGGTGCGAAGAGCGAGATCTACGCCATTCTGCGCGAGCTTGCCGATGCCGGTGTCGCCATCCTCATGATCTCCAGTGACATGGAGGAGGTGATCGGCGTCAGCGACCGCATCGCCGTCATGCACGAGGGACGGATCAGCGGCATCCTGGAGAGCCGCGACAGCTTCACCGAGACCAACGTGCTCGAGCTCGCCGTCAATGCGCCGACGCGCGCCGCTGCCTAATCCAGAGCGCCCAGCTTAGAGATTGCCGCCATGCAGAAGAAAGACCTCGGGCTCTTCGTGCTGATCCTTGTCGTTGGCGCCATCACGACGGCGCTCAACCCGGTGTTCCTGTCGCCGGTCAATCTCAGCAACATGGCGAACCTGGTGGGGCTGTTCGGGATCTTCTCGATCGGCATCGGCGTCGTCATCATCACCGGCGGCATCGACCTTTCCGTGGGCTCGATGTTCGCGCTGATCGGCGTCATTTTCATCGACCTCATGACCAACCAGGGCATGGCCTGGCAGCTGGTCCTGCCGGTCGCCGTCGGCCTCGGCGTCTGCTTCGGCTTGATCCACGGCGTGCTGGTGACGCGCTTCAACATGCAGCCCTTCGTCGTCACGCTCTGCGGCCTGCTGATCTATCGCGGTGCCGCCCGCTACTACATGAACGACGCGACCATCGGCTTTGGCTATGCCGGTGGCCACGAGACGCTCGAGTGGCTGGTCTCCGGCCGCAGCTACGGCGTGCCGCACACCTTCATCGCCTTCGTGATCGTCGCCGTCGTCATGGGCATCGTGCTGCACCGCTCGGTCTTCGGCCGCTACCTGTTCGCTGTCGGCAAGAACGAGGAGGCGGCGCGCTATTCCGGCATTCCAACGAACCTGGTCATCGCATCTGCCTACGTGATCAGCGGGGCGCTCGCCGGCCTCGCGGCGGTCTTCCTCGCCTTCTACACCTACTCCATCCAGCCCTCGGCGCATGGCAGCTTCTACGAGCTGTACGGTATCGCGGCTGCCGTGCTCGGCGGCTGCTCGCTACGTGGCGGCGAGGGCTCGATCATGGGCATCGCCCTGGGTGCCGTGCTGCTGCAGGTCCTGCAGAATCTGGTCAATCTCTTGGGCATCCCGACCTCGTTGAATTTCGCCGTCATGGGCACCGTGATCCTGCTCGGCGTGCTGACCGACCAGCAGCTGCAGAAGCGGCGGGCGCGGCTGCTCGCTGTCAGGGCGCATCAGGCGAAAGAGGCGCGCTCGCAGCCGGCCGGTGCCTGAGCACTGCCTCCGCAAAGCAGCGATAGCTAGGCTGGCGGTCTGGGAGTCGTCTTGGCACCCTGAACGACGGTGAAAGGACACTTCCTGTGGAGCGACGGGTCGCCTCCGGCGACGGCGACCCTGTTCCGTCCTTGCTGCTTGGCGCGATAGAGGGCCGCATCAGCGGCCGAAAGCGCCGTCCCGATAGGAGTCCGGTCAGCTTGCACCTCGGCGACGCCGATGCTGACAGTGAGGCTGATGCTGCCGTCGTTCCAAGGGAAGCGCTGGGCTTCGATCTCGGCGCGCAGTCGCTCGGCAAATCGTGGCGCGTCCGCGAGCGAAAGATTCGGCATAATGATGGCGAACTCCTCGCCACCCATACGGGCGACCAGATCCTCGTTCCGAGTCAAGGACCGCAAGCAGCCCGCGATGCCGATGAGGACCTCGTCCCCGGCAATATGACCGAACGCATCATTGATCCGCTTGAAGTGGTCGATGTCGAGGACGAGCAAGCTCAAGCTCGTCCCCTGGCGCCGTGCCCGCGACCATTCCGTCGTCGCCCAATCCTGGAACATGCGTCGGTTGAAGAGGCCAGTTAGCGGGTCCGTCAAGGCGTTGTGCGATGCCGCGACCAGGGCGCTCTGCTGCCGGTCGAGAAGGCGCGTGAGTGCCATGACGCATGCCAGGATGCTCGCTGTGAGCAGTGCACCACCGGTCACCCCCGCTGCCACGCGCCATCGCCACATTGCCAGGACGGCGCCAAGGTCCCGGGCGACCACAATCGCACCATCGAGTTGGCCGAGCGGGCGCACCGTCGCGATCCATGACGACGGGCGACCGAAGATCTCCGCATGGCGGATCTCAGCGCCAGCGGCCAGTGCCGATTCGTCGAGCAGCGTCTGCAGGCCGGCATCGGCGTAGGCGGGGTCGATCGACTGCGTGTCCTTACGATAGCTCGCGGCAAGGATCGCTCCGTTGCTCTTCATGAGCGCCGCCGTGTCGAATGCTGGCTTGATCGTCGCCCCGATGAGCGATTCGATCTCGTCGGTGTCAAAGCTGATAGCGACGACGCCGAGGAAATCGCCGTCGGCCGCGCGAAGGGGCCAGCTGACAAGGAACAGGCGATAACCCGTCACCTGCGATATGAAGGGATCGGTGGCATAGATGCCTGGAACGCGACCATCGTGGTGGACAGCAAAATAGGGTCGATCGAGTAGGCTCTGGCCGAGCAGACTGGAAAAGCTGGCCGAGATGGCGGTCCCGTCACGATCGATGATGGCATAGCCACGGATCGCCGGTCGTTGCTCCAACCTGCGTTCGATCCAGGCCGCCTTGGCTGCCACCAATGCCTCGAATTCCTCGGGATGCAGGCCTGGCTCGGTCTGCACGGCCGCTACGATCGCATCGTTGTCCCGGATGATCTGATCAATGATCACGCCGGTGATGGTTGCCGACTGCTCGGTCGATTCGCTCGCGGCCATGATCGTCAGGTGGCGGTCAGCATAGAGCCCGGCGGCAATGCTGGCCAAGAGCGCCAGGATCAGGATCGTGCTGGCGAGCCAGATATAGAGACGCCACGGGGTGGCAGTCGACGCCACAGCACTGTCCATGCGTTCGTCTTTCCTGACACTATCGGCCTTGATCGCTGACGCTCGTGCTAAGCGAAGAAGTCTTACACAAAATTCGCATGGTCAATGGGCTTTTCTTGCCAAGTAGTCTGGAGACCGCGTCGCGGAAGTCGGCTCGCGGGGTGCCGCTGGCGATTTCAGACGGACGGTCGTTCAGCAATCCCTTGTCTTCCCTGCGCCAGGGTCGATATCAGGCAGGCCCAAGCAATCAGCAATGCCGAGGAGCTGGATCGATGCGAGGACCTGAGGATGCCGTGGCCGTTGCGCCGCGCGAGGACTCGAATGCTGCCGCAGCGCCGGTCGTGGTGGCCTTGGAGGTCGTCTCGGACGCCATCTGCCCTTGGTGCTATGTGGGCAAGCGGCGGCTGGAGGCGGCGATCGCCCTGCTGCCGGCCGGCGTGACCGTCGACATCACCTGGCTGCCGTTCGAGCTCAACCCCGAGATGCCCAAGGGCGGGGTCGAGCGCGACGATTATCGCCGTCGCAAGTTCGGCTCGCTCGAGCGCTCACGCGCCTTGGACAAGCAGGTGGCTGCCGTCGCTGCTGCTGAGGGCATCACCATGCGTCACGACCTGATGCAGCGCACGCCCAACACCTTCGACACCCATCGGCTGATCTGGCTCGCCAAGCAGGAAGGCGTCCAGGACAGCCTGATCGAGGCGTTGTTTCGCGCCTACTTCGTCGAGGGGCGCGACATCGGCGATCACGACGTCCTGATCGAGCTCGCCGCCGGCGTCGGGATCGCCGAGGCCCGAGCCAGCAAGATGCTCGCGAGTGACGAAGGCGTGGCCGAGGTCGCAGCACTGGCCCAAGCGGAGGTTCGCCGCGGCGTGTCGGGCGTGCCCACCTTCGTCATCGAGAACAGTCGGGCGTTCTCGGGCGCCCAGCCAGCAGAATTCATCGCCGAGCAGCTGCTGGCCGTCGCCGGCGGCCGCTGATCGAGCACTCCGCCTTCCTTGACGGGCGGCGACGCAGGCCCTGAACAGCTGGCCGCCGGCGTCGGCTCAGCCGGTGTGGCGAACCTTCGGCACGCGGTTGCTGGTTTGCAGCCGGAACTCGTTCGGCATGCCGGCACCGAGCAGCGGGCGGAGATACATGTGGAAGGCGTCGGTGACGCCGGTGCCCGCCGCGTCGATGAAGTGATCCGGCATGGTCCGCGTCTTGGCGGCGACGGCGGCCAACGGCACGAGGTCGTAGTCGACCTGGTAGCTGCCGACGCGCTGGATGGTGATCGAGCCGTCGCTATCACCCCAGATCGCGTGCTTCACCGCCTTCTCGCCGACCTCGCGGGCCTCGCGCTGGTCGACATCCGAGACGCAGCCGACAAAAGAGCGTTGCATGTAGCCGAAGGTGTCGGCGCGGACCCGCTTGATCTGCAGGCGCTCCTTGACGAGGTCGGCCAGCCGATCGGCCAGCGCGCCCGTTCCGGAGAGTGAGAAATTGCCGTGCGCGTCCTTCTCGAGCTCCTTGCCGAGCTGGCCGATGATCGGCTCGCCCTGGGCGTCGTGGATGCCTTCCGAGACGGCGACGATGCAGCGGCCGTGCTCGTCGTAGGTGGCCTTGACGTCGTGGAGGAAGGCTTCGGGATCGAAATTGCGCTCGGGCAGATAGATGAGGTGCGGCCCGTCATCCGGGAACTTCTTGCCCAAGGCCGAGGCTGCCGTGAGGAAGCCGGCATTCCGGCCCATCACGACGGCGATGTAGACGCCGGGCAGCGCCTTGTTGTCGAGATTGATCCCCATGAAGGCCTGCGCGACGAAGCGGGCGGCCGACGGAAACCCGGGCGTGTGGTCATTCTCGACGATGTCGTTGTCCACGGTCTTTGGGATGTGGATCGAGCGCAGCGGGTAGTTGGCGGCCTTGGCCTCCTCGGCGACGATGCGCACCGTGTCCGAGGAATCGTTGCCGCCGACATAGAAGAAGTAGCCGATCTCATGCGCCTTCAGCGTCTCGAAGATCTCGTGGCAGTAGGCCTGGTCGGGCTTGTCGCGGGTCGAGCCTAGCGCCGAAGACGGCGTGGCCGCGACCAGCTCGAGATTCTGCGTGGTCTCCTGGGTCAGATCCAGGAAGTCCTCGTCGACGATGCCGCGCACCCCGTGGAGCGCGCCATAGATGCGCTCGATCTGCGGGAACTTGCGGCATTCGAGGACGACGCCGATGACGCTTTGGTTGATCACAGCCGTCGGGCCACCGCCCTGTGCGACCAGTGCCTTCTTGAACATTTCGTGCCTCTCTCGACTTTCCGAAGTGGCCGAACGACCGACCGCCTCGGGCGAAGGGGGCCATTTCCGGCCGAAATTGTCAATTGGCGAGATCGCCGCCCTTCACCGGTCTGGCAGGCCAGCACAGCGTCCGAATCAACGACCATTGACGGCGCTGCCTCGTTTGGCGAGACGACGACGCGTTATCGGTCGAGATTGTCGGCTACCATTGAGCGATGGCGAGGAGTGATGGCTCTCTTTCCTCCGACCCACCCTGGCGAAGTGCTCCGTCACGACTTTTTGGAGCCGCTCGGCATGAGCCAGTATGCTCTGGCAAAAGCGTTGGATGTGCCGGAGATGCAGATCAGCGACATCGTCAACGGCAAGCGCGAGATCTCGCCGGATACGGCGCTCCGCCTGGCCCGATACTTCGGTACCTCGGCCGAGTTCTGGCTCGGAATGCAGCAGTCATTTGACCTGGAATGTACGCGCGACCACAACGCAATCGAGGCTGCGGTCCAACCACGCACCGCGTAGTGGTTTCCCATCTTTGCAGTTGTTTCTGTCGGTCGTGCCATGTCGGCAGACGCAGCTCGATGCAGCCATCACGCGGCTCGAGCTGAAAGTTCTGGAGGAAACACGCACCTACACAAAAGGCATGTTGCAGAGATGATTACACTTACCCTCGATACGAACTGCATAATCGATGTCGCCGAGGAAAGGCCGTCTGCTGTCCATGTGCGAGGCTTTTTAGAAGCTGCCAGGACTGGGTGCATTCACGCGCGAAGCGCAACATGGCGATGGAAGCGGATTTCTATGTCTTTGCCAAGCTCGGCGAGGAAGGCTTCGATGGGTGATTTGAAGCCGAGGCATTTTCTGGGTGTGAGGTTGAGGGTCATGGCGATCTCCTGGATATCGGCCTCGGTCATGGCGTCGAGATCGGCTGTTCTCGGCAGCCATCGTCGGATGCGGCCGTTGGCGTTTTCGACGCCGCCTTTCTGCCAGGAGGCGTAGGCGTCGCAGAAGTAGGTGGTGGCGCCGAGCAGGCCACGGAGCAATGTGTGCCGGGCGAAGGTCGTATCGTTGTCAAAGGTGATCGAGCCGCGCATCGATGACGTGAGCCGCTTGAGCACGGCCATCATCACGGCGACCGTCTCGGCAGCGGTCTTGCTCATAAGACGAGCCATGAGGGTCAGCCGGGTCTTGCGCTCGTGCAGGACGAGAACCGGGCGCGCGCGCTTGCAGATGACCAAATCGGCCTCCCAGTGGCCGGGCTCGGGCGGGCCACGGCGCTCGCCGATCGCTCGGACACGTGGACCTTGTCCTTGATCCGGTCCTTGCTGGTGCGGGCGCGTCGCCGGCCACGTTTCGCTTTGCCGCGCGGCAGGTAGCGCCAGAGCTGGGCCGACTTCTGACCTGGTCGGAAAATCCAGGCGTAGATCGTCTCGGTCGAGACGTAGCGCAGGCCGCGCTCGACCCCACGCTTCAGCCGCCCGGCGATCTGCTCGGGCGTCCAACCTTCGGCCAGCCGATCGGTCACGTAGCCGGCGAGCGCCGGGTCACGCTCGAGCACCGCCGGCCGCTGCCGCCTGAGCAGATACGAGCCCTCGGCGATCGTTGGTCGATAGGCCCCGCTCGCCAAAGCGTTGCGCCGCAGCTCCCGGCTGATCGTGGCTGCCGACCGGCCCAGGGCCTGGGCGATCGCTCTGACGCTCTGCCCTTCGGCCTTCAAGTCGGCAATCCGGTCCCGCTCCGCGGCAGTGAGGTGGCTGTAGCTCTCCATGGCAACACCGTTTGCTGTTTCGCATCAAACGGATACCCGATCCGTCGCGGCGTTGCACCTCATCGCAGAATTCACCCTGGCACAATCAACTTGGCACTTGTGGCCTCTAGTGCCTCGGAGCGGCAACAGGGGGGTGGGTTCCTGGATAGTGCCACGGATTTTAGAGAGCGGTGCATTGCGCTGGGATTTGGTGATATCGATTTGCTACCTGCGCTTGCACGGATGAACTTTTCATTCATTAATACGGCATTGTGGTCTTGGCCCGAAGGAGAAGCGCGAGAGGAGACGATTTATCGGCTCCTATTTCCGCAGTCAGAGTATGACTGGTGGGACTACGCTGCTGGAAGGAATCTGGACCCAAACGACCGCAGCGGCACTTCTTACTTTCGTTGGCGCAATCAGATCCTAGACGCACAAGCGTACTGGGCGCACGATCATGCTGGACGCCAGATCTTCGTGACTAGTGACAAAAAATTCCGAAGGTTGGAGGCACATCCGGATTTTCCCGCTGCAAGAGTCCGGACGCCAAGGGACGCGGCGGGTCTTCTTTAGATTGCGTGCACATGGTTTCCCGCCGCCCCGACCTCGGCGAACGCCACATCTGCGCCCAAGCCGTGCGCGCACTCCGCACCTGATGATACCTCTTGCATCGCTGCGCCTGCCGATCGAAAGTGCTGGCCATAACGCGGGCCATTCGACTCGTGGGGTCAATCAGGGAGACGATCCATGAAAGACAAAGGCGTTTTGACGCCCGATTCCAGGCGTTCGTTCATCAAGCAGGCCGGGCTCACGTCGGCGGCTGCAGGTGCCATGCTCGGTGGCTTTGGCTTCGATCCGTTCATTGCGTCCGCCATGGCGCAGGAAATGGGCCGCTCGGAAGCGCCGCTCAAGGCTGCCTTCTCGAATGCCGGGCTGCAGGCGACCTGGTGTGCCCAGGGCAAGCAGGCGGCCGAGTATTGGGGCAAGCTGTTCAATGTCGACGTCACCTGGTTCGACGGTGAGCTGAGCGCGCCCAAGCAGCGCGCCGCCATCGACAACATGGCGACCCAGGACTGGGATTTCGTCGCGATTCAGGCCTTCGGCATCGGCACGCTCACCGATCCGGTGAACAAGATGATCGATCGCGGCATCCCGGTGATCGACATGGACACGCTGATCGCACCCTTGGAAGAGATCAACGTCCACAGCTTCCTCGCCCCGGACAACGAGTTCATGGGCGCGGCGGTGACCCAGGCGCTGGTCGATGCGATGGGTGGCGAGGGCACGATCACCATGACCCAGGGCGCCTTGGGCCACACCGGCGCCCAGGGCCGCGCCCGCGGCTTCTACTCGGTGGTCGAGAAGTTCCCGAACATCGAGGTCCTGGACGAGCAGCCGGCCGACTGGGACGTGACCAAGGCGTCGCGGATCTGGGACAGCCTGTTGACCAAGCACCCGAACATCACGGCGGCTTTCTTCCACAACGACGACATGGCCTTGGCCGCCTACAACGTCATGCAGGCGCGCGGTCGGACCGACATCATTATCGGCGGCGTCGACGCGATGCCGCCGGCGGTGGAGGCCGTCATCGACGGGCGGATGCACGCCACGGTGCGCAATCCCTCGAGCCGCATCCATGGCGGGGCGATCATCGCCGGTGTCGCCGCCGTCTTGACCGGTGAGGCGACGGGCGAGGGCATTCCCAAGCACGTCGTCACCGACGGGCCGGTCGTGACCCAGGCCAACGCGCCCGGCATGCAGTGGATGCAGCGGCACTTCTTGATCTGATCTGGGCGTGGCGATGAGCGGATCGACAACGGGCCGTCATCCGCTCATCGAGCTCAGCGGAATCGGCAAGACGTTCGGGGGCGTCACGGCGCTCTCGGACGTCGATTTTATCCTTAGCGAAGGCGAGGTGCACGGCCTCGTCGGCGAGAATGGTGCCGGCAAGTCGACGCTGATGAAGATCATCGCCGGCGTGCACACCGACTACCAGGGCAGCTTCAAGATCGACGGCCGGCCGGTGCGCTTCCGCTCGACCCGCGACGCCCTCGCCGCCGGCATCGGCATGGTGCACCAGGAGCTGTCGATCGTCCCCTATCTGACCGTCGCCGAGAACGTGTTCCTCGGCAGCCAGCCGACCAACCGCTTCGGCACGGTGCGCTGGCGGCACATGGCGAAGGCGGCAGGCGAGCATTTGGCCAGGCTCGGCATCGAGGTCGATCCGACAGCACTCGCCGGCAGCCTGTCCTTGGGCCTACAGCAGCTGATCGAGATCGGCCGTGTGCTGTTCTCGGGTGCTCGGATCATCATCCTCGACGAGCCGACCTCGGCTCTGTCGCCCCCTGAGGTGGCGCAGCTCTTCAAGGTCGTTGAGCGGCTCAAGGCCGAGGGCAAGAGCTTCATCTTCATCTCGCACTTCCTCGACGACGTGCTCGAGATCTCCGACAACGTCTCGATCTTCAGGAACAGCCGGCATGTGCGAACCGCGCCGGCTGCCGAGCTGGACAAGGCACAGGTCATCGAGCTGATGATCGGCAGCGATCACGCCGAGCTCGAGGAGAGCTACCTGCATGGCCTGGAGCTGCCGCCGGCGATGGCCACGCCGGTGCGGCTGCAGGTCAAGGGGCTGGGCCGCCGCGGTGCCTTCGAGAACCTCGATTTCGCGGTGCGCGAGGGTGAGGCCCTGGGCATTTACGGCTTCATGGGCTGCGGCCAGCTCGAGCTGGTCAGGGCACTGGTCGGCAAGCTCAAGCCGGATGCCGGCACGCTCGAGATGAACGGTGCCGTGCAGCGCTTTGCCAATACGGCTGCGGCCAAGCGCGCCGGGCTCGCGCTCGTTCCAGAGAGCCGGCGCAGCATGCTGTTCGCCGATTCGCCGATTTACCGGAACATCTCCATCAGCATTTTGGAGCGGATCTCGCGCTTCCTGCTCAAGCCGAAGGTCGAGCAGGAGATCTCGCGGGCGCAGATCGCCGAGCTGAAGATTCGCGCCGCTTCCGAGATGGTGGCTTTGCGGACGTTGTCCGGTGGCAATCAGCAGAAAGTCGCCTTGGCGCGCTGGCTCGCCTACCAGCCTGCTGTGCTGGTGCTGGCCGAGCCGACCCGCGGCATGGACGTGGGTGCGAAGGACGACGTGGTGAAGATCGTCCGGGCGCTCAAGGAGAAGAAGATGGGCGTGGTCGTCGTCTCGACCGAGCCCGAGACCATCCTCTCGCTGGCTGATCGCATCTTGGTGATGCGCCGCGGCCAGTTCACCCGCGAGTTCGTGGGCGAGACGGTGGGCAAGGACCAGCTGCTGGCGGCGGCCTGACCGCCGCCTGATAAACGCCTGACAAAGAAGGAACGGGAAGCGCCATGAAGGTCTGGTTTCTCCGGCGGCTGACCGAGATCGCGCCCTTGATCACGCTGGTCTTCCTGGTCGCGGTCTTCGCCTCGGCCTCGACCTCGTTCGCGACCACCGACAATCTGGCGAACATCCTGCGCCAGGTGTCGATCACCGCGATCATCGCGACGGGCCTCACCTTCGTCATCCTGACCGCCGAGATCGATCTCTCGATCGCCAGCGTCGCCAACGCGGTCGGCATCATCGTCGCCTTCTTCACCATGCAGGAAGCCTATGTGAACCTGGCGAACCTGCCCTTGCCGGGCCTGTTCGCCATTCTGTTCGCGTTGATCTCGGCCTTCCTGATCGGCTGCGTTACCGCCTTCGGCGTCACAGTGATCGGCATCCCGTCCTTCATCATGACACTGGCGATGATGCAGATCGCGGCCGGCATCTCGGCCCTCCTGATCAGGGGTCAGATCGCCTACAACGTGCCGCCGCTGATCAAGACCCTGGGCTCGGGCAACCTCATGGGCGTCCCCTGGATCGTCATCATCGCAGCCCTCTTCCTGGCCGTGGGCCACTTCGTCCTGACCTACACCCGCTTCGGCCGCTACATCTACATGGTCGGCGGCAACCGTGAGGCGGCCGAGTATGCGGGCGTCAACGTCAAGCTGATCGTCGCCTCGGTGCTGGTCATCGGCGCCGTCTGCTCGGGTATCGCCGGCATGCTCGGCGTCGCCTATTACGGCAGTGCCCAGCAGAACCAGTTCGACGACTACCTCCTGGACGGCATCGCCGCCGTGGTCGTCGGCGGCACCAGCCTGTTCGGCGGCCGGGGCGGCATTCCCAATACCATCATCGGCCTCTTCGTGCTGGGCGTGCTCAACAACGGCCTCGACCACGTCGACATCGACAGCTTCCTCAAGATTTTGATCCGCGGCCTGATCCTGCTGCTGGCGCTGGTGATCAACGTCTATGCGCAGAAGATCCGCGCGGATTGAGGGCGGTGTAGCACTGGTCGAGCGACTGGCAGCTGCTGTATGCTGCACCGGCAAGACCGGTGCTTGAGCTCGGATCGCAAACAAATGCGGACTAGAATTGATCGATGCGGCGGTTGCTTGGTGGTGCGGCTTCCGCAGGCCCTGGGGCGCGAGCTGGCGCTGGCCGAAGGCACAGCAGTCGACGTCGCGGTCCATGACGGCACGCTCGTTCTGCGGCCGGCGGCTGCAGAGGCGCCGTCGCTTGCCGATTTGCTCGCCAGGATCAACCCAGGGAACCTGCCGGATCACGGCTTCGACGATGTGCCCGCCGGCCGCGAAGCGCTCTAGTGCGTGGCGCCACGATTGCCGGACTGGTGAAGGAAGACCGATGAACATCAAGATCGTCGTGCACACGGCCGAAGAAGGCGGCTTTTGGGCCGAGGTGCCGGCACTTCCCGGCTGTGCCAGTCAGGGCGAGACCATGGACGAGCTGATGGCCAATATCCGCGAGGCCATCGAGGCCTGGTTCGCTGCCGAGGAGCCTGAGACGAGCGAGACCCCAGAGCGCAAGGTGATCGAGCTCACGCTTTGAAGCCGCTTTCGGGCCGCGCCCTCTGCCGGCTGTTGGAGCAGAACGGCTGGACCCTCCTGCGGGTCAGCGGCAGCCACCATGTCTACGGCAAGCACGGCGAGCGAGCCCGGTTATCGGTCCCGGTCCACGGCAGCCGGCCGCTGAAGCAGGGCCTGCAGCGTCATCTCCTCAAGCTGGCACGCATCGATGACAGCTTGCCTTAGCAGCGCCCTCGCTCACCGCCGCCAGATATCGTCGTCGATCTCGCCGGTGAGCTCTGGGTAGTCGGCGCGATGGAAGACGGGCTCCTGGCCGGCCTTGCGCTGGTCGAAATAGTCCTTTGTCAGCTTCACCACGGTGCCGGAGAGGAGCACGATGGCGATCAGGTTGATCGTGGCCATCAGGCCCATCGAGGCGTCGGCGGCGTTGAAGACCGTGGCCACGCTCTGCACGGCGCCCCAGACGACCATCGCCAGGACGACGACGCGCAGCACCGTCAGACCGCTCTTGCCGGCGAGGCCCAGATAGGTCAGCGCATTCTCGGCGTAGGAGTAGTTGCCGATGATCGAGGTGAAGGCGAAGAAGAAGATCGCCACGGCGATGAAGACGCTGCCGAAGACGCCGATATGGGTGTCGAGGGCGGCCTGGGTGAGCGCCGTGCCGGTCAGCTCCGAGCCGGGCACGAGCGTGCCGGAGAGGAGGATCATGAGTGCTGTCGCCGAGCAGACCAGGATGGTGTCGATGAACACACCCAGCGCCTGAACGAAGCCCTGGCTCGAGGGATGGTGCGGCTGCGGCACCGCGCAGGCTGCGATGTTGGGGGCCGAGCCCATGCCGGCCTCGTTGGAGAAGAGGCCGCGCTTCACGCCGTTGAGCATGGCCGCGGCCAAGCCGCCGGTGACGCCGCCCGCTGCTTCCTCGAGGCCGAAGGCGCTCTTGACGATAAGCGCCAGCATACCTGGCACCTCGCTGAAGTTCATGATCAGCACGACGACGGCGAGCAACAGGTAGATACCGGCCATGAAGGGCACGATGATCTCGGCGACCTTGGCGATCTTGCGGATGCCACCGAAGATGACGACGCCGGTGAGTGCGGCGATGACGAGCCCGGTCACCAGCGGCGGCAGGCCGAATGCGCCTTCGACGGCGCCGGCGATCGAGTTGGCCTGCACCGCGTTGAAGACGAGACCGAAGGAGATGATCAGCGCGATCGAGAAGATGACGGCGGCCCAGGGCGCGCCCAGCCCGCGGGCGATGTAGAAGGCCGGTCCGCCGCGATACTGCCCTTCCTCGTTCTTGACCTTGAAGAGCTGGGCCAGCGTGCTCTCGGAATAGGCCGTGGCCATGCCGACAAGTGCCACCATCCACATCCAGAAGATGGCGCCGGGCCCACCCAGATAGAGGGCGACGGCGACGCCGGCGAGGTTGCCGGTGCCGACCCGGGACGCGAGGCTGACCGTCAAGGCCTGGAAGGGTGTGATGCCTGCGGCATCGGTCTCGCGCGAGCCACGAATGACGCGGAACATCTCGCCGAAATGGACGAACTGGATGAAGCCGAGGCGCAAGGTGAAGAATAGACCCACGGCCAGCAGGCCATAGATCAGCACGTAGCCCCAGAAAATGGTGTTGAGGAAGTCGATGACGGCGACCATGGCGCTTCCTCCTGCCGGGAGCGGGTCCACCTCATTGGGACACGTCAAGGTACGTGCGGGTGACCTCGGCGCGGAGTTTGACCCCTCTTCGCCAATTTCCGCAAGGCTGTTGTTAAATGCCCGCAAGCTGAGCAGCGGCTGGTCATAACTTGGTCAGTGGCGTTGGGCGCCATGATCGCGATCAAGGCCACTGGGCTTGCCTGCTGGTTGCAGCCCGCGGTTGTCCAGTCGATCTTATCGTGTGAGGCACGCTCGTGCCGCTGATGGGGCAGGCTCTGTGGGCGCCAGCGTTCGCGTCGCGCTCAGATCTCCACCCACATCCGCAGCAGGTTGTGGAAGCTCTTGGCGACCAGATCGAACTCGGCCGTTTTGCCTTGCTTGTCGAAAAGTTCGCGACGCGCGGTGTCGAGCTCGTACAGGATCTCCCGTTTCGCCGGGTCACGCACCACGCTTTGTAGCCAGGAAACGGCGACCAATCTGCGGCCGCGGGTCACCGGTGCTACGCGGTGCAGGGCCGAGGTCGGATAGAGGACGAGGGCGCCTATCGGCAGCTTGATCTCCTGGTCGCCCACCGAACTCTCGATGACGAGCTCGCCGCCGTCATAGGCGGCAGGGTCCTCCAGGAAGAGCGTGAAAGACATGTCCGAGCGTATCGCCGGGCGGCCGGACATGACCGCATTGTCGACATGGCTACCGTATTCGTTTCCGGGGCCGTAGCGGGCGATCAGTGGCGGCTTGATAATCTTCGGCAGCGCCACCTGCTCGAAAAGCAGGTTGGCATGAATCGCCTCGAGGATGGCCTGCTGCACCTGCTGGGTTTCCGGTCCGGGCTTGAGCTGCTCGTTGTTCTTGATCGACTGGCCGAACTTGCCGCCAGTCGCCGAGCCGTCGACGAAGGGGATCGAGTCGATCTTGGCGCGCAGCTTTTTGGCCGCGTCGAAGCTGAGGATCTCGGGAATCACGGTAATCATGGGCGCGGCTCTCCCACCTGAGGCTTGCCGTGGGCCTACATGATCATGCCGCCGCTGTTAATGGCCTTGCCAGCCCGCCGCGCGACGAAGCTGCGGCACTTCCAAAAATGCGGGCCGTTTGACAAGCCAGGCGCGCTGCCGCAACTAGAGCCCCCTTGGGGGGATCGACCGACCGGTGCGGCAGCAATGCCGCTGCCCGGGCCGGCGGATCTGGAGTTGGCCGCATCAGCACCATTCGCGCGGATACCGACCTCGCCCGCGAGGCGCGCACCCATTTGCCCGATAGCCCGCCCGAAGGCTCGCCTCGGCGCGATGCAAGGCGGGCGTCTGGCAGCCCGATATTGCCTGCCTATCGGCGGCATCGCGATTCCGTTCTCGCCATTCTGCAGTTCGCCGCGCTGGCGATCGGTCTCGTCTGGCTCACCGTCGCTGGTGCGGCGCAGATGGGCTATAACTGGCAGTGGTACCGTGTGCCCGAGTACATCGTTCGGGTGCACGAGGGCGGATTGCTCTGGGGCCCGCTGGCGCTGGGCTTCATCGAGACGATCAGGCTTTCGGCCATCTCCTTCGTGCTGACCGTCATGCTCGGCATCGCGGTTGCCGTGCTCAGGCTGGCCCGCTCGCCGGTCGGGCGGGCCACGGCCACCGTCTATATCGAGCTGATCCGCAACACGCCGCTCCTGGTGCAGCTCTACATCGTCTATTTCGTCCTGGCGCCGCTGGTCGGGCTCGACCGCTACTGGACCGCCATTCTCTGCCTGACGCTGTTCGAGGCGGCGTTCGCGGCCGAGATCTTCAGAGGCGGGATCATGGGCGTGCCACGCGGCCAGTGGGAGGCGGCGGCCAGCCTCGGGCTGACCCGGCTGCAGGCCTACCGCGACATCATCCTGCCGCAGGCAGTGCGCCTCGTCCTGCCGCCCTTGACCGGGCTCGCCGTGTCGCTCGTCAAGCACAGCTCGATCGTCAGCGTGATCGCCGTCTTCGAGCTTACGACCGAAGGTCGAAACATCATCTCCGACACGTATATGGCCTTCGAGATCTGGCTCACCGTCGCCGCCATGTATCTGGCGATCACGGTGAGCCTGTCGCTGGTTGCCGCCTGGCTGGAGAAGCGCTTCGCGGTGACGACCTGACCGACCGGGCAGACGCTCGAGCGGTCATCCATCGACCCATCATCCACATGGAGTGATCCCCTTGAAAGGCATACTCAGAAGACTGAAGACGCTGGCCGCTGCGATCTGCATCGGCGGGCTGGCCACGGCAACGGGCGCCGCACAGGCCCAGGACGCCCGCCAGGGGGTCGCCGCCGACAGCGTCATCGAGCAGATCAAGGCGCGCGGCAGCCTGATCGTCGGGCTCTCCACCTTCGTGCCGTGGGCGATGCTCGACAAGAGCGGCGAGCTCATCGGCTACGAGATCGACGTTGCGACCAAGCTGGCCGAGGACATGGGCGTCGAGGTCGAGTTCGTGCCCACGGCCTGGGACGGCATCATCCCCGCACTGATCAGCGGCCGCTTCGACGTCATCATCTCCGGCATGAGCGTCACCCCGCAGCGCAACCTGACGGTCAACTTCACCGATCCTTATGCCTTCTCAGGCCTCAGGATCGCCGTCTCGAAGGAGCACGAGGGGACGATCACGTCGCTCGAGGACATGAACAAGCCGGACTTCACCTTCGCGCTGCGCCGCGGCGCCACGCCCGTGCCGTTCACCCAGGCGACCTTCCCCGATGCCCGTATTCTCCAGTTCGACGAGGACGGGGCTTCGTTGCAGGAGGTCTTGAACGGCAATGCGGATGCAACCATCGCGTCCGAGCCGTCGCCCAGCCGCTACGTGGCCGAGTACCCCGACCAGCTCTTCTTTCCGATCGACGACCTCTTCAGCGTGACGGCCGAGGCGTTCGCGCTGCGCAAGGGTGACCCCGACGCGCTGAACTTCTTCAACAACTGGATCGCCAGCAACTGGCGGAGCGGCTTCCTCGAGGAGCGGCACACCTACTGGTTCAGGTCGCAGGAATGGGCCGAGCTGCTGCCCAACTGATCCGGCACACCTGATCGTAGCACCAACGTAAGAGGCATCGGTCCGCGGCGGCTCGTATCGCCGCGGACCGATGCCGAGCTGGGACACGCGCCTTCATGTGGCCGGGTGACGACCGCAAGCTGCGCTATGGCTGGCTGGATCTCGTGATCCTGGCCGGCCTCGTGGCACTCTTCGGCTGGCTCGCCTGGCGCGCCAACACCGCTCTCGTCTACAACTGGGACTGGGCCATCGTGCCCAGCCTGTTCTTCCGCACCGACCCCGACACTGGCTCGATCATCCCGCATCTTCTGAGCCAGGGCTTGATGGTGACGCTCCGGCTCACCTTCTATGCCTCGATCGCGGCAGCCATCGTCGGCCTCCTGATCGCGCTCTGCCGCATCTCGCGCGGCCTCTTCGCGCGCCTGGTCGGTCGCACCTATGTCGAGATCATTCGCAACGTTCCACCGCTGGTTTTCATCTTCGTCTTCTATTTCTTCTTGAGCTCGCAGATCATGCCGTTGCTCGGGATCGGCGATTATGCGCGCAACCTGCCGGTCGACCAGCGCTACTGGTTCGAGCTCTTCTTCGGCGACCGCAAGCTCATCGAAGCGTTCCTCTCGGGCGTCATCGTGCTGGCGATGTTCGAGGGCGCCTATGTCGCCGAGATCATTCGCGGCGGCATCCAGTCGATCCCCAGGGGCCAGTGGGAGGCCTCCTCCAGTCTCGGCCTTTCCAGACTCGATCGGATGCGCTTCATCATCCTGCCACAGGCCATCCGCAACACCGCCCCGCCCTTGGCCAACCAGTTCATCAGCCTGGTCAAGGACAGCTCGATCGTCTCGCTGATCGCCATCCAGGAGCTGACCTTCATGGCCAGCCAAACCGTGGTGACGACCCAGCGCACCTTCGAGATCTGGTTGACCATCGGCGCCCTCTATTTCGCCATCTGCTGGCCGCTTTCGCTGCTGTTTCGACGGCTGGAGCGAAAGAGCGCATCGAGCTAGCAACCTGCTAGGCTCACTCGGCGGGGCGGGGCCGTCGGGCGACGCGCGCGGCCAGGCGGTCGGGGCTGGCGACGCCCAAGAGCGGGTGCAGCCGGCCGGCCAGCGCCCACATGGCGAAGAGACCGCAGCCGACGAGCGCGAAGATGCCGGGCAGCGGGGCCACAAGCAGCACGAGCCAAGCGGCCCCTGGCGTGACGATGCCCGAGACGTCGCGGAAGCTGGAGTAGACGGCGCTCATCTCGGTGCGCTCGGCGGGCTTCACGGCCATCAGGAAGGGTAGCCCGCCGGCGATGTCGAGCAGGATGAGGAAGGCAGAGCCGCTCATCAGCAGCAGCACCGCGGCCCACGGCAGGGGCGAAAGGAGCGCGGCCAGCGCGAAGGCCAGCCCCGCCATGAAGAAGCCGAGCCGCAGCGTCGCCCGCACGGTGTGCGCCTGCATCCAGCGCAGCATCAAGGGCGTGGTGAAGAGGAGCGCGTTGGTGAGCGACAGGGCCGTGCCGCCGAGCTGGTCGCTCAGGCCCGACTGAACCGCGAAAATCGGCAAATAGACGATATAGACCCACCAGCCGCAGGAGCGGAGCACGGCAAAGAGCCAGCCGGCGATCAGCCGCGGCTGGGCGAAGAACCGGCCGAGATAGGCCAGCGGGTTGGGCGCCGGCCCCCTGGCCCGCACCACGAGCTTGCCGTTGCCGAGCCGCATCACCCAGAAGACGACGAGCAGGATCGAGGCGAACAGCCCGGAGACGACGAACGGCGCCGGCTCCCAGAGCTGCATCAGCCAGACCCCGGTCACCGGCCCGACGCTCCAGGCCGCGGCCGAGTAGAACATCCGAAGCGTCTCGTTGCGGCCGAGATCGCCCCGGGCGATGTAGTCCAGCACATAGGCGTTGAGGCAGACGAAGACGGTTGCCGTGGCCATGGTGATGCACAAGAGCGCCGGCAGGATCCAGGTCCCGCCCAGCACGCCGAGCCCGCAGCCGGCGAGCGCCAGCCCGACGCCGGCCGTGTACATCCAGCGCCGTGGCAGATATCGCGTCAGCCAGGGCACCAGGAGCCCCGCAACCAGTGAGGCCAAGCCGACCAGGAAATAGAGCTTCGACACGAGCGCCGCGTCGCCGAACGCCCGAAACATGGCCAAGGGGAACACCGAGACGAGAAACCCTCGGATCATCGCCTCCAGCGCCGACAGCATCGCAAAGCCCCGAATGCTCGGGACCGGCGCATGCCGCAACCACTCGGGAATGGAGCGCTCGAACACCCTGCAATCCTGGCGAAAGCGAGGGCAACCCTCACCAGATCCCATACGCCCGGCCGAGGACGGCCGCCAAGCCCCGATTCATACCCGCCTGCGTGAAAATGCAGCATGTGGCAAGAAGAGGGGCTGGGCTGGTGGCGAGGCAATGGCCATGCGCCGGTCGGCGCGAGAGAGGTCTCGCCCAGTCCACGGCTGGATCTTGCCGCTGCCGGGCGTCGCTGGTGCCCGATCCACGACATGGCTGAATCGGCGTCAGTCACCTAGAGTGATCGACGAGGCAGCCGTTGCGGGGAGGCAATCGAGCATGACCGAGAGCGACAAGAAATTTTCGGGATCGATTCCCGAGTTCTACGATGCCTACTTGGTACCACTGATCTTCGAGGCGTTTGCCAAGGATCTGGCTGGGCGCACGGCGACGGATATGCCGCTCGATGTCTTGGAGACCGCGGCCGGCAGCGGTGTCGTCGCGCGGGCGCTCGCTCCGCTACTGGGAGAGCGGGCACGCTACGTCGTGAGCGATCTCAATCAGCCGATGCTCGATCACGCCAAGAGCCGGCAGGGCGCCGACCCGCGCCTCGAGTGGCGGCAGGCGGACGCCGCCGCATTGCCGTTCGACGACCACGCGTTCGACAAGGTCTGCTGCCAGTTCGGCGTCATGTTCTTTCCGGACAAGATCAACGCCTTTCGCGAGACCCGCCGCGTGCTGAAGCCGGGTGGCTGCTTTCTCTTCAATGTTTGGGACCGGATCGAGGACAACCGCTTCGCCGATCTGGTCACGTCGGCGCTGGCGGTTCTGTTTCCGGATGATCCGCCGCGATTTCTCGCTCGAACGCCGCACGGCTACGCGGACCGGGCGGTGATCGAGGCGGATCTGCGCGAGGCCGGCTTCACCGATGTGGTGATCGAGACGGTGACAATGTCGAGCGAGGCGCCGGCGGCCCGCCATCCTGCCATGGCCTATTGCATGGGGACCCCGCTGCGCAACGAAATCGAGAGCAGGGATGCCGACGCCCTCGGCCGCGCCACCGATCACGCCGAAGCAGCGATCGCCCGTCTTTGCGGGCCCGGTCCGGTGAGCGGCAAGATTCAGGGCCATGTCATTCAGGCAAGCTTTGCCTGAGCGCGCTCAGGCGGCTCTGTAGGCGCTGCGCCAATCGGCGGCCGCGATGGTCGCCGGGAGGTCCTTGAAGATGGCGTAGGCGAGCGCCAGCAGCAGCGAGCCCAGGATCATCTCGCCGCCATCCTCGGCGGTGCGCAGGCCGAAGCGCACGGCGCGGCCGACAAATCCGGCGTCGAGCTGCTTGGCCAGCACGCCCACGAGGTCGATGCCGATGCCGACCAGCACCAGCCCGGCAATGCCGAGCAGGAAGAGCTGGCCGAGCCGCCGTGTCCGCTGGTTCGACAGCACGTAGCCGACGAGAAAGACGACAAGGCAAGCGCCGCCGGCGAGCGCCCAGAAGGTAAGCTTGCCGAAGTCGTTGCCGCGCAGCCCCCAGGCACCCTCGAGACCGAGCTGCCGCATCAGCTCGGTGCCGATCCACTCGTGAATACCGAGCGAATCGTCGATCAGAAAAAAGAGGAAGATCAGGGCCAGGCTCAAGAGCAGCGGCTCGCGCAACTGCCGCCAGGACAGGCTCAAGAGGCCGATGATCGCCAGCCACTTGAGATACATGAGCACGCTGCCCAACCCCCATTGGGTCTCAATGCGCAGCAGGTCGGGCGCCGCCGCGAGGAGCCCCAGGCTCTTGAGCAGGTAGACGAGGACATAGGCGAGCAGCAAAGCGAGATCGATGGCCAGCAGCACGATGGCCGCTCGCCAAAACGCCTTGCGGCTCGAAAAGAGGGGTGAGGCAGACAAGACCGAGGCTCCGTCAGCGCGTTCAGCCGACGAGAGATACGGCGATTAACCAATTTCCCCCAAAGGCTTTCCGGGCTTTCCGGCCGACAATCGGCGACGGTCGGCCCGATAGTGTGACGAGACCTTCTTGGCGGCCTCCATGGACGAGGCGTTGCTGTTCTAACCGCTTACCTGGCCGACGGCTTGAGTTGCGCGTTAGACAGCAGCGACCGTTGGAGTGTGATGTCGCCAGATGGTGAACGCGAAGGCCAGCAAGAGCGACGCGACCGCAAGCTCGCCGCCATCCTCCAGATAATCAAAGAAGGAGCGCACAAAGCGGTTGACCAAACCTTCGCCGAGGTCGTGGACCAGGACGCCGATCATGTCGACGACGATGCCAAAGGCGGCGAGGCCGGCGATGCCGAGAAGAAAGACGTGGCCGATGCGTCGTCCTTCGGGTGAGGAGCGCCAGTAGCCGAGGGCGAAGACGGCGAACGCCATCACACCGATGATCGCCCAGATCGTCAGCTCGCCAAGATCGTCGCCCCGCAGGCCGAATGCCGGTGTGTAGCCGAAACTGTCCTTGACCACCGTGCCGAGCCGCTCGTGCAGCTCGAGGCTGTCGTCGATCAGCAGAAGAGCGAAGATCAAAGCGAGGCTGAGCAGCAGTGGCTCACCGTTTGACCGCCACGCCGTTGCCAGGAAAATCGAGATGAGCAACCATTTGAGATAGATGAATAGGCTGGGCAGGCCCCAGACCGGCTGAATTCTGAGCTGGCGCGGCACGTTGTCGAGCACACCCAGATAGACGAGGGCGGCGGCGACAACCGGCGCCAGCAGCAGCAATGCGTCGATCGACAGGAGGCCGACCACTAAGCGGCGGAAGGCCGGCACGGCTAATCGAGTCAGCGGCGTTGCCAGAGAAGGTGTCATCGGCTGACGTTGTTTCCCTCGGCTGAGCCCAGACGGCATCTATTGGATGAGGCGGTGAGTGCCGCCACGCTCCGCCCAGGTTACGCCACAAATCACAAGAACCTGTTAAAGCTCGCTTTTTACGCCAGGACGTCCCGAGGCAATGGCGCCACGAGAGCTACATCCGGCCTCGCAATCCCAGAACGCTGCAGCTTGTCGTCAGAGGGTCTGCCGGCACAGAGAGTTTCGGCAGGTCGCTGCGGTAGCGGCGCAGAGACGAGCGGCACTAAAACCGGCGGAAACTGCCGCTCAGGCGCCGACCTTGATCGGGCCCTCGGCCTTGCCGTTGATGAACTGGTCGACATGGGGGTCGCCGCTGGCGTCGATGCTTTCGACCGGGCCTTCCCAGACGATACGGCCCTCGTAGAGCATGGCCACGCGGTCGGCGATCTTGCGCACGCTGCCCATGTCGTGGGTGATCGAAAGCGCGGTGGCGCCGAGCTCGGAGACACAAGCACGGATCAAATCGTTGATGACGTCCGACATGATGGGATCGAGGCCGGTGGTCGGCTCGTCGAAGAAGATGATCTCAGGTGCGGTGCAGATGGCGCGCGCGAGGCCGGCGCGCTTCTTCATGCCGCCCGACAGCTCGGCTGGGTAGAGGTCGGCGACCGCGGGCTGTAGACCCACCTTCTTCAGCGTCTCGATCGCCTTGTCCCTGGCCTCCTTGCGGTCCAGGCGGCTGGTCGCGAGCAGGCCGAAGGCGACGTTCTCCCAGACCGGCAGGCTGTCGAAGAGTGCGGCACCCTGAAACAGCATGCCGATCTTGCCGCGCATCGCCTGCAGCTCCTTGCCGCCGGCGCCCACGACCTCCTCGCCGTCGATCTGGATCGAGCCGGCATCGGGCTCGAGCAGGCCCAAGATGCATTTCAAGAGCACTGACTTGCCGGTGCCGGAGCCGCCGATCACCACGACCGAGCGCTCGTCCGGCACATCGAGATCGAGATTGCGCAGCACGTGGTTGTTGCCGAAGCTCTTGGTGAGCCCGCGGATCTTGATCTTGGCTGGGGCTTCACTCATCGGCTGAAGAACATTTCGGTGACGAAGTAGTTGGCGGTGAGGATCAAGATCGAGGCCGAGACCACGGCGCGCGTGGTCGCCATGCCCACGCCCTGGGCACCGCCTTCGCTGTTGTAGCCGTGGTAGCAGCCCATGAGTGCGATGATGAAGCCGAAGACGCCTGCCTTCACCAGGCCGGAGACGACGTCCATGGTCTCCAGGTAATCGAAGGTGCGGTTGAGGTAGTCATAAGGGCTGAATCCGAGCTTGTAGACGCTGACCAGAAAGCCGCCCATGACGCCGATGATGTTGGCGACGATGACCAGCAGCGGCAGCGCGATAAGCCCGGCGATGAGCCTGGGGAAGACGAGGTAGCGCATCGGATCGGTCGAGAGGGTGGCCAGCGCGTCGATCTGCTCGGTGACCCGCATGGTGCCGAGCTCGGCCGCCATCGCAGCACCCACCCGGCCCGCGACCATGAGTCCGGCGAGGACGGCCCCAGCTCGCGGACGACCGAGAGCACGACGATCGTCGGAATCGCGCTTTGCGCCTGGAAGCGCTGAAAGCCGGTGTAGCTCTGCAGCGCCAGCACCATGCCGGTGAAGATGGCCGTCAGGCCCACGACCGGCAGCGAGTAGTAGCCGATCTCGATCAGCTGCCGGACGAGCTGGCGGCCGTAGAAGGGTCCAACGATGCCGTTGCCGATTGCCCGTCCGGCAAACAGCATGATGCGGCCGATCGACTGGCAGACGGCGATCACCGCCGCCCCGATGACTTGCAAGGGATTGGTCATGCGCTGCCCGGCGACACGTAGTTGCGGCGAAAACGGCGACCCAGACGGGTCAGCAGCTCATAGCCGATGGTGCCCGCGGCTTGTGCCGTGGCATCGACGTCGAAAGCGTCGGCTAGGAGTGTGACCGGCGTGCCGATGGCCACCTCTTCCTCGGCCAGCCCGCTCACGTCGAGCGTCGTCAGATCCATGGAAATCCGCCCGACAATGGGGACCAATTGTCCCCGGATGAGGGCCTTGGCGGTATTGCCCGCCGACCGCGGCAAGCCATCGGCATAGCCAGTGCCGATTGTTGCAATGCGTGCGCCTTGCTCGGCTGTGTAGGTGGCGCCGTAGCCGACGGCGCAGGGGGCGTCAAGCTGCAGCACCCGCAGCACCGGCGCCTCGATCCGAACCACCGGCCGCATCGGGTTGGGCCGTCCAGGCGTTGGATTGATGCCGTAGAGTGCCGCCCCGGGTCGGACCATTGCGAAATGGTAGGCGGCACCCAAAAAGCAGCCCGACGAGTTGGCGAGGCTGAGCGGTGCCGCCGGCAATCGGGTGGCGAGCGCCTGAAATCGCGCGAGCTGCGCCGCGTTCCGCGGGCTGGACGGCTCGTCGGCGCTACCGAGGTGGCTGAGCGCGAGGGTCAGGTCGATGGCGGCGAGCGAGCCCGGGCTCAGGCTTGCGAGATCCGTCTCGGCCATGCCCATCCGGCACATGCCGGTTTCCAGCTGCAATGCGGCTTCGAGCCGGCGCCCGGCCCGCCCGGCAGCGGCCGCCCAGAGCTCCAGTTCTACCGGCTGGTTGAGCACCGGGCGCAATTTGGCTTCAACGAATGTGGCGATCTCGGCTTCGGCCAAGCCTTCGAGAACGTAGATGACGGCCTCGGGCAGGACCAGGCGAAGAGCCGTCGCCTCGGCGAGCTTGGCCGTGAAGAAGGTGCGGCAGCCGGCTTGCCAGAGCACCGGCGCCACGGCGGCGGCACCGAGCCCGTAGGCATCGGCCTTGACCACGCCGGCGATCTCGCTGCAGGAAGCCGCATCCCGGAGCGACTCGTAATTGGCGGCGATGGCGCCGAGATCGACGTGCAGGACGGTTTCAGGCATCCGGTGCCGGCCCATCAGCCACCAGCGATGTACTCGGTGGTTTCGAGGTTGCGGAAGCGGCCGAAGCTCGGGTCGAACTGGACCTGCACCGTGCCGATCGGGCCGTTACGCTGCTTGGCGATGATGATGTCGGCCCGGTTGTGGGCGCGATCGCAGCGGTCGAGCCAGTCGCGATGGCGTTGCTGGAACTTGTCGAGCCCCTCGCCTTCCCGCTGCTGCGGTGCGGAGCGCTCGAGGTAGTACTCCTCGCGGTAGACAAACATGACGACATCGGCGTCCTGCTCGATCGAGCCGGACTCGCGCAGGTCCGAGAGCAGCGGCCGCTTGTCCTCACGACTCTCCACGGCACGGCTGAGCTGGGAAAGGGCGAGGACCGGGATGTTGAGCTCCTTGGCGATGGCCTTCAGTGCCTGGGTGATCTCGGAGATCTCCTGGACGCGGTTGGTGCCGGCATAGGCGCTCGAGCCGCGCATCAGCTGCAAATAGTCGACGACCAGGAGCGAGAGACCTTGCGTGCGCATCAGCCGTCGCGCCCGGCTGCGCAGCGCCGCCACCGAGAGTGCTGGCGTGTCGTCGATGAACATCGGCCGCATGTTGAGCGCTTGGCTGGCGCGGACGACCTGTTGCCACGCTGTCTCGTCCAGCTTGCCGCGGCGCAGCTCGTCGGATGGGATCTGTGCCTCGGCCGACAGCAGGCGCATCGCCATCTGCTCGGCGGACATCTCGAGGCTGAAGATGCCGGAGGTGTAGTTCTCGTGCTTGAGGTGAGCGCTTTCGGAGCTCGGAGCCTTCTGGGTCGAGGCGTTGGCGGCGATGGTCACGGCCAAAGCACTCTTGCCCATCGATGGGCGGCCGGCGAGGATCAGCAGGTCGGAGGGTTGCAATCCGCCCAGGATGCGGTCCAGGCTCTCGAGCTGGCTCGGCACGCCCGTCACCTCGCCGGTCTTGTGATAGGCGGATTCGATCAGGTTGACGGCGCTGGCGAGCACGGTCGGGAAGGTGCGAAAGCCGCTCTTGGCCTCGCCTTCCTCGGCGAGCTTGAACAGCCCCTGCTCGGCGATCTCGATCTGCTGCTCGGCCCCCTCCGGCGCCTGCGCGTCGTAGGCGCGGATCACCATCTCCTCGCCGAGGCTGATCAGCCCGCGCTTGACCGCCAGATCGTGGATGATCCGACCAAAGGTGGGCGCGTTGACGATCGTCTCGGCGGCGCGGGCTAGCCTGGCCAAATAGCGCGCGCCGTCCAGCTCCTTCAGCGCCTCGTCGGTATCGAACAGATGAAACAAGACCTTGGCGTCGGCGAGCTGGCCGGTGCCGATCCGATCGATGCATGCCTGGTAGATGCGCGCGTGCACCGGCTCGAAGAAGTGCTCGGCGCGCAGGAACTCGCTGACCCGGTGGAAGGCCTCGTTGTTGACGAGAATGGCGCCCAGGAGCGCCTGCTCCGCCTCCAGGTTGTGCGGCTGCACGCGCATGGCGGCCAGCTGGTCGCCGCCGGCGGTGTTGTGTTGCGTGTCACTCTGCATGCCGGCTGCATATCACAGCAGCCTCCAGGCGCGAGCATTCGGATGGCAGATTCTTGCGGATAACGCGAAAACAACGGGGACAACTCGACGCCAAGCAGGCGCTCTCGACCCTGTCACGCCGACGTCTTTACCGGCTGACAGAAACGCTGCGGCTGCTATAGCGGACACAGATCTCCAGCGGAGTAAAGACATGGCCTCATTCGTGCGATCGGCTCAAGCGCTCAGCCTCGCAGCAGCGCTTGGTTATGGTCTCCTGGCGTTGCCGGCTGCGGCCCAGTCGGACGAGACCGCGCCCGCCTTCATCACCATCCTGCAGGTCAACGACTGGGACCGTTACGGCGACGACGACGGCCGCGGCGGCTACGCCAAGCTCGTCAGCATTCTCCGCGACGAGGACGTCGAGGCGGAGAACGTGATCTTCCTGCATGCCGGCGACGCGATCTCGCCCTCGCTGCTCTCGGGCTTCGACCAGGGCGCGCACATGATCGAGCTGTTGAACGAGCTGCCGCTCGAGGCCGTTCACCATGGGCAACCACGAGTTCGACTTCGGCCCCGAGGTGGCGGCCGAGCGGGTGGCCGAGGCGACCTTCCCGGTAATCAACAGCAACGTGAAGACGGCCGCCGGCGAGCTGTTTCCCGGGACGGTCGAGAGCCTGATGCTGGAGATCGGGGGCGTCACGTTCGGCTTCTACGGCCTCACCACGCCAGACACGATCGAGATTGCGAGCCCTGGCGACACGGTGTTCGAGCCGGTGCTGGAGACGGGCCTCGCCATGCAGGAGAAGCTGCGTGACGAAGGCGCGGAGGTCGTGGTGGCCCTGGTCCACACCGGCTTCGAGGAGGACATCGTCGCTCTATCGGGGCCGTGCAGCCGACCTCGTGCTCACCGGCCACGACCATGATCTGCGGGTGATGTATGACGGCCGGACGGCCATGGTCGAGAGCGGCTCGCAGGCCAACTACGTCACCGCGATCCAGCTCGCGGTCAGCCGTGACGAGGACGGCGAGGTCAGCTGGCAGCCACAGTTTCGGGTGCTCGACAGCGCCGACTACGTCGCCGACGAAACAGCCCTGGCGCGGCTCCAGCCGTTCGAGGACAAGCTCTCGGCGGAGCTGGACATCGAGATCGGCGAGACGCTGGTCGAGCTCGACACGCAGCGCGCCTCCGTCCGCAGCCAGGAGAGCAATTTCGGCAACCTCATCGCCGATGCGATGCGCAACGCCACCGGCGCCGATCTCGGGCTCACCAACGGCGGCGGCATCCGCGGCGATCGGCTCTACGAGGCCGGCCACCTGCTCACGCGGCGCGACATCCTCACCGAGCTGCCATTCGGCAACACCACCGTCCTGACCGAGCTGAGTGGCGCCGACCTGCTGGCCGCGCTCGAGAACGGCGTCAGCCAGGTCGAGGACGGCGCCGGCCGGTTCCCGCAGGTCTCGGGCCTGACCTTCGCCTTCGATGCGTCCAAGCCCGCGGGTGAGCGGGTGAGCGAAGTCATGGTCGGCGGCGCGCCTCTGGATCCGGCCGCCACCTACACCGTCGCCACCAACGACTACATGCTCGGCGGCGGTGATGGCTTCAGCAGCCTCGGCAACGGCACGGTGATCATCGACGCCGCGGCAGCGACGCTCATGGCGAGCACCGTCGCCAACTACGTCACCGCCTTGGGCGGCAAGGTATCGGTCGTTGCCGGCGGGCGGATCACCCGGCTCGACTGATCGTCCAACCCGGCGGCTGCCAGCGCTGGTGCTAACCGAGCCTGCTGCTTGCTGTGGCCCTGACGCCCAGCAGGGAGGTCGCGGCGAGTCGACGACCCGCCTGTCGTTCCTGGGTCGGCTGGGAGCGGCCGCGCTCGCGATCGCGGGCGGCTCGGCCGTCGCGGCCGCCGTGAAGCCGGACGAGGCGGACGCCTTCCACTTCTGCGGGCACCTCTGGACGACCGGCTCGTGCCCCAGCCCGTACCCGCCGCTTTCCCGGATCGACCGCAAGGGCTACCCGCTCCACCCGCAGAGCGGCCGCCCGATCGACAACCTCGGCCGCGTCGTCGACTCCGCCGGCCATGCCGTCGACGGGAGCGGCGACCGCCTGCGCGGCCCCGATGGAGAGGTCCTGCCGCCTTCCCCGCGCACGCGGGTCTGCGAGGACTGGACGGCCGAGGCCGAGGGCCTCCACGACCTCCGTATCCAGGGCTCCTGGTTCCGCTGCTGCGGCGGCCAGGTGCGCAAGCTCACCGACTGCTGCTCCTTCAGCCGCCGCCGGATCAACGGCGATGCATCGCTCACCGGCTACTGCTGGGGCGGCCGCCGGGTCTACTGCGTCATGTACTACGACACGGGACTGCCGTGCTGATCGCGATCGGCGTCGCCCTCGCCGCCCTGATGGCGGGGGTCTCCGGCGCCTGGTCGCCCTGAGGACTGTCGATGCTCGAGACCTTCACTCCCGCCGTGTGCGGGAGCCGCAAGCGCCAGATGATCGCCCAGGCCCTCTTCACCGTGGCCGCGGTCGCGACCTCGGCGGCCCTCGGCCTCGCCCTCGGTTTCGCCGGCAGCCTCCTCGGGGCCTCCCATGCGGTCTGGGCCGCTGCCGCGCTCGCGTTCGTGGCCGCGGCGCGCGAGGCGGGCCTCGTCCGCCTGCCGCTGCCGCAGGCGCGCCGTCAGGTGCCGGAGCGCTGGCGCTTCGAGCTGCCGCTGCCGGTCTGGTCGACCGGCTACGGCGCGGGCCTCGGCGCCGGGTTCTTCACCTACCAGCCGGTGTCGACGTTCTGGGTCGCGCTCGTGGGCGCGCTCGCGCTTGCCCAGCCTGTCCCGGCCGCGCTCTGCCTCTCCCTCTACGGCGCCGGGCGCGCGTTCATGGTCATCTGGCCGCGGAGGCGGGCCGACGACCCCACGGCCGCCGTCGAGCGGCTGACTCGCAGGCGGGGCGAGCTGCTTCGGGTCAACGTGGTCGGTCTCCTGGTCTGCGCCGTCCTCCTGCTCGCCGCTGCGCCCGGCGCGGGCGCGGCCACCCTGGTTGCGAACAACGCGTTCGACCCGACGCTCAGCGAGGGCATCGCTCGCGTTTGCCACGCGCAACGGCCAGGTGAGTCGTGCGTCCGTTCGGCGGCGGGCCCGACGTCGTCTTCCACGAACGCGTCGCAGCCCTCGCTCGACGGGGAGTACCTCGCCTATACGTCGACGCCGGCGGCATCCGGGTCGTCCGCTGGGCGAACGGCAACGAGGTCGCCCGGATCGACAATGCGACGGTCTCCCACCCTGCGCTCGACTGGCCGTTGATCGCGTTCGTCCGCCGCGACGCCTCGTACAAGCGGCTCGTGGTGCGCAACCTCGTCTCCGGCGCGCACAAGATCCACGCGACGGCGAGGCCCGCTAGCAACCTCGGTCGCCCGTCCCTGCGCGCCGGGCGCCTCGCCTGGCACAACTTCTCGCGCAAGGAGTCGCGCATCGTCCTCAAGACACTCTCGAGCGGTTCGAGCCGGGTGGTCGCGAGGAGCAGGATCGCCCTGCTCACGAACCCGACGCTCGCCGGCGCTCGCCTCGCCTGGGTCGAGTCCCGCTCGGGCGTCAGCTATCTGCGCCTCGGCTGGGTCGCCAAGGGGAAGAGGCCCAGGTCGCTCGAGACGATGAAGGCCCGCACGCGTGCCTACTGGACGACGAGCCTCGGGGCCGGTGTCCTCTACTCGACCCGTTGGACGCTCGCCTCCGGCGCCTCGTCGGTCTACCGCACAGGCTTCTGAAGCAGGCCCAAAAGGGGGTTTAGCCCGCTCATCGCGCTCTCACTCGCCTGAGGGAGTGCATTTGGCGTGCTCGCCCGTATAGTCCGGTCTGCAAGGGTGCCTCGGCACCCATCGGGTAGAGGTTCCAAAGGGAGAGTAAAAACTTGCGGCTAGTTTCATCCACTCGTTTTGTCGTGCTTGCGATCGCGGCTGCGTTCGCGCTCGCGCTGGCTGGTCCAGCCGCCGCCGAGCGGTACGTCGTCCTGTATCCCCAGCACGGCTGGGACGTCTGGGGTGCGAAGCACGACGTCCAGAAGGCCGGCGGCTCGATCGTCGCCGCCTATCCCCAGATCGACGTCGTCATCGCCGAGTCGAGCGACCCGAACTTCGCGACGGCCCTCGACCGCAACCGCGACGTCGAAGGCGTCGCCGCGGTCGGAAGCGTCGTCGCCTCGCCCGCGGGCTGGGGCTTCGACTGGGACGGAGGCGGGCTGCCCAACACGCCGGTGCTCACGAGCGATCCGCTCTCGCCTCTGCAGTGGTATGCGCAGCGGATCAAGGCGCCCGACGCGCACAAGATCACGGGCGGGAGCCCGAAGGTGCTCGTCGGCGTCATCGACACGGGCATCGACGCGGGCCAGCCGGACCTGAACGGCAACGTCGACGCCTCACGCAGCGTCTCCTGCGTCGGCGGCGCGCCGAGCCAGGACCCCGCTGCCTGGAACGACGACTCGGGCCACGGGACGAACGTCGCGGGCCTGATCGCCGCCGAGGCGAACGGCCAGGGCATCGTCGGCATCGCGCCCAACGTGAAGCTCGCCGTCATCAAGGCGAGCATCCATCAGCGGCGACGAGCGACTTCTTCCTCGCCGACGCGGTCATCTGCTCGTTCGTATGGGCGGCCGACAACGGTGTCGACGTGGCGAACAACAGCTACTCGGTCGACAGCGCGCTCTCCGGCGGGACGACCTCGTTCTGCCGCAGCGACGCCGCTCAGCGCACGATCATAAGGGCCCTGACGCGAGCCGTCGCCTACGCGCACAACCGAGACGTCTCCGTGGTCGCCTCGGCCGGGAACGACGGCGTCAACCTCGACGATCCCGCGCTGGACGGGTGCAGCCGGCTGCCGAGCGGGCTTCCGGACGTGCTCACCGTCTCGTCGATCGGCCTGAACGACGGCCTCGCGGCCGGCCCGCCCTCGAACTACGGGCTCGGCGAGATCGACCTGACGGCGCCCGGTGGCGACTTCCTCCAGGGTGCGCCCCCGTCGGGCCTCGTCCTCGGCCCGTGGCCGGCCTCGATGCAGGTCCCCCGGCTCGTCTGTGATCCGTGCTCGGGCCCGGACGCTGCGTACTACCGCTTCTTTGCGGGCACGTCCCAGGCGGCCGCGCAGGTCAGCGGCGCTGCGGCTCTCGTCGTCAGCCGGTTCGGCAAGAAGAGCTGGTTGTGGGGCGGGAAGATGGACCCGGACCGCGTGTCCCTCATCCTGCGCCAGACGGCGGATCCGCTGCCCTGCCCGGCCGCCGATGCCCGTTGCGTCAGCAATGGCAACGAGAACGGCTTCTTCGGCAAGGGCGTCGTCAACGCGCTCCGCGCCGTCACGTACGACAAGCGCGCCTAGTCCTGGGACGCGGATGCTCGGTCGCGGCCGTCACGCAGCTTGACGGCCGAGCTTCTCGACCGACGACTTCGCGTCGCCGAAGAGCATCGCCGTGTTCGACCGGTAGAAGAGGTCGTTGTCGATGCCGGCGAAGCCGGGGCTCATGCTGCGCTTGAGGACGACGACGTTCGCCGGCCTGGTCGACGTTGAGGATCGGCATGCCGTAGATCGGGCGAGTCGGGGTCGTTGCGCGCCGCGGGGTTGGTGACGTCGTTGGCGCCGATGACCAGGACGAGGTCGGTCTCCGGCAGGTCCTCGTTGATCTCGTCCATCTCGAGGACGATATCGTAGGGGACGTTGGCCTCGGCGAGGAGCACGTTCATGTGGCCCGGGCATGCGGCCGGCGACCGGGTGGATGGCGTACTTCACGTGAACGCCGCGGCTCTCGAGCAGATCGGCGAGCTCGCGCACGGCGTGCTGGGCCTGCGCGACGGCCAGGCCGTAGCCGGGCACGACCATGACCTGGCGGGCGTAGGCCAGCATGACGGCGGCGTCCTCGGCCGAGACCTCGCGGTAGCTCTTCGCCTCGCCGCCGGCGGTCGCGGCCGCGGCGGCGGCCGTGTCCGCCGCCGGCGCGCCGAAGGCGCCGAAGAGGACGTTGGCGAGGGAGCGGTTCATCGCCCTGGCCCATCAGGATCGTCAGCAGCGTTCCCGAGGCGCCGACGAGCGTGCCGCCGATGATCAGCGCGGTGTTGTCGAGCACGAAGCCGGTCGACGCGGCCGCGAGGCCCGGTGAACGCGTTCAGGAGCGAGATCACGACCGGCATGTCGGCGCCGCCGATGGGGAGGACGAGCAGGACGCCGAAGAGCAGCGCGCCGAGCAGGAGGACGACCATCCACGCGCCGGCCTCGGTCGCCCCGGCGAGGATCACGACCGATGGCGACGAGCGCGGCGAAGAGGATCCCGTTGACGATCTGCTGACCCGGCGAAGACGATCGGCCGGCCGGGCAGGAGCTCCTGCAGCTTCGCGAAGGCGACGAGGCTTCCGGAGAAGCTGATCGAGCCGATCAGCGCCGAAAAGAGGAGCGCGCCCATGTGCTCGGGGAGGACGTGACCGCTCACCGGCGCGAGCCGGTGGAACTCCGCCGCCGCGATCAGGGCCGCCGCGCCGCCGCCGACGCCGTTGAACAGCGCCACCATCTGCGGCATCGCGGTCATCTTCACCATGCGCGCCGAAGCGACCCCGATGACGGTGCCAACCGCCACGCCCGCCGCGATCAGCCAGTAGGAGTCGATCTCGGGGCTGAGGAGCGTGAAGACGATCGCGATCGTCATGCCGATCGCGGCGATCACGTTCCCCGAGCGCGCGGTCGCCGGCGACGAGAGCCGCTTGATGCCGATGACCAGCCCGACGCCGGCGACGAGGTAGGCGAGGTTGATCGTCGTCTGCGAGACGGCCAGGATCACTCCGGCTCCTCGGGCCGCTCCGGCCGCCGCTTGAACATCTCCAGCATCCGGTCGGTGACGAGGAAGCCGCCGACGACGTTGATCGTCGCGAAGACGACCGCGACGAACGCGAGCGTCTGCTCGAGCGTCGAGTCGGCGGAGCCGGCGATCAGCATCGCGCCGACGAGGACGATGCCGTGGATGGCGTTCGTCCCCGACATGAGCGGCGTGTGCAGCAGCGCCGGGACACGGGAGATCAGCTCGATCCCGAGGAAGATGGAGAGGACGAAGACGGTGATGCTCGAGAGGAGCGCCTGGCTCACGCAGCAGGCTCCTTCGTGACCTTGCCCGCCGTGGGCGACGCACGTCTCGCGGACGATCTCGTCCTCGAAGTCGAGCTCCAGCGCGCCCTCCTTGACCACGAGCGCGAGGAACGCCTGGACGTTCCGGGAGTACATCTGGCTCGCGTGCACGGGCATCGTCGCGGGGACGTTGGTGAGGCCGACGATCGTGACGCCGCCGACGACGATCGTCTCGCCCGGCTTCGTCGCGGCGCAGTTGCCGCCGGCCTCGGCCGCCAGGTCGACGATCACCGAGCCCGGGCGCATGCCCTGCACCGCGGCGTCGGTCACGATGCGCGGCGCCGGGCGTCCCGGGATCAGCGCGGTCGTGATCACGACGTCGGACTCGGCGGCGTGGCGCGCGATCAGCTCCTGCTCGCGCTCGTGCTGGTCCTCGGCGAGCGCGACCGCGTAGCCGCCCACGCCCTCGGCGCCCTCGACGTCGAGCTCGAGGAAGGTCGCGCCCAGGCTCTCGACCTGCTCCTTCACGACCGGGCGCACGTCGAACCCCGAGACGACCGCGCCGAGGCGCCGGGCCGTCGCGATCGCCTGCAGGCCGGCGACGCCGGCGCCGAGCACGAGCACCTTCGCCGGCGGGATCGTGCCCGCGGCCGTCGTCAGCATCGGGAAGAACTTGCCGAGCTGCTCGGCCGCGAGGATGGCCGCCTTGTAGCCGGCGACCGTGCTCTGCGACGAGAGCGCGTCCATCGGCTGGGCGCGGGTGACGCGCGGGATCGAGTCCATCGAGAAGGCGGTCACGCCGCGCTGGGCCAGCGCCTGCACGAGCTCGGGGTCGACCAGCGGCTGCAGCAGCGCGAGCAGCACCTGGCCGTCGCGCAGGCGGGCGACCTCTTCGACCGAGGGCTTGCGCACCTTGCAGACGAGGTCGGCCCCGGCGTAGAGCTCGTCGCCCGAGACGATCCGCGCGCCGGCCTCCTCGTAGGCGGCGTCGAGAAGGTGGCCGTCCTCGCCGGCGCCGGCGCTCGACGAGCACCTCGACTCCGTCGCCGACCAGCCGCCGCGCTGTGTCCGGCACGACGGCGACCCGGGTTTCCTCCGGACTGGACTCCTTGGCGACGCCGACCTTCATGCTTCGGCGAGAGTCTAAGCTGCCGCCATGGACAGATGGCTCGAGGAGGCGCGGTCGAAGCTCGCCGCCAAGGTCGAGGAGGAGCCCGCGGCCTACGACTTGACGCAGGCGCAGATCGACGAGCTGCTCGAGCTGGCGCGCGTGGCCGCGCACGAGAGCGGCGAGCGGACGAACGCGCCGCTCCTCTGCTATCTCGTCGGCCTCGCGCACGGCCGCCACGGCGGCGACCTCAGCGACCTCGTCGACGCGGCCGTCGGCACATCCGCATAGGCTCACGGGCCATGGCCGCGTTGGAGGGAGGACGGCGATCGTCACCGGCGCCTCGAGCGGGATCGGGCTGACCACCGCCCGGGCGCTGGCGGCCCAGGGAGCCCGGCTCGCGCTGGGCGCGCGCCGGGTCGAGCTCGTCGAGCAGGCGGCCGCCGAGCTTCCCGGGAGCGGGCACGTCTCGCTGCGCCGCTCGACGTCACCGACGACGGGAGCGCGAGGCGTTCGTCGCGCAGGCCGTCGAGCAGCTCGGCCGCATCGACATCCTCGTGAACAACGCCGGTCTCGCACTCGGCCGCGGCCCGATCGCGGAGGGCTCGAACGACGACGACCGTACGATGCTCGAGACGAACGTCCTCGGGCTGCTCCGCATCACCCGCCTCGTCCTCCCGCACATGGAGGACTGGCGCGGTCACATCGTCAACCTCGGCTCCTGGGCCGGCCGCGAGGCGTACGCGGGCGGGGGCATGTACGTCGGCTCGAAGACCGCCGTACGTGCGCTCAACGAGGTGCTGCGCAAGGAGCTGGTCGGCCGCATCCGCGTGACGACCGTCGACCCTGGGATGGTTGGAGACACCGAGTTCTCCGACGTCCGCTTCAGCGGCGACAGCGAGAAGAAGGAGGCTGTCTATCACGGCGTGCGCTACCTGACCCCCGACGACGTGGCCGACTGCATCCTCTGGGCTGTGACCCGCCCGGCGCACATGGTCGTCGACGAGATCGTCGTGAAGCCGCTCCAGCAGGCCAGCCAGGATCAAATCGTCCGTCACTAAATTTCGCGTGGCTTTAACGATCCTCGAGGGCTCGACGTTCTGCGTCTCCGACGAGCTCGGCGACATCTCCGAGCCGACGATGGGGTTCTTCGCCGACGACACGCGCTTCCTCTCGCGCTGGGTGCTGACCATCAACGGGGCGCGCCCGCTGATGCTCTCGTCCCGCAAGGTCGAGTACTACTCGGCCGCGTTCTTCCTGCGGAACCCGGTGGTGGGCGACCTGGCGCACGACGAGATCTCGATCGCCCGCGAGCGCTTCATCGGCGACGCGATGCAGGAGCACCTCGTCGTCTCGAACCACGCGCCCCGCCGGGTCGAGTTCGACCTCGCCATCGAGATCGGCAACGACTTCGCGGACATCTTCGCGGTCAAGGCCTACGACTTCGCGCTCGGCGACCCCGACCATGCGCGGGCCGCTTTCCGGCGCCCGTGCAGCCCGTGTACGAGCCCGAGGACAACCAGTTCGTGTTCATGTCCCGGCGACAACGGCTTCCACGGGCTCACGCAGGTCGTGCTCTCCGAGCGCGGCGAGACCGACGGCTCCAAGGTGACCTACCGGATCGAGCTCGAGCCGCGCGAGGCCTGGCGACTGCGCGCCGACGTGATCCCCGCGACCGACGGCGATGCGGACGGCGGTGCAGCTCGCCGAGCGCCGCTTCGGCGACGAGCTCGCGCGCGTCCGCGCTTCGCTGGCCGCCTGGCGGCTGCGTGTCCCGCAGCTCCGCGGGACCTGGGACGACCTCACGCATTCGTTCCGCCAGTCGGTGGCCGACCTCTCCTCGCTCCGCATGGACGAGGATCCGCGCCTCCCGGGCCAGCTCCCGGCCGCCGGGATGCCGTGGTTCATGACCGTCTTCGGACGGGACACGCTGATCACGTGCCTGCAGACGCTCCTCTTCGGGCCCGAGCTCGCGGAGAGCGCGCTCGAGGTGCTCGCCGACCTCCAGGCGACCGAGGACGACCCGTCGATCGACTCCGAGCCGGGCAAGATCGTCCACGAGGTCCGGCACGGCAAGGGCGCCGAGGCCTGGTTCCCGCGCTACTTCGGCACCGTCGACGCGACACCGCTCTACCTGATCCTGCTCTCCGAGGTCTGGCGCTGGACCGACGACGCCGGGCTCGTGCGTGACCTGCGCGAGCCCGCGCTGCGCGCCCTCGAGTGGATCGACGAGTACGGCGACCGCGACGGCGACGGGTTCGTCGAGTACGAGCGCCGCTCGTCCGCGGGGGCTCGTCAACCAGTCCTGGAAGGACTCGGGCGACTCGCAGCTCTTCCACGACGGGGCGCTCGCCGAGACGCCGATCGCTCCCTGCGAGGTGCAGGGCTACGTCTACGACGCGAAGCTGCGGATCGCCGAGCTCGCGCGCGCCGTCTGGCGCGACGATGCACTCGCCGCCCGGCTCGAGCGCGAGGCGGCCGAGCTGCGCGCCGCTTCGACGAGGCGTTCTGGTGCGAGGCGCGCGGCGGCTACTACGCGCTCGCGCTCGACGGCGAGAAGCAGCGCGTCGACTCGCTCACCTCGAACATCGGGCACCTGCTCTGGAGCGGGATCGTCCCGCCCGGAGCGGGTCGACGCGATCGTCGACCAGCTGATGGGCGAGGAGCTCTGGTCGGGCTGGGGCGTGCGGACGATGTCGGCCGGCGACGGCGGCTACAACCCGCTCGCGTACCACAACGGCACGGTCTGGCCCCACGACAACTCCCTGATCGCGCTGGGGCCTCGCGCGCTACGCCCGCTGGCCCGAGGCGCAGCGGATCGTGCGGCGGCTGCTGAACGCCTCTTCGTACTTCGACCACCAGCTCCCGGAGGTGTTCGCGGGCTTCACGCGTACCGAGACGCCGTTCCCGATCCCCTACCCGACCGCCGCGCGCCCGCAGGCCTGGGCCGCCGGTGCGCCGGTGCTGCTCCTCCAGATCCTGCTCGGGCTGCAGCCGGACCGGCGGCGGCACGTGCTCGGCACGACGCGCCGGAGGACGACATCCCTCGCTGGGCCGGGGCTCGCTTCGTCTCACCGGCGTGCGGGCTTTCGACCAGGGCTGGGACGTGCAACTCTCGGACGGGCGGGTCACAATCGAGGAAGAGCGCGTGAGGATCGCAATCGCTCTCCCCCGGTGTGGTTCCCGGTCCCGCCGTCGGTCTACGGGGGGATCGAGTGGGTCGTCTCGCTGCTGGCCGACGGCCTGGCCGAGGCCGGGCCACGACGTCACGCTCTTCGCCTCGGGCGACTCCTCCACGAAGGCGAAGCTCGCCTCCGTCTATCGAGAGGCGCCGTCCCCGAGCGATCGGCAAGACGACGCTGCCGGAGCTCCGCCACGCTCGCTCGCCTGCTACGAGCGGGCCGGCGAGTTCGACATCGTCAACGACCACTCCGGGCCCGCTCGGCGCCGCGCTCGGCGGCGCGCGTCGAGACGCCCGTCGTCCACACCGTGCACGGCCCGCTCGTCGGCGCCGACGGCGACCTCTACGCGCCGATCGCGCGCGTCGCGCCGGAGGTCGGGCTGATCTCGGTCTCCCTGAACCAGCGCAAGCCGCAGCCCGATCTTCCCTGGGTGGCGAACTGCCACAACGCGCTCGACCTCGGTGCGTACCCGATGCACACCGACCGCGGCGAGTACCTCCTCTTTCTCGGGCGGATGAGCGCGGGCAAGGGCTGCCATCGAGCCGTCGAGGTGGCCGTCGAGGCGGGGTTGCCGCTCAAGATCGCCGGGAAGATGCGGGAGCCCGCCGAGCAGGACTACTTCGAGAACTTCGTGGCCCCGCACCTCGGGGACGGGATCGAGTACCTCGGCGAGACGAGCCACGCCAAGAAGGTCGCGCTGCTCCAGAACGCGCGCGCGACGCTCTTCCCCATCGAGTGGGAGGAGCCGTTCGGCCTCGTCATGATCGAGTCGATGGCGTGCGGGACGCCCGTGCTCGCCCCCCCCCCCCCCCCCCCCCCCCTCCCCCCCCCGCCCCCCCTCCCTCCTCGCCCCCCCCTTCTCTCCCTCCCTCTACTCTCGGGCCTCCCCTCTCTCCCCCCCCTCTCCCTTCTCCCCCCCCTCCCTCCCCTCCCCCTACTCCCGATCTCCCCCGGCTCAGGAACCCCACACTGTCCCGTGTCCCCCGTGACATCCCTTCCCTCCATCCAAAGGATCTTCGTCATGGCCCCCGACGGCTCCGGCGTCCGGCGTCTGACCGAGATCTGGGGCGAGAACCCGGCCTGGTCGCCGGACGGCGAGCAGGTGGCCTTCGCCTCGTACGTCGGCTCGACTGGGTCCGACCGGCGAGCCCGACTACGACCTCTTCGTCGTCAACGCCGACGGGTCTGGGCTACGCCGTCTGACCGAGAGCCCCGCCTACGACATGTACCCGACGTGGTCGCCGAACGGGGAGCGGATCGCGTTCGAGTCGACGCGCGACACGCCGGGCGACTTCGAGCCCCCGGCGCGCGACCGCGAGCGGACGGCGGACTTCGACGTCTTCGTCGTCGACGCGGACGGCTCGGGCGAGCCGAAGAACCTGAGCAACGATCTGGAGCGCCTGCAGAAGTTCCCGGACTGGTCGCCCGACGGACGGTGGATCGCGGTCGACGAGGAGGGCACCGTCGCGTTCGTACCGGCCGACGGGTCGGGCTCGATCCGGCGTCTCGAGGGTGCCGCGCTGCGAGGCGGGTTCCCCGCCTGGGCGCCCGCGGGCTAGGCCGTCCGCGTCCCGGAACCCACTGCGGCGAGCGCCTGCTCGAGGTCGGCGACCAGGTCCGGGGCCGACTCGATCCCGACCGAGAGGCGCACGAGGTTCCCGGGGACGGCGAACGGCGCGTCCGCGGTGGAGGCGTGGGTCATGGCGACCGGCACCTCGATCAGGCTCTCGACGCCGCCCAGGCTCTCGGCCAGCGTCCAGACCTTGGTGCGCGCGACGAGCTCGAGCGGCCTCCTCCTCGGAGCCGGCGAGGAAGGAGATCATCCCGCCGAAGTCGCTCATCTGGCGCGCGGCGATCTCGTGGCCGGGGTGGCTGGGCAGTCCGGGGTAGAGGACGCGCTCGACGAGCGGGGTGGCGGCGAGGTACGCGGCGATCGCGTGCGCGTTCTCGCAGTGGCGCTCCATGCGGACCGCGAGCGTCTTGACGCCGCGGAGCACGAGCCAGCAGTCGAACGGGCCGGGCACGGCGCCGAGCGACTTCTGCAGGAACTTCAGGCGCTCGGCCACGGTCGGGTCGTTGGTCGCGGCGAAGCCGCCGATCACGTCGGAGTGGCCGCCGAGGTACTTCGTCGTCGAGTGGACGACGATGTCGGCGCCCAGCTCGAGCGGGCGCTGCAGGTACGGCGTGGCGAACGTGTTGTCGACGACCACGAGGGCGCCGACGGCGTGCGCGGCGTCGGCCGCCTTGCGGATGTCGACGACGTTGAGGAGCGGGTTCGTCGGCGTCTCGAGCCAGACGAGGCGGGTGCGCTCGTCGAGGTGCGGCTCGAGGGTCCTCGATCTGCTCGGAGGACAGGAAGTCGAAGCGGTAGCCCTTCGGCTCGTAGACCTGCGAGAACATCCGGTAGACGCCGCCGTAGACGTCGTTCACGCAGACGACCCGGTCGCCCGGGCTGAGCAGGTGCATGATCGTCGTCGTCGCGCCGAGGCCGGACGAGTACGCGAGGCCGTGGTCGGCGCCCTCCAGCGAGGCGAGGCAGGTCTCGAGCGCCGTCCGCGTCGGGTTGCCGGAGCGCGAGTAGTCGTAGCCCTTGTTCTCGCCGACCGCGTCCTGGGCGAACGTCGACGTCTGGTAGATCGGCGGGATCACCGCCCCGGTCGCCGGGTCGGGCTCCTGCCCGTCGTGGATCGCGCGCGTCTCGAAGTCCACGCCTCGAGTCTATGCAGCCTGTCCGCGGCGGACGAGTCAGGGGTCAGACCCCGGGCGTGGCCGGAAGAGACGCCAGGTGCCGTTGCACGCCCTCGCAGCCGAGGGCGAGGGAGCTACGCGGCCGTGTCTCCGACGGACACGTCCGGGTGTCAGACCGGCCGGACGTGGGCGACGCCGGCGCCGGTTCGGTCGCGGCCGTGGGCGAGGTACTCGAGCAGGTCGGCGCGGGTGAGGACGCCGACCGGCTTGCCCCGCGCGGGCGACGACGACCGCCGGGTTGCCGGCCGGAGAGGTCGGCGAAGACCTTGTCGACGGACTCGCTCGATCTCGACGGCGGGCAGCGGCGGCTGCATCGGCGGCCGCGACGTCCTCGTTCGAGCGCGTCCGGGTTGCGGAAGACCCGGTCGAGCAGGCCACGCTCGTTCAGCGACCCGACCACGTCGCTGAGGGTCTCGGCCGGCGCGTTGCGCACGACCGGGAGCTGCGAGATGCCGTAGCGCTGCATCAGGTCGATCGCCTCGCCGACCTTCTGGTGCGACTCGACGTGACGAGCTCCGGCACGTCGGCCGTCCTCGGCCGCTTGAAGGCGAGCACCTCGTCGATCGTCGGCGCCGGCGCCCGCCGCTCGAGGAAGCCGTGCTCGATCATCCAGTTGTCGTCGTAGAACTTCGAGAGGTAGCCGCGGCCCGAGTCCGGGATCAGCGTGACGAGTCGTCGCCTCCGGGCCGAAGCGCTTCGCGACCTCGAGCGCAGCCCAGACCGTGGTGCCGCCCGAGCCGCCGACGAGCAGGCCCTCCTCGCGCGCGAGCCGGCGCGCGGTCAGGAACGAGTCGCGGTCGGAGACGCGCACCCACTCGTCGACGACCGACGGGTCGATCGTCTCGGGCCAGGTGTCCTTGCCGATCCCCTCGACGAGGTACGGGATGCGTCTCCTCGGACGTGTAGATCGAGCCCTCGGGGTCGGCGCCGACGATCAGGATCTTCGGGTTGCGCACCTTCAGGTAGCGCCCGGCGCCCGAGATCGTCCCGCCGGTGCCGACGGAGAAGACGATCGCGTCGAGCTCGCCGCCGGTCTGCTCCCAGATCTCCGGGCCCGGTCGTCTCGTAGTGCGCCTCCGGGTTGGCCTGGTTCGAGTACTGGTCGGGCTTGAAGCCGCCGGGGATCTCCTCGGCGAGCCGGTCGGAGACCGAGTAGTAGCTCTCGGGCGAGTCGTGCGTCGACCGCCGTCGGGCAGATCACGACCTCGGCGCCGTAGGCGCGCAGCATCGAGATCTTCTCCTGGCTCATCTTGTCGGGCATGACGAAGATGCAGCGGTAGCCCTTGAGCGCCGCCGCGATCGCGAGGCCGACGCCGGTGTTGCCCGAGGTCGGCTCGACGATCGTCCCGCCGGGCCGGAGCTTGCCGTCGCGCTCGGCCGCCTCGATCATCGCCAGGCCGATCCGGTCCTTGTTCGAGCCGCCGGGGTTCAGGTACTCGAGCTTCGCGAGCAGCGTCCCGGGGACGTCCTGGGAGATCCGGTCGAGGCGGACGATCGGCGTGTCGCCGACGAGGTCGAGGACGGTCGGGTACTCGCGCGCCATCCGGCGGAAGCCTAGTCGACCGGCGGCGTTCGGCGGCGTCCGACGATCGAGGTCGACGCCGGCCCTCGAGGAGCGGAAGAACCAGACCGCGCTCGTGTACCAGACGGCCACGAGCACGGCGAAGAGCATTCCGCCCGCCGTCGGTAGCACCCAGCCCGGGAAGCGGTGCAGGCGGACGACGAGCACCTTGGCCGTGAAAGCTCCGTAGAAGGCGCAGCCGAGGAGCGAGTGGGCGAGGACGCGGTCGTCGCCGCTCTGGAAGCCGAGCTTGAAGATGCAGTGATACGCCACCGGGACGGTGATGACGAAGGCGAGCCGCCCGCTCCACCGGTGCACTCCGGGAATCCAGGCCGGCCGCGGCCACGGGAGCTTGCGGAAGATCCACGCGGCCGTGACCGCAGGAGCTGCGGCCGACGCGCGGAAGAACGAGCGCCACCTCCGTCCGCGCTCGCGAGCCAACGCACGTTCAGGTGGATGGTGTCGCTGAAGAAGAGGTCGAAGTAGCCGCCGCCCTTGTCGACTTCCGCGTCGGCGAGGAAGCCGGCGAGCAGGGAGACGACCGCGAAGCCGGCCAGCGGACGAGCAGCCAGGCCGCGGGCGGGTCGGACGGGATCCGGACCGGCTCCGTCGCGACATCTCAGTGCCGGAAGTGCCGGCGCCCGGTGAAGACCATCGAGGCGCCGGCGCTCTCCACCGCCGCGACCACCTCGGCGTCGCGCTTCGAGCCGCCCGGCTGGATGATCGCCCGCACGCCCGCGGCGAGCGCGAGCTGCGGCCCGTCGGCGAACGGGAAGAACGCGTCCGAGGCGAGCACGGCGCCGGTCGAGGTCGTGCCCGTGCTCGCGCGCCTTCTCGAGCGCGATCCGCACCGCGTCGACGCGGCTCATCTGGCCGGCGCCGATCCCGATCGTCTGCAGGTCCTTGGCGAGCACGATCGCGTTCGAGGCGACGTGCTTGGCCATGCTCCACGCGAAGAGGAGGTCGCCCCACTGCGCCTCGTCGGGTCGCCGCAGACGACCTCCATCCCCTCGCGGTCGTCGACGTCGGAGTCGCGGTCCTGGACGAGCAGGCCGCCGAGCACGCGCCGGTAGTCGCGCTCGCGAGGCCTCGGGGGCGCGCCGCTCGCGGTCGTCGAGGATCCGCGTCGCCTGCTTCTGGCGCGAGCGCCTCGAGCGCCGCCTCGTCGTAGCCCGGGCGCGAACAGCACCTCGACGAACTGCTCGGCGAGCACGCGCCGGCGCGCTCGCGGTGACCGGCCGGTTGAGCACGACGACGCCGCCGTAGGCGGAGACCGGGTCGGCCGCGAGCGCGCCGCTCGTACGCCTCCTCGATCGAGGCGCCGACGGCGACGCCGCACGGGTTCGCGTGCTTGACGATCACGCAGGCCGGCAGCGTGAACTCGCGCACGAGCAGCGCGCGCCGCGTCGAGGTCGTTGAGGTTGTTGAACGAGAGCTCCTTGCCGTGGAGCTGCTCGACGCGCGAGAGCAGGTGCCGTCCGCGCGCCCGACTCCGCGTAGTAGGCCGCGCGCTGGTGCGGGTTCTCGCCGTACGCGAGGTCGGTGACCTTCTCGTAGGCCGCGATCGATCAGCGGCGGGAAGTCGTCGGAGCTTCTCGGCGAACCAGCGCGCGATCGCCGCCTCGTAGGCGGCCGTCGTCGCGAACGCCTCGGCGGCGAGCGCGCGCCGCGTCTCGAGCGAGAGCTCGCCGTCGCGCGCAGCTCGGCGAGCACGACGCTCGTAGTCGCTCGGGCCGGCAGACCGGCGCGACGTGCGCGAAGTTCTTCGCGGCGCCGCGCAGCATCGACGGGCCGCCGATGTCGATCATCTCGACCGCGTCCTCCTCGCGGACGCCGTGCTCGCGAGGCGACCTGCTCGAACGGGTAGAGGTTGACGCAGACGAGGTCGAACGGCTCGATCCCGTGCTCGGCGAGCGCGGCGAGATCCTTCTCGACCTCGCGCCGGGCGAGGATGCCCGCGTGGATGCGCGGGTGGAGCGTCTTCACGCGGCCGCCGAGCATCTCCGGCGACTCGGTCAGGTCCTCGACCGGCGTGACCGCGATCCCGACCTTCTGCAGGAAGGCGGCCGTGCCGCCGCTCGCGACGAGCTCCCAGTCCAGCTCGGCCAGCCCCTCGCGCGAACTCGTCGAGCCCCGTCTTGTCGTAGACGGAGATCAGCGCGCGCACAGCTCGCGCACCACCACCTCGGGCAGCAGCCGGTGCTCGACCGCCTGGATGCGCTCGCGCAGCGTCTCGGCGGTGTCGCCGGCCGCACCGGGCACGGCTCCTGGCGATCACCGGGCCCGGTGTCGACGCCCTCGTCGACGAGTGGACGGTCGCCGCCGGTCGTCTCGGGACGCCGGCCGCGAGCGCGTCCTCGATCGGGTGCGCGCCCGGGAACTCCGGCAGCAGCGACGGGTGGACGTTGACGATCCGGCCCGGGAAGCGCTCGAGGAAGCCTGCGGTGAGGAGCTGCATGTAGCCGGCGCAGACGACGAGCTCGACGCCGTGCTCCTCGAGCCAGTCGGCCATCGCCAGTGTCGCGCTCCTCGCGGTCGGCGTAGTCGTCGAGCGCGAAGACGCGGTCGCGATCCCGGCCGCGCTCGGCGCGCTCGAGCGCGCGCGCGCCTCGGCCCGGTTCGAGGCGACCGCGGCGATCGGCAGGCCGGCGTCGATCAGCGCCTGCAGGTTCGTGCCCTCGCCGCAGACGAGCACGCCGATCACGCGCGCTCGACGATCCGCCCGATCACGAGCTGCCCGTCGCGGCCGGCGGCCGGCCGGCACGACCGCGCAGTAGCCGATGCCGAGGTTGAAGACGCGGCGCAGCTCCTCCTCCTCGACATGCCGCGCCAGCCACGCGAACACCGGCGGCCGCTCCCACGCGTCCCAGTCGATCTCGGCGCGCAGGCCGTCGGGGAGCACGCGCGCGAGGTTGCCGGCGATCCCGCCGCCGGTGACGTGCGCGAATCCCAAAGCCTCGCCGCGCAGGCGCGCGCACGTCGTCGAGGTAGAGCCGCGTCGGCGCGAGCAGGTCGGGGCCGTCGTAGTCCTCGTCCTCGAGCACCAGCCGCACGAGCGTGAAGCCGTTCGCGTGGACGCCCGCAGACGGGAGGCCGATCACCAGGTCGCCGGCGACGCAGCGCGAGCCGTCGATCAGGCGTTCGCGCTCGACGATGCCGACGCACGTCCCGGCGAAGTCGAGCTCGTCCTCGCGGTAGATGCCCGGCAGCTCGGCCGTCTCGCCGCCGATCAGCGCGCAGCCGGCCTCGCGGCAGACCTCGGCCGCGCCCTCGACGAGCTCGGCGACCTGCTCGAGCTCGATCCGGTTCGCGGCGACGTAGTCGAGGAGAAGGAGCGGCTCGGCGCCGCACGTGATCACGTCGTTGATGCAGTGCGCGGCCAGGTCGGCGCCGCATCGCGCGCAGCGCGGCCCGCGCGCGCGAGGATCGGCTTCGTCCCGACGCCGTCGGTCGAGCCGCGAGCAGGCGCTGGTCGTCGAGCGGAAGAGCCCGGCGAAGGCGAACGCGCCGAACCCTCGCGCGCCCGTCCGGTCGACTCGACGGCCGCGCGCAGCCGCTCGACGACCGCCTCGGCCGTCGCGAGCGAGACCCCGGCGGCGGCGTACGTCCGGTCGTCGCTCACGCTCGCACTCTACGAGGTGGGTCGGCGGACCGGTCAGGCGAGCAGCTCGCCGTGAGCTGCGGCGTCCCTGCGGGCCGCCCGGGATGGAAGCGGACGAGCGAGTCGCCGACCAGCACGCTCGTGCCGTCGAGCCGGTCGACGCCGAGCAGCTCGGCGAGCACGGTCGCCTTCGCCTCGGGGTCGTCGGCGAGCAGGTGCAGCTCCCCCACCCGCAGCGCGTCGGGCGCGTCGAACAGCTCGTCGAGCCACTCGCGCGGCGGGTGCACCTCGAGCCGGTAGCCGGCGTTCGTGGCGATGAACGTCCGCCGGCCGCCGTGCGCCTGCACGCGCAACTCCTGCGCGACGGCGCGGTCGACGACGTCGGCGAACTCGTCCTCGTCCAGTGCGAGCCCGAGGTGGTCGACGCGCGGCAGATCCCACTGCCCGGGCTGGACGACGACGTTGACGGCGCCGCGCTCGAGCTCCGAGAGCCGCAGCTTGAAGCCGATCCGATGTCGAGCTCCTCCCACGGAGCGATCCCCGGCCTCGAACCACTGGTCGGACTCCTCGCCGATCCGGCCGTGCCGGCGCGACGAGGAGCCTCGAAGCCGAGCTTGCCGAGGTAGCGCGCCTCGACCTGCCGCACCTTGCTCGTGACGAGGTGGTAGTGGAAGAGCTGCACCGGGCCGCGCCCTCGTAACCAGCGGGCCGCCGGGCTGATCCCCCCGCCCCGCCCCCCCCCTGTCCCCCCAGCGCGACGCGCCCCCCCCCGCCGCCTCCGCCTCCGGCCCGCTACGAGCGCGCGGTACTACCCGGTGCTCGCTGCGCCGCCGCCTCCGGCCTGCTGATCGTCTTCCTGCTGACGTGGGTCGTGGCGCTGATCGTCACCGTGGCCGCCGACTCGGTCGACTGGCCAGCCTTCCTCACTGCGACGACCTTCGCTCTCGGCCGCCTTCATCATCTCGCGCGGGATCGCCAAGGCCGGCAAGGTCTTCGAAGGCCGCTAGTCGAGCCCGTTCCTGGCCCGCGCGGCGGGTTTCCCGTTGCCAGACGGCCCTTCTCGGCGTACCGTTTGGCCACCGTGTCGAAGGGGACGACGTGCTGACGGTGGGCGATCTGGCTACTCTGCCCGAGCTCTCGAGCTGCCCGTGGCCGCGGGCGCCGAGGGGCTGGAGAACGCCGTCAGCTGGCTCCACGTCTCGGAGTTGGCCGATCCGACCAGGTGGCTCGAGGGCGGCGAGTTCCTGCTGACCACGGGGCTCGGACTCGGCGAGGCGGCGGCCTCGCAGCGCGCGTACGTCCGGCGGCTCGCTCGCCACGGCGTGGCAGGCCTCGGCTTCGGCACCGGCTTCGGGTTCACCGACGTTCCCGAAGCGGTCGTCCGGGAGGCGGACAAGCTCTCGTTCCCCGTGCTGGCGGTCCCGTACGAGGTGCCCTTCGTCGCGATCACGAAGTCCGCCTTCACCCACCTCGCCAACGAGCAGCTCGAGCAGCAGACGCGCGCGCTGGCCGTGCACGAGCGGCTCTCCGACGCGGTCATCCGCGGGCGCGGCGTCCAGGCGCTGCTCGGCATCGTCTGCAGCCACCTCGACTGCAGCCTCGCCCTGGTGGACGAGGACGGCCGCGTCCTCGGCGAGCGTCACTCCAGGCGACACGCGAGTTTCGACGACGCGCTCGAGCTCCCGGTGGTTGCCGACGGCGAGCCCGCCACGCTGCGCGCGGCGCGGGAAGGGAGGCCGTTCGAGGAGTACGACCGGCTCGTGCTCCACCACGGCCAGACGGCCCTTGCGTTCGAACTGTCGCGGCGCCGTGCGGTCAGCGCTGCCGAGCTGCGGCTGGCCGGCGACCTGCTGGAGGATCTCGAGGGCGAGCGGCTGGACGAGCGCGAGACCGGCCGGCGGATGGTCGCGTTCGGGCTCGAGCCGGCGCGTGCCTACGCGGCGCTCCTCGCCGCGCCGCGCGACGGGCTCAGCGGCGAGCAGGTGCGCCGCGAGATCGCCGAGGAGCTCGACCGCCGGCGCGTCCGCTACCTCTCGACGGCGCGGCGCGACCGCGCGACCTTCCTCGTCGAGGCCGCCGGCGAGGACGAGGCGATGGCGCTCGCCGAGAGGATCGTCAAGGCGGGCTCGCAGGCCCGGGTCGGCGTCGGCAGGCCGGCGCAAGGGCGCGCGCTCGGCCGGAGCCTGCTCGAGGCCCGCGCCGCGCTCGACGCCGGAGGCGGCGACGTCTCCTCGTACCGCGATCTCGGCTCGCTCGAGCTCCTGCTCAGCCTGCCGGACGCGGCGCTCGAGGCCTTCGTCGACCGCGTGCTCGGCCCGGCCGCGGACAGCGAGCGGCTGATGGACTCGCTGGCGGCCCTGCTCGACTCGGGCTGCCGCTGGAGCGACGCCGCCGAGGCCCTCGGCGTGCACAGGCATACGCTCCGCTACCGCATGGAGCGGTTGCGCGAGCAGACGGGGCGCCACCCTGACGACCCGGGTGAGCGTATGGAGCTGTGGCTCGCGGTCAAGGCCAGGCAGGCCCTCGCGGCCAGGAACGGAAGGAGCACTGCAGCGTGACGACGGTCGACCATCTCTGGCGGCACTTCACGCCGGCCGGCGCGGGCCACATCGTGATCGAGCGCGGGGAGGGGTGCTACATCTGGGACTCCGAGGGGAAGCGCTACCTCGACGCCCTCTCCGCGCTCTACTGCGTCAACATCGGCTACGGGCCCTGGCCGGAGATCGCCGAGGCGGCGAAGCGGCAGGTGGAGGCGCTGCCGTTCTTCTCCAACTGGGTGGGCTTCGCGCACGCCGCCGGCGCTCGAGCTCTCCGACAAGCTCAGCGAGCTCCTGCCCATCGACGTCGGCGGATCTTCTTCGTCGGCGGCGGCTCCGAGGCGATCGAGTCGGCGCTCAAGATCGCGCGCCAGTACCACCGCCTCCGCGGCGAGCCGACCCGCACGAAGTTCATCTCGCGGCGGAGCGCTTACCACGGGACGACCATCGGGCGCGCTCTCGATCAACGGGAGCCCGGCGCTGCGCGCCCAGTTCGAGCCGTTGCTGCCCGGCTGCTTCCGCGCGCCGATGCCGTACCGCTACCGCTGCCCATACTGCGCCGAGAAGGGCGGCTGCACGCTCCAGTGCGCCGACGAGATCGACGGGATCGTCCAGAACGAAGGGCCCGAGACGGTCGCGGCCGTGATCCTCGAGCCGGTGCAGAACTCCGGCGGGCTCGATCGTCCCGCCGCCCGGCTACTTCGACCGCGTCCGCGAGATCTGCGACGCGAACGGGCTCCTGCTCGTCGCCGACGAGGTCATCTGCGGCTTCGGCCGGGTCGGCGACTGGTTCGGCTCGACCCGGTACGGGATCCAGCCGGACCTGATGACGCTGGCGAAGGGGATCACGTCCGCGTACGCGCCCCTCGGGGCGGTTGTCGCCTCCGCAAAGGCGATCGAGCCGTTCTTCTCCGAGCCGCAGAACGTGTTCACGCACGGAATCACCTTCGGCGGGCACCCGCTCTCGTGCGCGATCGCGCTCGCCAACATCGAGATCTACGAGAGCGAGGGCCTGATCCAGCGCGTGCGGGAGCTCGGGCCGGAGCTGCGCGCCCGCTGCGAGCAGCTCATGGCCGACCACCCGATGGTCGGCGACGTGCGCGGCGACGGCTACTTCTACTCGCTCGAGCTCGTGAAGGACAAAGAGACGAAGGAGACATTCGCGCCGGCCGAGCGCGACCAGCTGATCAAGGGCTTCCTGACGCCGCGGATGCGCGAGCTGGGCGTCTACACGCGCTTCGACGACCGGGCCGAGACCTGCGCGCAGTTCGCGCCGCCGTTCGTCGCAGGGCTGGACGAGTTCGACGAGATGGTGGGAGTCTTGCGCCAGGTCCTCGACGAGGCCTGGGAGCGGATCAACGTCATGGCAGGAGGAATCGATGGCGGTCACGGTGAGGACCCTGCAGAACTTCATCGCGGGCGAGTGGGTCGACGCGACGAGCGACGAGGCGCGCGAGATCGTCTCGCCCGTTACCGGCGAGAAGCTCGCCGACGCGCCCAACGCCAGTGAGGAGGACGTCGCGCGCGCGGCTCGCGCCGCCCGGGAGGCCCAGCCGAAGTGGGCCGCCCTCTCCGCCTGGGAGCGCGCCGAGATCTGCCACAAGATCGCCGACCTGATCGAGGAGCGGCGCGACGACTTCGCGCGCGAGCTCTCGCTCGAGCAGGGCAAGCCGTTCACGGCCGAGGCGATCCCGGACATCGACGAGACGGCGGAGAACTTCCGCCTCGCCGCCGAGGACGTCAAGCGGATGGAGACGGCGATCATCCCCTCCCGGGACGTGAACAAGCGGATCCTCACGTTCCGGAAGCCGAACGGCGTCTACGCGTCGATCACGCCCTGGAACTTCCCCACGCTGATCCCGGTCGAGCTGATCGCGCCCGGGATCGCGGCCGGCAACACGATGGTCTGCAAGCCGTCCGAGTGGACGCCGATCGCGATGGCGAACTTCATGCAGATCATGGCCGACGCCGGGCTGCCCGAGGGCGTCGTCAACGTCATCTACGGCGACGGCAAGGTCGGCGAGCGGCTGATCACCGACGAGAACATCGACTGCGTCGGCTTCATCGGCTCGCACACGACGGCCGAGAAGATCGTCCGCGCCGCCGGCCTCAAGCGGTCGCTGATCGAGGCGAGCGGCAACGGGCCCGTCGTCGTCTGCGCCGACGCCGACCTCGAGGCGGCCGCGAAGGGCGCCGTCTTCGGCGGCTTCTTCTGCGCCGGCCAGGTCTGCTGCGCGACCGAGCGCGTGCTCGTCGACAAGCGCGTGCACGACGACTTCCTCGCCGCCGTGCTCAAGGAGGCCAAGGGCTGGACGCTCGGCGACCCCTTCGACGACTCGACCCTCGTCGGTCCGATGAACAACGAGCCGACGGCGCAGAAGATGGACGCGCACCTCGAGGACGCGCTCGCCAAGGGCGCCGAGATCGTCGTCGGCGGCTCGCGGGCCGGCGGCCACCCCACCGAGCTCTACTACCAGCCGACCGTCGTCGACGGCGTCGGCGTCGACACGCTCATCAACCGCGACGAGACGTTCGGCCCCATCGTCCCGCTGATCACCGTGGCGGACGACGACGAGGCGCTCGCGGTGGCCAACGACTCCCACCTCGGCCTCCAGGCGGCGGTGTACACGCGGAGCCTGAAGCGCGCCTTCCGCTACCTGGACAACCTCCAGGTCGGCAACGTCGTCGTCAACGACTCGACCGACTACTGGGAGGCGCACGAGCCGTTCGGCGGCGCCTCCGGCACCCGCACCGGCTGGGGCCGCATCGGCGGCCGCTACACGATGCTGGACATGACCGACCTGAAGACCGCCGTGCTCGACGTCGGCGGCCTCGAATAGCTGCGGCCGCTAGCCGACGTCCCGCTCGGCCTCGACATGGCAGGGGCTCACACGTCGTGCCACGACATCGGGGTGCTTCAGAACAAGGGGACCGACCTCGCCGTGTGCGCGGCCGGGCACGCCGTCGTTTTCGACATCAGCGACCGGGCCGCCCCGGTGAAGCTGACCGACTTCACGGCGCCGGGCGTCACCACCTGGCACTCCGCTGCGTTCTCGTGGGACGGCAGCGTCACCGTGATGGGCTGGGAGCCCGGCGGCGGCATCTTCCCGCGCTGCCTTGCGACGGGCTCCCCGCTGGCGCCCTTCGACGAGCCCGGCTTCCAGACGGCCGACATGAAGAGCATCTTCTTCTTCGACACGGAGTCCGGCGACCTGCTCGGGAAGTGGGTCCTCCCGCGTGCCCAGACGACGGCGGAGAACTGCACGATCCACAACTACAGCATCGTTCCCACGGGGCCGACGTCTGACCTCGCGCCTACCAGGCGGGCACCTCCGGACGTCGTCGACGTCGCGCCCGGCGGCGATCAGCTCGTCCCGTAGAAGCACGGCGAGACGATCGGCGGCGACGAGATGCGGACGTGCACCTCGGTCGCGCCGGACTCGAAGAGCATCGCCACGATCTGGCGCGTGGTCGAGCCGCGGACGATCGAGTCGTCGACGACCACGACGCGCTTCCCGCGCACCTCGGCGAGCGGGTTGAACTTCATCCGGATCCCCTGCTCGCGCAGGCCCTGGTCGGGCTGGATGAACGTGCGGCCGACGTAGCGGTTCTTGATCAGCCCCTCGCTGAACGGGATCCCGGACGCGCGCGCGAAGCCGATCGCGGCCGGCGTGCCCGAGTCGGGGATCGGCATCACGAGGTCGGCCTCGACCGGCGCCTCGGCGGCCAGCCGCTCGCCCATCCGCACGCGCGCGCCGTGCACCTCGACGCCGTCGAGCCGCGTGTCGGGCCGCGCGAAGTAGATGAACTCGAAGATGCAGAGCGCGCCGCCGCCCTCGGCTCGACCGCCTGCGTCGCGTGCAGGCCCTCCTCGTCGATCGACGACGAGCTCGCCGGGCTGGACCTCGCGCTCGAAGCTCGGCGCCGAGCAGGTCGAACGCGCACGTCTCGGAGGCGAGCACCCAGTCGTCGCCCAGCCGGCCCAGCGCGAGCGGCCGGATCCCGTCCGGGTCGCGGAACCCGACCAGCTTCCCCTCGGAGAGCAGCGACGACCGAGAAGGCGCCCTCGAGCCGGGCCATCGCGTGCGCGACCGCGTCCTCGAGCGGCGCGGGATCGTGCGCGATCAGCGCCGCGATCACCTCGGTGTCGGAGGTGGACGCCGAGCGCGATCCCGTCGGCGGCGAGCTCGTCCCGCAGCTCCGTCGGTGTTCGTCAGGTTGCCGTTGTGGCCGAGCGCGACGGTGCGGGCGCGTCCGTGCTGGACGATCGGCTGCGCGTTCGTCCAGTGCGTCGAGCCGGTCGTCGAGTAGCGGGTGTGGCCGATCGCGACCTCACCGGGAAGCGCCTGCAGCTTCTCCTCGTCGAAGACCTGCGCGACGAGCCCCATGTCGCGGAGCACGGTCAGCCGGCCGCCGTCGGAGACCGCGATCCCGGCCGACTCCTGGCCGCGGTGCTGGAGCGCGAAGAGGCCGAAGTAGGTGAGCCGGGCCACGTCGCGCTCGGCGGAGCGGATGCCGAAGACGCCGCACATCAGCCCCAGGCCTCCGTCAGCTCGGCGAGGCTCGAGCCGAGCACGCCGTCCGCCGCCGACCACGCCGAGCCGCCGCAGCGGTACGCCCCCGAGCCGCTCGACCGCCTCCGGCGCGCACGCCACGACCGCCTGCCCGCCGCCCTCGCCGAACCAGGCGCGCGGATCGTCCGGCAACGTCACCTCGGCGCCGAGCTGCGGAGTGGATCGCCGCCTCCGCCAGCGCGACCGCGAGGCCGCCGTGCGAGACGTCGTGCACGAGCGAGCACTGCGGGGCGGCGCGCCAGAGGAACTCGACGAGCGCCGCCTCCGCGTCGAGATCGAGCCGGGCGGGCCGGCCGCCGACCTCGCCGAAGCGCGCCTGGTACTCGGAGCCGTCGAGCGCGACCGGCGACGCGCCGGCGAGCAGGACGACGTCGCCCTCGCGCCGGGGCCCGGCCGGCACGGCGTGGTCGGCGCGCTCCAGGAGGCCGACGCAGCCGACGACCGGCGTCGGCGGGATCGCGCGCCCGTCGGTCTCGTTGTAGAGCGAGACGTTGCCCGAGACGACCGGGATGCCGAGCGCCTCGCAGGCACGCGCCATTCCCTCGATCGCCTCGGCGAGCTCCCACGCGATCTCGGGCTTCTCCGGGTTGCCGAAGTTGAGGCAGTCGGTGAGGCCGAGCGGCTCGGCGCCGGCGCAGGCGACGTTGCGCGCCGCCTCGAACACGGCCGCGGCCCCGCCGGTATGCGGGTCGAGCCGGCAGACGCGCCCGTGCCGTCGAGCGAGACGGCGAGGCCGCGGTAGCCGGGCCGCAGCCGCAGCACGGCGGCGTCGAGCCCCGGACGGCGCACGGTGCGCGAGCCGACGAGGTGGTCGTAGCGGCGGTAGACCGGTCGGCGGCTGCGGACGTTCGGCGAGCCCAGGAGCTCCAGCAGCTCGCGGCGCTCGGCGGGGCGCGGCTCGAGCTCGAGCGGCGGAGAAAGAGTGCGTGCGGCCGTCTCGACCGTGTAGCGCGGGCACTCGTCGGTGAGGTACGCGCCGGGATCTCGCCGACGACCTCGTCGTCCCAGAGAGCGCGCAGCTCGCCGGTGTCGGTGACCTCGCCGATCACGGCGTTGTCGAGCTCCCACTTTTCGCAGACCGTCTCCACGGCCTCGAGCCGCTCGGGCGCGACGACGGCGACCATCCGCTCCTGGCTCTCGGAGATCATGATCTCCCACGGCTCCATGTCCGTCCTCGCGGAGCGGCACGCGGTCGAGGTGGACGTCGATGCCCGCGCCGTCCGACGCCATCTCGGAGAGCGAGGAGGCGAGGCCGGCGGCGCCGCAGTCCTGCAGCGACTCGACGAGCCCCGACTCGACGAGCTCGACCGAGACCTCGATCAGCTTCTTGCCCGTGAACGGGTCGCCGATCTGGACGGACGGCCGCTTGTCGGCGTCGTCCTCGCCGAGCTCCTGGCTCGCGAGCACGAGGCGCCGCCGATCCCGTCGCGCCCGGTCGTCGCGCCGTAGAGGACGACGAGGTTGCCGGGGCCGGTGGCCTTCGGCGCGCGCGATCCGGTCGACGGGCAGGAGCCCGACGCACATCGCGTTCACGAGCACGTTGTCGCGGTAGGCCTCGTCGAAGACGGCCTCGCCGCCCACCGTGGGGACGCCGACGCAGTTGCCGTAGTGCCCCGATCCCGGCGACCGCGCGGTCGAACATCCAGTCGTTGTCCGCCGTCGCCGAAGCGCAGCCCGTCGAGCAGCGCGATCGGCCGCGCGCCCATCGCGATGATGTCGCGCAGGATCCCGCCGACGCCGGTCGCGGCGCCCTGGAACGGCTCGACCGCCGACGGGTGGTTGTGGCTCTCGACCTTGAAGCGACCGCCTCGCCGTCGCCGAGGTCGATCACGCCCGCGTTCTCGCCGGGGCCCTGCAGGACGCGCTCGCCTCCGGACGGGAGCCGCTTGAGCAGCAGCGCCGAGTGCTTGTAGCCGCAGTGCTCCGACCAGAGGAGCGAGAAGACGCCGAGTTCGAAGTCGTTCGGGTCGCGCCCGAGCAGGCTCCGGATACGGTCGAGCTCCCCGTCAGTCAGGCCGAGTGCGCGGTGGAGCGGCTGTTCCGCCACGGAGCTCAAGGGAGGACTCCACTCTATCGTCCGGGCCGGAGGCCGAGGGCCCGGTGCCGACGCCGGTAGGTAGCCTCAGGGTGTGATCCGCGGCTATGTCCCGCTGCTCGCGATCATCGCCGCGATCTGGGGGGCTTCGTACCTCTTCATCAAGGTCGCGGTCGACGAGGTCGAGCCGACGGCGATGATGTTCTTCCGCCTCGTTCTGGCGACGGCAGTGCTCGCGCCCGTGCTCCTCTGGCGCTCGGGGGGGCGCGAGGCTGTGGCCGCCTTGCGCGGCACGGGTTGGAAGGCGTTCGCGATCGGGTTCCTGAACGCGGCATTCCCGTTCGTCCTGATTGCGTGGGGCGAGAAGTACGTCGACTCCGGCGTCGCGGCGATCGCCAACGCCACCGTGCCGATCTTCGTCGTCCTGCTCGCGCTCCGGTTCAACCCGAGCGAGCGCGTGAGCGGCGTTCGCCTGTGGGGGATCCTCGTCGGCCTTGTCGGGGTCGGGGTGCTGGCCGGCCTCCACCCCGAGGGCGGCTGGTGGGCCGCCGCAGGAACGCTTGCCATCGTCGTCGCCTCGTTCTCGTATGCCTCCGCGAACCACTTCGTCCAGCACAACTTCGGCGGCACCGCGCCGCTCGTGATCGCCACGGTCTCGTGCGGCGACCGGCGGCGCTCATTCTCCTCCCGTTCGCGATCGTGCAGTGGCCCGACGCGGTCCCGAGCCTGGAGGCCGTCGCATCCATCGTCGCGCTCGGGATCTTCGGGACGGCGATCGCGTTGCTCTTCTTCTACCGCCTGCTCAAGCGCTACGGGGCGGCGCGGGCGTCGCTCGTCACCTATCTGCTCCCGCCGGTCGCGCTCGTCTACGGCGTTCTCATCCTGGACGAGACGGTGACTCTGAACGCTGCGCTCGGGCTCGTCCTCATCCTCGCCGGAGTCGCGCTCGGGTCCGGTGCCCGCCTCCTTCGTCGCGGGAGGAGCGCCGACCCCGAGCCGGAGGCCGAGCCCGAGCCGGCCGCACCGCCCGCGTGAGGGTGCTGGAAGGCGAAGGGTTCCGCCTGCGGCGGGCGTCCGCCGAGGATGTCGACTTCATGGTCGACCTCGCCGTGCACGATGCGGTGGAGCCGTTCATGGCCGCGGTCTCGCCACGCGGACGCGAGGAGCTCCTCGAGGAGGTGCGCCGCTCCGACGAGGAGCCGCAGCTCCACGGCCGGTTCGTGCTGGAGGTGGAGGGCGACCAGGCCGGCACGCTGGCCTTCGACGTGGCCAACCGCCGCAGCCGCATTGCCTACCTGCACGCGATCATGCTCGACCCCGACTATCGGGGGCGCGGCCTGGCCGCGGCGGCGACCCGGCTACTCGTCCGGCACCTGGTCTTCGACCTCCACTACCACCGCGTGCAGCTCGAGGTGTACGGATTCAACGAGCGGGCCCTCCGTCATTTCGAACGCGCCGGCTTCCGGCACGAGGGCGTGCGCCGGCAGGCGTACTGGCGGCACGGCGCGTGGGTGGACGGGGTCATCTACGAGCTCGTCCGCGAGGATCTCGAGCCGGATTCCCTAGCCGCCGCGCTTTTGGCGCTGTTCAGTCACTCTACGGTCCGGCACGGTCCGTGCGCCATGGGTGCGCTTTTCGGCTATACGCTCGAAAGTGGGTGGTGGGACGGGGTGCCCCTAGAGAGTTAGCGCAAGCGGTGAGGGTTTTGCGGCCCGTGGAAGGGCGCAGGGACGGTAGGCTCGCCTCATGCCGGGAGGGGTCGAGGGCAGCGAATGGACGCTCGTCGCGGGATGGGCCAGACGCTCCTCCTCGACGGCGGCCGCGGCTCCGGCGGCTGCAACCGCTTCGCCGGGGACGACGCGCTCGAGCACGGCCGACTTGGCGAGCCCTCGCCTCGACGACGAGGATGGCCTGCGAGTCGGGAGTCCTGCAGTCAGGATCGGACTACTTCTCCGCGCTCGGGCGAACGGCGCAGGCTTCACTGGCGGACGGGGAACTGGTCCTCGCCGACGCCGCCGGCGCCGAACTGCTCCGCTTCGCCCTCACTGCGCCCGCAATCGAACCCGAGGAGCCCTCATGGAGTTGATCCACACCTGCTACCGCATCACCGACCCGGACCGCTCGGTCGCGTTCTACGAAGCGCTCGGCTTCGAGGAGCGCCGACGGCTGCCCATCAGGGAGGAGGCCGTCAACATCTTCATGGGCCTGCCGGGTGACGGCGATCGGCTCGAGCTGACTTACAACTTCGGCGTCGACTCGTACGAGCTCGGGACCGCCTACGGGCACATCGCCGTCACGGTGGACGACATTCGCGACACCCTCGACCGTCTTTCCGAGCAGGGAATCGAGCCCGAGAAGCCGCCGTACACGGTGCGCGACGGCGGTCCGCTCCTCTGCTTCGTCAACGATCCGGATAGCAACCTTACACCGGTGTTGATACCGTCGATTTGGCGTCTCAGTATGGGCGCATGGCGCCCGATTCGTTCGACGGGTACATCCGCGTAAGCTGGCGGGTGGGGCGCGAGGGCGCGTCGTTTATCTCCCCGGCGATTCAGCGTGAGACGATCGAGCGCCTAGCGAGGCTTCTACGGGCTTCGAGTTGGGCGAGCATCGTCGAGGAGTTCGACGTCTCGGGGTGGCAAGTCGATCGATGATCGCGACCTCGGTCGTCTTGTGCGCAAGGTGCAGAGGCAGGTGAGTCGGGAGGTCTCGATCTGCTTGGAAGTTGTCGCGCTTCTCCCGCAACCTCCTCGACGGCGTTACCGTCGCCGACCGCATTAGACGGGCAAACGGACGCCTGCTCGCTGAGGACTTCGACTCGGGGTGGATCAATGGGAAAGGCGATACTCGGCTTCTGCTCGGCTGGGCAGGAGGAAGGAGCTCGACGCGCGACGCGCAGGCTTCGGCGCGAGGCGCAGCGCCGTACTGCGGAGCGCGGCGTCTTCCTGTCTCGAACGCCGGTCGGCTACCTGCATCTTCAGGAGGAAGGGCGAAAGACAAAGGGCAGTCTCATCTTCGACCCGGAGACCGCTCCGGTCGTCTCGGAGTTGCTTCCGGGATGCGCGCAGTCGGGCGCTGAGCCCGGGCGCGTGCGCAGACGCGGCTGCGGCGGACGCGGTGCCCGGTCTGAGGTTGCAGGTGCCGCTCAGCGATGCAGGGCCTGTTCTTCGAGATCCGACGTACCCTGGGCTGCATTGTTCATGGCGGGAAACGTCTATGTCGAGGGATGCGCATTGCGGCGCTGATCGACGAGCAGCACGTGGCAGCTCGCGCAGCGGGAGTGGCGTCCTGGGACGCCGCGCACCGGGGAGCGCCTGCCGGGAAGGGCGTTCTTCCTACTCGATCTGCTGTGAGGGGTGCGGTAGCGGGTTGACCCTCGTGGCGTCGGGCCCGCCGGGGTGAGCGCGTGGCGAGCTATTCACGTGTCGCAAGCTGTCGTGCTTCGGGCGTCTGCTCGTGCGCCTGCGTCGGCTCGGGTCGATGCGGTCGTATGCGCCTCGTCCTGCCCGAAACCGGCGATGCACGCGATGTGTACTGTCGATCTCGGAAGCCGCAATCAACGAGTGGTCTGTGACGCACAAGTCGCGTATGCGGCGGCGGATCGCGAACTCGAAGACTTCCTCGCCGCATCGCTCATCACTCAGTCCTTGGACCTTGAGCTGTATGGACGCGAGGTGGCGCGCAGGCGCGAGGCCCTCCGCGCTAAAGACGGCCGCCTACCGCCAATCAGCTGGACGCGCAGGACGCCCCGGCGTCTGCCGAAATCCAGGACGGCATGGCGGAACAGCGCGAACTTGCCCTGCCGCGTCATCGAGTCCGTCAGGCTGCGAAAGTCGACACGCGGGCGATGGGAGCCGATCGCAGACCGCGTCACGATTCAGTGGCGCTGATGCCTCCTGCACTGCCAGCGGGTTGTTGGTCGAGCAGCAAGCGAGGCTCAGCATGGGGCCAGTCGTCGCCATCATCCACTGGACCAGCTGGGGATGACACGCTCGCGTGTGCCAGTGTTCAGGAATGTCACATGGAGACACGCGGTCAGCCGTTCAGGGGTCTGTGCGATGAACACACTGCATCTGCGTTCCCGCCCGTGTCCTCGACGCATTAGCTCGGCGGCCGCCTCGCGAGCTTTTCTGATTCGCTCGAGGTCTCTCTCGTGTGACCGCCCATCGGACTCCGAGAAGTCGATCCTGTTGCAGAGCCGGTGCGCAAGGACTGAGTTGTCGACGGTTCTTTGGCCCCCATCTCGCCTTGGGCGTGGAGCATGCTCGTGGGTGGGATTCCAGTCGCTGTATTCGGTGACCGGTACGAAGTACGAGGCACCACCCAGCTCTTCGGGACAGCGGCACTTGGGCATCCCGCACTTCACCTCTGTGATGTAGCCCTGCTCCGCAGCCGTGATGAGGATCCCCTTGACGCCCAAGCGTCTGAGCTCCTTGGCCACTTCCGCACCTCGCGCCGGGTCCAGCGGTGGTCTTGTCACACGGAAAGGCTATCGGCCCCGAACTGTGGACCGGCACGACCTGCGTGCCGACGCGATCACCTTCCTGACCAGAGTCTCGCCGACCCTGACGGGGACGAATTCGACTGGCCGAAACTCCTTGTCGTGTGATCTGAAGGCCGGCTACAACGGTGCGCGGTGGGGCTGGTCGATCCGTTCGGGAAGCCGCTCCACGTATTCGCCTCCGACTCGTGCCGAACCAGCCAAATCCGGCATGCGCGCGTGCCGTTGGGGGACAAGCGATGCGCCCCTCGACCCGACCCGCTAGACGTTGAGCATGGACTAGACGTCCAGGATAGGGTGACGCATCTCGTAGCCGTCTTCACAACCCCTTCGCGTGCTCGCGTGCTCCCCTGAAGGCCTCTCATCGCGACCCGGGATTCCGATGAGAGGACGGTCCCTGATAGCGACCCGGGCGTCGTGATCGTCCTGGTCTCGGTATCTCGTGGTTGCGCCCTCGAGCGTATCGCCCTCCTTGATCCTGTGAGCCCCCCACGCAGTGCCGACCGCGGTGGTCAGTCGAGCGTCGACCTGGTTCCGGGCCCCGGCGCCCAGACCCAGTTGGGCCAGTCGGATGCCTCTACGTCCTTTCCGATTGTCTCCTTCATCGACGCTGCGAATTCATGAGATTTGCTAGCTTCCTAACATTGAATGCCGTGAACTCCGGAAAGAGCTTGCCCGTGTCCTTTCCGGTATAGCCCTCGACTGTGAGATTCGCGTAAGCTCAGATTGTTGAACTCGGCCTGCGCGGCAACGAAAGGCAAGGTGAGGTTGATCTCGCCTTCGATTTTCAGGACATTCACCACGAGCTGCGCTGCGACGCCGTACCGGGCTTGGGACTCATTGACCGCAATCGTCTTGCTCCGTGAGAACTCGGCTATGAGCGTGCGACTCTGCCCGAGCCCTTTGCTGAGCCGACGCCAAACCCGAGCTCGCCGCGACATCGGTCTCTAGGCGATGCTGCTCCCATTTCCAGGTATCCAATTCATCGGGCTTGGGAAGCTGAGGTTCGCCTACTTCTGGTGTACGGTCGCATTTCTGAGCGCGGGAACGGAGTCATCAACTTCGGGACTCCCAGTGCTCAGCGGTAGCCAGGGCATCGCTCCTCCTTTGCCTTTCGCCTTTCTCGCAGAGCGGTCGAGATCCGGGAAGGCATCCGACCTGGAAAGAATGAAATCGACAGGTCACGCTCAGTCCACTACGCCGTATGCAGCAACTCGGCACACCACCCCCTTTCTTGACGAACTCAGGAGTCGCCAAGAGTCGGCCGCGACTTCTACGCCCACGTGCGGATTAAGTCAAGTTGATCGTGGGTGAAGATCCCATCATCCACGTCGTCGCCTCGGCGAGCCCTGCGTTGAGCTTGTCCTGTGCGAGTGTTGCCTCGGGGCTCACTATGAGCGAGAATCGGCCCGCTGGCTCGAGGCGTGGGTCTCATGCTCGGCCTCAACGAGGTCGACCCGGAACACTATCGCGACGGCAACGGCAAGCCGTGGAACGGCAAACTGGACGCGTGCGAGAACGACGCCCGCGACATGGCCTCGCTTGCAGAGGGACTCCGATTCGGAGATCCGCGGGCCGCTCCTGACGGTAGTCGCGACGAGCGCGGCGATCCCTGAAACAGGTGAGAGACCGTCGCCCAGGAACTTTCGGCCGGTGACCTGTTCCTTCTCACCTACTCCGGCCACGGTGGTCAGGTCACGAACACAAACCCCGAAGACGATCCGGAAGACGACAAGCTCGACGAGACGTGGTGTCTCTACGCCACCGAGAGCTGCTCGACGACGAGGCTCTTCGGGCTCTTCAGCGAGTTCGCGCCCGGCGTGCGGATCGTCGTCTTCTCCGGACAGCCGCCACAGTGGCACAGTGACTCGCGGCGATCCGGGCGAGGACGAGACGAGTTCGCCAAGCGGAAGCAGCTGCCCTCCGATGTCGCCCGCGCGACCGAGGAGGCGAACGCGGAACTCTACGGGACTGACTCAGAAGGAGATTCCCGTCGAAGCGTCCGACGTCGGTCGCCGCGACGGTCGTGCTGACCTCAGCTGCCAGGACTACCAGTTCAGCCGCGACGGCCGGACGAACGGCGTGTTCACCGGTGCGCTGCTGAAGGCAAGCTGGCGACCCCCGCGGCGAGGCGGTCGCCGAAGAGTCTCATGATGCGACGGCCGCAGGGATCCTGACCCAGTATCAGCAGACACCGAATTACTTCGTGTACGCCTTCGACGTCGGGCCCGCGCTCGAGATCTAGCAGGCCTGCTCGGAGGCGTAGGAGCCCAACCCCGTGATCTCGCCCGACCAGATCGACGCCTTATTGACCGATCTCGGCCGCCAAGGGCCGCTCGACGAGGCCACCGTCGAAGAGCTGCGTGCCCTCGCGCGGGACCCCGCCCGGTACGGGAGAGCCCACCACGAGACTCCAGGATCCTCGGCGTGCTGCGGAGGGGCCATCGCCGCCGCTAAATACA
>CALOAB010000026.1:0-259457 GCA_942491185.1 uncultured Alphaproteobacteria bacterium | reverse complement strand
TAGAGCCTGTTTGAGAAGTGTTCGTTCGGGCTTGTTCGGGCTCGTCGACGTCGATCACTTCTTCACGTCAGTCGAGGGCCATTCAGAGATCGCTGATGCCTGCAAGGCGCAAGGGGACGCCTCCGCTTACCGGCCGGTAGAGCGCGTTAGATCGTCGGATTCACGGATTGAGGGCCTACAGGTCGGCTGATTGGCCGATTTCGGCCGGTTTCAGTGCCGTTCTTTGCCTTTTCTCCGTCAAGCGGACGCAATTCGAGTCTGCCACCATCGCCATCGGCCGAGATTGTAGGCGATGTTGGCCATGCTGACGGTCGCCTCGGCGCGCTTCAGGCCGATGGAGCGGATGAAAAGCCCCATCCGATCTTTCTGCTGGGCGAAGACATGCTCGACGCGGGCGCGGACCTTGGATTTCTTGGCGATCCTCTGGCCGTCCGCTTCGGCATGGGCTTGCCTTTCGGCTTGCGCCGATGGATGCGGCTGACCTTGCCGCGATCCGCCAGGAACTGCTCGTTGGCGGCCGAGCGGTAGGCGGTATCGCGGTAGCATACCATCATTACGTCGACGAGCCGCCAACCTTGCCGCTTCAAGTAGCAGCCGGGCTCGATCGCGGTCTGGGACAATCGCAGCACCTGGCACTGCGCGGTGAACGACTACCAGGGGCAGCGGCGGCTGATGCACCGTGTCACGGTGGCGGGCGTGCCGTTGCAGTAGCGGGCGCCCGGCCGGGGCGGCCTACTCCTTCACCACCTCGTTGATCTCCAGGAGATTCATGGCGGGGTCGTAGACGTAGACGTGGCGCATCTTCGGGATGGCGAAGGTGGGCGCGTAGGAGAAGGGGATGCCGGCCTCCTTGAGCCGCTCCATGACGGCGTCGAGGTCGTCGACCTGGATGGCGACGTGGCCGCCGATCGAGGGGTTGTGGTCGAAGCCGTTCTTCCGGGCGAACTCGGGCTCCGGCAGGATCAGATGCAGCCCACTATTGGCGCCCTTGCTCGCGGTCCTGGTCGGGAAGAGGGTCAGCCGGTTGGGGTCGGCGGAGATGTGGCCGACCTGCTCGGGCGGCGGGAAGGTCCAGGTGCCCTCGGGCATGCCGAGGATGTTGGTGTAGAACGCGGCAGACGCCCGGACGTCGGTCGCCGGCAGGTTCACGTGGTGGATCGACCAGGTCATGGGCGTGCTCCATGGAATTGTTGGACGAGGCGTCCCTCTTACGTCGCTGCCGGTGCTCGCACGAGGTCGCGGCGGAAGAGCGCGAGGCTCGCGAGGCAGACGGCCAGCATGACCGCGCCCAGGATGAAGGGGGCCGCGGCGGTGCCGGCCTGATCGGCGAGCCAGCCGGCGATGGCCGGCGCCACCATGAACGCGACGTAGTAGATGGTGAAGAAGACGCCCATGCCCAGCGCCCGGGTCTCGGCGCGCAGGACCAGGGACGGCAGGCTCATGATGGGACCTGCCGGCAGGCCTGCTATCAGGCCCAGAACAATGAACACCCCAGGCACCGCCCACAAGGGGACGTAGATGGCGGCGACGAGCATGACCGCGAAGCCCACGAGGCCCGTGGCGATGACGGTGTCGCGGCGGCCGCTGCGATCGGCGAGGTAGCCGCCGATCGGGATCACGACGGCGATCAGCCACATGACGATGCTGGTGGTCGAGCTGGCAGCAGCCAGTGACCAGCCGCGCTGGGTGAGCAGGGTCGGGCCGAAGCCGAAGACCATGGCCAGTGCCGTGTTGTAGAGCGCCCAGATGGTGCCGGCGAAGAGCACCGGGGCGAGCGGCAGCCCACCCGTCCGGGTGGCGACCGCCGGTGGCGCCGTTTCGTGGTCCGGTGCCCGGTAGCCCGTGACGAAGAGCACCAGGCCCATGGCGATCAGCGAGAGCACGGCGATCCAGGCGAGATCGAGGCCGCCCGATCCGGCGGCGGCCGGCAGGATCAGCAGGGCCAGCGCGATGCCGACGGGCCAGGAGTTGACGTAGATCGCCATGGCGGTCGCGATCTCGCGGCCGGCGAACCAGTCGGTCAGCATCTTGGTGGTCAAGACGCTGAGGATGACGCCGCCGATCCCAGCCAGCACGCGGCCGGCGACGAGCATCGCCCAGCTGTCGTGGAGGATCGGCAGCAGCGCGCCCACCACCATGAGAACCATGCCGGCCCCGACCACGCGCCGGTCGCCGAACCGCTTGGCGATGGCACCGCCGGGGATGGCGATGACGATGCCCGGGGCGAAGTAGAAGCCGATCAAGAGGCCGATATCGGCGAGGCTGGCGCCGTAGCCGTCGATGACCAGCGGGGCGAGTGCCGCCACCGACTGGAACTGGAACGCCATCGTCGTCCGGGCGAAGAAGAGGACGAAGAGGATGACCCAGCGGCTCGACATGGATGGCGGTTCCCGAAGCGGGGACGCTGGGTCCCGTTGCGCTGGCTAGCTCCTAGCCGCGCCGGCGGTCCCGGGATAGGCCTTTGGCCGCCTCAGGCCCGGGCGTCGGCCAGGGTCATGGCGGCGGCCTGCTCGCCGATCATGATGGTCGGGCCGTTGGTGTTGCCGGAGATGACGGTGGGCATGATCGAGGCGTCGGCGACGCGCAGGGCCTTGATGCCATGGACGCGGAGCCTGGCGTCGACGACGGCCATCGGGTCGCCTGCCGGGCCCATCTTGCAGGTGCCGGACGGGTGGAAGATCGTGCCGCCCTTCTGCCGGACATAAGCCGCCAGCGCCTCGTCGCTGCTGCAGGCAGCGCCGGGCATCACCTCCTCGGCGAGGTAGGGCTGCATCGGCGTCTGGGCCATCACGCGGCGGATCAGCTTCATGCCGTCGAGCATGGTCTGCCGATCGGTCTCCGTCGCCAGGTAGTTGGCACGGATCACCGGCGGTGTGGTAGGGTCGGCCGAGCGCAGGGTCAGCTCGCCCCGGCTTTCCGGGCGCAGCTGGCAGACCGAGACGGTGTAGCCGGAGAAATCGTGCAGCGGCTCGCCCGGCTTCTCGGCGCTGAACGGGATGACGTGGAACTGCACGTCGGGCGTCGCCGCCTCGTCGCGAGTCTTCCAGAAAAGCGTGGCCACGCCGGCGCCGACGGTGAGCGGCCCGGTCCGGCGCAGCGCGTACTCGATCCCGGCGAGGCCGCGTTTGATGACGCTGTTGCTGACGTCGTTCAAGGTCACTTTGAGCGGCGAGCGGTAGACGCAGCGGACCTGGAAATGGTCCTGCAGATTCTGCCCGACGCCGGGGAGGTCGAGCTTTGGTGCGATGCCGTGATCCTGCAGCGCGTCGCCGGGGCCGACGCCGGAGAGCAGCAGGAGATGCGGTGACTGGATGGCGCCGGCGGAGAGGATCACCTCGGCGGCGGCCGTAGCCCTCTCCGCCTTACCATTGCGCGTGTAGTCGACGCCCACGGCGCGGCCGTCCTCCAGCCTTATGCCGGTGGCGAGACAGCCGGTGCGGATCTCGAGATTGGGCCGGCTGGCAGCCTCGCGCAGATAGGCGACGGCGGCACTGCAGCGCTTGCCGTCCTTGAGCGTCAGCTGGAAGTAGCCGCAGCCCTCCTGGCTCGCGCCGTTATAGTCGTCGGTCTCGGGGATGCCGGCCTGCTTGGCCGCATCGATGAAGGCGTCCATCAGCTTCGAGCGGTAGATCGGCGGCGAGACGCCCAAAGGCCCGTCGCGGCCGCGCAGCCCCGCGTCGCCGATGGGCGTGGCTTCGATCCGCTTGAAGACCGGCAGCACGTCCTCGGCCGACCAGCCCGGATTGCCCAGCTGGCGCCAGTGGTCGTAGTCCTCGGCCTGGCCGCGCACATAGACGAGGCCGTTGATCGAGGACGAGCCGCCCAGGACCTTGCCGCGGGGCCAGGTGATCTTGCGGTTGTCGAGATGCGGCTCGGGCTCGGTCTCGAAGCTCCAGGCGGTGCGCGGGTCGACGATGGTCCGGTAGTAGCCGATCGGCACGTGGATCCAGGGGTTGGTGTCCTTGGGTCCGGCCTCGAGCAGCAGCACCCGGTGGTTGGGGTCGGCGGAGAGCCGGTTGGCGAGCACGCAGCCGGCGGATCCGGCGCCCACGATGATGTAGTCGAAGCTCTCGCTCATGGTGCCGCTGGCCTTTCGAAAGTGACGCCCAAATGGCCGAGCCATGCGGCGAGATCAGGTGCGAAGCTGCGCGCCACCTGCAGGTCGAAGCTGTCGGTCTCGATGGCATGGATGAGGACGGCGATGCCGTTGATCGCGGTCTGCGCCATGGCGCCGGGGGCGAAGACGGCAGGGTCGAGATCGACGCCGACTCCCCCCTGCAGCAGCGTCCGGGCGCCCGCTCCTGACAAGCGCAGGACCACCCTGCCGTGGCTCTGATCGATGGCGGCGGCGAGCCCGGCGAGGCGCAGGCGGGCCTCCTTGGCCGTGCCGCCGCGCCGGCCGACGGGATCGGGGCTGAGGATCAGCCAGTCGCGCGGGCGGAGGCAATAGACGACGATCTCGCCGTCGGTTTCCGTCGTGCCCGGCCGCTCCGGCAGCCGCAGGCCCAGGATGCGCGCGACCTCGCGGCTCTTGCCCGGGCGGGCGATCACCTGGGTGAGGCACAAGCCCGGCCGCTCGTGGCAGCGAACCGGGCCAGGCGCCGGAGTGCTTCCGGCCGGGCGAGCGAGGACCGGCTGCTCGGCCAGGGGCTTAGAGCCTGTTTGAGACGTTTTCATGGTGTTTCATCGACTTGCGATCGACCGCCGGCGCGAAGCCGAGCGCAGACCGATGCCGGGGCATCGGCCAAGCTCGGCGACAAGGCCGGAGCCGATCGCAAGTCGACCGAAGGTGAGTTTGGCAGCGCTACCTGCTTCGTCGTCGGTCGGCCGACGATGCTCCAGCATCGACGGCCGACCAACTCCTCGCATCTGCTCACTGCCAAGCTCATGAAACACCATGAAAACGTCTCAAACAGGCTCTCAGCCACGCATCCGCTCCCCCTTGGGATCGATGAAGCAGGGCGGGCAGACCTCGACCGTCACCCGCTCCTTCTTCAGCGGGAAGACCGCATCGACACGGCTGCCGTGACGCTCGGCGCCGCGGGCGAGCAGGCCCAGCGCGATGGTGCTGCCGACGGTCGGGCTGAACGCGATCGATGTGACGTGACCGGCATCGTGCTCCTGCGTGGCAGCTTCACCCTCGGCCACGAGATGGGCGCCGGCGCGCAGGCGCTTCTTGGTGTCCACCGGCTTGAGGCCGACCAGGACGGGGCGGTCGGGGTCGGTGAGCCCGTCACGGTCGCGGAGGGCTGCGCCGACATGCGGCTTCTTGCGGCTCTGCATGCGGCCGAGGCCGAGATCGGCTGGCGTCGTCCTTCCGTCCAGCTCGGGGCCCGCCACATGGCCCTTCTCGATTCGCATCGTGCCCATGGTCTCGAGGCCGTAAGCCACGACGCCGAAGCGCTCGCCTTCGGTCATCAGCCGCTCGTAGAGAGCGGCGGCGTAGCCCGCCGGGACGTAGACCTCAAACGCGCGCTCGCCGGAGAAGCTGATCCGGGCGATGCGGCAGACGGTGTCGCCGATGCGGCCCTCGGCCACGGCCATGAACGGAAAGGACGCGTCGTCGAGGGCCGGCTCGTCGACGATGGATGCCAGAAGCTCGCGCGAGCGCGGCCCGGCCACGGCCATCCCCGCCCACTGCTCGCTCACCGAGGCATACTGCACGTCGAGCTCGGGCCAGTAGTATTGATGGTAGAGCTCGATATGGCTCATCACCGGTGCCGCGTTGGCGGTGGTCGTGGTCAGCATGAAGTGGTCCGGGGCGAAGCACCAAACGGTGCCGTCGTCCATCACCATACCGTCCTCACGCAGCATCAGCCCGTAGCGGGCGCGGCCGGGCTTGAGCGTCGCAAAACCGTTGCAGTAGAGCCGCTCGATCAGGGTGAGCGCGTCCGGACCCATGAGCTCGATCTTGCCCAAAGGCGTCGTGTCGGCGATGCCGACGGCCTTGCGCACGGCCTCGACCTCGCGTCTGGACGCCGCGGTCATGTCCTCGCCGGTTCGTGGGAAGTAACGGGCGCGCAGCCAGAGCCCGGTCTCGAAGAAAACAGCACCACGCTTGGCTTGCGCGTCGTGCAGGGCGGTGCGGCGGGTCGGCGCAAAATGGCGGCCGCTATGATGGTGCGCCAGCGCCCCGATGGCGACCGGCGTGTAGGGCGGGCGGTAGCCTGTCGTGCCGGCCTCAGTCATGCCGCGGCCCAGGGCCTCGGCGAGAATGGCGTGGCCCAGGATGCCCGCCGTCTTGCCCTGGTCGGTGGCCATGCCGAGCGTGGTGTAGCGTTTGGCGTGCTCGACGCTGCGGTAGCCCTCGCGCGCGGCGAGCTCGATGTCGTCCACCGTGACGTCGTTCTGCAGGTCGACGAAGGCCTTGCCCTTGGCTGCACTGCGCACGGCATAGCAGCCGGTGATGCTGTAGGCGGCGCTGTCCTCGAGCTTCGGCAGGCTCGGCGTCTTGGCGTCGAAGCCGAGCTGGCGGCAGAGATCGACCGCGTCGTTGACCCCATCCGCGATGCAGCCCTCGAGCTCGAACCGGCCGGCAGCCGCACCGACGACGGTGAGGTCTCCTGCCGTGCGCGGCGGCAAGAAGGTCTGCAGCTGGTCGTCCCAGTACGGCTTGATCCCTTTGTGCGCGACGAGGTGCAGGCTCGGATTCCAGCCACCGCTCAAGAGCAGCTGGTCACAAGGAATGTCGCGCAGGGCGCCCGTGTCGTCGCGCATCGCCACGGCCTGGACGCGGCCCCTGCCCTTCACCGCCTCGATCTGGCTGTGCCAGTAGAAGGGCACGCCAGCCTCGTGCAACTCGTGGACCACCTCGTCGTCCAGACGCGGGCCGGGGTCGACCACGGCCTCGACCTGAACACCGGCGCGCTGCAGCTCCAGTGCTGCCTCATAGCCCGCCGGGTTGTTGGCGAAGAGGACGGCTCGCCTGCCGCCGATCACGCCATGCTCGTGCAGGTAGCCGCGAGCGGCCGAGGCCAGCATGACGCCGGGCAGGTCGTTGCCCGGGAGCGCCATGCCGCGCTCGATGGCGCCCGTCGCGATGATCGCCGCCCGGGCCTGGATCTGCCAATAGCGCTGGCGCGGCAGGCCGCCGCGCTCGGCCGGCGGCAGGTGGTCGGTGACCCGCTCGACGGCGGCGAAGGTGCCATGGTCGTAGGCGCCGAAGACAGTCGTCCGCGGCAGTGTCTGGACGTTGGGCAGGGACGCCAGCTCGTGCAGCCGCTCGGTCAGCCATTCACCGGCGGTGCTGCCGTCGATCTGCCGGCTTTCGTGGCGGAGCCTGCCGCCCAATGCTGGCATGTCATCAGCCAGAACAACCCTGGCCCCGGCCCGGCCGGCGACGAGCGCCGCCATCAGCCCGGCGGGGCCGCCGCCCACCACCAGCACGTCGCAGAAGGCATGGCGCTTGTCGTAGTGGTCCGGGTCCGGCGCGTGGCTGGCGCGGCCGAGGCCGGCGGCGCGGCGGATGGCTTTCTCGTAGAGGCCGGTCCAGGCCTTGGGCGGCCACATGAAGGTCTTGTAGTAGAAGCCGGCGGCCAGAAAGCGCGCGGCCAGGCCGTTCACCGCCATCAGGTCGAAGCTGAGCGACGGAAAGCGGTTCTGCGAGCGGGCTTCGAGCCCGTCGAACAGCTCGACCATGGTGGCCCGACTGTTGGGCTCGGCAGCGGCGCCCGCGCCCAGGGTCACCAGCGCATTGGGCTCCTCGACCCCGAAGCCGACGATGCCGCGTGGCCGGTGATACTTGAAGCTGCGACCGACCAGCGTGACGCCGTTCGCCAGCAATGCCGAGGCGAGCGTGTCGCCGGCATGGCCGGTGTAGCGGCGGCCGTCGAAGGTGAAGGCGAGCCTGGTGCCGCGATCGATGCGCCCGCCGGTCTCGAGCCTGTTGCCCACGGTCATGACCCGCGCTCGCTGGCGAGGCGCACGGCGGTGACGTCATGGGTGGCGGTGTCGCGGGTGACGACCAGCCAAATGCGGCAGCCCAGCACGTGCTGCCAGAGCTCGGTGACCGGGCCCTTGGGGTTGTCGCGGTGGTAGGCGAAGGCGACCCAGTCGCTCGCCAGTGCATTGTCCGCCGGACGGGCGTCCGGAGTGTTGCCGAAGCAGGTGAACTCGGCGCTGTCGCGGGGGCCGCAATGGGGACAGGTGATGCGCATGGCAGCTTCGGCCCGGTCAGTGCAGGTTGGGCCGGGGGCCGGCGCCACGCTCGTCGATGACCCGGCCATGGGCGAAGCGCTCCAGGCTCATCGCCGCATTGAGCGCGTGCGGCTCGCCCGTTGCCATGGTGTGGGCGAGGCACCAGCCGGACGCCGGCGTGGCCTTGAAGCCGCCATAGCACCAGCCACCGGTCATGTAGAGATTCCCTATGGGCAGCTTGCCGATGATCGGGCTGCCGTCGGGGGTCATGTCCATCACCCCGCCCCAGGAGCGCAGCAGGCGGACGCGGCCAAGGGCCGGAAAGCAGGCGACAGCACCCGCCGCCACGTGCTCGACCGCAGGCAAGTTGCCCCGCTGGGCATAGGACGCGTAGCCGTCGATGTCGCCGCCGAAGACGAGCCCGCCCTTGTCGGACTGACTGATGTAGAAATGCCCGGCACCGAAGGTGACAACGGTGTCCAGCCAGGGCTTGAGGCCCTCGGAGACGAAGGCCTGCAGCACGTGGCTCTCGATCGGCAGGCGGATGCCGGCCATCTCGGCCAGGAGCGAGCTGCTGCCGGCGACCGCGAGGCCAACGCTGCCGGCGCCGATCTTTCCGCGTGTGGTCTCGATGGCGCTGATCCGCTCGCCGTCGCGGGTGAAGCCCGTCACCTCGCAGTTCTGGATGATGTCGACGCCGAGCTCGGAGGCCGCCCGGGCATAGCCCCAGGCCACGGCGTCGTGCCGGGCGGTGCCGCCGCGCCGCTGCAGCAGGCCGCCGGTGATGGGAAACCGCGCGTTCTCGGCGTCGAGGCCGGGGACCATCGCCAAGACCTGCTGGCGGTCGAGCAGCTCGGCGTCGGCGCCCATCATCAGCATGGCGTTGCCGCGCCGGGCGAAGACGTCGCGCTGGGCGTCGGAATGGCAGAGATTGAGCACGCCACGCTGGCTGAACATGACGTTGAAGTTGAGATCCTGGCTCAACCCCTCCCAGAGCTTGAGCGAGTGCTCGTAGAAGGGCTCGTTGCCGGGGAGCAGGTAGTTGGAGCGGACGATGGTGGTGTTGCGGCCGGTATTGCCGCCGCCGATCCAGCCCTTCTCGAGGACCGCGACATTGGTGATGCCGTGCAGCTTGGCGAGGTAGTAGGCGGTCGCCAGACCGTGTCCGCCGCCGCCGATGATCACCACGTCATAGTGCGCGTTGGGCGCGGCGTCGCGCCACGCCGGCTGCCAACCCTTTTGGCCGGCGAGCCCTTGCTTGAGGACGTTGAGGATCGAGTAGCGCAACCAAGCGTTCCCTTCGCGCTCTCGGTAGCGCAGCGCGGGTCGGGGGGAAAGAGCGGAGCCGTGAGAGCTGCGTGGCCAGCTCGCGCCGCAGCGCTTTTTTCGTTGCGTGGCCGGACCAGAAACGGGTGAGGTATCGCCGCAACCTCGCCAGCGGCCACGACCGACCATGACCTCGCCCCAGCGCATCGCCGATCCTGCCCTCGTCCACGGCACCGAGCCCGCCGGGCACATTCACGAATCCGGGCCTGGACCCTTCGTCACGCTCAGGCGCGGCAGGGTCGATGGCAGGAGCTTCGTCTGGTCGTCGCGGGCGCATCGCAGGGGCCTCTTGACGCACGAGGCGGAGGCCTGGCTCGCGACGCGCGGGCGGCGGCTACATTGGCCAGCACTGCTGTTGAACACGTGGATCGGCGGCGGGTTCGCCTTGGGCTCGCTCCTCTTCTTCTTCGGCAGCGTGCTGTCACTGGCGCCTGAGCTGGCCCGCGACCTGCAGCTATCGGCGGTGGAGGTGAATGCCGTCTATTTCGCGGGCTCGATTCCCTTCACCGTGGCCGCCTATCTGCAGCTCTTCCAGGCGGCCAATGCCGATGTGGCGACAACGGGCCCGCGCTCTCGACCCGAGCTGATCGGCTGGCACCCGCGTGAGATCGGCTGGCTCAGCAGCTTTCTGCAGTTCCTGGGCACGCTGCTGTTCAACGCCTCGACCTTCGCCGCCCTCGGCGGTGGCAATTGGCTGTGGCAGGACCTCGCGATTTGGAGCCCGGACGTGCTGGGCTCGATCCTCTTTCTCGCATCGGGCTACCTGGCCTTCATCGAGACCTGCCACGCTTTTTGGGGTTGGCGGCCACGCAGCCTTGCCTGGTGGATCGTCTACACCAACCTGCTGGGGTGCATTGCGTTCATGGCCTCGGCCGTCTTCGCCTTCGTGCCGGTTGCCGGGACCAGTGCGCTCGCGGTCGCGCTCGCCACCTTGCTCACCGCGATCGGGGCGGTGGGTTTTCTTGCGGGCTCACTGCTGATGTTGCGCGAGGGTGTGACCTCGAACGCGGTAGCCTGATCTTCCGGCCGGTGATGCCGCGATAGGCGGTCTCGATGGCGAGCGAGGCGGTGATCATGCCGGCCAGGATCCACAAATGGTTGCGGGTCGCCGGGTTCTCCGCGACGTCGATGCAGAGCACGACCAGGGCCAGTGCTGTGCTCAGCGCAGCCAGTGCCGAGATCCAGACCCGGGCACCCGTCTGCTTCGCCAGCTTGACGCTCGCCAGGTTGACGCCGAGGAAGAGGATGAGAAAGCCAGCACTGCCCATGGTGGCGATCGCCTCGAGCGGCACGAAATTGGCGATCACCAGCGCCAGCGCGGCGCAGATCAGCGAGCCCTCGGCATGCTCGCCGCGAATCGAGCGCTCCAGCTCGTGCGGCAGCTCGCCGGTCTTGGCGACGATGTAGGTGAGCCTGCCGGTGCTGTAGAAGGTGGCGTTGATGGCCGATGCGGTGGCCATGAGGGCGGCGACCACGATCGCGATATAGCCGGCATTGCCGAGGATCTGCCGGCCGGCTGCCGAGAGCGCCGTGTCGCGGGACTGGCCGATGGCCTCGAGGCTCATATGGCCGAGCACGACGGTGACGATCAGCACGTAGAGCAGGATGACGACGAGCACGCCGCCGAGATAGGCGATGGGCAGGGAGCGCTTCGGATCGGCGACGTCCTTCGACGCATTGGCAATCAGCTCGAAGCCTTCGTAGTTGAGGAAGATCAGCATGGCACCGGCGACCAGCCCGATCGGCGTCACGGCGCCCAGCGGGTCGATGCGGCTCCAGTCCATGGGCAGCGAGAGGCCGACCACGACGAAGCCGCCGAGCAGGATCATCTTGAGCACGTTGAAGAGATTCTCGGAGCGGATGACCAGGCGGCTCGCGACGATATTGACCGCCACCAGGCCGATGATGACACCGCTGGTGAGCACGTATTGCCAGAATAGCTGCGCGTCGGCGGGGAAGAGATCGGCGCCATAGCTGCCAAACGCGTAGGCGTAGACGGCGAGCAGGACGACGTAGCTCAAGAGCAGCAGGATGTTCGCGGCCCCGGTGACGATGCCGGTGCCGAAGGCGCGGTTGAGAAAGTCGACAGTGCCGCCTTCGCCCGGAAAGGCGAGCGTCAGCTTAAGGTATGAGTAGCTGGTCAGGAGCGCCACGACGCCGGCGATGAGGAAGGCCAAGGGTGCTGCACCCTTGGTCACCTCGATGGTCAAGCCGGTGACCGCGAAGATCCCGCCGCCGACCATGCCGCCGAGCCCGATTGAGAAGATGGAGAAGGTGCCGAGCTTGGCGCTGGACGGCTCGGTCATCGAGCAAGGCTCCGTTGAGTGAGTCGCAGTGGCGCATCGTCACCGCCTCCCTTGCTCATAAGGCTTCTCTTGGTGCCACGATAGGCGCCCAAGCGCGTTGCCTTGTGCCTGGGGCCGGCGCATTCTGCCTCGGTCGCCGGTCCTATTGGGAGACCTCTTCATAACTCGCCGGTTTGACGCCATTCTGCTACTATTCGTCATGCAGAAGAGATTCACGACCCAACCGCCGCTGTTCGTCCATTCCGCCGATTTCGATCATCCCATCCTGCACGGTTTGGATGAGGCCGAAGCGGTGATTGACTGGTCTGAGCTGGAGCGGCTGATGTCATCGATCTACGGCTCGAAGACCGGCCGGCCAAGCTATCCCTTGCTGACCTTGTTCCGCAGCCTGCTGCTGGGCATCTGGTACCGGCTGTCGGATGAACAGCTGGCAGAGTGCCTGTTCCGGGATTTGCTGTTCCGCAAATTCTGCCGGCTGGAATTGGACGGCTCGGTGCCGGACGGCACGACGCTCGGGCGGTTCCGCGCCAAGCTGGTCGAGCACGATCTTTGGGAATTGCTGCTGGGCGAGGTCAACCGCCAGCTTGAAGCCAAGCACATCATCGTCACTGAAGGACGGATCAATATCATCGACGCCACGGCCATCGAGGCGGCGCAATCCGGCTCCGGCAAGGACAAGAACGACAAGCCGACCAAGGACGCCGAGGCCGGCTGGCATGTGAAAGCCGACAGCCGCGGTCGCAACAAGGCCACATTTGGTTTTTCGGTCCATACCGGCGTTGATGAGGATGGCTTCATCCATCGCCAGACTGTCACCGCCGGCAACGTCCATGACAGTCGCGAGCGCGACACCTTGTTGTTGGGCGACGAGGCGGCGCTTTATGCCGATGCCGCCTACAGCTCGCAGGCAACGCGCGATGTGCTGGAGCGCTTCGGCATCGAGGATCGTGTCCAGCGCAAAGGCTATCGCAATCAACCGCTAGCCGAGGCCGACAAGGCCCGGAACGCCGAGATTGCCGTCATCCGCTCGACTGGCGAGCGTCCCTTTGCCACCTACAAACAGCACTACGGACTTGCTCGGACCCGCCTCATGGGGCTGGCCAAGAACCTCACACTCTTCGGCACCGCGGCGATTGCCCACAATATCCAAAAGGCTGCCAAGTTCCTGCGGCTCTATGGTGTGCGAGAACCGTTGCCCGCGGGATAACCGCGTCCAAAAATCGGGGTATCGGCATAAAAACTGCCTGAAACGGACGAAATCAGGCCCAAATCAGGTCTTTCTACGCAAAGGCTAGTCAGAACCGAGACCAAATCCCGTCCGCCACTCAATATAATTGATTATGCAGAGGTCTCATTGGGGCTATCGGTCGATTGGCGTGGAACAGAGGCATCGAGGCGAGTTGGTGGCTGACATTCGGCAATGGCTGACCAGGCTCGGGCTCGAGCGCTATGGCGACGTGTTCGTCGAGAACGAGATCGAGATCGGCACGCTTCGCCATCTGGGCGAGGCCGATCTCAAGGAGCTCGGCCTGCCGATGGGGCCGCGCAAGGTCGTCCTGGCGGCGATCGAAGCACTCGGGCCGGATGGTGCGACCGAGGACCCGGCACCGCCCGTGGGGCCTGCCCCGGGAGACGCGGAGCGGCGCCAGCTGGTCATCTGGTTTTGCGATCTGGTCGATTTCACCGGGCTGAGCGGCCGGGTGGACCCAGAAGACATGCGCGAGGTGGTGCGCCACTACCAGGCGGCGGCCGTGGCCGCGGTTACCAGCCATGGCGGGCATGTCGCCAACTTTCTGGGCGATGGTGTCGTTGCCTATTTCGGCTGGCCGGCGGCAGCGGAAGATCAGGCGGAGCAGGCGGTCCGCGCCGGGCTGGCTGCCGCCTTTGACGTTTCGGCCATAGCACTGCCCGGTCGGCTGACCGAGGTGCTGGCGGCCAGGGTCGGGATCGCCACCGGGCAGGTGGTCATCGGCGACCTTCTTGACGATGCGGTCAGCCAGCAGGGCCTGGTGACAGGTGCGACGCCCAATCTGGCGGCGCGGCTGCAATCAGCGGCACCGCCCGGCGGGGTGGTGATCGAGGCTACGACCCGGGCCCTGGTCCGCCAGAGCTTCGATCTGGAGGATCTGGGCCCACAGGACCTCAAGGGCTTCGAGGCCCCCATCCAGGCGTGGCGGGTCCGTGCGGCGCGTGCTGCCGAGAGCCGCTTCGACAGCCGCGCCGAGACCCTGACGCCGCTCGCCGGGCGCACCCACGAGGTCGGGTTGTTGTGCGATCGCTGGGAGCAGGCGCACAGCGGCGAGGGCCAGGTCGTGCTGATCGCCGGCGAGGCCGGCATCGGCAAATCACGAATCCTGCAGGCGTTTCGGGCCGAGGTCGAGGACCGGCCGCAGCGTTGGCTGAGCCTCCAGTGCTCCCCCTATCACGTCAACACGGCGCTTTATCCGGTGATCCAGCAACTCGAGCACGCGGCGGGCTTCGAGGCGGGCGATACTGCCGCGACACGGCTCGACAAGCTAGACGCGCTGCTGCGCCAGGGCACGGCCGACATCGCCGATACCGCACCGCTCATCGCCGCATTGCTGTCGCTGCCGGTCGAGGCGCGCTACGGCGCCTTGGACCTGACGCCGGCGCAGCAGCGCGTGGCGACCCTGCGCGGGCTGCAGGATCATCTCCTCGGGCTCGCCGCGCGCGAGCTGCTCGTCGTGGTGCTGGAGGATGCGCACTGGATCGATCCGACCACCCAGCAGCTGATTGCCGAGATGGTGCTGCGCCTGGTCGACCGGCGAGTCCTGGTCTTCATGACGCATCGACCGGAATGGGTGAGCCCGTTCCAGGGCCATGGCCATGTCACGACCATCAGCCTGACCCGGCTGTCGCGGGCGCAGGTGGCCGACATGGTGCGTGAGCTGGCGAGCCGGCATTTGCCCGAGGCCATCGTCGCACGGATCGTCGAGCGGACCGACGGCGTGCCGCTCTTCGTCGAGGAATTGACCAAGGCCATCGTCGAGGCGGGCGCCGATGCCGGCTTCGACTCGCTCGCGGACGACGTGCCGGTGACGCTTCAGGCGTCGCTGATGGCGCGCCTCGACCGCCTGGGACCGGCCAAGGAGATCGCCCAGATCGGTGCCGTGATCGGCCGCGAGTTCAGCCACCAGCTCCTGGCCCGGATCGCCGAGACCGGCGACGGCGAGCTGGCCCAGGCGCTCGAGCGGCTGCAGGACTCGCAGCTGGTCTTTCGCGCCAGCCGCGCTGCCGACGCGTTCTACACCTTCAAGCACGCGCTGATCCAGGACGTCGCCTACAAGAGCCTGCTGCGCCAGCGTCGCCAGCGGCTGCACCTGAAGATCGCCGAGGCGCTGCAGGCCGATGCGTCGCCAGAGGTCGTCGCCCGGCATTTCGAGCTGGGCGGTGACGCCTTGCGGGCGATCACCTGGTGGGAGCGCGCCGGGGACGACGCCGTTGCGCGCTCGGCGCAGCCGGAAGCGGCCTCGCACTTCGCCAACGCGCTCCGCCTGACCCGTGCTATGGGCGGCGGGGACCATCGCGCCGCCGAATTGTCATTGCTGCTGCGCCTCGGCCAGGCGCAGTTCGGTGCCTATGGCGGGGCGGCCCCGGTCACCTCGGCGTCGTTCGAGGCGGCCGCGGCCTTGGCGGCAGCACTGGACGGCCGGCACCATTTGTGCGTCGCCCAGTATGGCCAGTGGATGGGCCACGTGATCGCGGGCAGGCTCAGTCAGGCCTTGGCGCTGGCCGACGAGATGGCCGCCTGGACGCAAGCGAGCGGCGAGAGCTGGGCAACGCCGATCGGCGCCAGGCTGCGGGCCAGCACCTTGGGCTTGATGGGGCAGCTCGCTCCCGCGCGGGCGCTTTTCGATGCCCTGATCGCCGCGGCACCACGTCTCGAGAGCGTCGTGTCGAAGGGCTTCGCGCATGATCCCCTGCTCGGTCTTGCGTCGAACTTTTCCCACATCGAATGGGCAACCGGCGACACGGTGAGCGCGCGCGCCAGATCCGCCGCGGCCATGGAGACGATCGCGGCAGCGACGCCCAATGCCAATACCGTTTCGTATGTCATGAGCTGGGATGTGCTGCTGAGTGTTTTCGCGCGCGATGCCGAGCGGACGCGGGTGAGCAGCGAGCGGCTGCAGGAACATACCCGCCGAACGGGTGGCATGTTCTGGGAGCAGGTCAGCCTTTGGGGACTGGGCGCCGCCGCGGTCATGGATGGCGACACGGCTGCCGCCCTGCCCTTGCTGCGCAGCGGCATCGACGGCTTCGTCAGCACCGGCGGCCTGCAGCACGTGCCGTTCTTCAAGCTCAGCCTGGCCGAGGCACACCATCTGGACGGCGATCACGTTGCCGCACTGGCCGTTCTCGACGAAAGCCGCCAGCTGATCGAGCAGACCGAGCAGCGCTTCTACGAGCCCGAGACGCTGCGCTGGCGGGGCATCGTCCTAAGCGCGATGGGCCGGAACAACGAGGCGCTGGCGGCCTTGCGCCAGTCGATCGCGGTGGCGGATGGTCAACGCAGCCTGGCCTGGCAGGCCCGCGCCGAGGCGGACCTCGCCCGGCTGCTCGACGGTGGGTGAGCGGCGGCCGTCAGCCTGCTACGAACTGGCCGGCTCGCCGAGTGCATTCCCCTGGCCGGCCCGGCGGTGTACGTCGTTTGCGGCAGTCACGGCCAAGCGGCGGAGGCTGGATCGACGAGGGAGCGCCGAACCATGAAGCACCATGCCAGCTGCCAGTGCGGCGCGCTCGAGCTCGAGATGAATGGCGATCCCGACTTCGTCGTCGCCTGCTGTTGCCGGGCCTGCCAGAAGCGCACAGGCGCGGCCTACGGGGTCGGTGCCTATTTCCCCAAGACCGTCGTGTCCATCCACGGCGAGCACAAGACATGGAGCCGCTCGACCGAGTCGGGGCGGCAGCTCAGCAACCATTTCTGCCCCGAATGCGGCACCAACCTGTTTTGGTCGCTGGAGCTGCGGCCCGACCATCTGGGCGTGGCGCTGGGTTGCCTCACCACCGAGGTGGCCGAGCCGATGCGCGTCATCTGGCTCAAGGAGAAGCACGATTGGGTGACGTTCCCAGAGCATTGGCCGACATTCGACGAGGCATCGCCGCCGTCATGAGCGGTGATGGGCTGGCCGACCGTCGATCGAGGCATCGCGCATGCGTGAGTTGACCGATGGGCTGCTGTTTCCGGAAGGGCCAGTGGCGCTTGCCGACGGCTCGGTGGCGCTGGTCGAGATCGCCCGGCGGACGGTGACGCTGGTGGCTGCGGATGGCAGCAAGCGGGTCCTGGCCGAGCCGGGCGGCGGGCCGAATGGCCTGGCGTTGGGGCCGGATGGCGCCTTCTACGTCACCAATAATGGCGGGTTCGCGTTTCACGAGGATGCGGATGGCGTGCGGCCGACGGTGCAGGCCGCGGACTACTCGGGCGGCCGGTTGGAGCGGGTGGATCGGCGGACGGGTGCGGTGCAGGTGCTCTACACCGAGAACGGCAACGGGCTGGGCTTGCGCGGGCCGAACGATCTGGTCGTGGATCGAGAGGGCGGCATCTGGTTCACCGATCTCGGCAAGCGGCGGGCGCGCGATCTCGACTATGGCGGCGTCTACTATGCGGCGGCCGACGGCAGCGCCATCATCGAGGCGGCGCATCCCTTCCTCACCGCGAACGGCATCGGCCTCTCGCCGGACGAGAGCGTGCTCTACGTCGCCGAGACCGAGGGCGGCCGGCTCTGGGCGTTCGACCTGGAAGCACCGGGGCGTATCCGCAAGCAGCCCTGGCCCAGCCCGCATGGCGGGCGGCTGGTCTACACGGCGGGCAACTCTTACGAGCGGTTCGACAGCCTCGCGGTCGAGGCAAACGGCAACATCTGCGTCGCGACCTTGATCAATGGCGGCATCAGCGTGATCTCGCCGGCGGGTGACCTCGTCGATTTCGTGGCCATGCCGGACCGCTACACCACCAATATCTGCTTCGGCGGCGCGGATATGAAAACAGCCTACATCACGCTCTCGCAGAGCGGCCGCCTGGTGGCGATGGACTGGCCGCGGGCGGGGTTGCGGCTGAACGGCCAGGAAAGCTGAGCCTCAGCTCCCCGCCTTGCCGAGCTCGTGCTGCTCGTCGAGCCAGCTGTCGCGGGTGACGTTGCTCGTGGCCTCGGCCATGCCGTAGAGGCTGGTCGCGACCGGTGTGATGCCAACGAACTTCAGGATGCTGCGCTTGAAGCTCCTGACGCTGTGGCCGCCGTAGTACCAGCGATAGGCGATGGCCGGCATGCCCATGGTGACGACCAGCCGGGCGGAGCGGCCCTTCAGCTTCATCTCGACCTCGCCGCCGTCCAGATAGTCGAAGGCGAAGCCCGGCCGCAGGGTTTGCTCGAGAAAGCCTTTCATCAGCGCCGGCATGTCGCCGAGCCAGATCGGGTAGACGAAGACGAGGTGGTCGGCCCAGGCGATCGCGGCCTGAGCGGGTTCGAGCGCCGGAGGTGTGGGCCCGTGCTCGAAGTCGCGCTTGTTGCGCAGCAGCGGGAAGTCGAGCGATGCGATCTCGACGCGCCGGAGCGCGTGCCCCGCGGCCACGGCGCCCGCCGCATAGGCGTCGGCCAGCGCATGGTCGAGATGGCCGCCGGCGGGGTCGGGGTGGCCCTGGATCAGCGTGATCTTGCGCATGGTGCCTCTTCAGCTGAGGTCGTGCCGAGGCCGAGGGCGGCTCATGCCTTGACCCCTGCCCCCGGCAGCTTCTCGGCCGTGGCATCCAGCGGCCAGCGAGGGCGGGCCGCGGCGTCGAGGCCGTCGGTGAGTCCCAGGGCCAAGCGTTCGATGCCGGCCCAGGCGACCATAATGCCGTTGTCGGTGCAAAGTGAAGGAGGCGGCAGGACGAGTCGGGCGCCGGCCGTATCGGCGACCTCGGCGAGGCGCGTTCGGATGGCCTGATTGGCGGCGACGCCGCCCGCGATGACCAGGGTTCGCGACGCTGGGTCGTTGTCCTGCATCTGCAGCGCGTTTCGAGTGCGATCGGCCAAGCAGTCGGCGACGGCGGCCTGGAAGCTAGCTGCCAGGTCGCGGACGAAGGTGGGATCGTCCGGGCTGGAGGCCAAGATGGTCTGGCGGACCGCGGTCTTCAGGCCGGAGAAGGAGAAATTGGCGGATTTCTGGTTGGTCAGCGGCCGCGGCAGGGCGAAGCGGGTGGGATCGCCGCCAGCGGCAGCCTGCTCGACCAGGGGGCCGCCCGGATGGCCGAGGCCCAGCATCTTCGCCACCTTGTCGAAGGCCTCGCCCACCGCGTCGTCGATGGTGGCACCCAGCCGCCGGTAGTCGCCAACGCCGGCCACCACCTGGAGCTGGCAGTGGCCGCCCGAGACCAGCAGCAGGGTGTAGGGGAAATCCAGCGCGTCGGTGAAACGGGCGGTGAGCGCGTGGGCCTCGAGGTGGTTGACCGCCACGAATGGCCGGTTGGCGGCCATGCAGATCATCTTGGCGGTGACGACGCCCACCATCAGCCCGCCGATCAGGCCCGGGCCGGCGGTGACGGCGACGGCATCGAGGTCGGCGAAGTCGAGCCCGGCCTCGTCCATGGCCTGGCGGATCAGCCGGTCGAGCCGCTGCAGATGGGCGCGGGCCGCGATCTCCGGGACGACGCCGCCATAGAGCTGGTGCTCGTCGACCTGGCTGAAGAGGACGTGCGCCAGCACCCGCCGCTGGTCGTCGACAAGGGCGACAGCGGTCTCGTCACAGCTGGTCTCGATGCCGAGCACGATCGGCATGGGCGGGTATCGTCTCCTTCGCGTCGGCCGCCCCAGCGCCGAGGGCGTGTGGCGCTGCGGCGCGTTTTCGCATTGCTGGAAACGCGCTACAGGGGCGGCAGGCATACGCAGGCACGTGATGGACAGCATGAAACAAAGAGGCAAGCTCAAGATCGGCACGCGCGGCTCCCCGCTGGCGCTAGCCCAGGCCGAGATGACCCGGGAGGCATTGGCGAAGGCGCAGCCGGCAGGCTTGGCGGTGCCGCTCGAGATGACCGAGATCGTGGTGATCAAGACCACGGGCGATCACGTGCTCGACCGGCCACTCAGCGAGATCGGCGGCAAGGGCCTCTTTACCAAGGAGATCGAGGAGGCGCTGCTCGACGGCCGCATCGACCTGGCGGTCCACTCGATGAAGGACATGCCGACGCAGCTCCCCGACGGCCTCGTCATCCCGGCCATGCTGCCGCGCGAGGACCCGCGCGACGTGCTGATCCTGGGCGAGGCCCTGGCCGCTTCATGCGGCTCGGTCGCGGCCCTGCCCCAGGGTGCGAGGATCGGCACGGCGTCGCTCCGGCGGATGGCGCAGCTCAAGGCCAAGCGGCCCGATCTGGTCATCGACACGCTGCGTGGCCAGGTGGGCACCCGGCTCAAGCGGATCGAGGAAGGCCTCTTCGACGGCACGCTCCTGGCGCTGGCCGGGCTCAAGCGGCTGGGCATGGCCGAGCGGGCCTCGGTCGTGCTCGGCATCGACGAGATGCTGCCGGCGATCGCCCAGGGGGCCGTGGGCATCGAGTGCCGGGCCGACGACGACGCCATGCTCGAGCTCCTGGGCGCCATCGGCTGCCTCGCCACCAAGGCCTGCGTCGATGCCGAGCGGGCAGCGCTCGCCGCCCTCGACGGCTCGTGTCGGACACCCATTGCCGGGCTCGCCGGGCTCGATGGCGAGAAGCTGATGCTGTCGGTGCTGATCGCCCGGCCGGACGGCAGCGAGGTGCATCACGAGACCGGCGAGGCGCATGTCCAGGACGGCCCAGCGCTCGGCGACGTGCTCGGCCAGAAGCTCAAGGCACGCGGCGGGCCCGGCTTCTTCGTGCACTAGCTGGTGCTGGCGGGGAGCCCTGAGGATGCGCGTCCTGGTCACCCGCCCGGAGCCGCAGGCCACGGCGACAGCAGCCTTGCTCGCCGCCCGAGGCCATGTGGCGCACAAGGCGCCGGTGGCGCGGATCGAGCCCGTGCGCGCCGCCTTGCCGGCCGTGGGCGATGTCGATGCCGTGCTGCTGACCAGCGCCAATGGGGCCAAGGCGCTCGGCGGCCTCGCGGCGCTGCCGGTCTATGCGGTGGGCGACGCCACGGCACGAGCCGCGCGGGCGGCCGGGGCCACGGTCGTGCACACGGCTCGAGGCGACTGGCGCAGCCTCGCCCGCCTCTTGGGCAGCGCTGACGGGCCTGCCGCCGGCGCAAGGCTGCTGCATCTGGCCGGTGCCGAGGTGCGCGGCGACCTCGCTGGTGCGGCGCGCGCCATGGGCTTCGCCTTCGAGCGCCGGGTCGTCTACGCGGCGCGGCCGGTGCCGTGGCTCGCCGCGCCGACGATCACGCTGCTCGAGCGGCAGGAACTCGACGCCGTCGCTTTCTTCTCGCCGGCGCATGCCGCGACCTGGCGTCGACAGATCGAACGCGCGGCCATGGAACCCTTGCTCTTTCCGCTTGTTGCCTTGGCGTTGAGCGAGGCAGTTGCCGAGCCACTGGGCGGCTTGCCGTGGCGGGCCGTGCGGGTTGCCGCCACACCAGAGGTCGCGGCGCTGATCGATCGCCTTGAAGCCGCAGGGTGAAGGTGGTAGCCCATTTGCAACAGGGTGGAGACGTTGGCGACCGACGCGCCGGGACTGGTTCCGGCGACAGGTGCGACTGACCGCCAGATTCGCGCCGGCGCTCTCGTGCGTTCGGCTTGCCGGTTTTTGGGGAGAGCACCGTCGATGTCGCAAGGCCGACCGAGCAATCCGTCCAAGGGGACGCAGCGGCCGGGCGAGAAGCGGCCGCCTGGCGCTGATCAGGGCAACAAGCCCAAGCAGGCGTCGCCATCGCCCCAGAGCGGGCCACCGCCCAAGGAGCCGACACCCGGCCCGGCCACCGCCGGTCAGGCCGCAGCTGGCGGCAAGCCTTCCACTGGCGGTCCTGCAGCAGCTGGTAGCACCGGCACGACACCGCCGAGCCCGGCTGCGACGGGCATTCCGCAGGTCAATCGGCCTCCCGCGAGCGCCAGCCCGGCCGCTGCGTCGAGCGCCAGCGCCAAGCCCGGCGGCTCGACGCCCGCTTCGGGCGGCCGGCCGCCATCCGGCGGCAGCGGCTCTGGCTCATCTGGCGGCCCATCGAGCAGCGGTGGTGGCGGCAGCAGTGGAGCGCGCAGCACCCCGCCCCCGCCGCCTCCAGCACCTCCGCCGGCGAAGAGCGGTGGCGGCTATGTTGCCGGCCTGGTCGGTGGCGTGGTCGGTGCGGCGCTCGCGACCTTTGGCGGCCCGATGCTGATGGGACCGCCGCCTCTGGCGCCGGAGTCGGCATCGCGTCTGGCCAGCGTCGAGGCCTCGGTGGACGATCTGCAAGCCCTGTCGAGCACGCTCGAGCCCACGGTGCAGAGCGCCGTCGAGGCAGCGGTGGCCGAGGTGCCGTCGAGCGACGGTGCGGCGATCGCGGCCGTCGCCGAGCAGCTCGAGACGGTTTCCGGCGAGGTGGCGACCCTGACAGCGGCGGCGGCAGCTTTCGACCCGGCCGAGCAGGGCGAGCAGCTGGCGAGCCTGGGCACCACACTCACCGAGCTGCAGGCGCAGCTGACCAGCGAGGCGCAGCGGCTCGATGATGCGCGCGCCGCAGCCGTGGCGACACTCGAGGAGCAGCTGGCCGGCCAGGCGGAGCAGACCGCGAATGTCGGCGCGGCAGCGTCTGCCGAGATTGCCGACGCCAAGGCGGCGCTCGCCGCCGAGCTGGCGACGGTGCAGGGCACGATCCAGTCGGCGACGGACACGGTCGCGGCGATGCAAAGTCAAGTGGACGCGTTGGCCGGGGCGGAGAAGCGTGCCGCAGCAGCAGCACTCCTGGCCCGTGACATCGACCGGTCGATCGCCGATGGCTCGCCCTTCGCCGAGCCGCTGGGCCGGTTGGTCGAGATGTCGGCGGGCGACACCGAGCTCGACCAGACGTTGAGCGAGCTGCAGCCCTTCGCCGAGAGCGGCGTGCCGACGGTGCAGGCGCTCAGGCAGTCTCTCGAAGCGGTGGCCGAGACCGATACGACGGAAGATATCGCCGGCTACGAGTGGCTCGGCCAGACGGTCGACAATCTCACCGATCTGGTCGCCGTGCGCGCCAAAGATACCGGCACGGATGTGGCGACGGGCGATCTGCTCGCTGCTGACGAGGCGTTGAGCGCGGGCGACCTCGCTCGGGCCATCGCCACCGTCGAGGAGGCTGCGGCCATCGAGGGCGGCATCGATCCTGCCGCCGCCGAGGCGTGGCTCGTCGACGCCAAGGCACGACAGACCGCCGTCACGGCGCAGTCGCAGCTCGACACGCACATTCGCGAACTCCTCACCGCGACGGTCAACTGACGGCGACGCGGCGCCGAGGTCATTCAAACATGCTCAGGCTCATCGCTTTTCTCATCGTCGCCGCCGTCCTCGCTTGGGTCGCGGTGTTCTTCGCCAACCATCCAGGCCAGGTCACGCTCAGCCTGGTGGAGCGCGAGTTCGTGTTCCCGATCGGCATCGCATTAGCCATCCTGGCGGCGTTCACCGTTGCCTGCATCGTGGTCTACCAGGTCTGGCACTGGCTCGTCAGCCAGCCGCGACGGCTGCGCGCCGCCAACGCCGAGAACCGGCGGTTGCGGGGCTACCAGGAGCTGACCTACGGCCTGATCGCGGCGGCTGCCGGCGACGTGGCCGGGGCGCGGGTGCACAACAAGCAGGCCGAGAAGCTGCTCGATTCGAGTGCTGCGACGCTGCTGCTGTCCGCCCAGACCGCCCAGCTCGAGGGCAAGGAGGACGTGGCCCAGGTCAAGTTCCAGCAGATGCTGAAGCGGCCGCAGACCGAGTTCCTGGGCGTGCGCGGCCTGCTTGCCGACGCCGTCAAGCGCGGTGACCAGCAAGAAGCGCTGACCTTGGCCCGACGGGCCTATCAGCGCAGCCCGAACACGTCATGGGTGCTGACCACCTACTTCGATCTGCTCACCCGCAACAACGAGTGGTCGACCGCACTCGCCATCGTCGACGATCTGGCGCGCGAGAAGCTGGTCACCGCCCCGGAGGCGACCCGACGGCGGGGGCTGATGAAGCACATGATCACGCTGGACGCGCTCGAGGAGGGCAAAGGCAAGGAAGCCCTGGAAAGCGGTCGCAAGGCGTCGGGGCTCGTCCCTGCCTTTGCGCCGGCAGCTGTGGCGGCTGCGGAAGCCGCGCGGTCGCTGGGCAAGATCCGCGCCGCCCGTCGGGTCATCGAGGATTGCTGGGCGCTGGAGCCGCACCCCGACCTGGCCCGCGCCTTTGCCGATTTGGTGCCCGAGGAGAGCGCCGTCGAGCGGTTGACCCGTTGCGGCCGGCTGGCCAAGCAGCGCCCCAACCATCTGATATCGCAGATGATGATGGCCGAGCTGGCGATGAACGCGCGGCATTGGGACAACGCCAAGCGGCATCTCGACCTGGCGCTCGGGCTCGAGCCCACGGCCGGCCTCTACCGGCTCTATGCCGAATATGAGCGGGCATCGGGTGGGGGAGACGCCAAGGCGCGCGACTGGCTGGCCAAGGCCGCCGACGCCCCGCCGGACAAGTGCTGGGTCTGCGACGACACCGGCGAGGTCCTGGCCACCTGGCAGCTGTTCGGCCCGTCCGGCCGGTTCGACTCGGTGCACTGGGACAGCCCACCGAAGCTGGCGCCGATGCTCCGCGGCGAGCAGCGCCCGGCCGCAACCCTGGTCCACGACAAGGCGGAAGCGGCACCCGGCGGCAACGGCACGGCCAAGACCATCGACGGCACCGCGGCACCCGCCGACGACGTCGAGGCGGGCGGCGAAGCGCGTCGCGGCTCGCAGGGGCCAGCCGGCTCGACCGGTGCCGGCATGAAGGCGCCGCCGCCGATCGAGGCTGCCATCAAGACGGCCCCCGGCACGCCCTGAGCTTTTGGTCTTGCGGTCGTGGACCGAGCCGGGCTATCAGCCCCTGCATCGGCCACGGCCGCACGGCGCCGCAATAGCTCAGCTGGTAGAGCACATCATTCGTAATGATGGGGTCGGGGGTTCGAGTCCCTCTTGCGGCACCACCGTCCTTACCCACACATTGATGTCTTTGTCGCCATGCGCTCTTCAGGAGCGCCCTGAGAGTGTTATCTGCCCTCACGCTATCGGCGGATTGACCGGGGTGTCCCAGCCTTGGTCGTTGGCAGCGACTATGCGCTCGGAACGGCTTCCATGGCGTTCGACGAGGCCGTCAGCCTCTAGGCTTTCTTTGCCAACAGCCAGTAGGTCAGCCCGAGAGCAAGGGCGAGCACGCCATAGCCGTAGAAGTACTGCGCATCGAGGGCCTTGTCGTCCAGCGTGATCACCTTTCTCGCGACCGCCATGAGTGCGGTTGCGACGACCAGCTTTACGTGGATGACATCCGCCGTCAGGTAGAGGGTGATATTGCTGTAAATCTCGATGGCGATCAGAACGACCAGAACCGCGCTGAATACTGACAGAAGATCGCTTACCTCCAAGATGAAGACGGGCGGGGCAATGAGCTTCTGATAGGTTGTGAACGCCGCGTCGACGATCGCAAACAAGATGATGACGAGCATGAGCACCGACATGACGCGGACGCCTTGCCGGAGCACACGGTTGCAGAACCGCACGGTCGCGTCTTCGTGCTTGGGGTCCAGCTCCACGTGTGCGGGGTTTTTTTCCGGGGACGGTTCGCTCAAATCAGTCTCAATCGATATCGATTTTTCGTTCAAGCCGATACGAGCCAGCTAGCGCTGGATCGATGCCCACGGTGCCCCCATCGGAGGCATGAAGCAAGCGATGCGGGCTCGCTTGCGCCGCTGCGGTGAAGTCCGATCACCCAGGAAGCACGGCTCCCCGTCGCATCACCTCCTCCGTCTGCTCGAAGCTCTCGATGCCGGCATCCGAGCCGAGGCCGGTGGCGACGAGCGACGCGGCGGCGGTGGCGAAGCGGCCGCAGGTTTCGAGGTCCCAGTCCTGGTTGAGGGCGGCGATGAAGCCGGCGTCGTAGGCGTCGCCGCAGCCGGTGGTGTCGACCACGTCGAGCGGCAAAGGCGGGATGGTGATGAAGCCGTCGGCGTGGGCGATGAGCGAGCCCTCCCCGCCCATGGTGAGCACCACGTTGGGCACGCCGCGATCGCGGAAGAAGCGGGCGCAGTCCTTCGCGTCGCTCTGGCCGGAGAGGTCGCGGGCCTCCTCCACCGATGGCATGAAGTAGTCGATGAAGGGCAAGAGCGGCTCGACGATCTGGATGGTCTCTTCGTTGGTGGCGATGAGATCGAAGGTGGTGGTGCAGCCGGCTTTCTTGGCGGCCTCGAGGAAGGCGCGGCTCGGCTCGCCGTCGAGCTTCGCCAGGAGGCCCGTGCCGCCGAGATGGACGAAGCGGGCGTCGAAGATCTGCGCGTGGTCCGCGGCCGGAATGGTGAAATGGTCCGAGGCGCCGCGCTGGTGCAGCGCCGGGCGCTCGCCATTGGGGCGGATGTTGAGGATGGTGGCCGAGGTCGGCACGCCCGCCAGGCGCTGCATGAGGCTGGTGTCGATGCCGTGCTTGTCCATGGTCATGAGCACGAAATCGGCCTTCTCGTCGTCGCCGACGGCACCCACCGCCAGGCAATTCAGCCCGAGCTTGGCCGCATCGATCACCGTGCCGCCGGCGGTGCCGGCCACGGTGAGCCTGATCTCCTCGATGAAGTCGACATTGCCGCGCTCGGGGATGCGGCTCACCGGCCGGCCCAGAACGTCGAGGATGTAGAGACCGACGACGCTGACATCGTGGCGCATGGTGTGAACTCTCCCTGGTTTCTCGGCCTGGTTGCCGGTTGTCGAAAGGCAGACATCGGACGCGGCGTCAAGGGTCGGCAGCCAAGGGCTTTCGGCGCGCCCATCGCGCACTACCTTGCCGGATGGACGGTCGGCAGCTGGCGCCGGCCATGCAAGCCTGGAGACATCGGATGATCAGGCACCTGGGTATCGGGCTGGTGTTGGCGGTGATGCTCGCGGCTTGTGCGCCGGCGGGACCGCCGCCGCCGAGCGGTGTGTCGAGCAGCCTCGCGGCAGACGCCGCCCAGGCGCGGCTCGCTGCAACCCTCGAGGAGCGGGGATTTGCGGTTGAGCAGGTGCCGGGAGGCCTGACCGCCATCTCGAGCGACCCGGAGTTCGCCCAATGCCTGCCGGTCAATGTGCGGGACGGCAGCGGCGATGGCCGACGAAAGTTCACCCAGGTGCAGGAGCGCCGGGCGATGGCGAGCGTCCGCTTCGCGCCGGCCGCGGCCGGCACCGATGTCAGCTGGAGCACGCGCTATTCCGGCCGCTACCTCAATCGGGTGAACAATGTCTGGTTCGAGCGGGTGTGCGAGGGAACGGGCGAGCTGGAGCGGCTGTTGGAGGCGACACTGTCGAGCTAGCGTCGAGCTGCCGCCCCGGCTGCCACTTTGCGGTGCAGCACGGCTGTGATAGATGCTCGATGTCCATGCCTGGGGAGAGGAAGCAAGTGACTTTCAAGACGCTCGATGCGCTCGACGCCAAGGGCAAGCGTGTTCTGGTGCGGGTCGATTTCAACGTGCCCATGCAGGACGGCGAGGTGACCGATGCGACGCGGATCGAGCGCGCAGCGACCACGCTCAAGCAGCTCGCCGATGCCGGCGCCAAGGTAATCGTGCTCTCGCATTTCGGCCGGCCCAAGGGTCGGGTCGAGACCTCGATGTCGCTTCAGCCGGTGGCCAAGGCCTTGGGCCAGACGCTCGGCGTCGATGTCGCGTTTGCCGATGATTGCGTCGGCGACGCGGCCAGGAAGGCGGTCGAGGCACTGCCTGAGGGCGGCATGCTGCTGCTCGAGAATCTGCGCTTCCATTCCGGCGAGGAGAAGAACGACCCGGCCTTCGCCAAGGGCCTGGCCGAGCTCGGCGACGCTTATGTCAACGACGCGTTCTCCTGCTCGCACCGCTCGCATGCCAGCGTCACCGGCATTCCCGAGCATTTGCCGGCCTATGCCGGGCGGTTGATGCAGGCCGAGCTGGAAGCGCTTCAGGCAGCCTTGGGTGGCGGCGAGCGGCCGGCAGCCGCGCTGATCGGCGGGGCCAAGATCTCGTCCAAGCTGCAGGTGCTGGGCGAGCTCCTGGACAAGGTCGACAAGCTGATCATCGGTGGTGCCATGGCGAACACCTTCCTCGCCGCACAAGGCTACGGCATCGGCAAGTCGCTCTCCGAGCCCGATCTCCTGGGCGAGGCGCGCGCGATCATGGCCAAGGCCGAGGCCAAGGGGGTCGAGATCGTGCTGCCCATGGACGGCGTGGTGGCCGAGGTCTTCGAGCCCAATGCCGAGTGCCGCACCACCAAGGTTTCGGAGGTCGGCGAGGCCGAGATGATCCTCGACGTCGGCCCGGCCTCGGTGATCAACATCAAGGACAAGCTCGAGACCGTGAAGGTGCTGCTCTGGAACGGGCCGATGGGCGCGTTCGAGGTGCCGCCCTTCGATGCCGGCACGACCGATGTCGCCAAGGCGGCGGCCGTGCTCACCCAGCAGGGCAAGCTGAAGACCGTGGCCGGTGGCGGCGATACGGTGGCCGCCCTCGCCCATGCCGGCGTGCTGGAGAAATTCTCCTACGTCTCGACGGCGGGCGGTGCCTTCCTCGAATGGCTCGAGGGCAAGACGCTGCCGGGCGTGGCGGCGCTCGAGGCGAGCTGAGCGAGGCGGCCCTCGCGGTCCTGGTCCAGCACCGCTTCGAGGCCGAGGCGGCGCTGGCCTTGGCCACCGAGCAGGGGATCGAGGTCGAGCTGGTGATGCTGGCCGGGATCGGCGGGCCGGCCTTCATCAAGGCGATCGAGGCGCTGCTCGGCCGACAGATCACCGCGGACTGCGACGATCAGGTGGGGTTGGCGCTGGAGTCCTTGCGGCTCGGCCTGCGGCGGATCGTCGTCCGCCCCGCGGTCGGCGGCGAGACCGGTGCTATGGTGCTCGCACGGCTGCAGGACATCGCGCGGCAGCAGGACGCTGAGGTTCTGGGCGAGCACACCGGTCCGATCCATGTGCTGGCCGGGGATGGCAAGCGTCTGTTGGCGCTGCAGCCGCATGAGATGCCGTGAATCCATCAGGAATTCACCGCCGGACCTTGGTGCGGCAGGCTGGCTTGTGCCATAAGCACCGCAACTTTTGGGCACTACAGAGGGATGGGAAGATGAGCGAGCGCGTAAAGACTATTCTCGGCTGGTACGAGGGCGAGAACCCCGGCACCAAGACCAATCTCTATCGGCTGCTGATGCAGGGACGTCTTGCCGGGACCGGCAAGCTCGTCATCCTGCCGGTCGACCAGGGCTACGAGCACGGGCCGGCCCGTTGCTTCGAGAAGAACCCGGCCGCCTACGACCCGCATTATCTCTACCAGCTCGCCATCGATGCGGGGCTTTCGGGCTATGCGGCGCCGCTCGGCCCGCTCGAGCAGGGTGCGGACACCTTCGCCGGGCAGATCCCGACCATCTTGAAGGTGAACAGCGCCAACAGCCTGCATGCCGGCGTCGGTGACCAGGCGATCACCGGCTCGGTCAAGGATGCGCTGCGCATCGGCTGCGTCGGTGTCGGCTTCACCATCTATCCGGGCTCCGACGTCAATTACGGCATGATGGAGGAGTTCCGCGAGATCTCGGCCGAGGCCAAGGCGAACGGCCTCATCTCCGTGCTCTGGGCTTATCCGCGCGGCGGCAACGTCACCAAGGAGGGTGAGACCGCGCTCGATATCGTGGCTTATGCGGCGCACATGGCAGCGCTCCTGGGCGCCACCATCATCAAGGTCAAGCCGCCCAAGGCCGGCGTCGATCTGGCCGCGGCCAAGGGCGCTTACGAGAACGTGCCGATGGAGACCCTGAAGGACCGCATCGCGCACGTCATGCAGTGCTGCTTCAACGGCAAGCGGCTGGTCGTCTTCTCGGGCGGCGATCCGAAGGACACGGACGGGCTGCTCGCCGAGATCAAGCAGATCCGCGACGGTGGCGGTGCCGGCTCGATCGTCGGCCGCAACAGCTTCCAGCGGTCCAAGCCCGAGGCGATGGCGCTGCTCGACTCGATCATCAAGATCTACAAGAACGAGGCGTGAGCGACCGGTCGTATTCGGACGGCAACTGGATCGACCCTACCGACGCACCTTGCCGGCTTCTGGTCAGGCTGGCCCCGGGCGACGCCCCGGGGCCGGCTTTGGCCGAGCCGGCCGTGGCCGGACTGGTCCTCGAGGTCGGCGAGGAAGCGGCTGCAGCTGCACAGATCGAAGCGGCGCATCGGGCCGGGCGGGCAGCCTTCCTGCTCGATCGGCCGGATCTCGTCCGCCGGCTCCGGGCGGATGGCGTGCTGCTCAATCGCCCAGGCGAGGTCCAGGCGGTGCGTGGCCGGCTGGATCGGGGCGAGCTCATCGGGGCCGTCTGCGGCGCCACCCGGCACGACGCCATGGTTGCGGGCGAGGATGGCGCCGACTATGTGCTGTTCGGCAGCATCGGCGCACCGCCAGTAGACGGCATCGACGCGCTGGTCGAGCAGGTCGCCTGGTGGGCCGATGTGGCGGTCCTGCCGGGGGTTGCGGCCGGGCAGCTCTCGATCCCGGACATCGAGCGGCTGATCGAGGCTGGAGCGGATTTCATTTTGCCGGCGACGGATGGTGACGAGGGTCAGTTGGCCCTGCTCGCGGCGCCGTTTGCGGCGCAAGCCGTGGGACAACAGAGGTAGACCATGAAGATCAGTGTCAACGATGTGCGGCCGGGCCAGGTGCTCGAGCACCAAGCCAAGCTCTGGCGGGTGGTCAAGACCGAGCACGTCAAGCCCGGCAAGGGCCCCGCCTACCTGCAGGTGGAGCTCAAGGGCGTCGATCATCCGACCAAGCTCAACGAGCGCCTGCGCACCGCCGACACCATCGAGCGGGTGCGGCTCGACGAGACGGACTACCAGTTTCTCTACGGCGACGACGACCAGCTGCACTTCATGAACCAGGAGAGCTTCGAGCAGGTAGCACTGCCCAAGGAGCTGGTCGGCGACGGGCTGGTCTTTCTCCAGGAAGGCATGATCGTCACCGTGCAGAGCTACGAGGGCCGGTCCTTGTCCCTGAGCCTGCCCGAGACGGTGATCTGCGAGATCGTCGAGGCCGACCCAGTCGTCAAGGGCCAGACGGCGGCCGCCTCCTACAAGCCCGCCATCCTCGATAACGGCATCCGGGTGATGGTGCCGCCGCATGTCGGGACGGGCACGCGGGTGGTCGTCAACACCGCCGACAGCAGCTACGTCGAGCGGGCCAAGGACTGACTGGAAACATGTCCTGATGGCCAGACGCTCCGCTAATGTCGAGATGATGATCCGTGCCGTCACCCGCGCGGCCCGCGGGCTGATTCGCGATTTCGGTGAGGTCGAGCAGCTCCAGGTGAGCCGCAAGGGCCCGGCCGACTTCGTCTCCAATGCCGATCGCCGGGCCGAGCAGATCCTCAAGGACGAGCTCAAGCGCGCGCGCCCCGAATTCGGCTTCCTGATGGAGGAGTCCGGCGAGGTGGTGGGCTCGCAGCCGCAGAACCGCTGGATCGTCGATCCTCTGGATGGCACCACCAACTTTCTCCACGGCCTGCCGCACTGGGCCATCTCGGTCGGGCTCGAGCAGTTCGGCGAGGTGACGGCGGCCGTCGTCTTCGATCCAATCCGCGACGAGCTGTTCTGGGCGGACAAGGGCAGCGGCGCCTATGTCAACGACCGCCGGCTGCGCGTCTCGGCCCGGACGTCGCTCGACCAGGCGCTGGTCGGTTGCGGCCTGCCCGTGCAGACCTGGAAGGGTCGTGAGAAGGGCTTCACCGCGCAGATGAACGCCATGGCCGATCAGGTCGCGGGCTTGCGACGCCTGGGCACGGCATCGCTCGATCTCGCCTGGATCGCGGCTGGCCGTCAGGACGCATTTTGGGAGTACGGGCTCAAGCCCTGGGACATCGCCGCCGGCATCCTCCTGGTGCGCGAGGCGGGCGGCCGGATCGGGCTGCTCGAGGGCGGCGAGGACCTGCTGGCCGAGGGGACGGTGGTCGTGGCCAATGGCGGGCTCTACCCGCAGATCGTCGAGGTGCTTCAGAGCGCCGGCTCGGCCTGAGGCTGGGGTCTGAGCGCTGGGATGAAGAGCAGGCCGGATAGGCCGACATAGACAGCACAGCCGAGCACCAGCGCCTCGACGGACACGCCCGCATCGAAGAGTACCCCGAAGAGGATCGGTGAGAGGGCCGAGCCGAAGACCATGACCGCCATGGCGAACGAGCGGATGGCACCGATATGGGCGGTGCCGTAGAGCTCGGCCCAGAGCGCGTTCACCGTGGTCGATTGGCCGCCGCCAACGACGCCGAACAGCAGCATCATCACGAGCCCCATGATGAGGCTGTCGCCGAGCGCCAGCGCCAGGCAGCCGAGCGCGAGCAGTGCCGGGAAGACCAACAAGGGCCGCCTGGCGCCGAGCCGGTCGACCAGCCAGCCGCTGAGCAGCGAGGCGGTGACCGAGCCCGCCGCATAGACCGTGAAGCTCGAGGCGAAGAGCGCCATGGACCAGCCCTTGGCGGCAACGATGTGCACCTGGTGGAAGAAGACCCCGGTGACGATCGCCGGGCCACCGAGCAGACCCGGCAGGAGCAGCCAGAACCGCCCGTCGCGGAGCACCTCGCCTTGCCGCCGGCTGCGCACCGGTGGCGGTGGCGCACCCAGTCCATGCGACTCGACCACCGGCCGCCGCTCGGCACGGCTGAGCAGGACCAGGAGAGCTGGCAGGATGGCGAGGACGAGAAAGGCGGCAAAGCCACGCCAGCCCCAGCGCCAGCCGAGCTCGAGGGCCAGCACCGCCACCAGCGGCATGACCATCTCGCTCAGCGGCATGCCCAGCGAGACGATGCTGATCGCCCGGCCGCGAGCGGCGGCGAAGCGCTTGGCCATGGTGCTGATCGCGATGTGGCCGGCCATGCCCTGCCCCATCAGCCGCAGGCCGTAGAAGGCGATGGCGAGCGTGACGAGGCCCTGGGCAAAGCTCATGAGGAGTGCGGCGAGCGCCAGGCCGACCACGACCAGGATGGCCAGCCGGCCGGCGTCCATGCGGTCGACCAGCTTGCCGAGCCAGATCAGCGTGACCGCACTCGCCAGGGTCGCCGCCGAGTAGGCCGCACCGAAAGCGCCGTGGCCGATGCCGAACTCGCTGCGGATGGCGCCGCCGAAGACGGCGATGAAGAAGGTTTGGCCGAAGCTGGACGTGAAGCAGAAGAGGGCTCCGAAGCCGAGCAAGGGCGCTTGCTGGCGCAGGAGCTGGATAAAGCCGTTCATCGTGATCCACAGGCGAAGTTGCAGCGCAGCATAGGAGCGGCCACCGCCGGGTCAATCGCCGGGCTTTTGCGAACATGGCGGCCCGCGTAGAACGGCTGGACCATCGAGGAGGCTTGGATGACGGCGATACTCGAGGCCTTGCGCGACGCGCTGGGCGGCGATTGCGTGACCACCGATGCGACACTCTTGGAGCGTCACGGCCATGATTGGAGCGTCGTGCCGGCACAGGCGCCGCTGGCGGTGGTCCGGCCCCGGGATACCGCCGGCGTGGCGGCGGCGCTGCGCATCTGCCACAGCCGTGGCCAGAGCGTCGTGCCGCAAGGCGGGCGCACCGGCGTCTCGGGCGGTGCCGTGCCGGGCCGTGGCGACATCGCACTGTCGCTCGACCGGCTCGTCGGCATCGAGGCCATCGACCCGGCGGCTGCCACCATGACGGTCTGGGCCGGCACACAATTGGAGGTGGTCCAGGCAGCAGCGCGCGATGCCGGGTTCTTCTGCCCGCTCGATCTGGGCGCCCGCGGCTCTTGTGCGATTGGCGGCAATATCGCGACCAATGCCGGCGGCAACCGGGTGGTGCGCTACGGCATGACACGGGCGATGGTGCTGGGCCTCGAGGTGGTGCTGGCCGACGGCACGGTGCTCGAAATGCTCAACACCATGATGAAGAACAATGCCGGGTTCGACCTGAAGCAGCTCTTCATCGGCAGCGAGGGCAGCCTCGGCGTCGTCACCCGCGCCGTGCTCAAGCTGGAGCCCCTGCCCGTCTCCTCTGCCACCGCCTATTGCGGGCTTGCCGATCTCGATTCCGCCGTGGCGTTTCTCGGCCGGGCGCGGGCTGAGCTTTCCGGCCTGCTCTCCAGCTTCGAGATCATGTGGCCTGCGTATTACGATCTGATCGTCGACGGCGTTGCCGGGATTCGCGCGCCACTACAGGGGCGGCACGGCATGTACATCCTGATCGAGGCGCAGGGCGCCGATCCGGCAACCGACGCGGATCGCTTCGAGCGCTTCATGGAGGGCTGCCTCGAAGCCGGGGTGATCGAGGACGCGGCGGTGGCGCAGAGCCACGAGGACGCCCAAGCGTTCTGGGCGGTGCGTGATGCGACAGCCGAGTTTTCGGCCCTCATGGGCCAACGGACCGAGTTCGATCTCGGCCTGCCGCTGGTCCGGATCGGCGCCTGCACCGAGGCCCTGGCCGCGGCACTCCGGGCCCGCTGGGACGACGCCATCATCGTCTTTTACGGCCATCTCGGCGACGGCAATATCCACCTCCAGGTCGCGACACCCGGCGTCGAGCCGCATCCGGGTCATGCCATCGAGGACCTCGTCTACGACGTGCTGCGCGAGCATGGCGGCACGGTGACCGCCGAGCACGGCCTCGGCACGCTCAAGGCGCCCTATCTCGGCCATTGCCGCAGCGAGGCCGAGATCGCGCTGATGCGGCGGCTGAAGGCGGCGCTCGACCCGGACGGCATCCTCAACCCGGGCAAGGTGCTCGCCACGGAGCTGCTAGCGCGCCGCAGCGCGTTGCCGCTACGTGATGACCGTCGGTGCGTCGCGTCCGGTGTGCTTCTTGACCCCGGCAAGCTCGTCGGCGGCGGCGATCAGGTCGGCGAGCGCGTCTTGCGTCGCCAGGCCGTGGCGGGCGGGGTCGGGCTCGAAGCGCTCGATGTAGATCCTGAGCGTGGCGCCGGCGGTGCCGGTGCCGGACAGGCGAAAGACGATCCTCGAGCCGCTCTCGAAGCCGATCCGGATGCCCTGGTGCTCGCTCACCGAGCCGTCGACCGGGTCGTGATAGGCGAAGTCGTCGGCCGTCTTGATCGTCTGCCCCTGCAGCGTCGTGCCGGGCAGCTCGGCCAGGCGGGAGCGCAAACCTTGCATCAGTTCCTGGGCGGCTTCGGCGTCGACCTCCTCGTAGTCATGGCGCGAATAGTAGTCGCGACCATAAGTGCGCCAGTGCTCGTCGACGATATCGCTCACGGACTGGCGGCGGACGGCCAGGATATTGAGCCACAGGAGGACTGCCCAAAGACCATCCTTCTCGCGCACATGGTCGGAGCCCGTGCCGGCGCTTTCCTCGCCGCAAATCGTCGCCATGCCGGCATCGAGGAGATTGCCGAAGAACTTCCAGCCCGTGGGCGTCTCGAAGGCCGGAATGCCGAGCTTCTTCGCCACCCGGTCGGCGGCCTGGCTGGTCGGCATCGACCGAGCGATGCCGGCGAGCCCCTTCGTATAGCCCGGCGCCAGATGGGCGTTGGCGGCGAGCATCGCCAGACTGTCGGAAGGCGTGACGAACACACCCTTGCCGATGATCAGGTTGCGATCGCCATCGCCGTCGGAGGCCGCACCGAAATCGGGGGCATCCGGGCTCATCATGAGATCATAGAGCTCTTTGGCATGGACCAGATTGGGGTCGGGGTGATGGCCGCCGAAATCTTCCTTGGGCTCGCCATTGACGACCGTTCCGGTAGATGCGCCGAGCGCGCCTTCGAGGATGGCCCTGGCATAAGGTCCGGTCACCGCATGCATGGCGTCGAAGCGCATGCAGAAGCCACCCCTGAACAGCTCACGCATGAGGTTGAAGTCGAAGAGGCTCTCCATCAATGACTGATAGTCGCTCACCGGATCGATCACCTCGACGGCCATCTCACCGAGCTTGGCGCTGCCGACCTGGTCCAGGTCGACATCGGCGACATCGAGAATCTTGTAGGCGCTTATCGCTTTGCTATTGGCGAAGATCGCATCGGTGATCTTCTCCGGCGCCGGACCACCATTGCCGATATTGTACTTGATGCCGAAATCGCCGTCCGGACCGCCGGGATTGTGGCTCGCCGACAGGATGATGCCGCCGAACGCCTCGTGCTTGCGAATGACGCAGGACGCCGCCGGCGTCGACAGGATACCGCCCTGCCCGACCAGCACGCGGCCGAACCCGTTGGCGGCCGCCATCTTCAAGATGGTCTGGATGGCCTCGCGATTGAAGAACCGCCCATCGCCGCCGACGACCAGCGTCTTGCCCTCGAACCCGCTCAGCGCATCGAAGACCGACTGAACGAAGTTCTCGACGTAATGCGGGGTCTGAAAGACGCCCACCTTCTTGCGCAAGCCCGACGTGCCGGGTTTCTGGTCGCCGAAGGGCTGGGTCGGAACGGTCTTGATGGTCATGAGGCGTTATCCCGCTGAAAGACGGCAGACGTGACTCGAGCGTACATCCTGGCACGCATCGACGCCACCTCTCAGCAGCTGCAACGACGGCCATCCATCCTGCAGATCGATCTAGCCTGACAGCTTGTCGATCATCGGCTGGGTAATCAGGACAACCCCGCTCTCGGTTCGGCGGAAGCGGCGGGCATCTTCCTTTGGGTCTTCGCCGACGACCAGACCTTCCGGGATGATGACATCACGATCGATCACCACATTTCTCAGCCTGGCGCTTCGCCCGATCTCGGCGCCGGGCAGCGCCACCACTTGGTGCAACCGGCTGTAGGAATGGGCATGGACGCCTGTGAACAGGAGCGATTGATGGATCTGACTGCCTGAGACGACACATCCACCTGAGATCAACGAGCTGACCGCCATGCCGCGCCGCCCGTCTTCGTCATGGACGAATTTCGCGGGCGGCGTGATTTGCGCATAGGTCCAAATCGGCCAATCCCGATCATAGAGGTCGAGATCAGGGGTGAAGTTCGTGAGATCGATGTTGGCCTGCCAATAGGCATCGATCGTCCCGACATCCCGCCAATAGGCCTCCGTGCCGCCTTCGGCCCCGCTGGTCACGCAAGAGCTCGAAAAGCGGTGGGCGACCGCTTTTCCGTTCGTCACCAAATAGGGAATGATGTTATGGCCGAAATCGTGGGATGATCCGGCATCATTGGCGTCGCGTACCAACTCCTCGAACAAGAACCTGGTTTCGAAGACATAGATGCCCATGCTGGCCAAGGCCATTTCGGGATTCTGTGGCATGCCGGGCGGGTCGGCGGGCTTCTCGAGGAACTGAATGATGCGATCATCCTGGTCGACATGCATTACGCCAAAGGCGGTCGCTTCCATGCGCGGCACCTCGAGACAACCCACAGTGACATCGGCACCCGAGGCCACATGCTGCTCGAGCATCAGCTCGTAATCCATCTTGTAGATGTGATCGCCGGCCAGGATGATCATGTATTTCGGGCAGTAACTCTCGATGATGTCGATATTCTGAAAAACGGCGTCTGCGGTGCCCATGTACCAACTGTTTTCAGAGATACGTTGTGAGGCCGGGAGGATGTGCATTCCTTCGTTCCGCTCCGGTCGCAAGAAGCTCCAGCCATACTGCAAATGCCGGATCAATGAGTGGGCCTTGTATTGCGTTGCGACACCCATTCGGCGAATCCCCGAATTGAGGGCATTGGAGAGGGCAAAGTCGATAATCCGGCTCTTGCCGCCGAAATAGACCGCAGGCTTGACGCGCTTGTCCGTCAATTCCAGGAGCCGCGAGCCACGGCCGCCTGCCAGCACATAAGCCATGGTATGTCTTGCAAGAGTGGTGCGACGCTCCTGGATCTTGACCACGCTTTCCTGTCCTTTTGGCTTTGCTGCTGATGGCGGTCGGTGTCGGTGCCCGGTCAGCAGTTGTCATTCGGCTCGCAACCGACCGTCCACAATGGCGGGAGGCTACCCGTGCTGTCGATTCATCCGGAACCAGCCTAACGGCCAAGCTCAGCGACGACGAGGCGCCAACGTGTCGCCGAACGTCGCAGCTAGTGAAAATTCCGCCCCTTGGGCATCGCATCCCGCGCATCCGGGACGGCGCGCTTGAACTCGTCGGCGGGGCTCATCGCCTGGTCGAGCGAGTTTTCGAAGGCCTTGGGGTCGTGGCTGGTGTCGCGCAGGGTGTGCAGCTCTGCTGTGAGGTCGGTGACGGTGTCGGCGACGAGGTGGATGACCCGGCCCTCGCGTTGCAGGCGGCCTCTCGCCTCGAGCAGGCGCGAGCGCATGATGATCGGGCGGTAGCGGTCGAAGACCTTGGGCCAGACGATGATGTTGGCGAAGCCCGTCTCGTCCTCGAGCGTGGCGAAGATGACGCCCTTCGCACTGCCCGGGCGCTGGCGGACGATGACCAGGCCGGCGATGGCGATGCGGCTGCCGGGTGGGGTCGACCAGATGCCCTTGGCCGTGGTCAGGCGGCGCGGGCGGAGGTGGTCGCGGAGCAGCGCCAGCGGGTGGGCCTTCAGCGACAGGCGCAGGCTGGTGTAGTCCTCGATGACGTGCTCGCCCATGCCCATCACCGGCAGCTCGGCCCAGGGCTGGTCGCCGTCGCCGGCCGGCCCGCCCTCGATCGGCGGCAGGTTGCTGCCGGGTCCAAGTGCTCCCCAGAATGGGCATCGGCCGCGGCGAAGAGCGGCAGCTCGCCCTCCTTGAGCGCGTGCACGTCCCAGAGCGCCTGGCGGCGGTCCATGGCCATGGAGCGAAAGGCGTCGGCCTCGGCCAGGCGAATGAGCGTGGCGCGGTCGAGCCCGGCCCGGCGCTTGAGCTCGGCCGGGCTGTTGTAGGCGGCCCGCCGGGCGGTGACGATGCGGGTGGCGGCTGCCTCGTTCATCCCCTTGATCTGGCGAAAGCCGAGGCGGACGGCGGTCTTCAACGGCCCGCGGCGGCGCGGCAGCGGCTCCAGCGTGTTGTCCCAGTAGCTCCAGTTGACGTCGGGCGGGCGAACCTCGACGCCGTGGTCGGTGGCGTCGCGGACCAGCTGGGCCGGGGCATAGAAGCCCATGGGCTGGCTGTTGAGGATGGCAGCACAGAAGACGTCCGGGTAGTGGCACTTGAGCCAGGCCGAGACGTAAACGAGGAGCGCGAAGCTGGCGGCGTGGCTTTCGGGGAAGCCGTAATAGCCGAAGCCCTCGATCTGCTTGAAGCAGCGCTCGGCGAACTCGGCATCGTAGCCCTTCGCCGCCATGCCCTCGACCAGCATGGTGTGGTAGCGGTCGAGCTGGCCCTTCTTCTTGAAGGTCGCCATGGCGCGCCTCAGCCCGTCCGCCTGGGCCGGGGTGAAGCCGGCGGCGACGATGGCGATGCGCATCGCCTGCTCCTGGAAAAGCGGCACGCCCATGGTCTTGCCGAGCACCTCCTCGAGTGCCTTGGACGGGAACTCGACCGGCTCCTTGCCCTCGCGGCGGCGGAGATAGGGGTGGACCATGTCACCCTGGATGGGGCCCGGCCGGACAATCGCCACCTCGATGACGAGGTCGTAGAAGCAGCGCGGCTTGAGCCGGGGCAGCATCGACATCTGGGCCCTGGATTCGACCTGGAAGACGCCCAGCGAATCGGCGTCCTGCAGCATCTCGTAGACCGCCGGGTCCTCTGGCGGGACGGATGCGAGGTCGATCTCGATGCCGTAGGCCTGGCGCAGGAGGTCGAAGGCCTTGCGGATGCAGGTGAGCATGCCGAGCGCCAGGACGTCGATCTTGAGCATGCCCAAGGCGTCGATGTCGTCCTTGTCCCATTCGACCACGGTGCGGTCGACCATGGCGGCGTTCTCGATGGGCACGAGATCGGAGAGCGGGCTTTTGGCGATGACGAAGCCGCCGACATGCTGGGAGAGGTGGCGGGGCGTGTCGATCAGCTCCTCGGCGAGGCGCATGGTCTGCAGCAGCAGGGGATCCTTGGCGTCGAGCCCGGCCTCGCTCACATAGTCGAGCCTCAGCCCCTCGCGGCCGTAGCCCCAGACGGACTTGGAGAGCGCATCCAGCGTGTCGGGCGAGAGGCCCATCACCTTGCCGACCTCGCGGATCGCACTCTTCGCTCGGTAGCGGATGACGGTGGCGGTGAGCGCTGCGTGGTCGCGGCCGTAGCGCTGGTAGATGTGCTGGATCACCTCCTCGCGGCGCTCGTGCTCGAAATCGACGTCGATGTCGGGCGGCTCGTTGCGCTCGGCCGAGATGAAGCGCTCGAAGAGGAGGTCGATCCTGGCCGGGTCGACCGCGGTGATGCCGAGGACGTAGCAGACGGCGGAGTTGGCGGCCGAGCCCCTGCCCTGGCAGAGGATGCCCTTGGAGCGGGCGAAGCGGACGATCTCCTGGACGGTGAGGAAGTAGGGGGCGTAGGCGAGCTCGGCGATGAGCCCGAGCTCGTAAGCCAATGTCTTCTTGACCTTCTCCGGCACCGGGTCGCCGTAGCGCTCGACGGCACCGAGCCAGGTCAGGCGCTCCAGCTCCCCTTGCGGTGTGCGGCCTTCGTAAGACGCTTCGACCGGGTAGTCGTAGGCCAGCTCGTCGAGCGAGAAGGTGCAGCGGCTGGCGATCTCGAGGCTGCTGTCGAGCGCCTCTGGCCAGTCCTGAAATAGCCGCGCCATCTCGGCTGCGGGCTTGAGGTGGCGCTCGGCATTGGCGAAGAGGCGCCCACCGGCCGTCTCGATGGTGCAGTGCTCGCGGATGCAGGTGACGATGTCCTGCAGCGGGCGGCGCTCTGCTGCGTGGTAGTGGACGTCGTTGGTCGCCAGGAGCTTGACGCCGTGACGGCGGGCCTGGGTGGCAAGGCCGGCGATGCGCGCCTGGTCGTCGCCGGCGAAGCGGTGGCTGGCCACGAGGTAGAGGCGGCCCGGCCAACGCGCAGCCAGGGCCGCCAGCAGCGCGTCGTCGGGGTCGATGACAGCGAAGAGCTGGCCTTCGTCATGCGCCATGACGTCGGCGAGCTGGAGCAGGCACTGGCCCTTGCCGGCGCGTCGCTTGCCGAGCGTCAGCAGCTGCGAGAGGCGGCTATAGGCGGGCTTGTCGGTGGGCCAGGCCAGCAGCGACGGGCCGTCGGTGAGGTCGAGGCGGACACCGACAAGGAAGCGCAGGCCCAGCTCCTTCGCCTTGACATGGGCGCGGACGATGCCGGCGAAGCTGTTGCGGTCGGTGACGGCGATGGCGGCCAGGCCCAGCTCGTGGGCGCGCAGGGCCAGCTCCTCCGGGTGCGAGGCACCGCGCAGGAAGCAGAAGTTGGTGGTGATCTGGAGCTCGGCGTAGGCGGACAAGGGCCGGGTCGGCAATCGTCACACGAGCGTCGCGATGACCGCGTCGACCTCATGGAGCGAACGGACATTGTCGGCAAACCGCGTGCTGGCGACGCGTGTGCAGAGTCGCTGATCGGCGGTCAGACAAATCCCGTCAAGCTGGCGCGCCGTTACCAGATAGAGGCAGTCATAGATCGGGTGATCGATCTCCAGCGCCACGGCAAGGGCATCGTCGATGAGCGCCGCTGTTGCCAAAAACGGCAACGGGCTTCGCTGCAGATCAGCCGCGATCGCCATGGCCGCTGCCGCCGAGAGCTCGCCTCGGCGCACCTTCTTCCAGGCGATATTGGCCAGCTCGATCAGCATGAAGTCCGGTGCGGCGAGGTGTGTGAAAACCTGCTTCAGACGTCCGGCTTCCGCGTGCAGCTCCTCCTCGACAAACCATTTCATGGCGACCGAGGCATCGACGATGATCAACGCTCGCGATCCTCTCGCTGAAGAACGCCGCTGTCGGTCTGCGCATGACCACGGGTCGTCAGCGCGATCTTCGCGGCACGCTCGAAGAGCTCGTCGATCGAGAGCGGCCGCACTGCCCTGGTCACGATATCACGAAGCTCTGCCTCTACAGTGTGATTGCGCGCGCGCGCCTGCTCTGCCACACGGTCGAGCACATCGTCATCCAGGTCGGCTATCGTCACACTCTTCATGCGTCTTCTCCAAGGCGGCGTTCGTAGTGAAGATAATCAACCGATCGACAAAATGCAGTCACCAGAACATTCCATTCTACGGACTAGCTGGGAAACATGGCTGCGAGCCCCGAACGACCGTTGGCTCCGCTCGTCGATGCTCGGCACGACGATATCTGCCATTGGCGTGCTTTCAGTGGTCAGACTTCTTCGACAGCCGGCTTGATAGGGACGAGGTCGTCGACGGTGGCGTCGAGAGCGGTGGCAAGGCGGCGCAGCGTGTCGGCCGTGCCTTGCCGGCGCCCTGTCTGGATTTGGGCGATATGCCCAGGTATCAGGCCAGTCTTGGCCGCGAGCTGGGCACGGGTCAGGCCGCGATGCTCGCACCAGACCTTTAGCGGCTGCTCGTCGTCGAGCAATCGGCGCACGACTCTGCCCGGGATCGTGCGGCGGTGTGGATCATTGGCGATCGCCTCGATCTCGTTGGCGTCCTCGAGGTCGGCCAGGCATTGTGGTGCTTTTGTCACCTAGGCCTCCATCTGAGGCATGTACTTCGCGTATTGGTAGTAGTCATACAGACCCAAGTAATAGCATCATGTAGCAAATGGCTACTCGAACCGCCCGTGCACGTGCCAACCAGGTGGCTCTTGGTCGTCGTAGCGGCCTTCGCGGTAGAGCCAGAGGTCCTGGCCCTTGGCGTCGAGCACGCGGTAGTAGTCGCGCAGGCGGGGGATGGCTTGGTGGTTGTGCCACCATTCGGGCTCGAGGCGCTCGGGGCCGGTGGCGGCGCGGACGGGCTCGCTTCGGCCGCCGCGGCGGAGCTTGAGCGGCGGGCCGTCGGGGACCGGGGCCATGGCCTCGATCCGGGTCGGCCGGTCCATGAGGCGAAGCGGGCGGGGTCGGTTGGCGAGCCAGGCGCCGGGCTCGGCCGGGGCGGTTGCCGGATCGACCAGCTGTTGCGCGTGCTCGGGCCAGTGGCTGGCATGCGGCACGAGGCGCTGCACCGCACCTGTGCCGAGGCGCAGGCGGAGCTGGTCGGCGAGGCGCGCCAGCTCGGCCGTGTCCTGGTCCTGGGCGAGATCGACCTGCTCGGGCCGCAAGGGTGCGATGTCCGCCACCTCGAGACGCAGGCTCTCGATGCCGAAGCCGACATCGAGCCCGTCGAATTGCAGCGCGAAGAGCTTGAGGAGATGGCGGGCATGGCGGGACGGCCGGCCGGTCTTGACCACGAGGCGCAGCACCTCGCCATCGACCCGAAAGAGCAGGAGCTCGAGCCGGCGGGCGCCGGCCACGGCGCGCTCGAGCTCGACCGCCAGCCGGGCCAGGAGGTCGAGAGTGGCGGCCTCGATGTCCTCGGTGCGGCCGATGGGCTCGGGCCAGCCGATGCCGGCGGCGAAGCGTGGCGCCTCGCGGAGCGGCGTGAAGGGCGGGCGCTCGGCACCCGTCAGGCGGTGCAGGGCCAGGACCAGCTCGCGGCCGAAGCGCTGCACCAATGCCCGCTCGGTGAGCGACCGGAGCTGGCCGACCGTGCGGATGCCGAGGCGGATGAGCGCTGTGGTCGTCGTCGCATCGACCCTGAGCGACTGGACCGGCAGGTCGGGCAGTGCTGCCGCCACTGCTGTGCCCTGCAGCACGCTGCTCTCCGGCCTGCCAGCAACGCCGTAGCGCGCCCAGGCCCAGGCCAAAGCCGGGTTGTCGGCGATGGCGAGACGGTGGCCGAGGCCTTGCCGGTCGAGACGGGTGGCGAGGTCGGCAAGCAGGCCCTGCTCGCCGCCGAAGAGATGCGCCGAGCCCGTGATGTCGAGGCTGAGCGCTGTATCCGCCGGGTCGATGGCGACCAGCGGGGTGTAGCGCAGGCAGGCCAGTGCGAGGCCTTCGAGGAAACGCCGGTCGGCTTCGGGAGCGGCCGGGGCCAGCGCCAGCTCGGGCAGGATGGCGCGCGCGTCGGCGAGGCGCAGGCCCGGCGTGATGCCCAGTCCCGCGGCGGCCTCGTCCACGGCGTGCAGCGTCTCGCCCTTGGCGCTCGAACCATAGAGTGCGAGGGGCTCAGGCAGCGCGGCGCCCTGCCCCTGCCGCCGGGCCTTGAGGCGCAGCCGGTCGATCGGCAGGTTCGTGAGCTGCAGCGAAAGATAGCGTCCGGTCATCCCACCTCACCAGCCAATGCCCCGGCACCCCGCCCTTGACCCGCCAGAGGTCGAGGGACCAGCACCGTTGCGCGTTCAGATCGTTCACGAAGAAGGGCTCGGCCCGCCAGCGGGTGACGGCGGCCGAAGGCGCGTCATCGGGCTTGCCGAAGCGGAGGATCAGCCCGGCCGCACCACCGGCCTCGGCAGCCAGCTGCAGGCGGCGGCCGGCGAGCAGGTCGAGCCGCTCGAGCTCGATGACGACAGCAGCGACAGCACTCGATGCCAGCGCCTCGTGCGCCGCCCACAACACCTCCTGGGCGTTCTGGCACTCGACCAGCAGGAGCCGGTCCGCGGCGATGCCGAGCCGGGCGAGTCCCGGGCCGTAGAGCCGGCCCTGGCGGCGGCTGAGTGCTGGGTCGGCGCACCAGACGAGGGCGCCCTTGCCGGCACCGAGCAGGCGGCCGGCGAAGGCCGCCGTCAGGCCGCTCGCCAGGCTGCCGCGGATCTCGTGCAGGGCCGCCATGGGCAGGCCACCCCAGGGCAGCTGGGCGTCGATCGCCGCATGGCCGAGCCTGGCCACGGGCACGCCGAAGCCGGCCGCACCACCTTCGAGGCTGCGGATGCGGGCGCGGAGCATGGCAAGGGTCGAGGCATCGGCCACGGGCTGCTTGGTCCTGACGTCGGCGGTTTATGTTCTATTAATGTTCTACGCCAAATCGAGCCCGGGAATCAAGCGTTCTGTTCGCCCTTCGTTCTACAAAAGGTCAGTCGGCAAGCTTCCGCAGGCGGCTCAGGAAATCGCCGCGATCGACGTAGCAGCCCTCCAGCCGGCGGTAGCCGGTGCGCGGATCGAAGGCGCTGCGGCCGTGCAGGATGCGACGATTGTCGAAGACCACCATCTCGCCCGCCTGGAGTCGGTAGGCGAGCTTGAAGCGATCGCTGCGGACCAGGGCCATGAGCCGGCGGTAGGCCCGATAGAAGGGCACGACCTGATCGCCGGGCAGATCGATGGTGTCGACGATATGCGCGTTGAAGCGGAGCTCCGTTACCGCCCCTCCCCGATCGCTGACGATCACCGGGTAGCGGCTGCGGATGTCGTCCGTTCGGTCATGGAAGCGAAACGGCAGCTCGACCTCGCAGAGCAGCTGGAAGGCTTCCGGCGCCTCTTCCTTCAGGGCCGCAGCGATGGCGAAGCCGTCGGCGAAGAGGGAGTCGCCGCCCTGGGCCGCGTTGGCGATACAATGCAGGAACTGAAAGCCCGGCGGCACCTCCTGGTTCGGCAGGTCGGTGTGCAGCGGCAAGGCATCCGACGTGTAGGCGGAGTTGTTGGGGTCGGGCTTCGATTCGACCGTGAAAATCGTGCCGAAATTGGTCCGGCGGAGAAAGCCCACCTGCTCGGCGAGGCGCGTTCCAGCAGCCGTGTCGTCCGGCAGGCCGTCGACGATGGAGATGCCATGGCGAAGCGTCGTCACCAGCCAGTCGCGAAACGCCGGAGCACCCGGCTCCAGCGCAGCGGCGGCGAAGCGCGGCAGGCGCGGCCCGTCCTCGCCAGCCTCACGCGCGGGCCAGAGTGTCGGCGTGATGGACGCCGGGTCGGCACGTCGCCGACCGGGGCCGAAGCGGCTGAGAAAGTCGACGGAGAGATGCTCCGGCGCGGCATCCTCGCTCCAGGCGATCCGAATGCCGTCCGTGTCCACCTCGCAGCGGGCGGGCCGGAGGTCCGCATCGCCGTCAGGAGATCGAAGACCCGCTCATGGGTCTTCGGGTGAAAGGCCGAGGGCGCGTTGTCGCGCAGCCAGATCCAGGGCAGGACGGCGTGCTCGCCATCGCCGAAATCGACCTCGAGCGCGTCGGCGCCCGGCTGAATTCTTATTCCCGTCATGATGCTGTCCCATCGTTTGCAACCGCTGCTGAAACCAAGAGCGACGGATCAACGATGGGGCGGTGGCCACCAGAAGGACGGCTTGGGTTGGCGACGATGCTTCATGACGGCGAGCCCGCGCGAGAGATCCACCACATCAGTCATGAACGGGCGATTGGCGCAATGGCGATCGTGCATCGACAGGCACTGAGCTGCTTAGGCGCGGCGAACGACGGCGCGCATCGCGATCAAGCCAGCTCACCGGCCATGCCGAGACGGCGAATGGCGGCGAGTTGCTCGGCTTTGCTCTTGCGGGCCTCGGCCAGGTCGAACGCCGCCTGCAGGCGCATCCACATCTCGGCCGTGCTGCCAAACGCCTTGGCCAGACGCAGCGCCATCTCGGGCGACACGCCGCCGCGCTCGTTGATCAGGCGATCGAGTGTCTGGCGGGTAACCCCGAGCGCTTCGGCCGCCTCGCCGACGGTCAGCCCGAGCGGCTCGATGCAGTCCTGCCGGACAATGCGACCGGGATGTGGCGGGCGCATCATCGGCCCCTCGGCGGGCAGGCTCTCCACGGTCATGGTGTCACCCCTCAATGGTAATCGACCAGCGCTACGTCGAACGCCATGCCATTCTCGAAGCGGAAGATGATCCGCCAGTTCGCGCGGACCGTCACGCTCCAGTAGCCCACAAGATCTCCCTTGAGCGCATGCAGGCGGTAGCCTGGCAGGTCGATCTCATCGATCATCAGCGCCACGTCGAGAACACCCAGCACGTTCTCGATCTTGTCGGCCATATCCGGCGGCACCTTGCTGCGGTCGCCGCGTTCGAACAGACGTTTGAGCCGCCGATCGCTGAAGCTCGTGATCATGGCTCGAGAGATGTCGCATGACACATGTCATTTGTCAATCGGCACCATCTCGAACGAACGCGCGCTTCGCGACCAGGCAGGCCAGCGCCAGCGACGGCCCGTATTGGCGGGTGACGATGTCGCGCCACGCGGCGCCGGCGTCGCTGGTCTCTTCCGCCACCTACCCTGCCCTCGCGGCGCGCGTGCTCAGGGGCTTCTGCCGCTCCAGCGGAGCCAGATCCAGCGCGCCACCATGACGGCGATGAGGAAGAGGCCCCAGAGTGCGGTGGCGAGGTGCTGGTGCGCACCCATCAGGTTCAGCCCGGACGCGATGGTCTGCAGGATGACGAGTGCGAGGACCACGGCCACGGTGCGGCCGAAGCCGCCGAACGGGTCGACGCCGCCGAGGAAGCAGGCGAGCACGGTGATCAGCAGGTAGGACTCGCCGTGGCCGACGCGGACCGAGTTGAAGCGGGTGAGCATGAGGATGCCGGCCAGCGCGCTCATCACGCTGGAGAGCACGTAGATGAGGACCAGGACGCGGCGGGTGTCGATGCCGGAATAGCGCGTGGCTTCCGGGTTCGAGCCCAGCATGTAGACCGAGAAGCCGAAGCGCGTGCGGGACAGCATCACCTGCCAGAGTGCTGCAGCGACGAGAAAGACCAGGAGCGGCGTTGGGATGCCGAGGATGGCACCATGGCCGATCTCGGCGATGAAGGGCGGGAAGCCCGAGATGTCGCCGCCGCGGGTGAGGAACTCGCCGAGGCCGCCCAGGAAGATCATCATGCCAAGCGAGACAAGGATCGGGTGCGCGCCGACATAGGCGACGATGATGCCCATGACGAGGCCGGCCAGGGCACCGGCGGCGAGTGCTGCGACGGCGCCGATAGCGACCCAATGCACGCCGGCCTCCGGGCCGCCGCCGGCCTGGATGATCGCGGCCATGGCCAGCGCCGAGATGTTGGCCGTGAAGGTGATCGCGAGGTTGAGCCCGCCCGAGAGGATCGGCAGCAGCATGGCGAGCGTCAGCAGGCCCAGCTCCGGCAGCTGGTAGGCGACGGACTGGAAGGTGCCGACGCTCAAGAAGCGCGGCGTGGTGAGGCCGAAGAAGACCAGGACGATGACGAGGAAGATGCCAAGGCCGATGAACTCGCCATGGCCGCCGCGCAGGAGACGGGTGAGGAGCGTCGGGTTCATCGAGGCACGCCCGACCTGCGGAAGCGGGCGAGAAGCTGCTCGAGGCCCTGGATGTTGCTCATGGTGATGGCGACGAGGATGACCAGGCCGACCACCATCTTGAAGGCGTAGGGCGTGACGCCCAAGAGGTTGAGACCGTTGGCGGTCATGGTGACCAGCGTGACGCCTAGGAGCGTGCCGAGGATGGTCCCCCTGCCCCCGCCGAGCCTGGCGCCGCCGAGGACGACGGCGGCCAGGACATCGAGCTCGCGGCCGTAGAGCGCGTTGGGGACGACCTCCTGGACGTAGTGCGCCTGCATCAGCCCGCCGATGCCGGCACAGATGCCGAGCCAACCATAGGCGAGGAAGTGCATAGCCGCGATATTGATGCCGACCCGCCTGGCGCCATCGGGGTTGTCGCCCATGGCGTAGAGCTGGCGGCCGAGGCTGGTGCGGCGCAGGAGGAACCAGGTGGCGATCACCACGGCCACCATGACGACCACGGGCAGGGTCAGGAAGGCGAAGCCGTCGGCCATCTCGAACTCGACGATGATGATCCGATCGAGCCACCAGTCGGGCAGGTTGTAGATCGACCGCCCATGCGTGAAGAACATCAAGAGGCCGAAGAAGATGTTGAAGGTGGCGATGGTGACGACGATCGAGATGATGCGGAAATAGTAGATGAGGCCGGCATTGATGGCGCCGAGCATGAAGCCGAAGGTCATCGCCAGCACGAGGCCGATGGCCCAGTTGCCGCCGCCGAATTGCATCACGGTGATGGCGACCAGGTACTGGGCGACCGATGCGGCGACCGCGAAGGAGATGTCGATGCCGCCGGCGACCAGCACGACCAGCAGGCCCACCGCCAGGATGACGTTGAAGGCGCTGATATTGAGCAGGTCGAAGAGGTTGGTGAGCGTCAGGAAGGTGTCGGTGGCAAGCCCGAGGAAGCCGCCGAAGAGCAGGATGACGATGATCAGCCAGGCCTCGGTCGAGCGCGGGATGAAGCGGCTGGGTGTGCTGGCCTGGGGGCGCTCGAGAGCCGGCGCCTCAAGCATGGACGGCGGTCTCGATGCTCGCCATGGGCACGTCGCCCGGGCGGTATTCGCCGGTGATCCGGCCGTCGCGCATGTGCAGGATCCGGTCGCTGTTGTTGTAGAGCTCGGGGATCTCGTCGGAGATCATGAGGATGGCGAGGCCGGCCGAGGCCAGCTCGCGGACGATGGCGAAGATGCCGGCACGCGCCCCGATATCGACGCCGACGGTGGGCGAATCGAGGATCAGCACCCGGGGCTCGGTGGCGAGCCATTTGGCCAGCACCACGCGCTGCTGGTTGCCGCCGGAGAGCGTCTGCACGGCGTCGCTCTGGTCGCCGGCCTTGATCTTCAATCTCTCGATCCAGTCGTCGACCAGGCGGCGCTCCTTGGCCGGGTCGATGAGGCCCAGCGTCTGCAGCAGCCGGTCGAGCACGGTCACCGCGATGTTGCTGGCGATCGGCTGGGGCTGGACGAGGCCGAGCGACAGCCGGTCCTCGGAGACGTAGGCGATGCCGGCGTCGATGGCGTCGCGGTTGGAGCCGAGCACGAGCGGCTTGCCGTCGAGTGTGATGCTGCCGGCATCGGGTTGGCGCATGCCGAAAAGGGTCGTCGCCAGCTCGGTCCGGCCGGCGCCCAAGAGCCCGGTGATGCCCAGGACCTCGCCGCGGTGCAGGGCGAAGGAGATGTCGCTGTACTCGCCGTGCCGGGTCAGGCCCTTGGCTTCGATGACCACCGGCGCGGTGCTGCGGTCCTGGGCCATCACGCTGGCCTCGTGCGCCTCGCCGGTCATCAGCTCGGCGAGCCGGCTCTGGCTCATCTCGGCTGCCGGGTAGACGCCGACCTTGCGGCCGTCGCGGAGCACGGTGACCCGCTCGGCGATGGCCAGGACCTCGGCGAGCCGATGGCTGACGAAGACGGTGGCGATGCCGTCGCGCTTGAGCCGCTCGACGACGGCGAAGAGCGCCTCGGTCTCGGCCTGGGTCAGCGATGCGGTGGGCTCGTCCATGAAGACCAGGCGCGCATCGGCCACGAGTGCCCGGCAGATGGCGACCACCTGGCGCTGGGCGATGTCGAGCTCGCGCAAGGGACGCTCGAGTGGCAGGTCGACATGCAGCCGGGCCATGGCGGCGGCCGCGCGCTCGCGCATCGCCCGGTAGCTGACGAGCCGGGGCATGGCCCCCAGATTGCTCTCGAACGCGATGTTCTCGGCCACCGTCATCTCGGGGAAGAGGGCGAGATCCTGCCAGATGACCTGGATGCCGAAGGCCCGCGCGGTGCCGGGCGTGAGCTGGCTCACCGGCTCGCCGGAGAAGCGCATCACCGCGCCGGGCTCGGGCGCGTGCACGCCGCTGATGATCTTGATCAGCGTGGACTTGCCACAGCCGTTCTCACCGGCGAGGCAATGCACCTCGCCTTCGAGCACCTCGAAATCGACGTCGATCAGCGCTCTCACGCCGCCGAAGGTCTTCGCGACGTTGGTCAGTGACACGATCGGGCGGGCAGCGTTGCCACTGCCCGCCCGATGTATCTCCGGCGCTGGACTAGAGGCCGAGATCGGCAAGATCGTCGACCGTGTCCTTGTTCAAGGTCACGAGCGCGTCGACGATGATGTTGTGGGTCTCGACGTCGGGGCTGACCACGCCCAGGCCCGGGATCTCGGTGCCGTCCTCGATCGCCACCTCGTCATGGATCATGTCGGCCATGGTGACGAAGACCCGGCCGGCCTCCATCGGGTTCCACATGAAGCCGCCGGTGATCACGTCCTGGTGCACCAGGCGCTGGCCCTGGCCGGGCGAGAACGGCCCGACGACGAAGATCTCGCCGCCCTTGCGCCGCTCGTCGACGGCGCGGCCGGCGCCGATCGGCCCCTGGCTGCCGAAGGCCAGGAAGCCCTCGAGCTCGGGATGGGCGCGCATCAGGTCGAGGGCGGTGCTGCGGCTGTCGTCGACGCTCTCGGCGACACCGAAGCGGTCGGCCACCAGCGTCATGTCGGGATGGTTGGCCTCGAGATAGGCCACGGCCGCATCGGCCCAGGCATTGTGCAGCGGCACGGTGAGCGAGCCCACATAGAGCGCGTACTCGCCGTCGCCGCCCATCTTGTCGGCCAGCAGCTTGGCGTGCGCCTCGCCGAAGCCCACGGACGAGGCCATCTCGAAGTTCCAGTCGACGTTCTCCTGGGCCGGGCTCTCATGCGTGATGACGATGATGCCCTGCTCGCGCGCGCGCTCCAGCACGGGCTCCAGCACCTCGGCATCGTTGGGCACCACGCCGATGGCGTCGACGCCCTGGGCGATGAGATCCTCGACGGCGCGCACCTGCAGCGCCGGGTCGGCGCTGGTCGGGCCCACCATCCAGGCGTCCCAGCCGAGCTCGGCCGCCTGCTCCTGGATGCCGACCTCCATGGCGTTGAACCAGGGAATGCCGCCGATCTTGACGACGACCCCCATGCGCGGGGTGTCCTGGGCGATGGCCGACGTCGACGCCATGAGCGCCGCGCCGAGGGCGAAGGCGATGCCGGTGAAAACGCGTCGTTGCATTGGTGGAGCCTCCCAAGGCTGTTTTGTGTTTGTGAACGTCGCCGTTCCAGCACCGGATGTTATCGCATGTGCCGCCGCACTCAAGGGTGAAGACCGCGATCGCAGTCGCGCAACCGGGCAACGCTCGGAGCGAATCCCCTGATCGCCCCTGCAAACCCTTGACACATCAGGTCTCAGCCGCTCTCAAGCAACCTACCGCTTGGGGTCGTCGTCACCCGATGGATATCTACCTCCCCGTTGCCGAGATGTCGGTGAATCTGCTGCTCATCCTCAGCCTCGGCGGGATGGTCGGGTTCCTGTCGGGCGTTTTCGGGGTCGGCGGCGGCTTCCTGATGACGCCACTTCTGATCTTCATCGGCATCCCGCCGGCCGTTGCGGTGGGCACCGAGGCCTCGCAGATCCTTGCATCCTCGACCTCGGGCGCCATTGCGCACACCCGGCGCCGCACGGTCGATTTTCGCATGGGCTGGGTGCTGATCGCCGGCGGTGCGACCGGCTCGGTGCTGGGCATCCTGTTGTTTCGCTGGCTGCGCGCGCTCGGCCAGATCGATCTGACCATCTCGCTCGCCTACGTCATCTTTCTCGGCATCATCGGCGCCTTGATGTTCACCGAGAGCGCGCGCGCCATGCTGCGCAACCGCAAGAAAGCGGGCGGTGCGCGGCGGCGCAAGCTGCACCAGCACAACTGGATGCACGCGCTGCCGCTGAAGCTGCGGTTTCACCAGTCGCGGCTCTACATCAGCATGATCATGCCGTTCTTCGTCGGCGCCGGGGTCGGCGTGCTCGCCGCCATCATGGGCGTCGGCGGCGGCTTCATCATGGTCCCGGCGATGATCTACCTGATCGGCATGCCGACCAGCGTCGTGGTCGGCACCTCGCTCTTCCAGATCGCCTTCGTCACGGCGCTCACCACTTTCCTGCACGCCTACACCAACCAGACGGTCGACATCGTCCTGGCGCTGCTGTTGATCGCGGGCGGGGTGATCGGCGCGCAGTTCGGCTCGCGGGTGGGCGCCTCGCTCAGAGGCGAGCAGCTGCGCATTCTGCTGGCGATCCTGGTGCTCATCACCGCCGGCAAGATGCTGTTCGACCTCGTCGCCACGCCGCTCGACGTCTACTCGCTGGCGCGCTGAGCGCCGGCGGTGATGCTCACGGCCAGCCTTGGCAGAGGCCGCCAACTCGTGTCATGATCTGATGACAGGGATGATGGCCAATGAGAACAATCGCACCCATCCAACGCCGCAAGCTGTTTCAGGAGGTGCTCGACCGTTTGATCGAGCGTATCCGCTCGGGCGAGTTCCAGCCCGGCGCGCAGCTGCCGTCCGAGCGCGAGCTCATGGCTTCCTACGGTGTCGGCCGGCCGGCGGTCCGCGAGGCGTTGCAGGCGCTGGAGCGCAGCGGCATCGTCAGCATCAGCCATGGCGAGCGCGCCCGGGTGGTGATGCCGACCGCGGGCTCGCTGATCGAGCAGATTGCGGGCTCGGCACAGCACTTGCTGTCGGTCGAGCCGGGCTCGCTCGAGCACCTGAAGGACGCCAGGCTGTTTTTCGAGACCGGAATTGCCAGTCGAGCGGCGGAGCGGGCGACGCCCGAGGCCCTGGCGGTGCTGCGCGAGCGGCTCGAGGAGCATGTGCGAACGCGCGAGCAGCTCGACGAGTTCCTGCCGCGTGACATGGCGTTTCACCGGCAGATCGCGGTGATGACCGGCAACCCCATCTTTCCGGCGATCATCGAAGCGATGTTCGGCTGGCTCAGCGCCTACCACGTCGATCTGGTCCGCCTGCCGGGCACGGAAGACCTGACCATCGCCGAGCACCAGCGGATCTTCGAGGCGATCGCCAAGGGCGACCCGAAGGCAGCGGCGGCGGCCATGCACGACCACATCGCCCGCGCCAACGACCTCTACCGCCAGTTCGAACGCCAATCGTGAGCGGTCCTGTGCCGACCCTCGAGACTTCTGGGAGGACTTGATGACAAGCGACAGCATGGCGCTCTACGGCACCACGCAAGCGCGGCCGGAGGTGCGGCGGCTGACGGCCGGGAAGCTGAGCCTCGACCTCGAGAACGGCGCCATCCGCTACGTCACTTATGGCGGGCACGAGGCGATCCGCGGCATCGACTATCTGGTGCGGGACGCCAGCTGGCGGACGCCGCCCGCAGCGCTCACCCTGCGCTCGATCGACGAGCGCGATGACGGGTTCGAGGCGGTGCTGGACGGCGAGGTCGAGCAGGACGACATCCACTACCGCTACACCTTGGCGATCACGGGCCGAGCCGATGGCACGCTCGAGGTGGCAGCCGAGGCCGAGGCGCTCTCGACCTTCATGACCAACCGCACGGGCTTCATCGTCCTGCACCCGATCAAGGGCGTCGCCGGCAAGCCCGCCACGGTGACCCACAAGGACGGCAGCACGTCGGAGACCTCGTTTCCCGAGCTGATCAGCCCGGGCCAGCCGATCTTCGACATCCGCGCACTCCGCCATGAGGTGGCAAACGGGCTCTTCGTCACCTGCCGCATGGAGGCGGCGTTTCCGCATGACCCGGAGACGATCTACGAGATGGAGGACCAGCGCAACTGGACCGACGCCTCGTACAAGACCTATGTCTGCTCGCTGCTCGACCCCTGGCCTTACGAGATCGCCAAGGGTGCCAAGGTCCGCCAGCGCGTCGCCTTGACCTTCGAGGGACCGGCACCTGAAGGCGCCGGCGACGAGGCGGCGCTCGACACGCTGAGCCTCAGCGATGGCACCGGCGGGACACTGCCCGAGATCGGCCTCGGCTTGATGCCCGATCATTTGGCCGATGCCTCAGCGGCGAGCGCGGTGCTCGGCCGGCTCGGGCCCGATTTCATCACGGTCTATGCCGAGGCGGGTGCCAGCGATCTCGCAGCCACGCTCGGCGGTTATGCGCGCCTCGCCCGCCAGCTCGGCTGTGCCGTTCAGCTCGAGCTGATCCTGCCGGCCGGCCGGCCACCGGCCGAGCTGCTGGATCATGCTGCCGAGGCCTGCCGGGCTGCCGAGCTGAGCCCCGCCCGGGTGCTCGCCTGCCCGGCCCCCTATCTCAAGAGCATCCAGCCGCCCGGCCCCTGGCCCGACGTCGCCGATCTCGGCCACATCTACAATCAGGTGCGCCGGGCTTTTCCGGGCGCCGTCGTGGTCGGCGGCATGGCCAGCTACTTCACCGAGCTCAACCGCAAGCGGCCGCCGGTGGCCACCATCGACGCCATCTCCTGCACGACGACGCCCATCGTTCATGCCGCGGACGACCGCTCGGTGATGGAGACCAACGAGGCGGTGCCGGCGGTGATCGCCAGCATGGCCGCCATGGCGCCGGGCAAGTCGCTGCATATCGGGCCGTCGGCGATCGCCATGCGCCACAACCCCTACGGTGCGGCAACGGCGGACAACCCGAAAGCCGAGCGCATCGCCATGGCCGCGGACGACCCGCGCCAGCGAGGCCTGTTCGCTGCGGCCTGGAGCGTCGGCTATGTGGCGGCCATCGCCGAAGCCGGCGGCGTCGCAACCTTGGCGCTCAACCACCTGGCCGGGCCGTCGGGCGTGCTCGGCGAGGACGGCCGGGTGCTGCCGGTCTTTCATGTCATGGCGGCACTTCGCGGTGCCGGCGGTGCGGCCCTGCTGACGCTGGAGCTGACCAACGACCAGCTGGCCGGGCTCGCCTGGCAGAACGCGCACGGCACGCAGCTGCTGCTCGCCAATCTCTCGGCCGAGCCGGTCCGCGTCGCCCTGGCACACGACCTGAAAGGTCAGGTGCTGGATGTCGCAAGCGCGCCGGCCGCCGCCGATCCCGGCTGGCTCGGCAGTGGCGGCGAGGCGCTCGGCCCGACGCTGGAGCTCGGCGCCTATGCCACCGTCTTCGCCCGCGCCTGAGCCGCGCTTTTCAAGGCCCGAGCCAGAGCTGTTGCTTGAAGCAAAACGGCTATTGGTATAGTCAGCCTACATCCGGACCATCATCAACCGGCAGCAGCAGCGCCGGAACGCCAAGGGAGGCGATAATGTCCAGTATCACGCCGCGGGTTTCCCGTCGTTCGTTCACGGTCGGTGCACTGCTCGCAGCAGGCACGGCCGGTCTGCCGATCATGGTCAAGGCGCAGGAAGGCAAGACCGTGGCGTTGTTGTTCGACAGCCTGGTCTCGCCGTTTTGGGTATCCGGCATCGAGATCATGCGCGAGGAAGGTGCTGCGCGCGGTTGGGAGACGCTGGAGGCCATCTCGGACTTCGACGACAACCGTCAGTTCGAGCAGGTGCGCGCGATGATCGAGCGCGAGGTCGACGGCATCTTGATCATCCAGACGGATTCCAATGCGGTCATCCCGGCGATCCGCGCCGCCAACGAGGCCGGCATCCCGATGGTCCACTTCAACCGGCCGCCGGCCGAGAGCGATGCCTACTCGGTCGCCATCCAGGCCGACAACCGCAAGATCATGGCCGACACGGTCCAGTTCCTGGTGGACGAGGCCCAGGCCATGGGCGGCACCTACAAGGCCTGCATCCTGATCGGTGACCTGGGTGACGTGAACGCCATCCAGCGGCGCGACGGCTTCTTCGACATCGTCGACCAGCATCCCGACCTGATCGAGGTGGTGGGCCGTGTCTCGACCGAGTGGAACGCGGACAAGGCCTTCGCCGGGCTCACCAATGCCTTGCAGGCCAATCCCGACATCAACTTCCTCGTCACCTCGTCGGACTTCCTCCACCCGCAGATCGAGCAGGCGCTGAAGATCGCCGGCAAGTGGCATCCGCGCGGCGAGGAAGGCCATGTGCTGTTCGGCGGCTTCGACGGCGATGCCGGCGCCTACCAGCTGCTGGTCGACGGCTATCTCGACGCCTGCGGCGTGCAGAACCTGTTCCTCGAGGTCGACATGGCGTTCGGCGCGTTCGAGGAGATGTGGGCCGGCAACCAGCCCGAGAAGCTGCTGCTCGATCCGGGCTTCGTCATCACCCAGGACAACCTGGAAGAGGTGCGTGACGAGATGTGGGGCTACATCGTCTGGCAGCAAGAGAACCAGTAAGCGCGTGGCCGGCGGTCTCCGGGCCGCCGGCCTGCCTCTTCCGACGACAGGAATCGCATGCTGAGGACGGCATCGACGGACAGCCGCACAGGCAAGGGCGGCGCCGCGTCAGGGGCCAAGTCCGGCCTCAAGGCGCTGGTCGAGCGGGCCGTCCTGTCTGAGTATCTCGTCTTCTATCTGACGCTCATCTACTTTCTCGCGGTCTGGCCGATCGTGCCCGAGATCGCGACCTTGAGCACGCTCTCCAACATCCTCAGCGACATGCTACCGCTGCTGGTGGTGGCGATCGGTCAGACCTTCGTGCTGATCGTTGCCGGCATCGACCTCTCGGTCACCAGCATCATCGCCATGGCGAGCGTCATGGGCGCCTCGGTGATGACGGCCGATGGCGGCTATCTGGGCGGCACGTTCCTCGCCGTTCCGGCCGGAATCCTGACATTCCTCATCGTCGGTGGTGCCATCGGCTGGTTCAACGGCTGGGCGGTGACCAAGCTCGGCATGCCGCCCATCATCGTCACGCTGAGCGGGCTGATGTTCCTCAGCGGTGCCGCCATCTGGTACACGACGGGGCACAGCGAATCGAGCAGCATCGCCGGCCTGCCGCGCAGCTTCGTCGCCATCGGCCAGGGCGACATATCGGGCATCCCCAACGCGCTCTGGGTGGCGCTCGCCGTCGGCATCACCGCCCATCTCCTGCTCAGCCACACCGTCTTCGGCCGCTGGCTCTATGCCATCGGCATCAACCGCAAGGCCGCCGAGGTCTCGGGCGTGCCGGTCAAGACGGCGATCTTGTGGGCCTTCGTCATCTCCGGCGTCTGCGCCGCGATCGCATCCATCCTCTACACCGGCCGGCTCGAGACCGGCACGCCGGTCCTCGGCCAGCGGATCCTCCTCGACATCATCGCAGCCGTGGTGATCGGCGGCACCAGCCTCGCCGGCGGCAAGGGCAAGATCATCTGGACGGTGGGCGGCGTGCTGTTCCTGGTGGTCATCGACATGAGCCTGAAGCTGCTCGGCATGTCGCTCTTCGTCGTCTTCGCCGTGAAGGGCGGCGTGATCCTGTTTGCGGCGATCATCGACGCGATGCGCCAGCGCATCCGGATGAGGGGCTGAGCCGATGGCAGGGTCCAGCGAGGTCTTGAGGATCGAGGGGCTCGAGAAGAGCTTTTTCGGGGTCAAGGTGCTGCACGGCGTGGGCTTCGGCCTGCATGCCGGCGAGATCTTGGGCCTCGTCGGCGAGAACGGCTCCGGCAAGTCGACGACGATGAACATCCTGGGCGGCATTCACCAGGCCGACGCGGGTGCCATCACCATGAACGGCAAGCCCTACCGGCCGACAGGGCCTCGCGACGCGCAGGAGGCCGGGCTCGCCTTCATCCACCAGGAGCTCAACCTCTTCGAGAATCTGAGCATCGAGGAGAACCTCTTCATCAGCGGCTTTCCGCGGCGTGGCGGCAAGCTGCCGCTGATCGACCGGGGGCAGATCCGCAGGCGGACGACCGAGCTGCTCGAGATGGTCGATGTCCGCTACCCACCGGCGACGCCGGTGAGCCGGCTGAGCCAGGGCGAGCGGCAGCTGGTCGAGATCGCCAAGTCGCTGAGCTTCGATGCCAAGATCATCATTCTGGACGAGCCCACCACCTCGCTCACCCGGCGCGAGACCGAGAAGCTGTTCGCCATCATGGAGCGGCTTCGCGCGCAAGGCATCGGGCTCATCTATATCAGCCACATCCTGGGCGACGTGCTCAAGGTCTGCGACAGCATCCAGGTGCTGCGCGACGGGCATCTGGTGGGCGGCGGTCCATGCGCCGAGCAGAGCATCGACTCGCTCATCGGCATGATGGTCGGCCGCAAGATCGAGAGCCTGTTTCCCAAGCGCGAGACGCAGCCATCGACCGAGCCGGCGCTCGAGGTCGAAGCCTTGACCCAGCCGGGCGTGCTCAAGGATGTGAGCTTCACGCTGCACCGCCAGGAGGTGCTGGGCGTGGCCGGGCTGATGGGCGCCGGCCGCTCGGAGCTGGCGCGCATTCTCTTCGGCCTCGACGAGTTCCAGAGCGGACGGATCGTGCTCGACGGCGCGCCGCTCGACGAGGTGACGCCCGAGCGCTGCATGGCGCGCGGCATGGCCTTCCTCACCGAGGACCGGCGCGGCGAAGGCCTGTTGATGGACGCCTCGATCAGCGACAATGCGGCGCTGGCCTCGCTGCGCGCCTATGCCGGCAAGCTCACCGGCTGGATCGGCCGGCGCCGGCTCGAGGACGATGTCGCAGCGGTCAGCAAGCGGGTTCAGGTCAACACCACCGACTACCGCAGCACGCTGGTCAAGAACCTCTCGGGCGGCAACCAGCAGAAGGTGGTGATCGCCAAGTGGCTGCTGCGCCAGCCCAAGGTCTTCATCCTCGACGAGCCGACCCGCGGCATCGACGTCGGTGCGAAGTTCGAGGTCTACAAGATCATCAACCAGCTGGTTGCCGAGGGCACCTCGGTCTTGTTCATCTCGTCCGAGATGGAGGAGCTGATCGGCATGTGCGATCGGATCATCGTCATGCATCGAGGCGAGATCACCGGCGCCCATGAGCGCGGCGAATTCGACAGCGAGCGCATCCTGGAGACCGCCATGTCGACCAGCGTCGAGGCTTTGGTCTGATGTCGGCGGCAGCCAACCGGCGCCGGATCGCGCTCTTCGTCCTGCAGAACGCGTCGGTGATCGCGTTCGCGGTGGTCATCGTCATCTTCGCGCTGCTCTCCGACCGCTTCCTCACGGTCCCCAACTTCACCAACATCATCACCCAGTCCTCGCACATCGCGATCATGGCGATCGGCATGACCTTCGTGCTGCTGACCGCCGGGATCGACCTCTCGGTGGGTGCGGTGATGTATGTGGGCGTGGCGATCCTCGCCCTTTTCCTTGGCGACCTGCCGCTCCTCGTCTCCTTCCCGCTTATCGCCATCTTGGGCCTGTTCCTGGGAGCCGTGAACGGCTTCTTCGTCGTGCAGCTCAGGGGCCTGCATCCCTTCGTCATCACGCTCGCCATGCTGTTCATCCTGCGCGGCGTGGCGCTCTATCTCACCGACACGCGCATGGTGTTCGTCGAGGAGCCGGTGATGGCGCTCGGCCGGGTCGACTATCTGGGCGTGCCCTGGGCGATCTGGATGTTCGCCGGCGTCTTCATCGCGGCACTCGTCATCCTCCGCGAGACCCCGTTCGGCCGGCAGGTCTACGCCGTTGGCCAGGATCCGGTGGCGGCCGGCAAGGCCGGGATCAACGTGCCGCTGGTGCTGTTCTCGGTCTACTGCATCTGCGGGCTGTGTGCCGCCTTGGGCGGGCTCGTCTCGATCGCCCAGGTGGCAGCCGCCTCCTCGACCTTCGGCTTCCAAAAGGAGTTCCCGGTGATCGCGGCGGCGGTCTTGGGCGGCACCAGCCTGTTCGGCGGCAGGGGCAGCGTCATCGGCACCGTCTTCGGCGCCATTTTGATCCAGACGGTCGAGAACGGTCTGGTGATGACCAACGCCAACCCGTACCTCTACCCGCTGGTCATCGCGACCATCATCTTCCTCGCCGTCCTCGTCGACAGCCAGCGCTCGCGCATCCTCGAGGCGATGAACCGGCGGACGATCCGGGTCGAGGAGGGCTGAGAGCCCGTTTCCGATGGGAGAGAGAGCTTGGCGATGACTCCGACGCAGATCGAGGCCGAGGCGCTGTTCGATCGCTATCTCAAGGCCTGGAATGCCCACGACCTGCCGGCGATCGCCGCATGCTTCGCCGAGCCCGCCATGTTCATCCTGCCGATCGGCCCGGTGAGCGTTGCCGATCGGCCGGCATTGGTGGTGCTGCTGGAGAAGGTCTTCGCCGATCTCGCGGCCGCCGGCTTCAGCCGCTCCACGGTAGGCCCGATCAAGGCGCGGCGCTGCGGCGACGGGATCGCCATCGTCGATGCGCTCGACGTCCGCCGGTTGAAGCAGGACGGCTCCATCCTCGAGGAGATCGACGGTCACTACGTCATGCAGCGGACCGCGGAAGGCTGGCGGTTCGCGGTGGCTGTCGTCTGCGAGGGCGGCTGGCAGGGCAGCTGACGACCGGCTTGCGACAACTTCGTGACTTGTTCGCCGCGGATGGCTGGTCTAATGACACCATAAGCAAAGTGGGGAGGCGAAGAATGCCAGGGGCAACGATCCCATGCTGAAAGGCGGCGTCATCGGCTGCGGCTTCTTCGCCGTCAATCACCTGGCCGCCTGGCAGCTTCTCGACGGCGTCGAGATCACCGCGGTCTGCGATCGCGACCCGGCCAAGGCCAAGTGGGATGGGGCTAAGAGCTACACCGACGCCGCGCAAATGCTGGCTGCCGAGCATCTCGATTTCGTCGATATCATCACCACGGCCGAGACCCACCGACCGCTGGTCGAGCTGGCAGCAGCCCACAAGGTGGCGGTGATCTGCCAAAAGCCCTTCGCGCCCGATGCCGCCGATGCCGAAGCCATGGTCGAGGCCTGCCGCAACGCGGGCGTGAAGCTCATGGTGCACGAGAACTTCCGCTGGCAGTCGCCGTTGATGGCGGTCAAGGATGTGCTCGACGCGGGCGAGATCGGCGAGCCCACCTATGCCCGCATCCAGTTCCGCCACGCCTACGACATCTACACCAACCAGCCTTATCTCAAGACCGAGAAGCGGCTGGCGATCATGGATCTGGGCATCCACGTGCTCGATCTCGCCCGTTTCTATCTGGGCGAGGCGACGCGTCTGCATTGCCGCACGCAGCGGGTTAATCCCGAGGTGGCGGGCGAGGACGTGGTCACCATCGTGCTCGATCATGAGGGCGGTGCGGTCAGCCTCGTCGATTTCTCCTTCGCCACCAAGCTCTCGCCCGATCCGTTCCCCGAGACGCTGGTCCGCATCGAGGGGACCAAGGGCACGGTCGAGCTGCTGCGCGGCTACAAGCTCAAGGTCTCGGGCACGGGCTGGAGCCGCGAGGAGACCGTCGAGCCCGACCTCCCCTCCTTCGGCGCCAAGCCCTGGCACAACATCCAGGAGAGCGTGGTCAACATCCAGCGACACTGGGTCGACTGCCTGAAGACCGGTCGCGAGCCCGCGACGTCGGGCGCCGACAACCTCAGGACCTTGGACCTGGTGTTCAAGGCATACGACTCGGCAGCGTCGGGACAGGCGCTATGAGCGCGCTCAAGGGTGCGGTGATCGGCTGCGGCTTCTTCGCCCAGAACCACCTCAAGGCCTGGGGCGATGTCGAGGGTGCCACGCTGGCGGCCGTCTGCGACCTCGATCCGGCAAAGGCCCAAGCCGCAGCAGCGCTCACCGGGGCCAAGGCCTACACCGATGTCGATGCGATGCTCGCCGGCGAGACGCTCGATTTCGTCGATATCGCGACCACCATGGAGACCCACGAGGCCCTGGTCGAGAAGGCGGCAGCGGCCGGTGCGCATGTGATCTGTCAAAAGCCGTTCGCGCCGGATATCGCCGGGGTCAAGCGCATCCTGGCAACGGCCGAGGGTGCTGGCGTCCGCATCATGGTGCACGAGAACTTCCGCTATCAGACGCCCTTGATCGAGCTCAAGCACGCCATGGCGGCGATCGGCGAGCCGTTCTTCGCGCATATCGCCTGGCGGACCGGCTTCGACGTGGTCGCGGGCCAGCCCTATCTCGCCAAGGTCGAGCGCTTCATCATCCTCGATCTCGGCATCCACGTGCTCGACGTGGCGCGGTTCCTGCTGGGCGACGTCGAGAACATCTATGCACGCACGCAGCGCACCTTGCCGGGTGCCGTGGGCGAGTCGCAGGCGACGATGACTCTGGGGCACAGCTCGGGCGCCGTGTCGGCCGTGACCTGCACCTACACCAACCGGATCGACCCCGATCCCTTCCCCCAGACGCTGGTCGAGGTCGAGGGCAGCACCGGCACGCTCAAGCTGAAGCACGGCTTCAGCCTGGAGCTGCACGGCCGGGGCAAGCGCGAGGTCAGCGAGGTGCCGCCCAGTGTGCCGAGCTGGGCCGATCCGCAATGGGCGCTGGCCCAGGAGTCGGTGGTCACCACCCAGGCCCATTTCATCGCCTGCCTGCAGAGCGGCGAGGACTTCCAGACCTCGGGCCGCGACAATCTCAAGACCTTCGCGCTGGTCGAGGCGGCCTATGCCTCGGCCGCCAGCGGCCAGCCGGCTGTGCCCGAGGCATGAGCCAGCATCCGCCCGATGAGCGGATCAGAGCCCGCTATCTGATCGAGACCGCGGACGATCCGCGGCGCGCGGTCGAGGTGATGGCCGGCGAGCAGTCGTCGGGCACGTTCGTGGCGCTGCCCGGCGAGACGCCGGAGCTGAAGGAGCGCTACGGGGCGCGGATCGAGGCGCTCGAGCTGGTCGAGGAGATGGCCGAGCCATCCTTGCCGGGTGCCAAGACGGGGCCGGTCTATCGGCGCGCCTGGTCGAGCTTTCCTGGCCGATCGCCAATCTCGGGCCGTCCTTGCCCAATCTGGTGGCGACGGTCACCGGCAACCTCTTCGAGCTCAAGTCGTTCTCGGGCCTGCGTATTCTCGACATGACGCTGCCGCCATCCTTCGCCGATGCCTATCAGGGCCCCGCGTTCGGGATAGAGGGCACGCGCCGGCTGGCCGGCGTCGAGGGGCGGCCCTTGATCGGCACGATCATCAAGCCCTCGGTCGGGCTCTCGCCCGAGGCCACGGCCGAGATGGTGGACGCGCTCTGCCGCGGCGGCATCGACTTCATCAAGGACGACGAGCTGCAGGCCGACGGGCCGCACTGCCCGTTCGAGGAGCGCGCCCGGGCGGTGATGGCGGTGATCGACCGGCACACGCAGCGGCTCGGCCGGCAGGTGATGTTCGCCTTCAACGTCACGGGCGATCTCGACCAGATGCGCCGTCGCCACGACCTCGTGCGCGACCTCGGCGGCACCTGCATCATGGCGAGCCTCAACTCGGTGGGCGTCGTCGGCATGGTCGAGCTGCGGCGGCACAGCGAGCTTGCCATCCACGCGCACCGCAATGGCTGGGGCTATCTCTCGCGCCACCCGATGCTGGGGTGGTCCTATCCCGCCTGGGCCAAGATCTGGCGGCTGGCCGGCGCCGACCACATGCATGTCAACGGCATCCGCAACAAGTTCTGCGAGCCGGACGAGAGCGTGATCGCGGCGGCCAAGAGCCTGCTCGAGCCGATGTGGGACACCAAGCCCTGTGTGGTCATGCCGGTCTTCAGCTCGGGCCAGTCGGCGGCGCAGGCGGTCGACACCTACCGCGAGATCGGCACCACCGACCTCATCTTCGCCGCCGGTGGCGGGATCATGGGGCATCCAGGTGGCATCGAGGCCGGGGTGATGAGCCTGCGTGAGGCCTGGGCCGCAGCCGTGGCCGGCGAGAGCCTGGCCGAGCGGGCGGCGCACTCGCCCGAGCTCGCCGCAGCGCTTAAGGCCTACGCGCCGTGAGCACGCTGCCCGAAGGCCGGCTCCTGGCCTTCTACGGCGACGACTTCACCGGCTCGGCCGCGGTGATGGAGCTGATGAGCTTTGCCGGCCTGCCGACCGTGCTCTTCACCGATGTCCCCTCGCCTGCTGAGCTGGAGCGCTTCGCGCATTGCCGGGCGATCGGCATTGCCGGGGTGGCACGCTCGCGGAGTCCGGCCTGGATGGACGCCGAGCTGCCGCGGGTTTTCCAGGCCCTGGCCGGGCTCGGGGCACCGATCAGCCACTACAAGACCTGCTCGACCTTCGACTCCGCCCCGCATGTCGGCTCGATCGGCCGGGCCATCGATCTTGCCGTGCCCGAGCTGGGCGGCGCCTGGCACCCGCTGCTGGTGGGCGCACCCGCGATCCAGCGCTACCAGCTCTTCGGCAATCTCTTCGCCGTCGTGGACGGTGAGGGCTACCGGCTGGACCGGCACCCGACCATGGCGCACCACCCGGTCACGCCGATGCACGAGGCGGATGTCCGCGTCCATCTGGCCGAGCAAACGGCCCGGCCGATCGGACTGGTCGACTACCTCGCCATCACTGGCGGGCGCGGCGACGCGGCCCTCGCCGACGCTCGTGCCAAGGGTGCCGAGATCGTCGCCATCGACGTGATCGACGAGGCAAGCCTCGCGGCAGCCGGCCGGCTGATCTGGGAGAATCGGGCTGAGCGGCTGTTCGCGGTGGGCAGCCAGGGCGTCGAGTACGCGCTCCTCGCTCATTGGCGGGCGGCCGGGCTGATCGGCGATCCGCCACCGCGCAAGCGCGCCGAGCATGCGCGGATCGCCGCCGTTTCGGGCTCCTGCTCGCCGGTGACCGCGCGGCAGATCGACTGGGCCGAGGCCAACGGCTTCGCCGCGATCCGCCTCGATGCCGTGGCCGTCGTCGACGAGCAGCGCTGGCTGCCGGCGCTGGATGCGGCGCTGGACGAGGCGATAACCGCGTTCAAGGCCGGGATGAGCCCGATCATCCACAGTGCGAGCGGGCCAGCCGATCCGAGCGTCGCGGCACTGGTGGCAGCGACCAAGGCGGCCGGGCTCGACGCCGAGACGGTCAATGCGCGGATCGGCCAGGGGCTGGGCAAGGTGCTCAAGGCGCTGATTGCCGCGACCGGCATCCGCCGGGTGGCGATCGCCGGCGGCGACACCTCGGGTCAGGCGCTCACGGCACTCGGCGTGAGCGCGCTCGAAGCCGAGGTCGAGCTGGCGCCGGCCTGCGCCATCAGCCGGGCGTCGAGCGTGGACGACACGCTGGACGGGCTCGAGGTGGCGCTCAAGGGCGGGCAGATGGGCCCATTGCAGTATTTCGGGCTGGTCGAGAACGGCCAAGCACTTAGGGAGGAGTAACCATAATGACCAAGATCGCGCTGTTGGGTGCCGGCGGCAAGATGGGGGTGCGGCTCGCCACCAACCTCCAGGGCGAGCCCTACGACGTCGCCCATGTCGAGGTGAGCGAGGTGGGCAGGAAGCGGCTCAAGGACGCGATTGGCGCCGATTGCGTCGATCAGGGCGAGGCGCTGGCTTCGGCCGACGTCGTCTTGATGGCGGTGCCCGACGCCCTGATCGGCAAGATCGCCAAGACCTTCGTCGACCAGCTCAAGCCCGGCTGTGCCGTGATCATGCTGGATGCCGCGGCCCCGCATGCGGGCGAGCTGCCCGAGCGCGCCGACATCACCTATTTCGTCACCCACCCCTGCCATCCCTCGATCTTCCGCTACGAGCCGACGGCAGAGGCGCAAAAAGACTATTTCGGCGGGGTGAAGGCGCGGCAGGCGATCGTCTGTGCGCTGATGCAAGGCCCTGATGAGCACTACAAGCTCTGCGAGGACGTGGCCAAGATCATCTACAAGCCGGTCACCCGCTCGCACCGGGTGACGGTCGAGGGGCTGGCCATTCTCGAGCCCGGGCTGTCCGAGACCATCGGTGCGACGCTGGTCACGGCCCTTCGCGAGGCCACCGACCGCGTGATCGAGAAGGGCGTGCCCAAGGACGCCGCCATGGACTTCATGCTGGGGCATCTCGGCATCGAGATGGGCATCCTCTTCGAGGACTTCCCCGGCCAGTTCTCCGATGGCGCCAAATACGCCATCGCCCAGGCCAAGCCCAGGCTGCTCCGCGACGACTGGCTCGACGTGCTCGAACCCGACGCCATCACCGAGAGCGTCAAGGAAATCTGCAACCCGCCGCAAAGCGGTGGCAAGGGAGCAACGTCATGAGGGCGCGCATCAAGGAAGTGCTGGACAAGAAGGGGCTGAAGCTCGGCCACTACGTCAGCGACTTCACCGTCCCCGGTATCGGCTACATGCTGAAGGAGGCCGGCTCCGAATACGTCTTCTTCGACATGGAGCACAGCGGCAACTCCTACGAGACGCTGCAGCGCTGCCTGCGCTACTTCGAGGCTGCCGGCCTGCCCTCGATGGTCCGCGTGCCGTCGGATGGCTACGACCACATTGCCAGGGCACTCGATTGCGGCGTCGATGCCGTGGTCATCCCGATGGTCGGCACGGCCGATCAGGCGCGGGCCATCGTCGACAAGATGAAGTACACGCCCCAGGGCTCGCGTGGCGTGGCGTTGGCGCTCGCCAATGACCGCTACAAGATGGGGCCGGTGGCCGAAGCCCTCGCCGACGCCAATGCGCGAACCAAGCTCGTCTGCCTGATCGAGACGGCCGAGGGTGTGGCCAACGTCGACGCCATCGCCGCTGTCGACGGGGTCGACGTGCTCTGGGTCGGTCATTTCGACCTCACCTGCAGCATGGGCATCCCGGCGCAGTTCGACCATCCGGACTTCACCGCCGCCTTGGCCAAGGTGCTCAAGGCCGGCCAGAAGCACAAGAAGGGCCTCGGCCGGATGGTGGCGGACATCCCATCAGGCGTGGCGCTGGCCGAGGAAGGCTGGGACCTGATCGTCTATCACGGTGACGTCTGGCTCTATCAGACGGCGCTGCGCCAGGGTATCGACGGGATCAGATCGGGCTTTGCGGACAAGGCGAAAATCGGCAAGAACGTCACCAAGAGCAAGGCTGGCAAGAGCAAAGCCGGCAAGAAGCCGAAGAAGTGATAGGGGAGACTTGAGCGTGACGACCTTCGAGGTAGCACTGAGCGGCGACTTCCGGCTCGCCGATGGCAGCCCGGCCTATCCATCCTTCGACCTCGGGCCGCTCAAGGCCGACCCGCGGATCAATGTTCGCTATGTCGACGCCGTGGACGGGACGATTCCCGGTGCCGCCCTCGAGGATGTCGATGCGCTGATCCTGCTGGTCCCGCGCTTCGGCCCGAGAAGCGTGCCGCAGAGCGGCCGGCTCTCGGTGGTGGCCCGGTTCGGCGTCGGCTTCGACAGCGTCGATGTGCCGACCTGCACGAAGAGCGACATCGCGCTGGTCACGACGCCCGACGGGGTTCGCCGGCCGGTGGCCGTGGCGATCTTGACCTTCATCCTGGCCTTGGCCGGCAAGGTCATGGTCAAGGACCAGCTGGTTCGCCAGGGTCCAGATGGCTGGGCCCAGCGCTCCAGCCACATGGGCACCGGCCTCGTCGGCAGGACGCTGGGCCAGCTCGGCATCGGCAATATCGGGGCGGAGGTGTTCCGCATCGCCCGGCCGCTGGATATGCGCTTCATCGCCTTCGACCCTTATGCCGATCCGACGGTGGCAGCCACGCTCGGCGTCGACCTGGTCGATCTGGAGACGCTGTTCAAGGAAAGCGACTTTCTCTCGGTGAGCTGCCCGCTCAATGACGAGACGCGGCACATCGTCAATGCCGAGCGGCTGGCGCTGATGAAGCCCACCTCCTTCGTCATCAACACGGCGCGTGGCCCGGTGGTCGATCAGGCGGCCTTGCACCAGGCGCTCAAGTCCGGACAGATCGCCGGCGCCGGGCTCGACGTGTTCGAGGTGGAGCCGACGCCACCGGGCGAGCCGATCACCCAGCTCGACAACGTCATCCTGGCGCCGCACGCGCTCTGCTGGACCGACGAGTGCTTTGCCGGGATCGGGGCGGCCGATGTCGCGGCCGTGCTCGAGGTGATGCAGGGCCGGGTGCCGCGCGGCATCGTCAATCGCGAGATCGTCGAGCGTGAGGGCTGGAAGCGCAAGCTCGAGGCGCTGGGCAAGTCATTCGCCGGCTGAGGTCAGTCGGTCAATCTGGGAGGCTGAAAAAATGACATCGAGACATCTGCTGGCCGCTGCGGCCAGTGCGGTGGTGCTGGCGAGCCAGGCCCCGGCCATGGCGCAGTCGGCGGCCGAGATCGCCGTCGAGGCAGCCAAGGAATATGCCGGCAGCGAGATCACCATCGTCTGGGAAGCCGGGCTGCAGTCCCTGGACCCGTTGAACTTCTCCGGGCCCAAGTGGGAGGAGCTTACCGGGATCTCGGTCAACGTGATCGAGGTGCCGACGGCCGAGATGTTCACCAAGATCCTCCAAGAGCATCGGGCCGGCACCGGCGCCTATGACGCCTTGAACGTCATCCCGTCCTGGATGCCCGATCTGGCCCGCGCCGGCGCCTTGGAGCCGCTCGACGCCTATGTCGAGAAATACGGCTATGCCGACGAGCTGCAGACCATCGCCCCGGTCTACCGCGACAACCAGATGAAGGTCGGCGACGAGATCTACGGCTTCCCCGACGACGGCGACGTCTTCCTCTTCTACTACCGCACCGACATTCTGGGCGATCCCGAGGTCCAGGCGGCGTTCGCCGAGGCCAAGGGCTACGACCTGCCCGTGCCGCCCACCGATTGGCAGCAGTTCCTCGATGTCGCCTGCTTCATCACCGAGCAGGGCGGCGGCGAGACCTACGGTGCCGGCCTCTTCCGCGAGCCGCCCTACACCCAGTGGATGTTCCAGGAGCGCTTCCGCACCAATGGCGGCCGGTTCTTCGATCCCGAGACGATGCAGGCGACGGTCAACAGCGAGGCCGGCGTCGCCGTTTTCGAGAGCATGCTCGCGGAGAACGAGTGCATGCCGGCGGGCGTCGAGACCTGGGGCTTCGTCGAGGCGCTGGCCGCCTTTCTCCAGGGCGACACGGCGATGACCATCTCCTGGCCGCCCTATGGCCGTTGGGCCGCGGGCTACGGTCTGGAAGAGGAGGCCTTCTCCTGGGTGCCGAAGTCGGAGATCGCCGGCAAGGTCGGCTACGCGCTCACCCCGGACGGTCACCCCGAGCTCGCCGCCGGCTTCTCGCTCGCCGTCTCCGCCAGCTCGGAGAACAAGGAAGCAGCCTATCTCTTCATCCAGTGGCTGAACTCGGAGGATGTCTCCATCGAGCGCGTGCAGCTCCCCTATGCGCTGCGTGACCCGTTCCGCGAGAGCCACTTCACCAGCGAGGAGTATCGCTCGCGCTGGCCCGAGGCGCCGCAATACCTCGACGCCTTGCAGGCGAGCGCGGTGAGCGGCCTGCTCGACCTCTCGCTGCTGCAGACCGACCGCTACGAGGAGGCGCTGCGCCAGGGCATCTCCAGGCTCTGGGCCGGCGAGGACCCGCAGGCGATCCTCGACGACGTCGCCGCCCAGTGGGACGCCGTCACCGAGCGGATCGGCGCCGATGCCCAGCGCGAGGCCTATCTCGACTGGTCGTCCAAGCCCAACGCGTACCCGAACTGAGCGCTTGGCGCTCGTGACTTCAGGGATCCAGGTCCTGGCCGAACGCGATGTCGTGGCCGTCCAGGTCCTGGATTCCGAACTCCTTGACGTCGTAGGGCTGGATGCAGAGGCCGTAATCGATCGCGGCTCCGCGCTCCACCAGCTCGGCGTGGATGGCGTCCACGTCATCGACCCAGAAATAGGCGTTCCACATCTTGTCGACGATTTTCCAGTGCGGGACGATCACGTGATCTTTCGGCGCCTGCGACAGCATGATGACGTGGCCATCGCGCTGCGGCATGCAGAAGGCCGGCGGCTCGCCCCAGAACCGCGAATAGCTGAAGCCCACCTTGTCCCGCCAGTACTCGGCGGACTTGACCACGTCCTTGACCAGCAAAATCGGCGCGTGGCCGACGATCTTGCCCTTTGCCATGACTGTCTCTCTCCCGTGATGTGCGCATGAGCGGCGCTGCGCAGCAGGCCTTCGTCAGCCGGCGTTTTCGCTACGGCATGATCTGGCCGGCGGTGTTCGTCATCCTCCTGATCGGTCTCTTTCCGATCCTCTACACGCTCATCGTCAGCTTCCAGAACATCGACATGTTCGCCGAGGATACGGCGTTCAGCGGCGCCATGCACTACCGCCGGCTGATGAGCGACGAGCGGTTTTGGGAGTCGCTGCTGCACACCATGATCTTCCTGGTGATCGCCTTGCCGCTGGAGCTGATCTTGGGCCTGCTGCTGGCGCTGCTGTTCCTCGACCGGTTGCCCGGCAAGCAGATCTTCATCGCACTCATGATCCTGCCGGTGGTCACCTCGCCGATCATTGCCGGTGCCACCTGGCGGCTGTTGTTCGACAACCGCTACGGGCCGATCAACCAGATCCTCTCCTGGTTCACGACCGAGCCCGTCACCATCCTCTGGACGGTCAACCCGGTCTTCGTCTACCCGGCCATCCTGCTGGCCGAGATCTGGCAGTGGACGCCGTTCATGTTCCTGCTGCTGCTGGCCGGCCTCTCGACCGTCGACCAGTCGCTGAGCGAGGCGGCCGAGCTGGATGGTGCCGGTTTTTGGCAGACCTTCTGGCATGTGACGCTGCCGATCATCAAGCCGGTGATCTTCATCGCGTGCCTGATCCGGGCGCTCGATCTGTTCCGCCTGTTCGACGTGATCTGGGCGCTGACCCGGGGCGGTCCGGGCACGATGACCGAGACGGTCTCGATCTACGCCTATGTGCTGGCGTTCAACCAGTTCGAGACCAGCTTTGCGGCCGCCCTCGCCGTGGTGATCATCGTCATCTTGTCGTTCGTCGTCATCATGGCGCTCAAGCGCGTCGAGATCGCCCGATGAGCGGCGGCATCACGAGGCCGGGCGCATGAGGCAGAGCCCGCAGACGCTGCTCTTGCGCTACGTGCTGGTGGCGCTGGCACTGCTCTTCTTCCTCTTCCCGATCTACTGGCTGGTGATGATCTCGTTCAAGACGCCAGACGAGATCTTCAGCTCGCCGCCGGTCTGGTGGCCAGCACAGATCCAGTTCTCGAACTATGCCGTGCTGTTCAAGGACGGCGACGTCAAGGCCATCGGCAACAGCCTGATCGTGGCCTCGATCAGCACCGCGATCGCCATGGTGCTGGGCACGATGTGCGCCTACTCGATCGCGCGCTTCAAGACCGGCGGCGACAACTTCGCCATGTGGGTGATCTCGAACAGGATGATCCCGCCCATCGTCGTCGTCTTTCCGATCTTCCTGCTCTATGTCAGGCTCGGCTGGGTCGACACCCGCTTCGGCCTGATCCTGCTCTACACCGCCTTCAACCTGCCTTACGTGATCTGGATGATGCGCGGCTATATCCAAGACGTGCCGATCGAGCTCGAGGATTCGGCATTGGTCGACGGCTGCACGCGCTGGCAGACCTTCTGGCTGATCGTCATGCCGGTGGTCAAAGGCGGGCTCTTCGCCACGGCCGTCTTCACCTTCGTCTTCGCCTGGAACGACTTCATCTTCGCCCTCGTCCTGACCCGCAACGAGGCCACCACCTTCCCGGTCCAGGTCACCCACTATTTCGGCGGCCAGTCCAACTTCTGGGCCAAGATCGCCGCGATGAGCACGCTCGGCACCATCCCGATCTTCATTGCGGTCGCGATGCTGCAGAAGTTCCTGGTGCGGGGCGTGTCGATGGGTGCGGTGAAGGGGTAGGTTCGGAACTCCAGAAGATTCGTCTGGGTATCTCAATCTAGGCCTTCGTCCGCGATAAGCCGCTGCGCGGCCCGCTTCAGAGTTCCCAGCTTATTGCGGACAACGTCCCAGACTATATCGGTATCAACGCCGAAATAAGCATGCACGACAACATCGCGAAACCCGGCGATCTTTCGCCAATCGACCTCGGGACTGAGTGCGCGCAAACGCAGGTCGAGACCCTTGGCCGCTTCGCCGATGACGACGAGGTTATGCAACACTGCATCCACGGTCTTGGTATCGTTCTGAAATACGTCGGCGGTCATGCCCGCGGTGTAGCGTTCAATGCGGTCGCAGCTGTCGGCGATGTCAGCGAGCAGTAGCTTGGCGCTACGCGACATCGAGTAGCTCTGGCGCGATCAGTGTCGCCAATCTCGGCTTGAGGGCAGCCGGGGTGACCAAGTCGACGCGGCGCGCCAGCGTGTCCTCGAGCAGGAACTTCAGATCCATGAAGCGGTCGAACTCGGCCGGGCCACGAAACGTCGCGAGCACGTCGACGTCGCTGGTCTCGCTCAAGTTGTCGCGGGCCGCCGAGCCGAAAATCTGAAGCGATTCCACTCCCAGCCGATCGAGCTCGGATCGGAGCGCGCTGATCCGCCCGCAGACGTCGGCGCGCGAGCGCGCCTGCGAGCGCGGCTCTGTACTGCGCTCCATCGTCTGATGTTTCATCGCTCACTCCTTTCGCTTACCCCGCATCATACGACACGCTTTGTCGATGCCGCCAGACGCGTGATGCGGGCGAGCATCTGTTCAAGCGAACCAATCAAGCGTACACGCGCGATCGGTACGTGATCAGTGGGGCGATAAGAAAACATGCGTTATGCGATCATTGGCTCTGGCATGATGGGCCAGGAGCACATCGAGAACTTGAAGCTCTTGGATGGGGTCGAGGTGGTGGCGTTGGCCGATCCGGACCAGGCCATGCTGGCGCAGGCGGCGGCGGTGGTGCCGGGTGAGGTTCGGACCTATGCGGATCATCGCGAGCTGTTGGCGGCCGGCGATGTCGATGCGCTGGTGATCGTCTCGCCGAACCACACCCATGTCGATGTGCTGGGCGACGCGCTGGGCTCCGGGCTGCCGATCCTGGTCGAGAAGCCGCTCTGCACGACGGTCGCGGATTGCGATCGGGTGATCGAGCAGGCGCGCGGGCGGCAGGCGCCGGTCTGGGTGGCGATGGAGTATCGCTACATGCCGCCGGTGGCGCGGCTGATCGAGGAGGTGCGCGCCGGCACGGTGGGCACCTTGCGGATGCTGGCGATCCGCGAGCATCGCTTTCCGTTCCTGGTCAAGACCAACAACTGGAACCGCTTCGCCCGCAACTCCGGCGGCACCATGGTCGAGAAGTGCTGCCATTTCTTCGACCTGATGCGGCTGATCACGGGCTCGGAGCCGGTCCGGCTCTATGCCTCGGGCGGGCAGGACGTGAACCATCTGGACGAGGCCTATGACGGCGAGCGGCCGGACATCGTCGACAATGCCTATGTGGTGGTCGACTTCGCCAGCGGCACGCGCGCGATGCTCGATCTCTGCATGTTCGCCGAGGCGTCCAGGGACCAGGAGGAGATCGCGGCGGTGGGCGAGCTCGGCAAGGTCGAGTGCGGCATCCCCTCCTCCAGGCTCACCATCGGCAAGCGTGAGCCGCTCGAGCTATCGAGCGAGATCATCCCGATCGACCAGGCGCTGCTGGTGGCCGGCCAGCATCACGGCTCGACCTTCTACCAGCACCAGGCGTTCCTGGCGGCGATCCGCGGCGGCACCGAGCCCGAGGTGACGCTCGAGGACGGCCGCCGGGCGGTGGCGATGGGGGTCGCCGCCGAGCGGTCGATCAAGACCGGCGAGGTGGTGACGTTCTAGGCAGAAGCGCGACCCGGGTGCTCGGTCCCAGTGTTTCGTGGGATGGCTCCAGTCGTTTTCGCAGTTTTCGGGAGTGATAACCTGCAATGTAGGTTGCCGGCTTTTTGGGCATTGCTCAATGACGGCAAAGCGGCCATGCTCGGATCAAGAAAAAGTCAGGGGGGCCCGATGCGGGCTGGGCTCGATACAGCCATAACCGGTCTCGGCCGGATCAACGACTTCATCTGTTGGCTAGGCAAGCAGCTTTCCTGGCTGCTGGTCGCGGCAATGACCGTTGTCGTGCTCATGCAGGTCTTCGCCCGCTACGTCTTGAACAACCCGCTGGCCTGGACCGAGGAGCTGGCGATCTTCGCGATGATCTGGATGACCTTCCTGGTCACGCCGATCGCCTATCGCACCGGCGGCAATGTCGCCATCGACGTCATCCGGGATTTGTTCAAGGGCCGCGGCCAGGCGTTCATCCATCTGGTCCTCAATCTGCTCGTCGTGCTGCTGCTGGCCATCCTGCTGCGTCACTCGATTCTCTATGTCGAGCGCGGCATGGGCTCGGTGGTGGCCAGCCTCGGCATCCGCTCCGGCCTGCTCTACGTCATCATGCCGATCGGCGTTGCCGGCATGCTGCTGGTCGGGCTCGAGATCGTGCTGCGCTCGATCCGGGCACTGATCGACCCCAGTCAGCCGATCTTCGAGCCGCCCGACGAGACGGCGCTGGAGGTCGACTGAATGGCGCTCCTCCCGTTCTGGATCTTCATGGGGCTGCTGCTGCTCGGCATGCCCGTGGTCTTCGCGCTACTGCTCGGCCCGGGCGTCAGCTTGTGGATAGACGGTCGGCCGGATGCGTTCTTCGGGATGATGCAGCAGCGGCTGTTCAACGGGCTGCGCAGCTTTCCCTTGATGGCCGTGCCGTTCTTCATCCTCGCCGGCGAGTTGATGAACCGCGGCAACATCACGATGCAGCTGGTCGAGTTCTCGAAGTCCTTGATCGGCCATGTCCGGGGCGGGCTCGCCCAGGTCAACATCCTCTCCTCGATCCTCTTTGCCGGGCTTTCGGGCTCGGCCGTGGCCGACACCTCGGCCTTGGGCTCGATGCTGATTCCGGCCATGGAGAAGAACGGCTACTCGCGCCGCTTCTCGGCCGCGGTGACCGCTGCGTCCTCGGTGATCGGCCCGATCATCCCGCCGTCGGGGATCATGATCCTCTACGCCTTCATCATGAATGTCTCGGTGGCAGGGCTGTTTGCCGCCGGCATCGTGCCCGGCCTGCTGGTCGGTCTCGGCCTGATGCTGATGACCTCGTATCTGTCCAAGCGCTACAATTTCCCGGTCGCCAGCCACAAGGCCACCTGGCGCGAGCGCGGCACCGCACTGCGTCTCGCCTTCTGGCCGCTGCTGACGCCGATCATCCTCTTGGGCGGCATCCTCACCGGCGTCTTCACGCCGACCGAGGCGGCGGCGGTGGCCGCTGGCTACGCCATCGTCATCACGCTCTTCGTCACCCGCACGCTGAGCATCAGCGACCTGCCCGAGGTCTTCTATCGGACGGCCCTGGCGTCAGGCACGATCCTCCTGCTGGTCGCTGCCGCAGTCAGCTTCTCCAGCGTGATCAGCCTGTTCCAGACGCCGCAGGTGCTGACCAGCGGGGTGCTGGCGCTGGCCGACAACCCCTACATGCTGCTGCTGCTCGTCAACATCATGCTGTTCATCGTCGGCATGTTCCTCGATGCCGGCCCGGCGATCTTGATCCTGGGCCCCATCCTGGGTCCTGCCATGGTGTCGATGGGCATCGATCCGATGCATTTCGCCATCGTCATGTGCGTGAACGTGACGGTCGGGCTCGCCACCCCGCCCATGGGCCTCGTGCTCTTCGTCGCGGCCAGCATCTCGGGCGAGAAGGTCGAGCGGATCGCCTGGTCGATGATGCCCTTCCTCGCCGGTGCAGATGGCCGTGATCTTCCTCATCACCTTCGTGCCCGAGGTGTCCTTGACCCTGCCGCGGCTCCTCGGCTTTGCCGCATGGCCCGACTGCGCCACCGATCCCCTGAATGCTCTCTCTTGTCTCTTTTCATCTAACGGAGGCTGACCCATGACCCTTGGAACCTTGCTCAAGTCGACCCTCGCCGGGGCTGCGGCGCTGGCGATGCTCGCCGGCATCGCAGCACCCGCCCTGGCGCAGAGCCACACCATCAAGATCGTCTTCCTGGCCAACCAGGACGACGAAGACTACGACGGCTCGCTCGTCTTCAAGGATTACGTCGAGGCGGTCTCCAACGGCGAAATCGCGGTCGAGATCTATCCGGGCGGCCAGCTCTGCGGCAACCCGGACGAGTGCCTCGAGGCCTTGCAGGGCGGCATCATCGAGGTCTTCATCACCACCTTCGGCGGCTTCGGCAACATCATGCCCCAGGCCCAGGTGATGGACATGCCCTATTTGTTCGCCAACGACCGCGTCGCCGAATGCACGCTCGGCAATGACAGCGCCTTCTTCGAGCTGATCCGCGATCGGACGCTCGAGCAGACCGGCAATATGCGGCTGATGACCATCTCCAACACCGGCGGCTGGCGCAACTTCGCCACCACGACGACGCAGATCAAGACGCCGGCGGACGTCGAGGGGCTGAAGATCCGCACCATCGGCTCGGAGGTGCAGCAGGAGCTGGTCAGCTCGATGGGCGGTGCGCCCACCTCGATCGCCTGGCCCGAGGTCTACACCTCGCTCGCCACCGGCATCGTCGAGGGGACCAAGAACGGCATCACCGACATCGTCGGCATGAAGTTTCACGAGCACCTGAAATACATGACCCTCGACGGCCACGCCTACATGGGTGCGATGTGGATGATGAACAACGACGCACTCATGGCGATGACACCGGAGCAGCGCATCATCGTCGACGACGCTTTCGACGCGCTGCGCTGGACCGCCATCGTCATGCCCAAGCGGCGGCAGATCGAGGCCTACCAGGCCTTCACCGACGCCGGCGGCGAGATCTACGTCCCGACCGCCGACGAGAAGGCGATGTTCGTCGAGGCAGCGGCACCCATCTACGATTGGTACACCGAGACCCACGGCGCCGAGTGGCTCGACGTCCTTAAGGGCTCGATCCAGGAGTGCCAGGACAGCATTGCTGCGACCCAGGCGAGCTTCGCCGAGTAGTCAATTCACCACCGGACGGCAGAAAGGGCGCGGGATCTCTCTCGCGCCCTTTTCTTGTGGGCTATCTGCCCTTCGAGCCAGGTTTGCGCCAGGTTCAGGCGACCCAGCTCAGCGCCATGACGATGCTCACCAGGGCGGTGAGGGCGTAAAGGCTGAGGGCGGGGAAGAAATCGTCCATAGGAAGTCTCCAGTGCAGGTCCGATGCTGCACTGCAAGATGAGCATGTCTGCCGAGCGCCGCCATGTACAAGATCGCATGGCTGGCATGAAGGTATATCGGCATCCAGCGGTGCTTCAGCGGCCGAACATGGTGGATGGCAGCCAGAGTGCCAGGCCCGGGAAGGCGAGCACCAGGAAAAGGCCGAGGAGCAGGATCAGCGTGTAGGGGAAGACACCTCGGATGATCGGCTCGATCGGTGCCTTGGCGATGGCCTTGATGGTGAAGAGGTTCATGCCGACCGGCGGGGTGACCAGGGCCAGCTCGAGATTGATCATCAAGAGCACGCCGTACCAGATCGGGTCGATGCCCAGCGCGCCGAGGACCGGCAGCACGATGGGCGTGGTGATCAAGATGATCGAGATGGTCTCGAGAAACATGCCGAGCACGAGCACCAGCAGCATGACCGCGAGCAGGAAGCCGATGGGCCCTAGGCCGTAGCTGGTCACGAGGGCCACGATCTCCTGCGGGATGCGCATCTTGGTGAGCGCGTGGCTGAACACGGCGGCGGCTGCCAGGATCATGAAGAGCATGGCCGAGGTGCGGGTCGCATCGAGCGCCGACGCCCAGATCTCCTTGGGCCCCAGCGAGCGGTAGACCAGGACGGCGATGGCGAGTGCTGCGAGCGCCCCGGCGGCCGCGGCCTCGGTCGCCGTGAAGACGCCGAAATACATCCCACCGAGGACGAAGACCGGCAGGGTGAGCGCCCAGAAGGAGCGGCGAAGGGCGCCGAGCATTTCCGCCAGGCTGGCACGCTCCGGCCGCTCGGCTGCCTGCCGGCCGGCCATTGAGTTGGCCACCATGCAATAGATCGAGAAGAGCAGCGCCAGCATCACGCCCGGCACGACGCCGGCCATGAAGAGCTGGCCGATCGAGGCGTCGGCGATGACGGCGTAGAGGATCATCGGGCCCGAGGGCGGGATCAGGATGCCGAGCGTGCCGCCGGCGCCGACCACGCCGTAGGCCGCCTTGTCGGTGTAGCCGTAGCGCAGCATTTGCGGGATGGCGACGGCACCGATGGTGAGTGCGGTGGCGACGCTCGAGCCGGAGATGGCGGCGAAAATGGTGCAGGCGACGACGGTGGCGACGCCGAGCCCACCCGGCAGATGGCGGAGCAGCGTGTTGGCGGTGCCGTAGAGGTCGTCGACGATCCGGCCCTTGATCATGAAATGCGCCATCAGCGTGAAGAGCGGGATGGCGACCAAGAGGTAGGTGTTGAGCTTGCCGAAGACGATCTCGCCCAGGCCCGCGATCGAGCCCTCGTCGATCGCCATCAGCACGCCGCCGAAAATGCCGAGTGCGGCGAAGACCGGCAGGCCGGTCAGGATGAGCGCGATCAGCGCCAGCAGAATGACGAGGAAGATCAAGGCCGCTCGCCGTGGCCATGACCACCTTCCGTGGGCGGCGCTCCCCTGGCCATGCGCAAGAGCCCGGCTATGGCGGCAAGCGCCAGGATGGCACCACCGAGCGGCACGGCAGCCTGCGGATACTGGATCGGCATGTCGAGATAGCCGGTCGAGCGGATGCCCAGGAGTGCGGAAAAGGCGGCCGTCTGCCAGCCGCCGATGAGCAGCGCCACACCGACGGCGAGCACGGCGATGAGGCCTGCCATGGCACTCAGACGCTGGCCCTTGGGGCCGAGCCGGCTGGTGATCAAGTCGACCGCGATGTGCTCGCCCCGGATGAGCGCGTTGCCGGCGGCGAGCATGACGAGGCCGACCAGCAGATAGCCGACCAGCTCGTCCACCCAGACGATCGGCTGGTTGAGGAAGTAGCGCATGACCACCGAGTAGCCGACCAGCGCCAGCGAGATCAGCAGCAGGATGGCGCCCATGGCGACGCCGAGCCGGCAGAGGAGGGTGATGCCCTGCTCTGCCAGTCGGGCCAGGCGCGTCACGCCACCGCCCTTCGCGGTGACGGGACGCGATCTGTGGTCAGAGCTTCTCGACCGCGGCGATGATCGCCGCCGCGTCGGGGCTCGACTCGATGAAGGCCTCCATCACCGGCGGTTGCATCACCGCCTCGAAGGCCTCGCTCTCCTCGGGTGATTGGATGTGCAGCGTCATCCCGGCCTCCTGCAGCTGGCCGATCGCCGCTTCGGCCGTGGCCTCGGTCAGCGGAATGGATTCGGCCTCCAGTGCTGCGGCGGCCTGGCTGATCGCCTCGCGCTCGACGTCGGGCAGACCCTCGAACCAGGCCGGATTGACGTAGAGGTGGAAGTAGACGGTGAAGAACGGGGCCACCGTGCCGTATTGCTGCACCTCGTAGTATTTGCGGCTGTAGGCGGCCGAGACGTCGGTGAGCCCGGCGTCGATCACGCCGGTCTGCAGCGCCTGGTAGACCTCGGAGCCGGGCATGGCGGCCGGTGCGGCGCCGGCGGCGATCAGCGCCAGGTCGACCAGCGGGTTGAGCCCGCGGATCTTCACGCCCTCGAAATCCTCGATCGTGACCAGCGGCGCCGCGCTCGAGGTGAAGATCGACTGGCGGGTGGTGTAGAGCCAGGCGATGTTGCGCACGCCGCGCTCGAGCAGCTTGTCGTCGAGCATGGTCGCCGCCTCGGAGCCCGGGAAGCCCTCGATCCGGGTGAGATCGGTGAAGAAGTAGGGGATGGTGACGACGTTCATCTCGGGGATGGTGTTGCCCCACTGGAAATTGACCGAGATGGCGCCCTCGATCTCGCCGCGGGCGACGGCCGGGTGGTGCTGGTCGGGCTTGTAGGCCTGGCTGGCGCCGAAGATCTCGACATCGACGGCACCATCGGTGCGCGCCTCGACATCGGCGGCGAAGGTGTCGATCAGCTGGGCGATGTGGTGCGCCGGCGGCAGCTGGTGGCTGATGCGAAAGACGGTCTCGGCCTGGGCCGCTGCCGGCAAGGTCAGTGCCGCCGTGGCCGCCAGGATAATCGTGCGCTTGCTCATTTTTGGCTCTCCCTGTTTTGTTGGACTTTGAGGTCGTTAAGCTCGGTTTTGGCGGCCGACAAGTTCCCTTGCGAAAGCCAGATCGCGCTCCTCGGCACGGCGCAGCTCGGGCAGGCCGACGCGCGCGTTGAAGGCGTCGAAGTCGAGCATCTCGGCGGCCATGCCCGCGGTCGTTCCGGTTTCGTGCAAGGTCTGCATCAACCGCTCGACGATCGCCGTCACGGCATAGGTTGTCGACACCGGAAAGGCCACCATGGCGTAGCCGATGGCCTGCAGCTCGGCCGCGGGCAGCAGCGGCGTCAAGCCGCCCTCGATATTGTTGGCCATGACCGGGGCGTCGATCTCCTGGCAGATGCGGCGCATCTGGGCCACGTCGCGCGGCGCCTCGACGAAGACCATGTCGGCGCCGGCCTCGCGGTAGAGCCGGCCGCGCGCAAGTGCGTCGTCGATGCCGTTGACCGCCAGCGCGTCGGTGCGCGCCATGATGACGAGATCCTCGTCGACCCGAGCGTCCACCGCCGCCTTCACCTTGCCGGCCATCTCCTCAGGTGAAATCACCGCCTTGCCGGCCATGTGGCCGCAGCGCTTGGGAAAAAGCTGGTCCTCAATGAACAGGCCCGCGACCCCTGCCCGCTCATAAGAGCGTATCGTCCGACGGACATTGGTGACGTTGCCGAACCCGGTATCGCCATCGGCGAAGACGGGCACGTCCACCGCATCGACGATCCGCGCATAGTGCTCGGCCATCTCGATCAGGCCGAGCTGCGAGGTGTCCGGCTCGCCGAGCAAGCTCGCGGTCGCTGCATAGCCGCCGCAGGTGACGGCAGCAAAGCCGGCAGACGCCGCGATCTTGGCCGTCAGCGCATCCTGGATGCCCGGCAGGACGACGATCTCGGGCGCCTCGATGAGCTGGCGAAAGCAGGTGGTTCGGCGCATGCGGCGTTGGCTCCCTGTTCAGTCGGATTTATGGGTGCCGGTCTGCCGCTTGTAAATGACGGCCGCCGAGTCGGTCGGACTGCGCATGTACCAGGGCTAGATCAATGCCCTAGATACCCTCAACCGTCAGCATCTCGAAGGTGGTTGAAATTCGTGACCGGGCGGCCCTGCCGAAGAGCAGCCAGATAGAGATGCAGATCCGTCGTCAGAAGATGGGCATTCAGTTCGCGGATGGAGATCATTGCCGCATCGGTCAGGCCTAGGCGACGGAAGAACGCTGTGCTCGCAACGCTTTCTGCAGGCATGTGTTCTTCGCGAGCGCTGGTGACCAACTCCGCCAAGACCACCATGAGCCGGTTGGTCGCCTGAGCAGTCATACCGCCGCTCATGAGCAAATTGCTCGTCTCGGCGAGAATGTGCGGCGTCGTAACCAACGCCGCGTCACCCAAAACGTCCCGCAGCAAGTGCCAGTCGCGCTCATCGAACGCCCTCGAACGCTTGTGCCTCCTGATCCAGTGTCGATCGACGAGACCGATAATTAGCAGCACGAGGAGGTTGGTATCGAGGAGAACCGCATTCAATCCGTCAGGGCCAGCTCTCGGTGTTTCACGGCAAGAACCCGCCCATCGTCATCCTTCAGAGTCACTATTTTGAAAGTCCGAACTCGTCGGCCGCTCAAGCTCGCAACAGCCCCAAACGGCTGGTCCCAAGGCCGCGAGAATCCGATGGTGACATTCCAGAGCCCACCATCATCGATGAATTCGATCTCCTCAAGGCCAATGTTAACAATGCCTTCGCCTTCAAACATCGAGGTGATGTGCTCTTTTGCCTTGGCTATTGCTTCGCGTGCGTCCATCGCCAGCCCTCTTGCTGCACAAGAACACCCGGTCGACCCATTTGGCGCGACAGCGCGTTCCATTCTTCACTCCAACGATCGCGATACTACCGATCGAGTCCGATTCAGTCGATCGTGCGCTCTCGATCGACGCTTTCCTCGGCTTCGGGTAGCGCGCTTGAGGCCAGTGATGCCATCGAGCAGCATGTCAGAATGAGTCGGCGCAACGCGGCTTTCGGCCAGGCTCCTCTGCTGCTCTCGGCTCAAACCCAATAGGCCAGCGCCAGGGGGATCGCGACGATGGTCAGGGCTGTCGAGAAGAGGATCAGGCTGGCGACGGCGGGGGCGTCCTCGGCGCGGTATTGCTGGGCGAAGAGGTAGGTGAAGACCGAGACCGGCATCAGCGCCTCGATGATGAAGACGTTGCGGACGACGCCTTCGAGGTCGAGCAGCCAGACGGTGGCAGCGGCGACCACAGCCACGATGACGAGGTGGGCTGCGGCCAGGAGGAAGCCCTTGGCGAGGCTGCCCGGCTGCAGGCCGGCGATGGCGTGGCCGAGGCTCAAGAGCATGAGCGGGATCGCCATGCCGCCCAGGATGTCCAGAGGCGCGTGCACGATCTTGGGCAGCTCCAGATCGGCGGCCTGCAGGCCGAGGCCGATCACGACGGCGTAGATGAGCGGTGATGAGAGCAGCTTCTTGAACGAGATCTTCTGCTGCGGCAGCCAGGTTCCCACGGTCAGCAGCCCGATGACGACCACGGACCAGAATCCGAAAGCCACGGCCAGGCCCGCCTCGCCGAAGGCCAGGCTGACCGTTGGCAGGCCGATATTGCCGACATTGGCGAACATGAACGCACCGAGATAGGTGCGAAGATCGAGCCGGCAGACGCGAAGGAAGGCGGCTGCTACGACGCCAAAGAGGACCACGGCGACCAGGGCTGCGGTGATCATCTGCCAGAGCTCGCTCGACGGCACGTGCTGCTCGGACAGGTGCGAGATGATCAGGGCCGGCATGCCGACATTCATGATCAGTGGCGTCGTGATCTTGGTGTCGAACGGCAGGCCCAGCCGCGTCCAGCCGAAGCCGACGGCAGCACAGAGGAAGATGGGGCCGACCACGCCGGCGAGATTGGCGACGAACTCCATGACGTCCCCTTCTTCGATCAGCGCACTGCGCAGGTGGGCGCTGGCGACGCCCACCGGTCACGACCCCGTCTTGTCACGCTCTTGCCGTGCGGACGGCGCCCAATCACCGCCCTGGGTGGGCGCCGCCCGGCAAGTGCCCGCCTGGGGCGATCAGTGCTTGAACTGCTCCCAGTCGATCTGGCCGTGCCGATCGAGGCTCTTCTCGATCTTGGGGAGCGGGTATTTGAGGCCGGTGGCGCAGTTGTAGAGGACGCAGCGGTCGGTGGGCTTGATCCGGCCGTCTGCCAGGCTCTCCTTCCAGGCGGCGTAGGTGGCGGCACCCTCGGGGCAGAGCAGGAAGCCTTCGTCGGTTGCCACCTCCTCGAGCCCGGCCTGGATCGCCTCGTCGGTGACGGCGATGGCGAAGCCGCCGCTCTCGCGGACGGCGCGGAGGATGAGGAAGTCGCCCACGGCCTGCGGCACGCGGATGCCGGACGCCATGGTGGCGGCGTTCTCCCAGCGGGGCGCGTGCTCGACGCCGTCCTCGAAGGCCTTGACCATGGGCGCGCAGCCCGTGGCCTGGACGGCCACCATGCGCGGGCGCTCCGGCCCGATGAAGCCCAGCGCCTCGAGCTCGGCGAAGGCCTTCCACATGCCGATGAGGCCGGTGCCGCCGCCGGTGGGGTAGAAGATGACGTCGGGCACCTGCCAGCCCAGCTGCTCGACCAGCTCGAGGCCCATCGTCTTCTTGCCCTCGATCCGGTAGGGCTCCTTCAAGGTCGAGGTGTCGAACCAGCCGACCGGCTCCTTGCCGGCGCCGACCAGCTTGCCGCAATCGTCGATCAGCCCGTTGACGCGATAGACGTCGGCGCCCTGGAGTGCCATCTCGCTGATATTGGTCTCGGGCGTGTCGGCCGGGCAGAAGATCGTGGTCTTGATGCCGCAATGGCTGGCATAGGCGGAGAGCGCCGCCCCGGCATTGCCGTTGGTCGGCATCGCCATGTGGGTAACGCCCAGCTCCTTGGCCATCGAGACGGCCATGACGAGCCCCCTCGCCTTGAACGAGCCGGTCGGCAGGCGGCCCTCGTCCTTGACGATCAAGGCACCTGATGCGCCGGCCCGACCGGCCAGCACCGGCAGCTCGATCAACGGCGTGGCGCATTCGCCGAGGCTGACGATGTTCTCGGCCTTGCGCACGGGCAGCAGCTCGCGCCAGCGCCAGAGATCCATCGGCCGGCCGGCCAGGACATCCTTGGTCAGCACCTGCTTCACGCCGTCGAGGTCGTAGCGGACGAGGAGCGGTTTGCCGGCCGTGGACAAATTGTGGAGCTGGTCGGCTGGATAGCGCTCGCCGGTCATGCTGCATTCGAGATGGGTGACGAAGGTCGGGCGTTCCTCGACCAGGTTGCGATTGTCCTCGATCATTCGCTTCTTTCTTGGTTGTCGGCGGCCTTGACGCCGCGCATGAAGGCATCGAGCAGCGGCACATCCAAGCTGCCATTGGCGCGGATGCCACTGCAGAGATCGACGCCGAAGGGGCGGACGGCGCCGATCGCCGATCCGATATTCGCGGGCTTCAGTCCACCCGCCAGAAACACTGGCCGCTCGACCGAGCGTACGACCTGCCGCGAGAGGCGCCAGTCGTGCACGCGGCCGGTGCCGCCGAGTTCCTTTACCGCGGCGCCCGGCCGGCCGCTATCGAGAAGAAGGCCGTCGACCAGGGCGGCCACTGCCCTTGCCGCCTCGACCACGCCTGGATCCTCGACGTGCAGCACCTGGATCAAGCGTGTGCCGGGGGTCTGGTCGCGCAGGCCTTCGAGCACGGCAGGCCTGACGGCGTCGGTGAGCTGCAGCGCGGTCGGGCGGACAAGCTCGATCTCCTCGACCAAGGCAGCCAGCTCGGTGGCGCTGGTCAGCAGCACGCTGCCGACGCCTGGCGGAAGCGTTCGGGCGATCTCGGCCGCGAGCTCCAGCGGGATCGGCCCAGGCCCACTCGGCATCGGCCCCACCAGGCCCAGAAGATCCGCGCCAGCGTCGATGGCCATTGCCGCCTCTTCGCGCGAAGCGATACAACAGACCTTGACGCGGGTGCGCATGCTTGGTCGAGCCCTGGACTGAGAACGACGGCCGGGTGCGCCCCGTCGCCGCCCTGTTTCGGTGGGAGAAAAGAGTGCCGGAAGACATGGCCGCCGTCGAGCATCTGCATCGCCTGGACGTGATCCGCGAGCGCGCGTGGATGCTGTTGGCCGCCGCCGAGCGGGAACAGAGCGACCATTTCGTGCCCTCGGCCGAGGCGATCGGCACCGTCGCCGTGGCGCTCGCCGACAGCATCCGCGCGGACGATGCCGCCGCCAAAGGCACGGCGACGCCGCCTTTGGCCAATCTCTGGCACGGCCTGCGCCGCCACCAGCCGGGTGCGCTTGCAGCACTCGGCGATGCGCTCGCCGGTGGCGACGGGCTCGAGCGGGCGCGGAGCGGCGCCGATCTCGCGGCCCTGCACCGCATCATCGAGCCGATCGGCCTCGACGCTTCGAGCCCGGCGCTCGACGCCCTGGTCCGGCATTTCGCCGCCGGCGGCTGGAGCGGTCGGGCCGGTGCCGTGGCGCTCGATGCGCCGGGCATTCGCCGGGCGCTGGCGGGTGATGGTGCTGTGGCGATCCCGGACGCCCTCATGGCCAAGCTCGCAGAGGGTGGCCGCCGCCAGCGCCTCGAGCAACTGGCCGCCGGGCTCGAGCGGGCACCGGACCAGCTCGGCCTGGACGGCCGCTTCGGCAGCCTGCTCGACGGGCTCGTGGCCGAGTCGGCAGGCTCGGGTGGTATCGGTGACAGCACCGGTCAGATATCGGCGCAGCTGCTCGTCGACCGGCTGGCACCGCTCATCGACCCGATCACGGCGAGCACGGTGCGGATCGGCGGCAGCCTCGCCGGCGACGTCTGGCGGCATCCGCTCGCCTGGGCCGAGGACCGCTCGCGCGAGCTGGTGCCGTTCCACAGCCTGTTGCTGGCACTGGTGCTCGATCTGGTCGAGCCGCTCGAGGAGGCGTCGGCACCGCTCGCCGATCTCGACCAGCTGCCGGTGCCGGCCGACCGCGTGCTGGCCGCGCAGATGCTGCGGCTGGGCCTGGTTCGCTCGCGCCATCCCGCGGTGGCCCGGCTGCGTCATCCCCCTGGCTCGGACATCGTGGTCGAGCTCCGGGCGCTATCTGTGGCGTTGTGCGAGCGTCTCGCCGATCGGCTACGGGCCGAGCTCGGCCGGACGGCGCACGATCTGCCGGTGGTGCGAATCGTGGAGCCTTTGGCACAGCTGGCGATGAAATGGCGTGAGGCGCCAGGGCCGGGCATTGCCATCAACAGCACCAGCTTTTAACTCAATCGACTGTCGCAGGCGCCTTTGGCCGGCAGGTCTCGGGCGGTGTGGCCTGCGAACAGTAAGGCGCTGCTTCCCTTCGGTCCTGCTGACCGACACGCCCCATCACCAGGAGCCGGAATGGCCGAAATCATCGTCGTCGACCACCCATTGGTGCAGCACAAGCTGACCTTGATGCGCCGGGAAAAGACGGCCACCGCCGATTTCCGCCGGCTGGTGCACGAGGTGGCGCATCTGCTCTGCTACGAGATCACCCGCAACCTGCCGCTGGAGGCGTTCGAGATCCAAACGCCGCTCGAGGTGATGCAGGCGAGCCGGATCGCCGGCAAGAAGCTCTGCCTGATCTCGATCCTGCGCGCCGGCAACGGGCTCCTGGACGGCATGCTCGATCTCGTGCCCTCCGCCCGTGTCGGCCATATCGGCCTGTACCGCGATCCGGCAACGCTGCAGCCCGTCGAGTATTACTACAAGGTGCCCGAGGATCTGGCCGAGCGGCCGGTGGTGGTGGTCGATCCGATGCTGGCAACGGCAAACTCGGCGGTGGCGGCAATCGATCGGATCAAGCGGGACGGCGCCACCGACATCAAGTTCTGCTGCCTGCTCGCGGCGCCCGAGGGAATCCGCCGGTTGAGCGAGGCGCATCCCGACGTCCCGGTTTTCACCGCCGCCATCGACCGCGAGCTGAACGATCACGGCTACATCCTGCCGGGCCTGGGCGATGCGGGCGATCGCATCTACGGCACCAAATAGGCGCGGGCGTTAACCTAAATGAAACCCGATTCGTGGCATGCCAGTGTCCGCATGATCGGCTGCAGCTTTCTCCTGCGGCTGACCGATCTGGAGTGGCGGATGCGGCACGGCTTTGCGGTGGAGATCATCGAGGCCAGAACGGGCAGTCTCGCGAGCCTCGCCGAATGGCTGGCGGCCAATGGCTATCGGCCGATCAAGCGGCTCGTCGGCGATATCGGCCGCGAGCCGACGGCCGCCTGCGTTCGCCTGGTGGAGGTCGGTGCCGAGCAGAGCGCCAGCCGCCTGGCCGCCCTCACCCGGCGCGGGGCCGGCGAGCATGTCGCGATCGCGGCATTGGTCGCGGAGGTCGACGAGGCATCACGCTCCAAGGCGCTGGCCATCGGCCCCGACGATCTCATGACCTTCCCATTCGACGAGGACGAGCTGCGGATCAGGCTGGATGCGCTGCACCAGCTGGGTCGGGCGCGGGCCGTCATGATCGAGCAACGAGCGACCTTCGCCCGCTTTGCGCCACCGGTCAGTCTCGCTGGTGACGATAACGCTGAGCGCGCAGCGGCGGCGCGCCGTGCCAATAATGGCGGCGCCGCACCAGGCCTGGCCCGCAGGCAGCCGGCGAGCGCCGATAGGCCGCGGGTGCTGGTCATCGGGCCCGCGAGCCAACACAAGGTGAAGGTCGGCGAAGCGCTGGCCCGGGCAGCGATCAACTATGCCGACAATCTGGAGAAGGCCAAGGGAGCGCTCGAGACCAGCGACTTCGACATGGTCGTGCTGCTCGGCACCAACGCCGCTGCGCGCCGCGACCTGCAGCGCTGGCCGGACTATGCCGGCAAGGGGTTTCCGGCGACGCTGCTGGTGCTCGACGAGGCGACCCGGGACGACACTCTCGACCAGCGCCGTCGCCTGGCCCAGCTGCCGGTGACCGATCGCCTGGGACTGCCGCAACCGGCCGAGCTGGTCCGCGCGCGGATGGATTTCTGGCTCACCTTCGCCCGGCTGCAGCGGCAATTGCTGAGCCCGCCCCCGGGCGCGCTCTATGGCCTCTGCCACGATGCGCTCACCGGGGTCTTCAACCACGGCTTCTTCCTCGAGCATCTCAAGGCGATCGATCTCGCACCACCGCATCGTCGGGGCATGATCGTGATCGAGCTCGTCAATCTCGCCCGCCTGAACGAATCGGCCGGCCACGCCGCCGCCAACCGGCATCTGGCCGCACTCGGCCCGGCGCTGCGGCGGAACGTTCGGGCCGACGACCTGCCCGCTTACCTGGGCGCCGGCCGCTTCGCCGTGCTGCTCGACGACGTCGAGCCCGGGGCAGCGACCCGGATCGGCCGCCGTCTCGAGCGGCTGCTCGACAAGGTGCCACATGCCGGCAATCTGGCCCCGCGCCTCACCGCGCGCAGCTTCGAGCTCGGCCCCGATATACCGCCCCTGCAACTCCTCGAGGAAGCGATGCGCTGGCGCACGACCCGATCCCCGGCGATCGCCGCCGCCTGAGCAGGGGGCGGCTCACGAGGCAGCGCCATTCTAGCAGACCCAGATTGACTGGCCCGTTGTTCCTGGCAGCGTGCACGGAACAACGTGGCATTGGACCGACGCCGGCGCGTGATCCCTTTCGCAAAGCGGCAATCCCGGTCGGCCGCGGGGTTGGTCTGGACGTCGTTCAGGAGCAGAATGAAAGCCTTGCCGCGTCGGGACGGGACGGGACGGGACGGGACGGTAGAGCGTGCGCGCCGAGACCGATATGACCAGGGTCCAGCGACAACCGCCAGAGTTGGCCCGAGCATGCGTCATCGGCCCGACCGTCGTCCGCCTCCGCCCATGCCTCAGCCCCGGCTACCTGCTCGAGTTTCGCAGCCGGACGTTGACAGCACGGCTCGGCTGCTCGCTTCGAGCGGTGGTCGGGATGCAGTCTCGAGGTCGATGACAAGGCAGCGATCGAGCCCGCACCGTGCCTTGTAATGCCTTGCCAGCTTCGAGCCAGGCGGGAGTGGAACGGCTGAAAGCGGCGGCAGCCTATCTCGCAAGTGCTGCAAGCCCAGCAAGAGCGGTCGGTGCTTGAGTCTCGCTTTCTGGGCCCGTAGGCTCTCCGTCATGCGAGCTGCCGATTTCCTCTGATCTGTTACGTTGACCGATCAGGTTTCGACTTCCTAGCGAGCCAGGGCGGAACAAGATGATGATCCGGCGCATCGCCTTCTGTATTATGCTTGCTCTAGCCACATGGTCACAGGCGAGCCCACTTCGGGCGCAAGGCGAGATCTATACGGTCTTGGTCCAGGACTACGAAGCGCTGCCACCCTATTCGACCTACGTGGATGGCACCGATGGCGGGTTCAATCGCGAGCTTCTCGACTTGTTTGCGACGAAGCAGGGCTACACGTTCGACTACGTGGCGCTCCCGGTGAAGAGACTGTTCGTCGAGTTCGCCAGCGGCGTCGGCGATTTGAAGTACCCGGACAATCCGAACTGGGCACTGCAGATCAAGAAGGATGCCGAGATCGTCTACAGCGAGCCCGTCGTCGAATACGTCAATGGCGTGATGGTGCGTCCCGCCGACCAGGGAGCAGGCATCGACAGGATCCGAAAGCTCGGACTGGTCGCCGGATGGACCCCTCTTGGGTTTCAAGAGCAGATCGAAAGCGGCACGATCGAGCTGGTCGAGAACAATTCCTACGATGGTCTCTTGAAGCAGGCGATCCTGGGGCGGATCGACGGTGCCTACTCGAATGTGGCGACCAGCCGATACTATCTGAACAACACGCTCGACGAGCCCGACGGGTTGGTGTTCGACGAAGGGCTGCCGCATGTGCGGAACGCACGTCGTCTGTCGTCAATCCATCACCCGGACATCATCGCCGAGTTCGATCGGTTTCTTCAGGAGAGCGCGGATGAGATTGCCGCGCTCAAGCAGCACTACGCGGTCGAGGACGGCGTGCTGGTCAATTAATCCGGTTTGTCGTCTGCCTGCGACTTGCTGCCGTTGGCCGCCAGGCGAGCGAGCATCGATCGCAGCAGCGCGCTGAATTTATCGCGTTCTGCATCGGTCAGATTGCTGAGATCGATTTCGAGGTGGCCGTTCATCTCGGTCGACCGGACCGCCACCGCGGGCACTGTCGTATCGTCGAGCCGTACCTGATAGACGTCGACGGGGTGGGAGATGCCCTTGACCTCGACCTGGCCGCGGCCGTCGCAAGCCAGTTGGTCCCGGACTTGGGCATATGTGGCGTATGAGATCAGGATTTGCCCTGGCTCGGCCACTGATTCGAGCCTCGCGGCCGTGTTCACCGCGCGCCCGATAATGGTGTAGTCCATCCGGCTCTCGCTGCCGAAATTGCCGACCGTGCAGTAGTCGGTATGGATCCCGATGCGACAGCGGAGCGGCCGGATAATGCCAGCTCGGCTCCATTGCGCCTGCAGCACGCGCATTCGCTTGGCCATAGCCACGGCCATCTTCACGCAAGCGAGCGCGTCCTCCCTGACGCCCTTGGACTCCGGGTCGCCGAAGAAAACCAGAATGGCGTCACCGACATACTTGTCGATCGTAGCACCGTACTCGAGCGCGATCTTCGACATCTCCGTCAAGTAGCTGTTGAGCAGGCTGGTCAGCTCCTCCGACTCCATCCGTTCCGCGATTTCGGTGAAGTCCTCGATATCGGAGAAGAACACGGTCAGCTTCTTGCGACTCGACGCGACCTTGACCTCCTGATCGCCCTTGAAGATCGATTCGTAGATCTGTGGCGACAAGTACTTGGCCAACTGACTGGACAAATGCTGCAGGGTGATCGTCTTCTCGGTCAGATCGGCCTCGCGGTTCTTCAATTCGGAGACGTCGCTGAATACGGCAACGGTGCCGCCGTCGCTGATCTTGCGCTCATTGATCTGAATCCAGCTGCGCTCGCCGCGGCGCTGGAGAATCGGTGCGCCGGGGTTGCGGTGTTGGTGGAGCCGCTCGGCGATGAATGCCTCGTCGCTCGCTTCCTCGTGCGTGATCAAGCCTCGCTCGATCCCGAGCCGCAAGATCTCCTCGAAGGTGACGCCCGGCGCGATCCGAATGTTCGTGCCGCCATAGAGCAGCTTCTCGTATTGGGTGTTGTTGAGGACGAGCCGATCGTCGGCATCGAAGAAGGCAAACCCCTCCGACGTGCTCTCGACCGCATCGACCAGCTTTTGCCGCGTCGCCAGGGCCTCCTCGGTGCGCATGCGCACCCGCTCTTCCAGGGTGTCGTTGGTCAGCTCGAGCTGGCGGTTGCTCTCACCCAGCTCGCCGACCAGGTCGATGATGGAGCGGCGCATCGCGTCGAAGGTGCGCGCCAGGCCGCCGATCTCGTCTCGGCCTTCGACATCGATCCTGGTTTGCAGATTGCCGGCGCCGATGGCCGCCGCGGACTGCTGCAACTCCGCCAGCGGCCGCGAAATGTAGCGCCGGGATATGACGACGATGGCGCCGGTCATGGTCGCCAGGACCAGGCATGTCAGCGCGATGATCGGCCAGTGTGTTCTCCAGGATCTCGTCGCGAGCGGCCGCCCGCGACGCCACCAGTTGGAGCAGGCCCAGATCATCGTCGTTCCTGAAGATCGCGATCTCGCGCGTGGCATAGTCATCCGCTGCCGAGAGCTGCGCGAAGCTCAGATCGCCCAGACTCGAGCGTCGTCTCTCGATGACATGGCCGTCACTGGCGGCGAGACTGGCATAGACGATCGATGGGTCGAGCATGAGGGAGTCGAGGTAGCCCTCGGCGATCGTATGATCCAGGTTCCAGAGCGGCGCCTCCAGCCCGACCGACGCGGTGTTGATGTAGCTCTCGAGCTTGGTGCCGAGTTGTTGTGAAATACGCGACGACGTTATCCAGGTCGCTACGCCAGCGAATGCCAGCATGATCACCGCGATGATCGTGACGAGAACAGCACTGAAGCGGGTGCTGATGCTATTGCTCGACCCAATCATCGGCGCTGTGCGATCCCTCTCCTTTGCCTCTCTCGCAGTGTCCACGAAACTTGGCAAAAGTCATCCCGCGATCGGCGCGGGCTCCATGCCCAGCTTGCGGTTGACTGCAGCTGGATGGTCAACCCACATGCCGGCGCGTTCCCGGGTCTCAGCCTGATCGTCGAAAAGGTGGTGTCAGGCCGAACCGGCACCGGCGAGGCGGCCGAGGACCACTGCGGTGAGGAGGCCGTTGCCGGAGAGGTAGCCGCTGTCGGCGCTGCCGGAGACTCCGACGGCTGCACCGCCGACGGCCCACAGGTTGGGGAGCGTGCCGCCGGCGGCGCGGCGGACGCGCGCGTCGGGGGTGATGGCGAGGCCGCCCTGGGTGTGGAAGAGGGCGCCGGTGACCCGGACGGCCATGAAGGGCGGCTCGAGCTTGAGGGTGCCCCTGAGCTGGCGGCCGAAGCTGTCGGTGGCGCCAGCCCGCTTGGCCGTCTCGAAGGCTTCGATGGTGGCCGCGAGCCTGTCGGGCGGCAGGTCGAAGGCCTGGGCGATGCCCGCGATGGTCGGCGCCTCGCGGATGGCGCCTTGGGCCATGGCGTCCTGGAAATCGCCGAATTGGGCGGCGATCTGGGCGATGCGATGGTCGAAGATGGTGATGGCGGTGCCGCCCGGCTGGGCAAGGACGGCACGGGCGGCTTCGGAGTAGCCTTGCGCCTCGTTCCAGAAACGCTGGCCTGCGGAGTTCACCTGGCAGCCGCCCTCGGTGATCACCGCCCAGGTGATCAAGATGCCGTGCGGGTGGGCGACATTGCCGTGGCCCTGATAGGCGCCAAGCTGGTGGGCTTGCGCACCCAAGGCCTCGCCCCAGACGAGCGCGTCGCCCTGGTTGCCGGGGTGGCCGAAATAGAGCGCATCGGCGATGGCCGGCAGATGGCGGCGGACGAGCGTCGCATTGCCGCCGAAGCCGTTGGACGCCAGGATTAGGCGGTCGCAGCCGATGCGCTCGGTGGTGCCGTCAGGGAGCACTGCCTCGACACCGGTGACCCGGCCGTCGGGCTCGGCGAAGAGGGTCGTCACGCGGCGGTCGCAGGCGAGATCGATCCCCTCTGCTTCGAGTGCCGTGCGCAGGTGATCGATCAGCTCGGCGCCGGTGCGGCTCGGCAGACCGTGCAGGCGGCGGCGGGAATGGCCGGGGTAGTCGAAATCGTCGACCAGCGAGAACGGCAGGGCGAAGCGATCGGCCAGCCATTCGAGCGACGGGGCTGCCTCTTTGGTCAGGGACGCGACCAACGCCGGGTCGGCCTCGCCCGCGGCCTTGGCCTGGATGTCCTGGGCGAAGCGCTCGGGCGAGTCGTCGATGCCTGCCGCCCGTTGCCAACGCGTGCCGGCGGCCGGGATCAGGCCCGCGGAAAGCGCGGTCGAGCCAGCGGGTCTTGGGTCGCGCTCGAGGACCAGCGATGTCTCGCCGGCCTCGTTGGCGGCGAGCGCTGCCATCATGCCGCCAGCACCAGCACCGATGATCAGGGTATCGACGCTGAGATCGAAGGGCTCGGGCGGCGTCGGCTGGACCGGCATGGGTTCAGCCGTCCTGGTCACGGCTCGCGTAGCGTTCGCCCGAGGCCAGGAGCGCGCTTGTGCCGAGGCGCTCGTTCAGGCCCTGGAAGTCGAGCATCGATGAAGCGAAGGGGCCGTTGCTGCCATGCGCCTTGAGGCTGGCGTAGTAGGCCTCGGCGGTCTTGGTGAGCGCGCGCACGATGCCGCCCGGAAAGATGACGAGGCTGAAGCCGAAGGCCTCGAGGTCGGCAGCGCCTGTGATGGGGGTGGCACCGCCTTCGACCATGTTCGCCATCAGCGGTGCCCGGCTCTGGAAGGTTCGGGCAATGGCGCGCAGCTCGTCCTCGGTGCGAGGGGCCTCGATGAAGAGCGCATCGGCGCCGGCCTCGAGGTAGCGCTCGGCGCGCTCGATGGCGGCTGCGAAGCCCTCGACGGCGATGGCGTCGGTCCGGGCGATGACCAGGGTCTCGGCACTGGCCCGCGCATCGACCATGGCCTGGATCTTGCCGGCCATCTCGGCCGCTGGGATCAGCGACTTGTCGGCCAGATGCCCGCAGCGCTTGGGGTAGGTCTGGTCCTCGACCTGCAGCGCGGCCGCCCCTGCCCGCTCGTAGAGCCGCATCGTGCGCTGGGCGTTGAGCGCGTTGCCGAAGCCGGTATCGGCGTCGACGATGAGCGGCAGCGCCACGCGGTCGCGGATCAGGGCCACCGTCTCCGCCATCTCGGAAAGCGTGGTCAGGCCGATATCCGGGCGGCCGAGACGGGTATAGGCGATGGCGGCACCGGAGACGTAGAGCGCCTCGAAGCCGGCAGCCTCGGCGAGGGCTGCGGTGAGCCCGTCGAAGACCCCGGGTGCGGTGAGGATGGATGGCTGGGCGAGCCGTGCGGCGAGGCCGGGTGCGGTCATGCGGCGGCCAGTCGGTCGAGCACGTCGGCGCAGGTCATGACGTGGGTGACGGTGCCGAGCGAGGTGAGCGTCGCTTCGTGGACCGCCGGATCGAAGGCGGCGGTGCCGTCGGCGAGCAGGATGGTGGGCATGTCGCGCAGATGGGCGTCGCGCACCGTGCTGGCGACGCCGCCATTGGTGACGATGCCGCCGATGATCAGCCGGTCGATGGCGAGCGCCTTCAGCACGAATTCCAGACGGGTCTGGTAGAAGGCGCTGTAGGCGACCTTCTCGATGGTGGCATCGGCCGGCTGAAGGGCGTCGACCAGCGCGTGGCCGGAGGCGCCGGGCAGGAAGTCGCCTTTGCCCAGAAAGGGGCGGAGCTGCTTCAGGTGCGGCGAGATCAGCGGCTCGCCGCCGGGGCCGGGCACGAGGGTGAACTGGGCGGAAACGTAGCTGCCACCCTTGGCGCGGAGCGCGTCGATGATGGGCCGCAGCCGGCCGGGGAGTGCGGCCATGCCGGGCGAGGCCTTGCCGGCCCGGCCGTAGGCGCCCTCTGGGTGCAGGAAGTCGTTCTGCAGGTCGATGGTGAGGACGGCGGTGCGCCGCGGCTCGATCTCGACGGCCTCGTGCATCGACGCGGTCATCCCTGGCGCTCGAGGAGGAGGTTGCCGAAGCGGTCGACGGTGCCGGCCGTGCCGGGCTCGATCAGGATGGTCGTATCCGGCTGCTCGAGGATGGCGGGACCCTCGATCACAGCACCGACCGGCAGGAGGAGGCGGTCGAAGACGCGCGTATCGTGCCAACGGCCATGGATGTAGACGTGGCGGCCGGTGCGGGTCGCCCGCTCGAGCGATGCCTCGGGGCCCGGTGCCAGGGTCGCGAGGTCGAATTTCGGGCGCTTGCCGATCACGGCCGTCTTGAGGTTCAAAAGGCGCACGATGCCGCCTTGCAGCAGGCGGCCGTAGGCGCGGAGATAGGCTGCGTCGAACGCCTCGGCGATGGCGGCGCGGCGGAGGCCTCCGGGCTTGTCAGCACCGTCGATCGGCACGGCTATGGTGTGCGTCTGGCCCAAATAGGCCATGTCGAGCTCAACCCTGATCTCGCTTCCGGCGAACGCCACGCTCGCCCCGTCGAGCAGCTTGCGGCCGGCGGCGATGTGGGCTTCGAGCATGGCCGCGAGCGCCGCCTCGTCGAGCTCGGCCATGAGCGTGTTGACCGTCTGCACGAAGTCGTGGCGCATGTCGGCGATGACGCAGCCCATGGCCGAGGTGACGCCCGGAAAGCGGGGGACGATGGCACGGCCGAGGCCGACCTCGGCCATCAGGCCTGCCGCATGCAGCCCGCCGCCGCCGCCGAACGGCATGAAGGCGAAGCGCTTGGGGTCGTAGCCGCGCTCGATCGAGACGAGGCGAATGGCGCCGGCCATCCGGGCGTTGGCGACACGGATCACGGCCTCGGCGGCGGCGAGCGTGTCGAGGCTCAAGGGTGCCCCGACATGGTGGTCGATGGCGCGGGCGGCGGCGGTGGCGTCGAGGGCAGCGAGCCCGCCGCCGATCGGCCGGGCGGCGTCGATCCGGCCAAGCACGATATTGGCGTCGGTCACCGTCGGCCGGTCATTGCCGCGGCCGTAGGCGACGGGGCCGGGGTCGGAGCCGGCGCTTTCCGGACCGATCTGCAGGAGCCCGCCCTTGTCGACCCAGGCGATCGAGCCACCGCCGGCGCCGATGGTCTGGATCTCGATCATCGGCGTGCGCACGACCAGGCCGAAATCGATGCTCGCCTGGGCCGTCAGCACGCTTTGGCCGCCGGCGATCAGCGCCACGTCGAAGCTGGTGCCACCCATGTCGCCGGTGATCACGTCGGCAAAGCCGGCGCGCTCGGCGATGTGGGCGGCGGCGATGACGCCGGCGGCAGGGCCGGAAAGGGCGGTGCGCACCGGCAGGCGGCCGGCCGTGGCGGCATCCATGACACCGCCGTTCGACTGGACGATCAAGAGCTCGCCCAGAAAGCCGTCGACTGAGAGCGCCTGGTCGAGCCGGCCCAGATAGCCCGCGATCTCCGGCTGCAGATAGGCGTTGAGAGCGGTGGTCGAGAAGCGCTCGAACTCGCGGATCTCGGGCAGGATCTCGTGCGACGCGGTGACATGCGCGTTGGGCCAGAGTGCCCGCAGCGCTGCGACGGCGGCGCGTTCATTGGCCGGGTTGGCGTAGGCGTTGACGAAGAGGACGGCGATGGCGGTGCAGCCGGCCTCCAGCAGCTCACGGCCTGCGGCCTCGACAGCGGCTAGATCGACCGGCGTCTCGATGGCACCCGTGGCCAGCGTCCGCTCAGGCACTTCGAGCCGCAGGTCGCGCGGCACGACCGGCTGGAAGGCGCCTCTGAGGCCCCAGGTGCGCGGCCGGTCGCGGCGGCGCATCTCGAGCACGTCCTTGAAACCCGTCGTCGTGACGACGCCGATCCTGGCTCCCTTGCGCTCGAGCAGCGCGTTGGTGCCGGCCGTGGTGCCGTGGACGACCGTGGCGATCTCATTGATCGGACGGCCATGCGCCTTGATGCCCGCGAGGAAGCCCGCGGCTTGGTCCGGGCGCGTGGTCGGCACCTTGGCAATACCGGCCTCGCCGGTCGCCGCGTCGAGGAGAAAGACATCAGTGAAAGTGCCGCCGACATCGACGCCGATGAGCGTCGTGCCGCTCATTCCTCGCTCTCGGCTGGTCGATGGCCATAGAGCTCGGCGGCGGCACCGGGACTGAGATAACCGAGCCGCACATCCGCCGCGATGCGCGCCGGGTCGCGGGCCGAAGGCTCGCCATAGCCGCCGCCGCCAGGCGTCTCCAGCCGCACGCGCTGGCCGCGCGTGAGATGGATGCCGACCATCTTTGAGGTCAGCTCAGGGGTGTGCCAGCCATCGGCCTGTTCATAAGAGAAGCGGTTGAGCGCCGCCGGCCCGCCGCCAGCGATGCCTTGCGGTGGAAAGCAGCCGCGCTCGCCGAAGAGAAAGGCCTCGGCGCTCTCCTCCAGAAGCTCGATCTCGTAGATGGCACCGAGCCCGCCGCGGTGCCGGCCTGCACCGGCGCTGTCCGGGCGCAGGGCCCATTGGCGGAAGGCGATCGGATAGGCCGCCTCGAGGATCTCGACCGGCGGGATGGTGGCGGTCGAGATCGGCGCGTTGCCATGGTTCAGCCCGTCGCCGTCCGGCGTCCCGCCATGGCCGCCACCGTAGAAGCTGAACATCACCCAGCGGCGTCCGTCCTGGCGATGACCGGCGATCGAGAGCGCGTTGATGGTGCCATAGGCATTGGCGACGACGCGGTCGGGGATCGCCTCGGCAGCGGCCTTGAAGATGACGTCGATCATCCGAAGGATGGTCTCGGTGTAGCCGCCGGTGGGTGCCGGGAACTCGGCGGCGAGCAGGCTGCCCTTGGGGATGACGATCTCGACCGGCCGCATCACCCCGGCATTGGCTGGCAGCTCCGGGAAGATGTGCTTCATCGCCACGTAGCAGCAGGCGATGGCGGTGCCCTCGGAGATGTTGACGGGGCCCTTGACGGCAGCTGCCGTGCCGGTGAAGTCGAGCTTCAGCCTGTCGCCGTCGACCTCGAGTGCCACGGAAATCGGCAGGGCCCGGTCGTCGATGCCGTCATTGTCGAGGTGGTCGAGGGCGGTGTAGCGGCCATCCGGCAGGTCTGTGATCGCGGCCCGCATCAGCGTCTCGGCACGATTGCCCAGCGCTTCCAAGGCCGCATCGACCTCGGCCGCACCATAGTCCGCAAGCAACGCATCGAGCCGTCGCGCACCCAAATCCAGGGCGTTGAGCTGGCCGTTGAGGTCGCCCATCGCCGATTGCGGCAGGCGGGTGTTGCGCAGGAGAATGTCGACGATGTCCTGCTGCACCACGCCGCCACGGACGACCTTCACCGGCGGGATGATGACGGCCTCCTGGAAGGCCTCCGTCGCGCTCGGGTTGTAGTTGCCGGGGACGGCGCCGCCGAGATCGTGCCAGTGGCCGACCGAGGCCAGGTGGCAGAACACCCGGCCACCGTGAAAGTAGGGACGAACGAGGCGCATGTCGGAGAGATGCGTGCCGCCCAGATGCGCATCGTTGAAGAGATAGACGTCGCCCTCGGCGAGATCGCCGTCGCGTGCCGCCTTCTCGATCACCGTCTTCACGGCGAAGGCCATGACGCCAACGAAGATCGGCAGGCCGGACTTGCCCTGCACCAGGGTGTCGCCGGTGGTGGCGTGGTAGAGGCCGTGGCTCGCGTCGTGCGCCTCGGCGATGATCGGGTTGAAGGCGCTGCGGAACAGCGTCGCGTCCATCTCGTCGGCGATCTGCTCCATTCGCCCGGCGAGAACGGCAAGCGTGATCGGGTCAATGGCGACGCTGCTCACGGCCCGGACCTGACCTCGGCGAGGTCGTTCCAGACATCCTGGCGAACGATCCTGCCGGCTTCGAGCGCAAATCGGTCGATGAAGCGGATGCCGGCGAAGGCCGTGCTGTCCGGCCACTCGCCGCTGAGCGTGCCGAAGCAGTAGACGATGACGGCATCATCGTCGGCTGCCGCGTCGAAACGCTCATAGCTCTTCGCAACGAAGCGGTAGCGCGGCCGCGCCCAAGCGATGAGCTCGTCGAGCGACGTCAGGCGTGTATTGCCTGGAAAGGTCATGACGAAGCCGGCGCCGAGGAGCGCTGTTGCGTCGTCGAGCCGGCGCGCCTCCATGGCGTCGAGATAGCGGCGGACGATGGCGATCGCCTCGCTCTTCGGGCCTCCTGGGTGCTCTTCCCCGCTGGTCGGCATCGCTTCGCTCCCCGACTGCACAGCACCCTGAATAGGACAGCTTGCTGCTTGATTAAAAGACATTTCTGCCAGGAGCTGGCAGACAACAGGCTTGTGCAGGACTGCGCCGATGGCTACCGTTTTGGCGTTCCAACCATCCGAAAGTCTGCTCTTGGACACCGATGTCGCGACCAGCGCGCCGGATGGCGGCAAGGCCCAACGGGTCTATCTGTCGCTCCGCGACGAGATCACGGGCGGCAGCCGGCTCGCCGGCAGCGTGCTCGATGGCGAGCACGCCCTGGCGCGCAGCTTCGGCGTCGCGCGCGTGACGGTGCGCCGGGCGCTCGCAGCTCTCGTCGAGGATGGCCTGATTGAGCGCCGCCCGGGGCTCGGCACGGTCATCCGGCGGCGGGCCGCCGATGGAGCGACGGTCACCGCCGATTGCGCGACGCTGCTGCCGCAACTCGTGGAGATGGACCAGAAGACGACAGCGCGGCTGCTCGCCTTCGCTTATGTCGACCCGCCACCGGCCGTCGCCGAGGCGCTGCGTCTCGATGAGGCCGAGCGCGTGCAGCGAGCGGTTCGGGTGCGCTCCATCGAGGGCCAGCCCTTCTCGCATCTGACGACGCATGTGCCGGAAACCATCGCCAGCGGCTATTCCGAGGCCGATCTCGCCACGATGCCCCTCTTTCGTCTGCTGGAGCGCAGCGGCGTGCGGGTCGATCACGCGCAGCAGACCATCTCGGCAACGCTCGCGACGCCGGAGACGGCGCCGGCGCTCGAGCTGCATGTCGGCGCGGCGCTGATCACGCTCACGCGCGTGGTCTATGACGCAGGCGGCCGGGGTATCGAGCATCTCCAGGCGCTCTATCGGCCCGATCGGTTCCGGCTCGAGATGTCCTTGAGCCGGGTGGGCGAGGCCGATGCGCGGCACTGGCAGCCTGTGCCGGTTGTCGACTCGCTGATTGAACGGGCGGCAGAATGACCGGGCCTGTCACACTCATGGAAAAGCTCTGGGCAGCCCATGAGATCGTGGCAGAGCCTGACGGTCGCTCGCTGCTCTGGGTCGACCGGCATTTCGTGCATGAGGGCTCGCACCACGCCTTCGCCAGGCTCGAGGCGCGTGGGCAGTCGGTGGCCGAGCCGGCACTCACCGTTGGTGTTGCTGACCATTACGTGCCGACCCGGCGCCGGGCCGCGGGCATCGCTGACCCCAAGGTCGCGCGCATGGTCGAGATGCTGGAAGCCAATGCCGCGCGGCACGGCGTTCGATTGCTGGGCCTCGGCGATCCGCGCCAGGGGATCGTCCACGTGGTCGGACCCGAGCAGGGGCTGACCTTGCCCGGCATGGTCGTGACTTGTGGCGACAGCCACACCTCGACCCATGGTGCGCTGGGCGCCTTCGCCTTCGGCATCGGGGCGACCGAGGTGGCGCATGTGCTGGCGACCCAGACCATCTGGCAGCAGAAGCCGAAGACCATGCGGCTCAAGATCGACGGCCGGCTGGCGCCTGGGCTTGGTGCCAAAGACATAGCGCTCACCTGGATCGCGAGGCTCGGCGCCGATGGCGCGCGGGGATGTGCGATCGAGTATACCGGTTCGGTCGTCCAGAACCTGTCGATGGAGGCCAGGCTGACGCTCTGCAATCTGTCGATCGAGGGCGGTGCCAGGCTCGGGCTCATCGCTCCGGACGCCGTTACCCTCGCCTACCTGAACGGCCGGCCGTTCGCACCGGAGGGTGCCGACTGGGACCGGGCGGTCGAAGCCTGGAGCGGGCTCGCCTCCGATCCGGATGCGGCGTTCGACCGCGAGGTGGCGCTCGACGGCAGCGAGGTGGCGCCGACGCTGACCTGGGGCACGAGTCCGGCGGATGCGTTGCCGATCACCGCATCCGTTCCCGATCCTGCACGTGCAGGCTCGCCTGCCCAGGCGGCCAGCGTACGAGACGCGCTCGACTATATGGGGCTGGTGCCGGGCCGGCCGCTCGCGGGCACGCCTGTGGACCAGGTGTTCATCGGCTCCTGCACCAATGCCCGGATCGAGGATCTGCGCATGGCCGCTGCCGTCATGGCAGGACGGCGGGCGCAGGTGCCGGGTCTCGTCTCGCCGGGCTCGAGCCTGGTCAAAGTGCAGGCCGAGGCGGAAGGGCTGGACCGGATCTTCACCAAGGCCGGGCTGACGTGGGTCGATGCCGGCTGCTCGATGTGCGTGGCGATGAACGGCGATCTGGTGGCGCCGGGCAAGCGTTGTGCATCGACCACCAACCGCAACTTCAAGGGCCGGCAGGGGCCGGGTGCCCGGACGCATCTGATGTCGCCAGCGATGGCGGCGGCAGCAGCCGTGACCGGCCAGCTCACCGATGTCCGGCCAATGCTCGAAGGGCGGCTGTAGAATGGCCGGCTGGAGCGTGCACGAGGGGTTGGCCGTGGGCCTGCCGGTCGAGGGGCTGGACACCGATCAGGTCATGCCGGCGCGGTTCATGAAGGAGCCGCGGGCGGCGGGTTATGGCGGCTTCCTGCTGCATGACCGGCGGTTTGGCCCCGATGGTGCACCGCTCGGCAGCCCGCTCGACGATCCGGGCGCGCGCGGTGCCTCGATCCTCGTCACGCGGCGGCATTTTGGCGGCGGCTCGTCGCGCGAGGCGGCGGTCTACGCGCTCGCCGATTTCGGCATCCGGGTCGTGATCGCCGCCAGCTTTGGCGATATCTTCATGGGCAATGCGGTGAACAACGGGCTCCTCCCGGCGCGGGTCAGCGAGGCGGATGGCGAGACGCTGTTGGCAGCGTTGGGCCAAGGTCCTCTGCCATTGCGGGTGGAGCTGGCGACGGCACGGATCACCGCCCCTGGCCTCGATGTGCCGTTTCGGATCGATCCGGCAGCGCGGCTCAAGCTCATCAATGGCTGGGACGATATCGACCTCACCGCCCGGCATGCCGACCAGATCCAGGCCTTTCGCGAGCGGCGTCGACAGGCGGCGCCGTGGCTCTGGCCTGCTGCCGATCCCTCGATATCCTAGAGCCACAACAAGCGGGCCGGTGTGCCCCATGACCGGGAGAGCACGATGAAGACCTATTGGAACACTGGCCTGATCTCGGCCCTGGCGATCGCCACAGGCCTCGGCGGCGGGGCTGCCCTGGCGCAGGACAAGCTGACGGCGGTGCACGCCTTTCCCACCACCTTGATCTACACGCAGAGCTTCCTCGAGTTCGTCGACAAGGTGAACGAGCGGGGCGAGGGCGTGATCGAGATCGAGGTGCGCGGTGGGCCGGAGGCCATCGGCATGTTCCAGCAGGCCGATGCCGTGCGCGACGGCGTGGTCGACATGGTCTACACGCCGGGTAGCTTCTATGCGGGTGCCTTGCCGGAGAAGGACGCGCTGGTCGCCTCCAACCTCACCGCCATCGAGGCGCGAGAGAATGGCGGGATCGACCTGATCAACGAGATCCACCAGGAAAAGATGGGTGTCTATTATCTCGGCTGGTTCGATTCGGGCGTCACCTACAATCTCTGGATGGTCAACGAGCCGACGCTGGATGCCGACGGCAATCTCGACGTCTCGGGCATCAAGCTGCGCGGCAACCCGGTCTACAACGCCTTCTTCACCAACTATCTGGGTGCCCAGGTGATCGACCTGCCGACCACCGACGTCTACGCGGCGCTGGAGCGCGGCGTGGTGGATGCCACGGGCTGGACGCAGATCGGGCTCACGGATTTGCGCTGGAACGAGTTCGTCAATTACCGGGTCGAGCCCAGCTTCTTCTCCACCGATCTCGGCGTGATCATCAATCTCGACAGCTGGAACGGCTTGAGCCCCGAGGCGCAGGCGATCCTCCAGGAGGTCGCGATCGAGCATGAGCGCGACAGCGTCGAGAAGCTGCGCGCGCGGCGTGACGAGGAGTTCAAGGCGCTCGAGGCCGGTGGCATGGAGGTGGTGACGCTCGAGGGCGAGGCCGCGGCCAACTACCTGGCGGCGGCGCGCGACGAGACCTGGTCGCGGATGCGCGGGCTCATGGAGGAGCACCCGATGGGGCTCACCCATTACGACCAGCTGATCGAGCAGTTCTACGATCCTGCCGCCGACAACTGAGGCTCGGGCGTCGCGTTCTGTGCCGGGCCTGATCCGGCTCTATGACGGCATCGTCACCGCCATGGCCGTCGTGGCGGCGGCGATGCTGGTCTGGCTCATGGTCTCGATCCTGGTCTCGGTCGGCATGCGCAATGCCGATCTGCAGCCGATGGCCTGGCTGTTCACCTCGTCGGAATACGCGCTGCTCTACATGACCATGCTGGGCGCGCCCTGGCTCGTCCGGCAGAAGGGGCATGTGCATATCGAGCTGGTCACGGCCATGCTGAAGCCTTCCTGGCGGCGGGTCTTGAGCAGGGCCGTGTGCCTGCTCTGCGTCCTGGTCTGCCTGCTGCTCGCCTGGCAGGGGGCGGAGCTGGTGGCGACCAATATCGAGCGCAACGACTACGACGTGCGCGCCTATTTCTTCCCGCGCTGGCTGCTGACCATCGCCTTTCCGGTGAGCTTCGGGCTGATGGCGATCGAGTTCGCGCGCTTCGTCTTCGGCCCTGAGCTGTTGCACTCGGGCGAAGCGGGTATCCACGAGTGACGGCGCTGGGTCCCTGATGGCCTGGTACGAGGCGCTGGCGCTCCTGCTCGGGCCGATGGTCGTGCTCATGGCGATCGGCATGCCGGTGGCCATCGCCTTTCTCGCGGCCAACATCATCGGTGCCTGGCTGTTCATGGGCGGCGAGCGGGGCGTCACCCAGCTGCTCAACAATGGGCTGGGCTCGCTCACCAGCTTCGCGCTGGTGCCGATCCCGCTCTTTCTGCTGATGGGCGAGATCTTCTTCCATACCGGGCTCGGGGCCCGGATGTTCAACGCCATCGACCGGCTCTTGGGCCGGCTGCCCGGGCGGCTGTCGCATGTGACGGTGCTGGGCGGGACGGGCTTTGCCACGCTTTCCGGCTCGTCGATGGGCTCGACCGCTCTGCTGGGCTCGCTGATGATCCCGGAGATGGTGCGGCGGGGCTACAAGAAGCACATGGCGATCGGGCCCATTCTCGGCACCGGCGGGCTCGCCATCATCATCCCGCCTTCGGCCCTGGCCGTGCTGCTCGCCACGCTCGCCAAGATCGATGTGGCGGCCCTGCTGGTCGCCGGGATCATTCCGGGCCTGATCCTGGCCGGGCTCTACATGGCGCTGATCTGGCTGCAGACGCGGCTCGATCCACAAGCCGCACCGGTCTACCCGGTCGAGCCGACGCCTTTGGCGGAGAAGCTCACGCTGGTGCTGCGCGACATCGTGCCGATGATCGGGGTGATGGCGCTCATCGTCGTCATGATGCTGCGCGGGATCGCCACGCCGTCGGAGGCGGCGGCGTTCGGGGCCCTGGGCGTGCTGCTCCTGGCCTTGGGCTATCGCTGCCTGACCTGGGAGGCGATCAGGAAGTCGGTGGAGGGGGCGCTTCGGGTCACGCTGATGGCCTATCTCATCGTCTTCGGCTCGGCGACGTTCAGCCAGCTTCTGGCCTTCTCGGGCGCGTCGAGCGGGCTGATCGAATGGGCCACCAGCTTTGCGCTCGATCCGATCTGGATGCTGCTGGCGATGTTCGGCGTGCTGCTCGTGCTCGGCATGTTCATGGAGCAGATCTCGATGATGCTGCTCACCGTGCCGGTCTTCTTTCCCTTGGCCGCCAGCCTCGGCTTCGATCCGATCTGGTTCGCGCTGATCATGCTGCTCGGCCTCGAGATCGGCTTCACCACCCCACCCTTCGGCCTCCTCCTCTTCGTCATGAAGGGGACAGCCCCACCCGACACGACGATGCGCGAGATCTACCTCGCAGCCCTCCCCTTCATCGCCTGCTCGCTGCTGCTGGTCGGCCTGCTCATCCTGTTCCCGCCGCTGGCCACCTGGTTGCCAGGCTAGCCGAGGCTTGATCGCGCTGCGGTTTGTCGGTCATGGCTGCGCGACGACCGCCATAGGAATAATAACCGATCGCCGGTGTGCTGGTCAAGGCATGGCTCGGGTTCGATCGGCGATCATGCCCGAAGCGCGCGGCCGCATCGTCGACGACCTCACACAGCGCCACAGATCCATGCTTTAACAGCCTGCAGCAAAGCCGTTTTTGGCCACGCCTGCGGCAAGCTGTCAGCTCGGGTTCGTTTGCCGAACCTCGGGTTCGTTCGTCGAATTCCCGGGTTCGCTCGTCGAATCCTTGGGTTGGACTGAACGGCTTCGCCGAGGCGACGGCGGCAGCTTGGATAGGGTCGCGTGATTGGCGGTGGGTCGATATCCCTTTGGTGGGCCGGGCGAGCGGCGTCCGGTGGCAGCCACCAGGGGGAGACGTGGCATGACGGTATTGCGCGATCGGATGATCGGCGACATGAAGCTGGCCGGGCTTTCGGCCCGGACGCAGCAGGCTTACGTGCAGGCGGTGAAGCGACTGGCGGTCTACTATGGGCGACGTCCGGATCGACTGACCGAGGAAGAAGTGCGGGCGTTTCTGGTCGACGCGATCGATGCCGGCATTGCGCGCGGCACCTTCAAGCGCGTGCATTTCGGCCTCAAGTTCTTCTTCGCGACCACGCTCGACCGTGACTGGCCGTTGTTCTCAAAAAAAACCGCATCCGGCAGCCCAAGCAGCGGCGTCTCCCCGAGGCGCTTGGCGACGGCCAGGTTCGTCGGCTGCTTGGCTGCGTAAGGAGCCCGACGCACCGGACCTGCCTGCTGCTGATGTATGGCTGCGGCCTGCGCATCGGCGAAGCCGTGAAGCTCGAGATCGCTGACATCGACAGCGAGCAGGGGGTTGTGCGGATCATTGCCGGCAAGGGCGGCAAGGATCGCCGTGTCTCGCTGCCGCAGCCGACCCTCGAGAAGCTTCGGCTGCTGTGGCGCAGCCATCGACATCCGCGCTGGCTGTTTCCCAACCGTGACGGTAGCGGACCGGTCGCCGCCGACGTGATCGCCTTGACCTTTCGGGCCGCGGCCGCCGCTGCGGGAATCCCTCGCCAAGTCACCACGCACACGCTTCGCCACAGCTACGCCACCCGGCTCCTCGAGCAGGGGGTCGACATCCGGGTGGTGCAGATCCTGCTCGGCCATCGCAGCATCACCTCCACCGCTCACTACAGCCATCTGAGCGAGCCCATCCGGGCCAGTCTCAGGCAGGTCCTCGATCGGCTCATGCACGGCCTCTGACACGGCGGTCGCCATGGTCGATCTCGCCGACGTCTGCCGGCGCTTCGCAGACGAGCATGTCGCGCGGCACGGCGCCCGCATGCTGCCCTCGCACCGGCGGGCGATCGCCGACATCGTCGCCTGCCGCAGCGCCACGCTGGGGGGCCATCTCTGGCGCTGCGAAGCGTGCAGCGCCGAGATCTATGCCTACCATTCCTGCGGCAACCGAAGCTGTCCGCGATGCCACCGCAAGCAGACCGAGCGCTGGCTCGCCGCTCGTACCGCCGAGCTCTTGGATGCGCCCTACTTCCACATCACCGTCACCGTCCCGGCCGAGCTGCGCGCCGTGTTGCGCGCCAACCAACGCGACGGCTACGCGCTGTTGATGAAGGCGGCGGCCGAGGCGATCATCGAGCTGGCTCGCGACCCTCGCTATGTCGGCGCCCAGGTCGGCGTGCTCGCCGTGCTCCACACCTGGACGCAGCAGTTGCACTACCACCCCCACGTCCACTGCCTGGTCACCGGCGGTGGCGTCTCGGACGACGGCCGCTTCTGGCATCCGGCCCGCAAGGGCTTCCTGGTCCCGGTCAAGGCGCTCGCCAAGCTGGTGCGCGGCAAGCTCCGCGAGGCGCTCGCCAGGCAACGGCCGGATCTGCAGCTGCCCGCGCACGTTTGGCGCACGCCCTGGGTCGTTCACGCCACCGCCTGGGGCACCGGCCAGCAGGCGGTGCTCGACTACCTGGCTCGCTATCTGTTCCGGGTCGCCATCACCAACAACCGCATCGTCGCCGTCGACCACGAGGCGGTCACCATTCGCTACAAGAAGCGCAAGGCCAATCGGCTGCGCACCTGCCGCATCGCGGGCGACGACTTCATCCGCCGGTTCCTCAGCCACGTGCTGCCCAAGGGCCTGCACAAGGTCCGCTACTTCGGCCTCTGGCACCCGTCCAGGCGCGCCCGCGCGCAGCAAGCGCGTCTGCTCCTGGCGGCCGAACGACGCGTCGAGCCGGCCCCGGTCCCCCAGCCCGCGCCGGAACCGCGGCCCGGAACACCGGCAATCGGCCCGGCAATCGGCAGCGAGACCGGCCATCGCCGCTGCCCCTGTTGCCGGCAGGGCCGCCTCGTCCACCTCCGCCGCCTCGAACCCTGCAACCCGCGCGGTCCATGATGACCCGATCACGACCACCAAGCACCCCGATCGCACCATCCAGCGCAACGGCCATCAGCCGGTGCTCGCTACCCTGTTGCCGGGCAAACCCAACGCTGCGCTCCAAACCCTCGCCTCGGTCGCACAACCCGGTCCAGACAGGCGCGAGTTGGGCCGATCCGATCGCCATCCGCGTCACCGTGCACGCCGCCATCCAGCGTCAGGTGCCTGCTCAACGGCTCGACCATCGCCGCTCGGCGTGAAAAATCCATAGAGCCTCGGACCACCTCATCGCCAACTCGCGTCCAGTCCAACCGAGCCTCCACGTCGGCTACGCGACGCGGAAACTCTTACTTCGTTCGTTCGTCGCCGCTCGGGTTCGTTCTCGGGTTCGTTTCCCCCGAATGAGTCGAAATACGCTACATAAGCATCGCTAATGAGTCGCTATATGCGACATTTCTCGGGTTCCGTTGCGCTATATGCAACGGGCGAGCCGATTCGTTGCGCTATACGCGACACCGCTCGGGTTCCGTTGCGCTATATGCAACGAAACGGGTGGCCTAAGCATAAGCGTTGCTTATCGCCAACGATTGGCCGGCAACGGCGGGAAGCGGCGCAAACGGCTGAAGAAGAAGTGAGGGGAAGATGATCTTCCCCCCCCCCCCCCCGCCCCCCATCGGGATTTTGGCAGTCGGCCGGCTTTCGGGCTTCGATCACCCTCCTATCTCCTGTTGGCGGGCGCGCTGGACGCCTTGGCCGGCGAGGGCTGGCGCGTCACGCATGTCCATGCCGACAGGGCCGAATATCGGTCAGGTGCCGCGCCCGCCGCAGTACGAGGTGGTCGGCGCATGATCCGCCCCGTGCTAAGCGGTACCGGGCGTCTGGAGCTGACAACGACGACGAGGAGTGCATCCGCGAGTGCCGCAGGGAAAGCTCGTCTCTCGCGGCAAATGGTCAAGAAGGGAGGAGGTCTCCCTCGGCGCCCCGACGCCTGGTCGCCCCGCCCGAAGGCTGCCGAAAACCGCCACTCGCGATTAGACGGGGTCGACGACGATCGCCCCCTCCCCTTCTCCTGCCCCTCCCCCCCCTCTCCTCTCCCACTATCCCCTCCCCCCCTCCCTCCCCTCCCTTAATGGATCCCTAACCAAACCTCATTGGAGCTGGCGACGGTGATGAAGCTATTCGGGCCTGACGGGCGTCTCGTTGGCTCTCCGGAAATGGCTGTTTGAGGCTCGTGGACCCGAATTTCGACGCTTTATGCGATATTTTTCCTTTCAAACGTCTAATTTCTTCGCTAATTTTCGCAAAGCGCGTGCCTGCAAGCAACGTCAATAAGAACGGCCACAACTTTGTGAAATAGATAAGGTTTCTATTTTCGAGTACCAAAACCTGTGCCGTCAACCATTCTTCACGTTGATCAAGCAACATCGAATCCTCTCCGTGTGCCAATAGATATTATCCTTCAAAAATTGCTCGAGAAAATCCTCGGATTCGAAATCATACACTATCCAAATTGAGCGCTCTTCAATGCCGCTATCCTCTTCTTCTGTTAAGATATTGAAAGTGCTGAAAACATCAAAAATCGCAGCATCGATCGATTCAGACAAATCTTCATCTAATAATTGAACGTTTTCAGAAAAATCTGAATATTGAAGCAAAAAATAGATCTTGTTTAAAACAACGCATTCATCAGTCTTTAACCCCCCCCCCCCCCCCCCCCCCCCCCCCCCCCCCCCCCCCCCCCCCCCCCCCCCCCCCCCCCCCCCCCCCCCCCCCCCCCCCCCCCCCCCCCCCCCCCCCCCCCCCCCCCCCCCCCCCAAAAAAAAAAAAAAACCCCCCCCCCCCATCCGCGCCTGCTGCGATCCGCGGGACGATAAGTTCCTGAAGCTGAAGCCGTGCCAGGCGGCGCGGATGTCATCGTGACCGGCGATAGCGATTTGTTGGCGCTCGGCCCGTTCGAGAGCATCGCGATCGTGACGCCGGCACGGTTCTTGACGACCCGGCCGAAATGATAACAAATGGTTGGAGTTGCGGACCTTGCACGCGAGGCGCTGTATCGGGCGCTGGGCGCCAACGGCAATCCGGAGCTGGCGATATGGTGATGAAGATGACTCGGGGCGCCGAGCGTACGGTTGTCGGTGTTGGCGTGAACAACGATGGAAATGGTTAATTGAGTCTCGTGGACCCGAATTTCTGGAAGCAAATTGGATGAGATTGACAGCGTCATTGCCGGCTGAAAATTCTTGATTCGAGCAAATCGACGTGTACGTGGCGTCAGCCGTATTCGCCGAAAACACCTCCGCGTTCTTTGCCGAGTTACGCGTCAGTGCGGCCGCGACGGAAGTCACCGGGTCGGCGACAGCTGAATTTATCTTTCCTGCTGATTTAGCGGCGTAGTGATACTGTCGACCATTATTTCGGTGATGTCATCGACCGGCCAAACACGAGTGATCGGCTAGACGGCCCGTGACTAAACCTTTAAGGGCGATAAAGGAAAAATCAGCGCATCTTCGGCACCAGATATTGACGACCTTCAGCTTGGCGGAATGACATCCTCCTTCGTCTTAGAATATCCTCGGTACCAATGTCTTTAATAAAAATCATGTGCAATTTGTGAGCTGCATATACGGGGTCGCGGTTGGCGGGATACGCATGGTCAATCAGACACCCCAGCTGGTGAGGCTCATGGCGTAACGCTGCGTAGTCGTGCGCGACGCACCATCGACATGGGCCTCCGGTCCGGATCAGCTTTCGTTAGGCCATATTTCAGCACGTGACATATTTCGTTGTTTTCTCGATCGATCAAACACGATCAAGGTTCCACCATTTGACAAATGGTGTCAAGGCAATTAAACTTCGGCAGTTCGTTTGTCAGTATTAGCGGCAATAGGATTTACATTACTGTAAACAATATTATTATGTGCGCTTGATTCTATAATAAGATTTTGATCAATTTGAGTCGCATTGATATATATATTGCCTGAATACGAACAATCTTCGAATCTTAACGAGCCTGAGATTTCGGACGCGATGATAGCAAGTGAGAGCCCTCCATCCGAGGGCGGAACCAGGGTGCAATTCTGAAGATTGATGGTGCGGTCGATCTTTGTCCGACGAAGCGAAATGGTGCCTTCGATTATCCCACCGTCGATTGTAAGCGTGTGAATTGGGGTATCCGCCCACATATCCGGCAAGAGTGCAAAAATAGCCTCGCTCTGAATGATTTCAGCGATCAGTCTCCCAGAGAGCTGTGGATAATTTTTCTCTCCTTCTTGTTGTTCTGCAATCTCAAGCGTAGCCGCGCCGTGATTTACGTTGACCCGAAAAATCCCATGGTCGGTATCTGGCTTGTTGAATGCTTTGCAAATACCGCGCGCGGCGGTATCGTCCCGCTCAATCTTCGCCGCGGACCAAGCGTCATCGACTTCAAACTGCATGAGATGTTTGACGCATGCCTCGATTGCAGGGTCAGCCTGCGCAGGGGCCGGCAGGACGGCGAAACATGCCACGCTCAAGCCCCATATTGCGAGCGTCCGGAAAAGTGCGACCATGAGCGCAGCCGACCGTTATTGTCCTCCGGGTGGAAGACGTTGCTGCACTAGCTCTTCAGTGTCATTACCAGCGGCCCGCTCCGGCTCGTTCAACGCGCAAGAAGCGATCGCTACGGCGGCGAGTGCGAGCAGGACGTGTGACCAGCATAGACGCAAAGCTGTGCGACGGATATTTGGTTGGCGGTACTTCATCACAATCACTTTCTCTCAATGAAGTTGGTAAGAATTTAACTGCATCTCGCGCGGACAAAAGATGGCCTGCCCCCGACTGCCCGTGCAGAAGGTCGTTTTCTTTCGTCCAGAGCGACAGCCGACAACTAGGTACGTTAGGTTCCGAGGGCTTGCTTTGATTTCGATCAATCTCAGATTGTGCAGAGGCCATAATTTTGCATCTCGGAGGCAATCCGTCGCATCGTTGCTCTGGGGTTTCCAGAAAGTGGAATTACATGCGAGACACGTCCCTTTTTAACCTTACTCTCAAGCAACCTCCAACGGCTGAGCACGTTTGATGCGTTCGCGTCCGTTAGGGTCGTGCAGGGCTTGCCAGAGGTCGGTGCGGCGTTGGGTGTTCAGCCAGGAGGCGAGGGCGTTGTCCCCTTCGCCATGGGCAAGAATAACGAAGGGGCGCGGGGAAAATCATTTTCCCCGATTCTCTTCTTCTTTCACTTCAGACACCCCACCCTGCCCTTCCGTGTGCCTGCGGGTGAAGTTGCGGAGGCTGGCGTAGACGTGGTCGCGGAGGACCATGACGGCGGCGGCGAGGTCGTTGGCTTTGAGGTGGTCGACGAGGCGGCGGTGGGCGGCTTGGGAGGATTGCACCTCGTCGAGGGTTTTGGTGTAGCGGTAGCGAAGGGCGCGGACGCGGCCGGCGACGCGGGCGTAGGCTTCGACCAGCTCGGGGTTGTCGCTGGCGCCGATCAGGGCCTGGTGGAAGGCGTGGTCGTGGGGCTGGTAGTCGGTGGTGGAGCGGGCGCTGGCGGTTTCGCCGGCGTCGTTGATGGCCTTGAGCTTTTGGACCAGGGCCTTGCCGTTGCGGCTGAAGGCGAGCCTGAGGGCGCCTGTTTCCAAGACCTCGCGCAGCTCGCAGAGGGCCTGGATGCCGGCGGCGTCGCAGTTGAAGACGAAGGTGCCGCGTTGCGGGCGGACCTCGACGAGGCTTTCGCCGGCGAGGCGCATGAAGGCTTCGCGGACGGGGGTGCGGCTGACGTTGAGCTGCTCGGCGAGGGTGTTTTCGGAGAGCTGGGCGCCGAGGTCGAGGGTGCCGGTGATGATCAGCTCGCGGATCTGGTCGGTGACGAGGTTGGCGAGCGAGGGCGGCCGCTGCACTTGGGCCACGCGGCGGGTTCGGTCGTTGGTCGCCGGCAGTGGATCACCTTTCGCCATTGCTGTCTCCGCCAGCGGCTTGCGCTTGTGCTCATGCTGGCTGGAGCACGCTACGCGCCATGTACGTTCCATACAAGGAACATAGACGGGGAGCAGCGGACGTGCAGAGGGGGCCTTGCGGCCCCCTCCTCACGCATCGTCGCTGGAGAGGTGCCTACTTGCTGCCCCAGAGGGCCAGCTGGGCGTCGACCGAGGCCTCGCAGTCGGCGGCGGCACCGGTGAACTTGTCGTACCATTCCTCGCCGAACTGCTCGACATACCAGTCGCGCATCGGGTCCTTGACGGCGCGGAAGGTCTCCATCTCCTCTTCGGTGGGGACGTAGATCTCGCCGCCCCCTTCGATGAAGGCGGCGTTCTGCCGGCCTTCGGCACCCTTGTTGAAGTCGCGCTGGACGTCGGCCATCTGGCGGATGCCGGCGACGGTGAGCGCCTTGAGGTCGGGCGGCAGGCTGTCGAGGAAGGACTGGCTGACGGCCATGAAGCCCCAGAGATAGGCGTGCTCGTCCATGGTGGCGAAGCGGACCACCTCGTCCATCTTGTTGGGGATGATGTCGGTGACGGCGTTCTTGGTGCCTTCGACGACGCCGGTGGCGAGCGAGGTGTAGAGCTCGCCCCAGGCGACCGGGGTCGGGTTGGCGCCGTAGAACTGCATCATCTGCACCGGCAGCTGCGAGTTGATCACCCGCATCTTGATGCCTTCGAGGTCGGCGGCGCTCTTGACCAGGGTGTCGGCGGTGAAGAAGGAGCGGAAGCGGCCGGTATTGCCGACGCCGATCAGGTTGACGTTGGTGGCGCGCTCGAGGAAGGCCGTGCGGGCGTCCTCGAAGAACGGCCCGTCGATCATGCATTCGGCGACCATGTCGTCACGGATGACGTAAGGCAGCTCGATGACCTGCAGCTCGGGCATGAAGCCGACGAGGCCGCCGAGGGCGGTGTGGGCGATCTCCAGCGTGCCGGCGTCGACCTGCTCGACCATCTCGCGGAAATTGCCGAGCTGCGAGCCCGGGAAGATCTGCACCTCGATCTGGCCGTTGGAGCGGGTCTCGAGGAAGCTCTTGAGGAATTCGCCGGCGACGTGGTCGTCGGAGTCGGGGCCGACCGGGCCCGGGTGGCCGTATTTGAGCACGTAGTCGGCGGCGGTTGCCGGGGCGGCGGTGAGGCCCACGGCCAGCGCGAGCGCGGCCGTCAGCGTGGTGGCAGCGATACGGTGGGTCATTTTGTGCTCTCCCTGGAGTTGCTTGCCGAGCTCTTCGGCTCGGCGCGGTGAGACCTTAGCCGGTTAGCCGGCGAAGCCCAACAGTCTGGGCAAGGTCATGGTGATGAACGGAAAATAGGTGATCAGCAGGATCACCACGACGTGGACGCACAAGAACGGCCACATGTCGCGGGTGATGTCGATGATCGAGAGCCGGGTCAGCGTCGAGGCGACGAAGAGGACGAGGCCCAAGGGCGGCGTGGCCAGGCCCACCGTCAGGTTGACGCACATGATGATGGCGAAGTGCAGCGGGTCGATGCCGAGCGCCAGCATGGTGGGGGCGAGCAGCGGGCCGAGGATCAGGATGGCGGGGCCGGCATCGAAGAACATGCCGGTGATGAAGAGCAGGAGGTTGATGATCAGGAGGATGATCAGCGGGTTGTCGCTGACGCCGGTGAGGATCGAGGTGATCACCGTGGGCGCGCCGGAGAGCGAGGTGACCCAGCCGAAGACGGTGGCGGCACCGATCACCAGGAGGATGCTCGAAGACGCGAGCCCGGCGCGGTAGAGCATGCCCGGGATGCGGGCGGGCGACAGGGTCCGGGTGACGACCATCGAGAGGACGAGCGCGTAGGCGACGGCGGCGGCGGCCGCTTCGGTGGGGGTGAAGATGCCGGACAGGATGCCGCCCAGGATGATGACGGGCGTCAAGAGCGGCAGGAAGGCGCTGCCGAAGGCGGTGCCGACCTCGGCTACACCGGCGCGCTCGGCGGACCGCGGGAAGTTGCGCTTCTTGGCGAGGTAGGCGTTCATCATCATCAGCCCGCCGCCCATCATCAGGCCGGGGATGAGGCCGGCGGCGAACAGCCCGCCGACCGAGACGCCCATGATGTAGGCGTAGACGACCATGATGATCGAGGGCGGGATGACCGGGCCGATGACCGAGGACGCGGCGGTGACGGCGGCCGAGAAGCGGCGGGTGTAGCCGTCCTTCTCCATGGCCGGGATGAGGATCGAGCCCAAGGCCGAGGTGTCGGCCACGGCCGAGCCCGAGAGCCCGGCGAACAGCATCGAGGAGACGATGTTGACATGCGCCAGGCCGCCCCGGAGGTGGCCGACCAGGGTCTTGGCGAAGGTGACCAGGCGGAGCGTGATGCCGCCATGGTTCATGATCTCGCCGGCGAGGATGAACATCGGGATGGCGAGCAGCGGGAACTGGTTGATGCCGCTGAAGATGCGTTGCGGCATCATGTCGAGGAAGACCAGCTTGCCGTCGAGGAAGACACCGACCATGGGCGCGAAGATGAGCGCGAAGACGATCGGCACGCCCAGGGCCATGAGGCCCAAGAGGACGTAGAAGATGACCAGTGCCACGCCCGATTACTCCCGGATCTCGTCGGCGAAGGCCGCGTCATCGACATGCAGGCCGTCGTCCGGATCGGCGATGCCGGCGAGGCTGCGCAAGGCATGCTCGATGGCGACGAGGCAGGTGAGTGCTGCACCGACCGGCACCGCGACATACATGTAGAGCATCGAGAAATTGATGCTGGAGGCGACCTGGCGCGCGCCCAGCTGGGCAAAGCCGATGCCCTTCCAGAAGACGATGCCCATGGTCACGATGATGATCAGGTTGATGACGAAGTGAAACGCCTGCTGGCCGCGTGGCGGGAAGATCTTGAGCAGCAGGTCGATGCTGATGTGGCTGGCGTGGCGGAGTGCGATGGGTGCGCCCAGGAAGGTGAGCCAGACCATCAGGTATTTGCTGACCTCTTCCGACCAGGGCAGCGCGTTGTTGAGCGCGTAACGCCAGAAGACCGAGGCCATCATGATGACCGCGAGCACGCCGACGATGGTGATCAGCAGGTGCTTGCAGGCTGCGAGCAAGCCGTCATTGAGTTTCGCCAGCCTGTCGGCGGCGGCCGTGACCGATGTCATCATGGATGCCGAGCCCTGATCCGCTCTTTCGCCTGCCTTGTTGATGCAGGACTAGCGAGGGTTGGGCCTGCCGGCAACAGCTGGCTGCCCCGCCCATGGAGAAACGCCATTGCGGGATGTGCCTGTTGCGTCGGGGCTAGGCAGTGGGGCGTGCACGCTTATGTTCGTTGGTCATGGATGACCTGAAAGCAGCCTGCGCGCGGATGGCTGGTCCGCTGGGATCGGCTCGCCATTCGCCTTGGACCTTGGTGCTCATCGTCTTGGCTCTGCTCGTCTCGGCAGCGCCGGCACGGGTTGCAGAGGCACAGGACGAGGCTCCTGCTGGCGACAGCGAACCGGCTGAGGCGACCGCCGGGGCGGTGCTGCCGGCGGCGAGCACGACCGCGCATGAGATCGAGATCGGGGAACGCCGACTTGCCTTCGAAGCCACCGCCGGCGCGCTGGTGCTGGAGAACGGCAAGGGCGCGCCCACGGCCGAGATCGCCTATGTCGCCTACACGCTGGACAGCGACGATCCCGTCCGCCGGCCGGTCACCTTCGCCTTCAATGGCGGGCCGGGTGCCGCCTCGGCCTATCTGCACCTGGGCGTGCTCGGGCCCTGGCTGCTGCCGTTGGGCGAGGATACCATCGTTCCCTCGCAACCGGTGGAGCTGGTCGCCAACCCGGAGACCTGGCTCGATGTCACCGACCTCGTCTTCATCGATCCGGTCGGCACCGGCTTCAGCCGCTTGATCGACGAGAGTGATCGGGTGCGCGAGCGCTACCTTTCGGTCGAGGGCGACATCGATGCGCTCGGCGCGTTCATCCGGCGCTGGCTTACCGAGAACGGCCGCCTGCGCTCGCCCAAATATGTCATCGGCGAGAGCTATGGCGGGTTTCGGGCACCGCTCCTGGCGGAGCAGTTGCAGACCGAGGCGGGGATCGCGCTGAATGGCATGACGCTGCTGTCGCCGGTGCTCGATTTCGGCTGGCGGGCGGGCGATGCGGCTGCCGTGCTGCCCACGGTCTCGGTGCTGCCATCGCTGGCCGCGGCAGCCATGGAGAGTGCTGGCACGTTCACGCCCGAGGCGCTCGGCCCGGTCGAGGACTACGCGACCGGGGCCTATGTCAGCGATCTATTGCAGGGGCCGCAGGATGCAGCCGCGGTGGAACGGCTGATCGCGCGCGTGGCCGAGATCACCGGGCTGGCGCCGGAGATCGTCGAGCGCTTCGCCGGACGGCTGGACCGGTTCAGCTTCACCCAGGAGCTGCAGCGCGACGAGGCCCGCCTGGTCAGCCCCTACGACACCGGCGTCGCCAGCGATGATCCGACGCCGTGGCGGCCCTGGTCGCGCTCCGGCGATCCGGTGCTCGACACGCTGACCGCACCGCTGACGACAGCGATGCTGGCGCATTACCAGGACACGCTGGAGTGGCTGCCCGACGGCCGCTACCGGCTGCTCAACGACAGCGTCAATCGAAGCTGGGACTGGGGCGATGGCCGCTCACTGCCCGAAGCCACGGGCGCGCTCGCACGCGTGCTGGCGCTCGACCCGGCTTTCCGCGTGCTGGTCGCGCACGGCTACACCGATCTGGTGACGCCCTATTTCGAGAGCACGCTGGTGCTGCGCCAGCTCCGTGACTTCGGGCCTGGCGAGCGCTTGCGGCAGGTCACCTATCCGGGCGGGCACATGTTCTACAACCGCGAGGCATCGCGCCGCGCGTTTCGCGATGATGCGCTTTGGCTCTACGGCGTGGCCGCTGAATGATTCCAATCCCTCGATGTATTGGCTCGCGCCTGTTGTGAGATAGGCTGATGTCGGCTCGGTTGTCGGGAAGGAAATGATAAGCCATGCCCGGGGCCGTGCCGGTTGGCCGGGACATGTCGGCTGCCGAGCTGTGTCAGCGCGAGGGGATCGAGCCGGGTGAATCGGCTCGATGCGGGAGGCATCGCGGGACTAGACGTTCGGCCGTTCGCCGCGCCTGAGCGAGGCGCAGATGGCGCTTTCGTGACCCTCGTCCGGCGCGGGCCCGATGTCGAAAAGGACGGGGTGAGCGCCGCATGCTCATCCAACCTCTTAAAATGATGAGATTTTTCGCAAGTGTCAGACACCTTTGGTTCCTGCCCTGGTGTCACGCCGCAATCAAGAGCTCAACAAGCAAACGCCGACGTCCACCGGGGCGGCCAGGCCGAACGGCGATCGAGGCGGCAGGGGTTGACGAGGGATTTGTTCCGTTAAGCTTCGAGGACGAGCGTTTAGAGCATGGAACGTCCCGCAGAATCATGCAAACTTTTCAAATGATGAGGTTTTTCGAGAGTGTCTGACACCTCCGGTCGCTGACACCTCCGGTCGAAATCGAGTGGGGTTCGTATAGGACGCCTGGCTCACCTGCCTCTGCTCGATTGCCGCCATGCCTCGTAGCGCTTCCGGGTCGCGTCATCGGGCGGGTAGAGCCCCTTGATCGAGACGCCGGCCTGGACCTCGGCCATCACCCATTCCTCGAACGCGTGCTGGGCCGAAGCGTCGGCTGCGACCTCGGCAACGATCTCACTTGGAATGACGACGACGCCGTCGAGGTCGCCGACCAGCCAGTCGCCGGGATAAACGGCGACCTCGCCGCAACCGATCGGCACGTCGACATCGACCGCATGGTGCTTGGCGAGGTTGGCTGGCGCCGACGGCCCCTTGGCGTAGATGGGCCAAGCGAGCGCCTCGATATCGACGACATCGCGCAAGCCGCCATCGGTGACGACCCCGGCGACGCCACGCACCATCAGCCTTGTGAGCAGGATGCCGCCGGCCGAGGCCGCCGACGCGTCGCCGCGGCAATCCATAACCAAGACGTTGCCCGCAGGCACGGACTCGACGGCGCTGCGTTGCGGGTGGTCCGGATCCTCGAAGGCCTCAATCACGTCGAGATCCTCGCGTGCCGGGATGTAGCGGAGCGTCGTGGCCGGGCCGACCAGGTTGCGACCACAGCGGTTCATCGGCCTGACACCCTGGATGAACTGGTTGCGTAGGCCGCGCTTGAAGAGCTGGGTGGTCAGCGTGGCGCTGCCGACCTCGGCCAGCTGGGCGCGGATGGTGGCGGCATCGGTCATCGGGCGGTCCTCCTCGGGTTGTCTCATGGTGCTCACGGATAGCCCGTGCTGCCGTCCGGGCGGATCGGCAGCTTGCGTTCCCAATGGATATAGCGGTCGGTGGCGAGCCAGTCCTCGTCGATCTCGACCCCCCAGCCCGGACGGTCAGGGCGGAGCTCGAGATAGCCGTCCTTGGGCAGATAGGGGTCCGAGACGTAGGGCGCCTCGTCCGGCAGGCGGTATTCGAGAATCTTGAAGTTGGGCTGGGCGGCGCAGAAGTGCAGGTTCACCGCGGTCGCCAATGGCCCCATCGGGTTGTGCGGCGCCACTGTCACGTAGTGCGCCTCGGCGATGGCCGCGATCTTGCGCATCTCGAGGAGGCCGCCCACGGCGCAGATGTCGGGCTGGATGATGTCGGCGCCTTTGTGGGTCAAAAGGTCGAGAAACTCGAAGCGGCTGTAGAGGCTCTCGCCGGTGGCCAAGGGGCAATGCAGCTTGGCCTTGAGCTCGCCCCAGGCCGGCGCGTGCTCCATGCGGATCGGCTCCTCGAAGAAGAGCGGGTCGTAAGGTGCGAGCGCGTTGCCGAGCTGGACCGCCTGCCAGGGCTCGAAGATCTTGGCATGGGCGTCGAAGGCGTAAGCGAACTCGGTGGGCGAGATCTCGCGGAGCTGGCGGAAGTACTCGGCACTGGTGCGCACCACCTCGCCCCAGCGATGCGCGTGCAGATCGATCCTGAACGGGCTGAGCTTGAAGGCGCGAAACCCCCACTCTTCGTTGAGGCCGCTCACGTGGTCGAGCGCGTCCTTCGGGTCGGGGGCCGTGTAGATGCCGGCATAGACCTCGACCTTGTCGCGGGTGTGGCCGCCCAGGAGCTTGTAGACGGGCACGCCCAGCGCCTTGGCCGAGATGTCCCAAAGCGCGTGGTCGATGGCGGAGATGGCGGCCAGGCCCAAGGCGCCTGGCGGGAAGCGCGACTGCTGCAGCAGCTTGAGGATCAGCCGCTCGATCCGGGTCGGGTCCTCGCCCTCGATCTGCAAATAGAGGTAATCGAGCAGGGGCGGCAGCGCCCGGTCGGGCCCGTGATTGTAGCACTCGCCCCAGCCGTGATGCCCTCGTCGGTCGTGAGCTTGACCAGCACCCGCGGGCGGTCGCGATCGCGGGTCATGAAGCTCTCGAGCCCGGTGATCTTCACGGGCGCTCCGCTGCGAGGGACTGGAGAAATCCGGCGGCGGCGGCGAGCGAGCGGCGGGCGGCGCTGACGATCCGGCCGCGATTGATGAAGCCGTGCGCGACGCCGGGCTCGGCGCGCAGGGTCACCGGGACGCCCGCCTCGACGAGCCTACGATGCAAGAGGAGTGTGTCGTCGCGCAGCACATCGAGCCCGGCGGCGAGCAGCCAGGTCGGCGGCAGACCGGCAAGCTCAGCCAGCAGAGGTTGGATCAGCGGATCGGTGGCCCGTGCGCCGGACGGATCGTAGAGGTCGAAGTAATACGCCATCCGCTCGCGCGGGAGGCCGAAGCGGCCATCGGCGAAGCGCCGGTAGCTCGGCGTGTCGAGATCGGCGCCGAAGACGCCGTAGAAAAGCAGCAGGCCGGCGAGCGAGGGGCAGCTGCCGGAGAGCGCTGCCGCCAGCGCCAGATTGCCGCCGGCCGAGGTGCCGGAGAGGACGACGCGTGACGGATCGATGCCGTGTGCGGCGCCCTGGTCTCGGAGCCAGCTGGCGGCCGCCAGCACGTCCTCCAGCCCGGCCGGATAGGGGTGCTCAGGGGCGAGGCGGTAGGTGGGGGCGAGAACGGCCCAGCCGGACCGGCTGGCAAGCGTGCGGATCAGGGGCTCGTTCTGCACCACGCTGCCGACCGCCCAGCCGCCGCCATGGACGTAGAGCACGACCGGCAGGGGACCGTCGGCCGAAGGCTTGAACAGGCGAAGCGGCACGGCACCGCTCGGCCCGGTCGCTTCGTGCGCCTCGACCGCCGCCATCTCGGGCAGGCCCTCGTTCCAGAACGATGCTGCCGCCTTGCCGCGCTCGCGCTCCTCGGCGAGATCGCGGGGCGGCGGCAATGCTGCAGCGTGAGCCGCCTCCACTGCCATCGCCTCGGCCATCTCGGGATCGAGCGCCTCATTCATTCCTCAGCCCCTTTCAGCCGGGACGTCGTGGCAAGGTCCCGTTCTGGCGCAGGGTCGGCGGCCTCGGCTCAGGCGGCGGCTTTGGCGTTCCTGCCTTCGAAGAGGTCGCGGCCCTGGACGAGTGCCCTGATCTTGGCATCGGCGATCGGGCGCTTGAGCATCCAAAAGCCGCAATCGGGGTGGATGTAGCGGATGCGGCCGGCGCCGAGGATCCCTTCGGCGCGCTCCAGCGCGCGGGCGATGGCGTCCGCACTCTCGACCTCGGTGCGCTTGATGTCGACGACGCCGAGGCCGAGGCCGATCTCCGGGCGGAGTGCCTTGAAGGCCGTGACCTCCTCGGCCGGGCGGTGCGCCATCTCCATGACGATGTGGTCGACCTGAAGCGCGTTCAAGAAGCGCATCAGCTGGTCCCAGGTGCCCTGCTGGATGCTCTGCCCGCCGTAATTGCCGAAGCAGAGATGGATGGCGGGCGTGGTCTTGACCGCGGCCAGCACGTGGTTGACGGCCTCGGCCGCCCATTCCCACTCCTCGGGGTGGCCCGGCAGGTTGGCCTCGTCGAGCTGGATGACATCGGCGTCGAGCATCGCCACCTGCTCGGCCAGGGCCGCGGCGATGCCCATGGCGAGGTCGGGCAGCTTGCCGTAGTGGCGGTCCATCAGCGTCTTCGCCAGCATGTGCGGGCCGGTGAGCGTGAACTTGAGCGGCCGCTGCGCCAGGGACTTGGCCCGAGCGCAGGCGGCGGGCAGGTCGAGCGTGCCGGGGCCGATGGCCCCTTCGACGATGCCGGCGGGCCGGGTCCTGAAGCCCATGCCCGCCTGCTCGCGGAAGGCCTGGATCTCGCGGAAGGTGAGGTCGGCGCGCACACCGTCGAGCGGGCGGACGAAGTATTCGATCATCCCGTTGGTCTCGGGATGGTTGACGTCGAAGCGGTAGAGCTCGCCGTCGCAGACGAGGTCGATCCCGGCCTGCTCCTGGGTGTGCAGCACCACGCGGGTGGCGTCGATCACCGCCTGCTCGGACGGCAGCACGGCGAGCCAGTCGGGAATCGGGTAGGAGCCGACGACGGTCGTCTTGATCCTCGGGCCGGCCATGGCGAGCGCCTCCGCTGCAGTGGGCTTGACCCCGGCGTCTCGGCACCGGAGTATCTAGACGGTTACTTAAGGGAGCCCCTGATGTCCAGCGATCCAGCGCCCGACACGGCAGCCGCAGCGGTGGGACCTGCCATCGGCGTCCTGCGCTTCCTCGGCCGCAACTGGATCGCCATCGCCGCCCACGTGGCGCTGGTCGTGGCCTGGTATCTCTGGGTCGAGATCGGTGACGTGCCGCGCTACATCATGCCCTCGCCCTTGGCGACCGTGGCCTCGCTCTGGGCCGGCTATGACTGGCTGCACAACACCTTCATCACCGCGTCCCAGATCTTCGTGGGCTACCTGATCGCCACGCTCTTCGGCGTCGGCGTGGCGCTGCTCTCGTCCTGGTCCAGGATCGTCGATCAGGCGGTGATGCCCTTGATGATCAGCCTCAACATGATCCCCAAGGTGGCGCTGGGCCCGCTGTTCATCGTCTGGTTCTCCTACGGCTTCACGCCCAACGTCTTGATCGTGTTCGCGATCTGCGTGCTGCCGATCCTGCTCACCACGGCGCGCGGGCTGAAGGAGGTGGAGCCGGAGCTGCTCGATCTGGCCAAGGCGCTCAAGGCCTCGCGCTGGCAGATCTTCACCAAGATCCAGCTGCCGAGCGCGCTCCCTTATGTCTTCTCCGGCATGAAGGTGGCGACCGTGCTGGCCGTTGCCGGGGCCGTGGTCGGCGAGTTCATCGCGTCCGAGGAGGGGCTCGGCTACCTGATGCTGCAGGTCCAGGTGACGCTGGACACGGCCGCCATGTTCATGGCCGTGCTGCTGATCACGCTCATCGGCGTCGTGCTCTACGGCCTGGTCACGCTGGTCGAGCGGCTGACCATCCCGCCCGACACGCGGGTCGCCGCCGGCTGAGCGGCTTGACGCTCTTGGGCGCAGATGTAACCATTCGGTTAATAGCGGGAGGCGAACCATGACGATGACAGCTTCCTATGCGCGCGACGGCTATGTGGTCGTGCCCGCCGTGTTCGACGCGGCGCGGATGGATGCGGCGATCGCCGATGCCAAGCTGTGGGCGCAGGCGTTCCTCGCCGACCTGCCCGAGGACAAGCGCGCCTGGTATGTCGATGGCGGGGCCGCCGAGGCGAACGCGCTGCGCAAGCTCGACAACCCGCATCATGCCCGGCCGTTCTTTCAGGCGATGGCGCGCGACCCGGCGCTCGTGGCCCTGGTCGAGGAGCTGGCCGGCGGGCCCGGCGTCGCGGTCTATTTCAGCCAGATCTTCTTCAAGCCGCCCAAGGGCGGCGGCCCCAAGCCGGCGCATCAGGACAATTTCTACTTCGGGCCGACGGATCATGACGGGGTGGTCACCGCCTGGGTGGCGCTCGAGGATGCGGACGAGGCGAATGGCTGCCTGCGCTATGGCGTCGGCACGCATCGCGGCCCGATCCTGCCGCATGCGGCGCCCGAGGACCGGCCGTTCGACCTGCAGCTGAGCGAGGCGGACCTGGCCAAGCTGGAGATGCGGCCGGCACCGGTGCCCAAGGGTGGCGTCGCCTTCCACCATGGCGGGCACGGTGCACCGGTCGGCCGACAACCAGTCCGACCGCTGGCGGCGGGCCTGCGCCTTTCACTATGTCCGCAACGACGTGACCTTCGCCAACCCGGCCCTGCCTTATGATGACGGGCTGGTTCTCCAAGTGAGCTGAGCAAGCCATGGACGACACGCGCGAGACGCTGCCGGAGACGATCGCCGATATCGAGGCGCTGGAGGAGGTGATGACCCGGCCGTCGCCGGCGCTGGCCCGTGCCCTGGCGGCGCTCGACGGCGACATCGTCGTGCTGGGTGCCGGCGGCAAGATGGGGCCGACGCTCTGCCGGTTGGCCAAGCGGGCGGCGCCGGAGAAGCGGGTGATCGCCGTGGCCCGGTTCAGCGAGGCGGGCCTGGCCGAGCGGCTGAACGGCCATGGCGTGGAGACGGTGGCGTGCGATCTCCTCGACCGCGACGCCGTGGCCGGCCTGCCGGATGCGGCGAACGTCGTCTACATGGCGGGCCGCAAGTTCGGCTCGACCGGGGCGGAGCATCTGACCTGGGCGATGAACGCGCTGGCACCGGCGATCGTCGCCGAGCGCTACCGCGATGCGCGGATCACAGCACTCTCGACCGGCTGCGTCTACCCGTTCTGGCCTGTGGCCCATGGCGGGCCGGACGAGAGCGTGCCGCCCAACCCGCCGCCCGGCGAATACGCCTGGTCGTGCGTCGCCCGCGAGCGGGTGTTCGAGCATTACTCGGCGCTCCATGGCACAGGCGGCCGGCTGATCCGGCTGAACTACAGCATCGACATGCGCTACGGCGTGCTGCACGACGTCGGCCGGCTGGTGCTCGAAGGCCAGCCCGTCGATGTCACCATGGGGCATGTCAACGTCGTCTGGCAGGGCGATGCCAACGCGATGATCCTGATGGCGCTGGGCCAGGCCACGGCACCGACGACGCCCTTGAACGTCTCCGGGCCGGAGACGGTCTCGATCCGCGCCCTCGCCCAGGCGTTCGGCCGGGCGTTCGGCAAGGAGGCCGCGATCGCCGGCGAGGAGGCCGCGGCCGGCTGGCTCAACGATGCGAGCCTGGCGCTCGGGCTCTTCGGCAATCCGCGGGTTTCGCTGGGACAACTGATCACCTGGCAGGCGGACTGGCTGAAACGCGGCATGCCGACCCTGGGCAAGCCCACCGGCTTTCAGGTTCGTGACGGCAAGTTCTGAGCCGGCGATCGGCCTTGCCGGCGACGACGATCTGCCGGCGCTGCAGGCGCTGGTCGAGGCGGCCGGCTGGAACCAGGTGGCGGCCGACTGGCGGCTTTTTTTGGAGCTGGGACAGGTCTGGTGTGTTCGCGATGACGCTGGTCGAGCGATCGCGAGCGCGGCGTTCCTGCCCTACCCGCCAGCGACGGCGTGGATCTCGATGGTGCTGACGGCGCCCGAGGCGCGGGGCCGAGGTCACGGCACCCTGTTGTTCACCCATGCGGTGCGCGCTGCCGAAGCGTTGGGGCTGGCACCGCAGCTCGATGCGACACCAGCGGGCCAACCGATCTATGCGGCAGCCGGGTTTCGCCCGCTCTTCGCCTTGACCCGATGGCGACGAACGGGGGTGCCACCGAGGGCTGCCGCCGGGTCGCCGGTCGACCAGAACGCGGCGGTGATGTGGGATCGGCAATCACTCGGATTCGCCCGGCCGCACATCATCGAGGCGCTGATGGCGCGGGGGCCGGCCATTGCGACCGCGGACGGCATGATCATGTCGCGCGACGGTCGCAAGGCGCTGCAGCTCGGCCCGATCATTGCCGATGCGAACACTACAGCGCTTCGGCTGCTGGACGAGCTCTTGGCGCAGATCGGACCTGATACCGAGATCGTCGTCGACGCGCTCGATGAGCACGGCGCCATGGCGGCTCGATTGGCCGAGGCGGGCTTTGCGAAGGAGCGGCCGTTCAGTCGAATGGCAAAGGGCGCGGTGCCCAACGGCGACCGCGCCCTTCTTTATGCCATTGCCGGGCCGGAGCTCGGCTGAGCGCCACGTCGCCGATTGGGTCGATACGCCCTACTCGGCCGCCGGCATCTTGATCGATTCGTCGAGATACTCGTTGGTGTAGATCTCGGTGACGTCGAACGGCTCGGTCACGTCGAAATAGGTCTCGACCAGCTCGTAATCGGTCTGCATCCGGTCCTCGTCGAAGAAGCCGAGGCCGCGGGTGGTCGAGGTCTCATCCGTCATCAGCTCGACGACGAGCGCCCCAGTTCTGCAGCTCGTTCTCGGTCATCAGCCCGGTATTGGCGGTGACCAGGGCGTCGATGCAGGGCTCCGGGTTCTCGACGCAAAACGCGAAGGCGCGCTGGGTCACCTCGGCGAAGGCGGCGACGGCCTCCGGGTTCTCGGCCAGGAAATCGCCGTTGACGAAGAGCGAGTTGCCGTAAGGATTGATGCCGTGCTCCTTCCAGGCGAAGTAGCCCATGTCATCGCCCAGCTCGCGCTCGAAGATGTGGTGGATGTTGTAGAAGGAGGTGGTGACGTCGATCGAGCCGGCCTTGACGCCGGCGAGCTTGGCGTTGGGCTGGACGTTCACCCAGCGGACCGAATCGGGCTCGATGCCAGCACTCTGCGCCAGGGCGGGCCACATGGCACGCGCGGCGTCCGAGGGCGGGTTGCCGATCGACCGGCCGGGGAAGTCCTCGATGCCCTCGATGCCGGACGATTTCAGCCAGTACATGCCGTAGGGCGAGTTGGCGTAGACGTTCATGATGGCGGTGAGGTCGGCACCCTGGCCCTTGCCGACCAGTGCCGTGCCCATGTCGGCGAGGCCGATCTGGGTCTGGCCGACGCCAGTCCGCTGCACCGCCGCGGTCGAGCCCTTGCCCTGCTCGATGGTGACATCGAGACCGGCGTCGGCGTACCAGCCCTCCTGCTGCGCGTAGTAATAGGGCGCGTGGTCGCCACCGGCGATCCAGTTGAGGACGAAGTCGATCTGGGTCTGGGCCTGGGCCTGGGCCGTGCCCGCGAGCAGCGCGATCGCCGTGGCCGTGCCCAAGAACGTGCCCATGACTGAGCTCTGCCGCATGAGTTCCCCCTGATTGTCGGGCCGCGCCGGCGGCCGGTTGCGCCCTGCCCGGCCGGACACCGCATCGATTGACGGCAGGACCATGACGGGCAATTGTAACCGTCTGATTACTTAAGGCTGCTCGGTATGGCAATCGCTGTCAAGCGCAACGGAGAAGCGCCTGGAACCAACGGGACCGGGCAGAAACGCGACCCCGAGCGGACGCGGCAGCGGATCATGGATGCCGCCACCCACGAGTTCGCGACCAAGGGCCTCGCGGGTGCCAGGATCGCCGATATCGCGGCCAGGGCCGGCGCCAACAAGCGCATGCTCTACCATTACTTCGGCGACAAGGAGGCGCTGTTCCTGGCCGTCCTCGAGAACGCCTATGCCGGCATCCGGATGCGCGAGCGGGCGCTCGATCTCGAGCATCTGGCACCAGAGGCCGCGATGCGCCGGCTGATCGAGACGACCTGGGACCACTATATCGAGCGGCCCGAGTTCCTGACCCTGCTCGGCACCGAGAACCTGCACCGGGCACGGCATCTCAAGCGCTCCAAGCGGGTCCGCGAGATGCACTCGCCCTTTGCCGACATGCTCCGCGACATCCTTCGGCGCGGCGAGATCGCGGGCGTGTTCAGGGCCGGGGTCGACCCGGTCGAGCTCTACGTCACCATTGCCGGGCTCGGCTGGTTCCACCTCTCCAACAAGCACACGCTCTCGGTCATCTTCGAGCGCGACCTCGAGGCGCCAGCAGCACTCGCCCGGCGCCGGGCGCACATGGTCGAGGTCGTGCTCGGCTATCTCCGGCCGGGTCGGCGGCGGCCCCAAGGCGACTTGACGCGACGTCGGGCCTGACCGTACTTTTCACCAACTGGTTACTTGATGGACGGGAGAGCTGACGGTGCTGTGGAGCGAGGTGCCAGACGCCGTGCGGCGGCGGCTGGCCGGGGGTGCCGTGATCCCCGCGCACCCGCTGGTGCTCAAGGCCGACCGGACGCTCGACCACCGGCGCCAGCGCGCCCTTTCCCGCTATTATCTGGATGCCGGGTCGGGCGGGTTGGCGGTCGGCGTGCACACCACGCAGTTCGCCGTGCGCGAGGCCGGGCTCCTGGAGCCGGTGCTGGCACTGGCGGCCGAGACCGCGGCCGAGTGGGCGACGACGCCGGTCGTGCTGATCGCCGGTGCGATCGGCCCGACGCCGCAGGCGGTGGCCGAGGCGCGGCTGGCGCGATCGCTCGGCTACCACGCGGTGCTGCTCTCGCTCGCCGCCTTCAAGGACGCCGACGACGATGCGATGATCGCGCATTGCGAGGCGGTGGCGTCCGAAATGCCGCTGATCGGCTTCTACCTGCAGCGGGCCGTGGGCGGGCGGAAGCTCTCGGCCGCCTTCTGGCGGCGCTTCGGGGCGATCGAGAACGCCGTCGCCATCAAGATGGCGCCCTTCAACCGCTACGCCACGCTGGACGTTATCCGCGGCATCGTCGAGGCCGGGGCGGAGGAGCGGATCACGCTCTACACCGGCAATGACGACCATATCCTGCTGGACCTGCTGACGCCGCACCGGGTGATGCGCGAGGGCGAACCGTGACCGTCCGGATCAAGGGCGGGCTCCTCGGCCAGTGGTCGGTCTGGGTCAAGGCTGCGGTGGAGATGCTCGCCCGGGCGCACAGCGTGGGCGACACGGTGCCGGCCGGGCTCTTGACCCTCGATGCCGAGCTGACCGATGCCAACGGGGCGATCTTCGACGTCGCCAACGATTTCGCCGGCTGCATCGCCGGCTGCCACGAGATCCTCCGCCGCCAGGGCCTGCTCGAGAACACCGTGCTGCTCGATCCGGACGAGGCTCTGGGTCCCGGCCAGGCGGCCGAGCTGGACCGGATCGCCCGCGCCTACCCGCACCTCACCGACGACGCCTTCGTCAAGGACAACCTCGAGCGCTGGCTCGCCTGAGATGAGCCCGCCGTTCATCCGCCTGGAGAACGTCAAGAAGGTCTACCGCACCGGCGGCCGCGAGTTCGTCGCCGTCTCGGACGTGACGATGAGCGTGGCCGAGGGCGAGTTCGTGGCACTGGTCGGCCCGTCCGGCTGCGGCAAGACCACGGTCCTCAAAATTCTGGCCGACCTGCACGGCCATGACGGCGGCACGGTGGAGATCGGCGACGCGGCGCATCCCTTCGAGCCGGGCCGCGATGTCGGCATGGTCTTCCAGCAGCCGTTGTTGCTCAAGTGGCGGACGGTGCTCGACAATGTGCTGCTGCCGGCGGAGATCCTGGGCCTGCCGATGAAGCCGGCGCGCGAGCGGGCGAGCGATCTCCTGACGCTGGTCGGCCTCGACGGCTTCGCCGACAAGCGGCCTTACGAGCTTTCGGGCGGCATGCAGCAGCGGGCGGCCATAGCCAGGGCGCTGATCCACGACCCCAAGCTGGTGCTCATGGACGAGCCGTTCGGGGCGCTGGACGCCTTGACCCGCGAGCGGATGAACCTCGAGCTGCTCAGGATCTGGGACGAGAGCCAGAAGACCATCCTCTTCGTCACCCATTCGATCCAGGAGGCGGTCTTGATGGGCAGCCATTGCGCGGTGCTCACGGCAGGCCCCGCCCGCATGGCCGACTACTTCGCCATCGACCTGCCCTACCCGCGCCGGCTCGACATGCGCCAGTCGGCGGATTTCGGTCGCCATGCGCGCCGCATCTACGATCTCTTGGGAGTTGACTGAGCCATGGCAACACGCACGATCGGCATCGTCATGCACGGCGTCACCGGTCGGATGGGGATGAACCAGCATCTCATCCGCTCGATCCTGGCGATCCGCGCCGATGGCGGGATACGGCTCAGCAACGGCGACATGCTGGTGCCCGAGCCGCTGATCGTCGGCCGCAATGGTGCCAAGATCGAGGCCTTGGCCAAGGCGCACGGGCTCGAGCGCTGGAGCACCGACCTGGACGCGGCGTTGGCGGACGATGCCTACCCGATCTTCTTCGATGCCGGCACGACGCAGATGCGGGCGGCGCTGCTGACCAAGGCGATCGAGGCCGGCCGGCACGTCTATTGCGAGAAGCCCATCGCCGACAAGCTCGACGACGCGCTGGCCGTGGCGCGTCTCGCCGAGGCCAGTGGCGTCAAGCACGGGGTCGTGCAGGACAAGCTCTTCCTGCCCGGGCTCTTGAAGATGAAGCGGCTGAAGGATGCCGGGTTCTTCGGCCGCCTGCTATCGGTGCGCGGCGAGTTCGGCTATTGGGTGTTCGAGGGTGATCTCGAGCCGGCGCAGCGGCCGAGCTGGAACTACAAGAAGCAGGAGGGGGGCGGCATCATCCTCGATATGCTCTGCCACTGGCGCTACGTGCTGGACAATCTCTTCGGCGAGGTGAAGGCCGTCTCGTGCCTCGGCGCGACGCACATCCCCGAACGCCGCGACGAGGCGGGGCGGCCCTACCAGGCCGACACGGACGATGCGGCCTATGCCACGTTCGAGCTGGAGGGCGGTGTCATCGCCCAGCTCAACTCGTCCTGGTGCGTGCGGGTGCGGCGCGACGATCTCGTCACCTTCCAGGCCGACGGCGTCAACGGCTCGGCCATGGCCGGGCTCACCCGCTGCTGGACCCAGGACCGGGTGAACACGCCCAAGCCCGTCTGGAACCCGGACGAGCCGCAGACCCGCAACTTCATGGCCGACTGGCAGGAGGTGCCGGACCGCGGCCCGGCGCAGAACGGCTTTCGCACGCAATGGGAGATGTTCCTGCGCCACGTGGTCGAGGATGGGCCTTGGGCGCATGGGCTGATGGAGGGGGCCAAGGGGGTGCAATTGGCCGAGCTCGGTCTCGAGAGCTGGTGCGAGCGGCGCTGGCTCGACGTTCCAGCATTGCAGGGGTGAGCCTGATGACCCGATCCATCATTTTGCCCACGTCCGATCGCGGCACCGAGACCTTCGCGCTGTCGCCACCACGCCAGTTCCCGGAGAAGGCCGAGGGGACGTTCAACCGGCTGGCCTTCGCCGCCTGCCATGTCGTGGCCGACCCGCTGGCCGAGGCCGATCCCTGGATCGACGCAGCGGTCGACTGGGACGCCACCATCGCCTACCGCACGCATCTCTGGGACCTCGGCTTCGGCGTCGCCGAGGCGATGGACACGGCCCAGCGCGGCATGGGCCTCGACTGGGGGGGTGCGCTCGAGCTGATCGGCCGCTCGGTCGATGCGGCCAAGGACCATCCGGGCGCCGTCGTCTTCTCGGGCTGCGGCACCGACCATCTGACGCCCTCGCCCGATCTCGGCGTCACCGATGTGATCGAGGCTTACGAGCAGCAGATCGAGGCGATCGAGGCCTTGGGCGGCAGGCTGATCTTGATGGCGAGCCGGGCGCTGGTGGCCGCCGCCAAGGGGCCCGAGGACTACGCGTTGGTCTATGAGCGGGTGCTGCGCCAGGCCAAGGAACCGGTGATCATCCATTGGCTGGGCGAGATGTTCGACCCGGCGCTCGAGGGCTATTGGGGCTCGAAGGATCACTGGCAGGCGATGGAGACCTGCCTCGAGGTGATCAAGGCCAACGCCTTCAAGGTCGACGGCATCAAGGTCTCGCTGCTCTCGAAGGAGAAGGAGATCGCCATGCGCCGCCGCCTGCCCGAGGGCGTGCGGATGTATACCGGCGACGACTTCAACTATGCCGAGCTGATCGAGGGCGACGAGCAGGGCTACTCGGACGCGCTCTTGGGCATCTTCGACGGCATCGCACCCGCGGCCTCGGCCGCGCTCAGCGCGCTGGCCAAGGGCGACAATGCAAAATTCCACGAGATCCTGGCGCCGACCGTGCCCCTGTCGCGGCACATCTTCAAGGCGCCCACCCGGTTCTACAAGACCGGCATCGTGTTCCTCGCCTGGCTCAACGGGCACCAGGACCACTTCACCATGATCGGCGGGCAGGAGAGCGGTCGCTCGACCCTGCATCTGGCCGAGCTGTTCCGGCTGGCCGATGCTGCCGGGCTGATCCGCGATCCGGAATTGGCGGCGAGCCGCATGGCGATGGCCATGGCGATTCGCGGCGTGAGCTGAGACGACGACCAACACCAGAGGAGGCAAGAGGATGCAAAAAGCGATTATCGGCGTGGCCTTGGCGGCCATCGCAGCGACGCCGGCCATGGCGGCCGACTATCCGTGGCAGCCCGAACGGCCGATCACCATCATCGTGCCCTGGGGCGCTGGTGGTGCCACCGACCAGGTGACCCGCGTCACCGGTGCGGTGATCGAGGAGGCGCTCGGCCAGAGCGTCGTCATCGTCAACCAGCCGGGCGCCTCTGGCGTCATCGGCAAGACCAGCGCCTGGGAGGCCGAGCGCGACGGCTACACCTGGACCGCGGGTGCGCCCAAGCAGCTCGGCACCTACAAGCTGCTCGGCCAGTGGGACACCTGGATCGACGACTGGCAGCTCTACAACACGGTCACCAACGTGCCGATGGTCTCGGTCAACATCGACAGCCCGTACGAGGACATGGCGCAGTACATCGAGGCGATGACCGGCGACGGCGTGACCATCGCCACGGCCGGTGCTGGATCGTCGGGCCATGCGGCGGCCGAGGCCTTGAAGGGCGTGGTCGGCGGCGAGTACCGCCACATCACCTATGACGGCGGCAACCCGGCGGTCATTGCGACCGTGGCGGGCGAAGCCGAATCGACGACGCAGCTGGCGTCCGAGCAGGCCGAGATGGTCCGGGGCGGCCGGTTGCGCCCGCTCGCGGTCCTGGCCTCGCAGCCGCTGGAGATCGAGGGCTTCGGCACGGTGCCGCCGGTCACCGACTTCATCGACGGCGATCTGCCGATCCTGTCGACCACCTTCGGCATCTTCCTGCCCAAGGAGGGCACGCCGCCCGAGGTGATCGAGACGCTCGACCAGATCTGGGCCGAGGTGATCCCGGAATCGGCGCCGCTGCGCGACTACGCGCTGGAGCGGGGCGCGCTCTTCACGCCGGCTTCCGGCGAGCTGGCGCGCGCGGCGGTCTGGCCCGAGATCCAGGCCGATGCGTGGTCGTTCGATGCGGCCGGCCGGGCCGTGGTGTCGCCGGACGAGCTGGGCATTCCCCAGCCCTGAACCGACGCTGGTGTCGTGCCGCGGTGACCTCGTTTGGTCGCCGCGGCACCTCCCGAGGTAGCTGATGCCGGCCGATCGCCGCTACGATCTCTGGTTCGCAGTGCTGCTCGTGGTCTTCGCCGCGGGCGTCGTGGGCGAATCCTGGCGCATGCCCCGGCTCGAGCATCTGGGCGTGCACCCGATGAGCGCACCGGGGCTGACGCCCGGTCTGCTCGGCCTGGCGCTGCTCGGGCTCTCTTTGGCGCTGCTGGTGCGCAGCGTGCGGCAGCGGCGGCTGGCAAGCGGGCAGTCCATCGATGGCGAGACAGGAGCTACCGGACGGACGCTGCTCACCCTCGGGCTGGCTCTGGCCTATGCCATCGGCCTGGTCGGCCGGGTGCCGTTCTGGCTGGCCACCGGGCTCTTCGTCTTCGCGTTCGTGGGCGTCTTCGGCTGGGACAAGGAGCGGCCGGTGCGCAGCCTGCTGACTGCCGTCGTCATGGCGGTGGTGACGGCGGTCGCCGTTACGCTGCTCTTCGAGCGCGTCTTTCTCGTGCGTCTGCCCTGAGCGGCTGATGGCGGGGCTCGGCACGTTTCTCGACGCGATCATCGCGCTTGCCACGGTCTCGAGCCTGTTCAACGTCGCCTGGGCGACGACGCTCGGCATCGCCGTCGGCATGATGCCGGGGCTCACCGCGACGCTCGGCATAGCCCTCCTGACCACCCTCACCTTTCGCCTCGAAGCCGGCGACGCCATCCTCATCCTGATCTGCATGTATGTCGGCGCCATCTATGGCGGCAGCCGCTCGGCGATCCTGCTCAACATCCCGGGCACGCCGGCCAACGCCGCGTCCGCGCTCGACGGGTTTCCCATGGCGCGCAGCGGCAAGGCCGGCGAAGCGCTGGGCATCGCCACCATCGGCTCGTTTGCCGGCAGCCTGGTCGGCATGGTGCTGCTGGTGCTCATCGCGCCCGAGCTCGCCGAGGCCGGGCTCAAGTTCCAGTCCTTCGAGTTCGTCTGGCTCGCCGTCTTCGGCGTCGTCATCTCCGGCCGGCTGACGGCCACCAGCGATCCGATCAAGGGCTGGATCGCAGGGTTCCTGGGGCTGCTGCTGGCGCAGGTCGGCCAGGAGGGCATCCACGCCTACCAGCGCTTCGCCTACGTGCCTGAGATGGCGGGCGGGCTCGGGCTCCTGCCGGCGCTGGTCGGCGCCTTCGGCTTCGCCGAGGTGCTGATGGTCATGCGCCAGTCCAAGTACGAGATCATCAAGGATGCCGGCGCGCGCCTCCTGCCGCGGCTCGGCGAGACCGTCCGGCGCGGCTGGCTGATGCTGCGCTCGGGCACGATCGGCACCGCCATGGGGATCATCCCCGGCGTCGGCGAGGATATGGGTGCCTGGGTGTCCTATGCCGCCGCGCGCCGGGCCAGTGCCACGCCGGAGCGCTTCGGCAAGGGCGCGCCCGAGGGACTGATGGCGGCCGAAGCGGGCAATAGTGCCGCCGTGCCGGGTGCGATCATCCCGGTGCTGACGCTCGCCGTGCCGGGCTCGGCGCCGGCGGCCGTGCTGCTGGCCGCCATGTTCATCCATGGCGTCCGGCCCGGGCCGATGATCCTGATCGAGAGCCCGGCCTTCATCTTCGAGGTGGCGGCGATGCTGTTTTGGGCATCGCTCGCCATCATGCTCCTGGGCCTCGTCCTGGCGCGGCCGATGCTCACCGTGCTGCAGGTGCCCCGCGCGCTGCTCATGCCCGTCGTCTTCACGCTCTGCGTCGTGGGCTCGTTCGCCATCGCGAGCCGGGTCTTCGACATCTATGTGATGCTGGGCTTCGGGCTATTGGGCTTTGCGCTCCGGCTGATGCACTACCCGATCGCACCCTTGGTCCTGGGCGTCGTTCTGGGCGAGATGCTGGACCGCAACTTCCGGCGTGGGATGGTGCTTTCCGACGGCTCGCTCGAGCCCCTTTTCACCCGGCCGATCTGTGCCGTGCTGGCGGCCGTGACGCTGCTCGTCCTGGTCTGGGACCTGCCGCCCTTCGCCCGAGCGCGGGCGGCCCTTCTGCAGAGGTTTCGATGAAGCTATCCTTGTGCAACGAAGTCATCCGCGAGCTGGATTTCCCCGGCAATGCGCGCTTGCGGCCGGGCTCGGCTATGACGGGCTGGAGATCGCCCCGTTCACGCTGGCCGAGGACCCGCTGGCGCTGACAGCCGGCGAGATCAAGGCCGTGCGGACGGCCCTTGCGGCTGAGGGGCTCGCCTGCTCCAGCCTGCACTGGCTCCTGGTGGCACCGCCCGGCCTCTCGATCACCGATCCCGACCCGGCGGTCCGGGCACGGACCGGCGAGGCGCTCGAGCGGCTGATCGGCCTTGCCGCCGAGCTCGAGGCGCCGGTCCTGGTGCACGGCTCGCCCAAGCAGCGGATGCTGGTCGAGGGCGAGACCAGCCGGGGTCATGCCATCGACGTGCTGCGGGTCGCGGCCGCGGCGGCCGAGCGGGCGGGGGTCACCTACTGCATCGAGGCCCTGGCCTCGGGCGAGACCGACTTCGTCAACACCGTGGCCGAGGCGGCTGCCATCGTCGATACGATCGCCAGCCCGGCCTTTCGGACCATGCTCGACTGCTCGGCGGCCGGCCGGGAGGAAGGCGACCTGCCGGGCCTCGTCGACCGTTTCCTGCCGTCCGGGCACATCGCCCATGTCCAGGTCAACGACCCGAACCGGCGCGGTCCCGGCCAGGGCGATCTCGCCATCGCGCCCATCGTCCAGGCGCTGATGCGCCACGACTACCGGGGCTGGATCGCGGTCGAGCCCTTCGACTACCACCCCGACGGACCCACCTGCGCGGCCCGTGCCGCTGGGTTCATGCGCGGCATCATGGAGGCATCGGCATGAGCATGGAAACGCCACTCTTGAGCTTGGTCGAGGTCGACTTCTTCGAGCGGCCGGTCGTGCTGCGCATGCCGTTTCGCTTCGGCGTGGTGACGCTGACCGAGGCGCCGCAATGCTTCGTCCGGGCGCGCATCAGGCTGGCGGACGGGCGCGAGGGCACCGGCTGGGCGGCGGAGATCCTGGCGCCCAAATGGTTCGACAAGGACCCGGCGCTGACCAACGAGGACAATTTCGACCAGCTGCGCCGGGCGCTCGCCATGGCGGCCGGGCACTACCGGGCAGTGGGGCAAGCCACCGCCTTCGGGCTGCACGCGGCGGCGGCACCGGCCCATGCCGCGGCGGCGCGGGCGGCTGGCCTGCCGCCGCTGGTCGCGAGCTTCGGGCCGGCGCTGGTCGACCGGGCGATCCTGGACGCCGTTCTGCGCCTCACCGAGACGGACGTGTTCGCGGGCGTGCAGGCCAACATCATGGGCCTCGACGCCGCCACGGCACGTGATCTCGACGGCTTCGACATGGGCGGCTTTCTGGCCCAGCTGAAGGCGGCGCCGAGCATCGCGGCACGGCATACGGTGGGGCTCGTCGATCCGATCGAGGCGGCCGACCAGCCGCCGGGCAGCCGGGTCGGCGACGGGCTGCCGGAGACACTGCGCGAGGTGATCGAGACCTACGGCGTGACCCATTTCAAGCTCAAGGTGGGCGGCGACCTCGAGGCCGATATCGACCGGCTCTGCCGGATCGCGGCGGTGACCGATGCCGTGCCGGGCGCGCTCGCGACCCTCGACGGCAACGAGCAGTACGCCGACGCGGATGCGGTGGCGGCGCTCTGGCGGCGGATGACCGAGGAGCCGCGGCTCCAACGGCTCTGCGAAACCGTGCTCTTCATCGAGCAGCCGATCAACCGGGCCAAGGCGATGGAGCGCGAGATCGGCGCCCTCGCGGCGCTGAAGCCGGTCGAGATCGACGAGTCGGACGGCAGCATCGACGCGTTTCTCGAGGCCAAGGCGCTGGGCTACACCGGCGTCTCGTCGAAGAGCTGCAAGGGCTTCTACAAGGCGCTCCTGAACCGGGCGCGCTGTGCGAAGTGGAACGCCGAGCTCGGCCAGGAGCGCTACTTCATGTCGGCGGAGGACCTGACCACCCAGGCGGGGCTCGCCGTGCAGCAGGATCTGGCGCTGGCGACGCTCATCGGCTGCAGCCATGTCGAGCGGAACGGCCACCATTACGTCAAGGGCATGAGTGCAGCGCCAGAGGCCGAGCAGCAGGCGTTCCTGGCGGCGCATCCGGACCTCTATCACGCGCATGCGGGAACCATCTGCCTGCGCATCGAGGGGGGGCAGATCGCCTTGGGCTCCCTCGCCACGCCGGGTCTCGCCAGCGGCGCCCTGCCCGCGCCCGCCGATCTCACATCTGTGACCTACGAGGCCTGAGCCCATGCCCGACATCTCGCAATTGTCCATCAATCTCGCCACGATCCGCATGCAGGGCGGGCTGGTCGAGCTGGTCGAGGCCTGTGCCCGGGCGGGCGTGCCGGCGGTGGCCCCCTGGCGCGACCAGGTCGCCGCAGCGGGGCTCGACGTCTCGGCCAGGGCCATCCGCGATGCGGGGCTGAAGGTTTCGGGCCTCTGCCGCGGCGGCATGTTCCCGGCGGCAACGCCCGAAGGCAGGCGCGCAGCGGACGCCGACAACCGCCTCGCGGTCGACGAGGCGGTGGCGCTGGGTGCCGAGTGCCTGGTGCTGGTGGTGGGCGGGCTGCCGGAAGGCTCGCGCGACATCGAGGGCGCCAGGCAGATGGTCGAGGACGGCATCGGCCGCCTGCTCGAGCACAGCCGGCCGGCCGGGATGAAGCTGGCCATCGAGCCCTTGCACCCGATGTATGCCGGCGACCGCTCGTGCGTGAACACGCTGGGCCAGGCGCTCGACATGGCCGGCCGGCTCGGGGCCGATGTGGGCACGGCGATCGATGCCTATCACGTCTGGTGGGACCCGGACGTGGCCGCGCAGATCGCGCGGGCCGGGCGCGAGAACCGGGTCTTCGCCTATCACATCTGCGACTGGCTGGTGCCGACCGAGCACCTGCTCACCGATCGCGGGATGATGGGCGACGGGGTGATCGACCTTAAGGGCCTGCGCGCGATGATCGAGGCCACGGGCTATGCCGGCTTCCACGAGGTCGAGATCTTCTCGGCCGAGAACTGGTGGAAGCGGCCGCTCGACGAGGTGATCGCCACCTGCATCGAGCGGCACCGCGACGCCAGCTGAGCCGACCTCAGCCCGCCGCCTGCAAGGCCGGTGCTTCTTCCGCCGCCGAACCTTCCGCGGTCCAAATGAGATCGCCCGCGTAGCGCCAGGCCATCTGGCCGGCATCGTCGAGCGCGAAGAGGTGCAGCCAGCGATTGTCGAACAGCGCCCGCACGCCCGCGTGGCGCTCGAGGATGTCGGTCATCGCCTCGCGCGGCGCCTCGATGCAGACCGAGAGACGCAGCGGCTCGTGGACCAGCTTCTCGCCGTCATGCACCGATTGCCACGGCAGGCCGGCGCGCAGTGTTCCGCCATTGCCCTCGACGACGCCGATGCCGCCGGTGACATTGTGCAGGAGCTTGTTGCCGGCGCCGAAGATCTCGGGCGCCACGGTCGAGCCGTAATATTGCAGGCTGATCCAGCTGGCGACGACGACCGGTGCGGTCATGATCAGCTCGAGCACGCCGAAGCCCTTCTCCTTGTCCTTGCGCCAGTCGTAGTCGTGCAGGAAGGCGCGTCCCTCCAGGCTCTTGCCGGCGGTGCGGCCGCGCGGTGCGGCGATGAACGCCTTGCAGCCGGCGAGCGCCCATTCCGGGCGGACCTCGGACCAGTCGCGGCTGCGCTGGGCGATGTCGCCTTCCCCGTCGGCACGCGGCAGGCGCAGCGCCCGCTCGCCCCTGGTCACCTTGCCGGCGGCGGCGAGCCAGGCCCGCGCCTGCTTGAGCGCTGCGCTGTGGTCCGGCGACGGGTGGTCGTCGGCGTAGATCGTCACGGCATCCGTGGTGGTGTCGTGCAGTGCGCCCAGGAAGAGCGTGTCCGCCGGGATCTCGATGCCGCGCGGTGCCAGGCCGGCCCGGACCTCGGGAGCGTTCAAGAGCGAGGCCAGCAGCCGCGCATTGACCTCGCCCGAATAGCCGCCGCAGGCGCCGCAATGCAGGCCGCTGGCATGCGGGTTGTTCACGACATTGGCGCCGTGCCCGGCGAAGAGGACCAAGGGCGCGTAGTTCTCGGTCAGCGACATCGCCCGCAGGACGGTCTCGGCGGCGGTGACCTGGGCTTCCAGGGCGAGCACGGTCTCCAGACGCGGTGCGGGCTCGACCGGTCCTTTCGGCCGCTCACGCCCGAGCGCGTCGCCGAGCAGCTTGCCGATATAGATCGGCCCGGTCGCCTCGACGAAGGCGAAGGAGGACACCGCAGCGAACTTGAACCGCCCCCAGGCCCGGGTCGCCCGCGCCGCGTAGCGGGCCGCGAGATCGGCCGCCTCGTCCTCCGGGCCGCCGGAGCGCGTCTGGACACCCGGGTTCAAGAGGACCGGCAGGCGCAGCTCCTCGACATCCGAGGCGAAGCCACGATGCGCGGCCGTCAGGCCGAAGAAGCCGGCGAAGCCCAAGGATTGAATGTCCGGATCGACCGCCTCCAGCGCCCGGCGAAAGACCTCGGAGCGGACATCGATGCAGAATGCCGCCTGCAGCGCCGGGCGGGAGTCGCGCGGTGCTGGCGGCGCTGCCGCCAGCGTCTCGGCGAGGCGGCGCTGGGCCGCGCGTTCGGCGGCTTCCTGCAGGATCTCGTCGGCGACCAGATCGGCACTCGCCGTGAGTGGCGCGCTATGCGCGGCGCGGGCCGCCTGCCACTCGGCGTCGATCGCCTCGCCGTGCAGCTCGAAGAGCGCCTCTTCGAAGAGCAGCCGGATGGCGAGGAAGTCGGTGATGGTGGCGTCCGAGCCGCCGGCGAGCTCGGCCTGCCACAGCTCGTAGCGGGCGTATTGCGCCCAGCCGCCGAGGCTCATCAAGAGCTGGTGGAAATACGTCTCGACGGCAGCGCTGCCGAGCCCGAGGCGTGCGGCTGCACGGGCCGTGGCCTCCCTGGCACTTTCTGGCGCGTCGGCCACGAAACGGCCGAAGCCGGTGAGGCCCAGGACCTCTGGCGTCAGGTCATGGGTGGCGACGGCCCGCCAGGCGGCATAGGCGCCCTTGCCGCGGGGTGCTGCCCAAAGTGCCTGGCCCTTGTCGAAATAGCCGGCGGCCCAGGCGCCGAAGCGCTCGGCGATCAGGCCTGGCCAATCGATGCCGGTGACCTTTGCCGCGAGGTCGGCCACGGTCGGCACCGCTGCCAGCGCCGGTGCCGCTGTCGCCGCTGCGGCCTTGAGCGCTGCGACATCGTTCGGACGGTGCGGCGAGCGGGAAGCCGCCAGGGCCGCTTCGAGATCCTCGTCGGTGATCGCACCGGACGTGATCTGCCCGGCGTACCAGTCACGCGGCATGGTCACGGGCGTGCCGGCGACCCGGGCGAGCAGCGCAGCGGTCTCGGCCAGGCTCTGGCCGGTCTGGCCGAGGAACGGGTTGACGGCGACGCTCGACGCCAGCGGCCAGACGGGCGGGATGGCGCGTGCCGCCGCATCGGTCGCGTCGAGCAGGGCATGCGTGTGGAGCTTGGTGACAGTATCCGGCTTGGTCATGTCGACCTCTCGATCAGGAGCTTGTGCTGTGGTGTTCGGGCGGCCGCTCAGGAAGCGCTCTTGCGGACGGACCAGCCGCCGAGCGCTCGATCGAGCGCGGCATTGGCGTAGAGCCCGTTCGACAGATGCACGCGCAAGCCGGCGGCGGCCGGGTGGTAGGCCCAGAGCGGGAAGGTCGCCTGGGCGAGTGCGACGAGGCCGAAGCTGAACACCGCCAGCACCATCAGCGCCCACTCGAGCGGGCCCGGGGCCGGCGTCGCGGGCAGTGTGCCGGTCATCAGCCACTCCGCACCCATCTGCAGCGTGAAGTAGCCGACCGCCGCGGCGAGCGATAAGAGCGCCGTCCGCCGGGTCAGCTCCCGGGGTGCTGCATCGGCGAGACCTTGCACCAGGAGATAGGCAACACCGAAGATCAAGATGCAGCCCAGGGCAATCGCCTGCGGGGACTTCTCGGTGAGGCCGAAAAGGGTCGCAACGACGAGATAGATCGGAACGGCGATCAAGAAGGCGCGAATGACGGCCGCCGGCCCGGGGATGGCGACCGGCCCGGGCCGCCTTATCCCCGCGACCAGATCGACCGCCCCGCCCGAGACGAGGAAGGCATGCGCCTTGTAGAGGGAGTGGGCGACGATATGCAGGAGCGCCAACGGGAAGAGCGCCAGGCCGCACTGCATGATCATGAAGCCCATCTGCGCCACCGTCGACCAGGCGAGCGAGGTCTTGACCGCCGGCTGGGTCAGCATCACCAGCCCGGCAAAGACCGCCGTGAACCCGCCGATCATCACGAGCACCGCCAGCACGCCAGGAGCGAGCAGCATCACGTCGGCAAAGCGGATCAAGAGGAACCCGCCGGCATTGATGACGCCGGCATGCAGCAGTGCCGAGACCGGCGTCGGGGTCTCCATCACCTCGGTGAGCCAGCCATGCATCGGGAACTGCGCCGACTTGAGCAGTGCGGCGACGGCCAGCAGGCCAGCGGCCCAGAGCGCTGCCGTCGGCGCCTCGCCGCCACGCGCGGCTGCCAGGATGGCCGCGATGTCACCGGTGCCGTAGGCATTGCCGAGCAGCAGTGCTGCCGCAATCAGCGCCACGAAGCCGATCTGGGCGCTCAGCGCCTTCTTGCGTGCGGCGCGCTGCGCCTCGACCCGATCGGCATAGAACAGCAAGAGCTGCTGCAGGCAGAGGCTGGTCGCGATCCAGGCGACCACCAAGAGCGACAGCGTGCCGGCCTGCACCAGCAGGAGGACGGCGGCCAGCGTCGCGCAGAGCCAGCCGGTGAAGGCACCCTGCCGGGCCTCGCCGTCGAGATAGGTCGCGGCGAAGCGCACCACGATCCAGCCGACGAAGGCGACCAGGAGCAGCATCACGACGCTCAGCGTGTCGATGCGCGACGCGAAGGCGAGCTCACCCGGGCCGATCATCGGCCCGGTCACCGCACCGCGCGACAGCAGCAGGAAGGCCGTGCCGACCGCGGCGGCCAGTGCCACCAAGGTCGCGGCATTGGCCAGGCGCAGCGTGCCGGCCGGCCGCAGGCCTGGGCCGCGAAAGGCGGCGAGCGACGCCGCGATCAGGGCGAGCGGGGCGAGGAGTGGCAGAAATTCGAGCACGGGCGGTGTCTCCCGACGTTGCAAAATGGCGTGCGGAGCTGACTATCACTGCCGGCTTTGATCAAAAAATACATTGTTTGCTCTTTATCGTTCGCTATTATCGAACGTTATGAGCGAGCTCAACTACCACCACCTCCGCTATTTCCGCGCCGTCGCCCATGACGGCAACCTGACCCGCGCGGCGGAACGGCTGAACCTGTCGCAATCCGCGCTGTCGGTGCAGATCCGCAAGCTCGAGGCGCGGCTGGGGCAGGACCTGTTCGAGCGGCGCGGCCGCCAGCTGCACCTTACCGAGGCCGGGCGGATCGCGCTCGACCATGCCGATGCCATCTTCCGGGTGGGCGACGAGCTGCTCGGCACGCTCCAGGAGACCGGACGGGCCCGCCGGGCGGTGCGCATCGGTGCGCTGGCGACCCTCTCGCGCAACTTCCAGATGGGCTTCATTCAGCCCATTCTCGGCCGCCCGGATGTCGAGGTCATCCTCCGTTCCGGCAGCCAGGCCGAGCTGTTGCGCGGGCTCGAGGCGCTGAGCCTCGACGTGCTGCTGGTCCATCAGCCGCCGGCGCGCGACGCCGTCACGGCCTTCGTGGCGCATCGCCTGGCCGAGCAGCCGGTGAGCCTCGTCGGCACGCCCGACGTGCTGGGCGATGGCGGCTCGCTCGCCACGTTGCTGGCCGCGCAGCCGGTGATCCTGCCGACGCCCGAGAGCGGCGTGCGCGCCGGGTTCGATGCGCTCATGGACCGGCTCGGCATCCGCCCGCAGATCGTGGCCGAGGTCGACGACATGGCGATGATGCGGCTCCTCGCCCGCGCCGGCGTCGGGCTCGCGGTCCTGCCGCCGATCGTCGTCAGGGACGAGCTGGCGAGCGGGCGGCTCTTGGAGGCGGATCGGCTGCCGGGCATCGTCGAGACGTTCTATGCGGTGACGCTGGAGCGCCGGTTCCCCAACCCGCTGGTGCGTGCCCTGCTGGATCAGGCGATGGAGATCGATCCTTGAGCATACGATGCCCGCTGGCGGGCGGGTGAGGCTCGATCCAGCTTTTCTGCCGGCAGCGGGCTTGCGAAATGGCGACAAGGCAGAGATGATACCAGTACAACGGCGCGGTAGCGTCGAATGAGGGTCGCCCCGGTCGAAGATCGACAGATGCGAGCCCGATCACAACTCAGGGAATGGCACACCAATGAACAAGAAGCCTTCGGCACGTCACGGACACAGGCTCGCCTGCGCGGCGCTGGCGCTTGCCGCGTTCGGCCTCGCCAGCGCACCGGCCACGGCCCAGGACGTGGCCCCGATCACCATCGTGATCAACCAGTCGCCCTGGTTCGAGGGCTTCCGGAACATCGTCGAGCTCTATGAGGAGGAGACCGGCAACACGGTCGAGATCGACGTCAACCCGTTCGCCGGCAGCCTGGAGAAGCAGCGCAACTCGGTGCGCGCCGACGACGGGCTCTACGACATCTTGATCATGAACTCGGGCTGGTATGCCGAGATGTATCATGGCGGGTTCGTCGAGCCGATCACCGACATCGATCCCACCTTCGAGCTCGATCCCGGCATCTACCACTACGACAACACCATCTTCTTCGATGCCGAGACGATGACCGACAACCCCGAGACCGGCAAGCTGATGTCGATGCCGGTCAACCCGAACATCCCGCTGCTCTACTACCGGGAAGACCTCTACGAGGAGCTCGGGCTCGAGGTGCCGGAGACCTGGGACGACCTCTACGAAAACGCCAAGGCGATCCACAACCCGCCCGAGATCTACGGCATCGTGCAACGCGGCGCGCGAGGCGCGCACTCGGTGGCCTATGACTATTATCCCTATATCTACAGCTATGGCGGCAGCATCTTCCAGGACCAGGGGACCAACGACTACACGGTCACCATCAACAGCCCCGAGGGCAAGGAAGCCCTCGACATGTACCTCAAGCTGGCGAACGAGACGGGCCACCCGAACACGGCGAGCCAGGACCAGGGCCAGGTCATCCAGGCGATGGTCACGGGCAAGGCCGGGCACATCATCACGGTGATCGCCGCCTGGCCGCAGATGGACGACCCGAACAAGTCGATCGTCGTCGACAAGGTCAACCTCGCCATCCCGCCGCACGGGCCGGGTCAGGAATCGGCGCCGGGTCTCGGCCACTGGCTCGCCGGGATCAGCAAGAACGTGCCGGCGGAGCGCCCAACAGGCGGCGGTCGAGTTCTTCAAGTGGTTCCAGACGCCGCACGCGCAGATCGAGTACGCCAAGCGCAGCGGCGTGCCGGTGAGCGCTGCAGCTTACGAGGACCCGATCAGCCAGGAGCGCGAGTATCGCTGGATGGCGGCCCAGGGCGAAGGCTCGCCGCTGGCGGTCAACATCTTCACCTTCCCCGAGGCTGCCGAGGTGATCGCCATCCTCGAGCTCGAGCTCAACCGGGCGATCGCCGGTGAGATCTCGTCGTCCGAGGCGCTCAACATCATGGCCGAGCAGATCCACACGGTCATGGAGCGCAACGGCTACCAGACCGGCCTGATCGACCCGCTGCCCTGAGCGGCAGCTAGGAAGCAGCCGGCGATGTCCGGTGCCGCGGCTGCGCGGCCGGTGGGAGACGACCGCCTGTGGCGTCATCTGACGCTGTCGCCGGCGGTCGTCGTCCTCTTGGCGCTGACGGTCCTGCCCATCGCCAACATGGCGGCGATGAGCTTCTTCAACATCGGCTGGAGCGAGGGCGAGGCCGTCTGGACCGGTGTGGGGTTGCAGAACTACCGTGACCTCGCGGCCGACAACCTGTTCCAGGCCGGGCTCCTCAACACGCTGATCTTCGTCATCGTGGCGGTGAGCGCACAGATCGTGCTCGGCTTCTTTCTGGCCTTGATGGTGAGCCGCATCCGCCGCGGACGGACCATCTATCGGGCCATCTTCCTGCTGCCGATCCTGATCCCCGGCATCGTCATCGGCGCCATCTGGAAGCTGATGTATAATTTCGACTTCGGCATCATCAACCAGCTGACAGCGTTGTTGGGCTTCGCTGCCCAGGACTGGCTCGGCCAATCCTCGACCGGCACTCCTGTCGGTCATCATCGTCGATATCTGGCACTGGACGCCGTTCTGCTTTCTGCTCCTGCTCGCCGGCATCGAATCGCTGCCCCAGGACGTCTACGAGGCGGCCAAGATCGATGGTGCCTCGGGCTGGCAAGAGCTCAGGCTGATCACCTTGCCCATGCTCTGGCCCACCATCCTGGTCACCGCCGCATTCCGTGTGATCGTCGCGTTCAAGGTGTTCGACGAGGTGTTTCTGCTGACCGGTGGCGGTCCCGGCACCTCGACCGAGGTCTTGAGCTTCACCATCTACCAGCGCTTCTTCACCGAGGACCGCGTCGGCTACGGCTCGGCGCTGGCCATCACCGCGATCTTCCTGGTCTCGCTGCTGCTCATCTTGAGCCTGGCGGCGCAGCGGCGGAAGGCCAGCACATGACGACCGAGACGCAGGCCGTGGGCCAGCGCAACGGCTGGATGCACGTCATCCTCTTCGTCTCGGCGCTGATCGTGCTGGTCCCTGTGGCATGGGTCGCGGCCGCCGGGTTCCGAACGCAGATCTCGCTGCTGATGGGACAAACCTGGTTCACACCGGTGCTCTTCAATTTCGAGGAGGTGCTGTTCAGCAAGACGTCGGATTACCTGCGCAATTTCAGCAACTCGCTGCTGATCGCGTCCACCAGCACCCTGCTCTGCCTGGTGATTGGGACGCTTGCCGCCTACTCGATGCAGCGCATGCGCTGGTCGCCCTGGGTGGTGCATTCGATCCTCGGCTGGGCGCTGCTCTTCCACATGATCCCGCCCATTGCCCTTGCCGGTGCCTGGTTCGCGATGTTCAGGACGGCCGGGCTCGACAACACCTATGCGGCGATCATCCTGGCGCATGCGACGCTCAATCTGCCAATGGCGCTGTGGCTGATCGGCGTCTTCATGGCCGAGCTGCCCAAGGAGCTCGAGGAGGCCGCCAAGATCGACGGCGCCTCGACCCCGGTGATGCTGCGCGAGGTGGTCGTGCCCTTGATCATGCCGGGCCTGATGGCGACCGCCGTCCTCGTCTTCGTCTTCTCCTGGAACGAGTTCCCGGTGGCGCTCAGCCTGAGCATGAAAGAGACGGCGACCGTGCCCGTGGCGATCGCCAAATACGCCCAGGAATATGAGATCAAGTATACCGAGATGGCGGCCTCGGCGACGCTCTCGATCATCCCCGCCCTCATTCTGCTGCTGATCGGCCAGCGCTACATCGTCAAGGGGCTGACGGCCGGTGCGGTGAAGTAGCGCCATGGTGGATGACCACACGATAGCCGGTGTTGCCTGGCGCGAGGCGGACCTGCAGCCATTGACCGGCAGCCTGCGCCAGCTCGCCAGCGTCCGCCGGTTCACCCTCGACGACGGTCCCGAGCAGGGTGTACGGGCCCTCTCCTTCGACACCGGTGGCGGGCTCGCGTTCACGCTCCTCGAAAGCCGCACGCTGGATATCGCGACGCTGAGCTGGCGCGGCCTGGCTTGTGCCTGGCAGTCGCCGACCGGCTTTCGCCATCCGGGTCTGCATGACGCGGAGGCTGAGAACGGCCAGGGGTTCCTGCGCAGCTTCTCGGGCCTGCTCGTGACCTGCGGGCTCGATCACATCCGCCAGCCCAAGGACGGCCGGCCGCTGCATGGCCACCTGCCCTTCACCCCGGCCCGGCTCACCGCTTGCGGCGAATGCTGGGAGAGCGAGGCGCCGCATCTCTTCGCCGAGGCGGAGATCGTCCAGGCGACCTCGGACGGCGAGAACTGGCGGCTGCGCCGGCGGATCGAGGCGCCGATCGGCGGCGGCACGCTGCGGCTGGTCGATACCGTGACCAATCGCAGCCGCGAGGCCCGGCCGCAGCCCATTCTCTACCACATGAACCTGGGCTTTCCGCTGCTCCGCCCCGGCGCCGAGCTGAGGCTCGACGGCGAGCTGCTGATCGGGCCACTTGGGCCGCCGGATCGAGGGGCCGGCCCCGATGTGGTCTGCCGGCGCATCCCCGGTCCCGGGCGCGTCGCCCTCACCGCACCGGGCGAGCCCACGATGCCATTCGCCCTCGATATCGATGCCACCACCCTGCCCTATCTGCAGACCTGGCTGGATGTGCGGCCCGGCATGTACGTGCTCGGCCTCGAGCCCTGCAACGCCGATCGGGCGCCGGACGGCACGACCATCGACAACCCCCCTTTTCTGCCGTCAGCGGGCTTGCGGAATGGCCGCGAGGCAGAGATGATACCAGTACAACGGCGCCGTAGCGCCGGAGAAGGCTAGCCTCGGAACACGTTTGCCGGGAGCGAGCCCGCTCAATCTCAGGGAAAGGCACGATCATGATCACCAAACCTTTGGCACGCCATGGACGCAGGCTCGCCTGCGCGGCGCTGGCGCTTGCCGCGTTTGGCCTCGCCAGCGCACCGGCCACGGCCCAGGACGTGGCCCCGATCACCATCGTGATCAACCAGTCGCCCTGGTTCGAGGGCTTCCGGAACATCGTCGAGCTCTACGAGGAAGAGACCGGCAACACGGTCGAGATCGACGTCAACCCGTTCGCCGGCAGCCTGGAGAAGCAGCGCAACTCGGTGCGCGCCGACGATGGGCTCTACGACATCTTGATCATGAACTCGGGCTGGTATGCCGAGATGTATCACGGCGGGTTCGTCGAGCCGATCACCGACATCGACCCCACCTTCGAGCTCGATCCCGGCATCTACCACTACGACAACACCATCTTCTTCGACGCCGAGACGATGACCGACAACCCCGAGACCGGCAAGCTGATGTCGATGCCGGTCAACCCGAACATCCCGCTGCTCTACTACCGGGAAGACCTCTACGAGGAGCTCGGGCTCGAGGTGCCGGAGACCTGGGACGATCTCTACGAGAACGCCAAGGCGATCCACAACCCGCCCGAGATCTACGGCATCGTGCAGCGCGGCGCGCGTGGCGCGCACTCGGTGGCTTATGATTACTATCCCTATCTCTACAGCTATGGCGGCAGCATCTTCCAAGATCAGGGCACCAACGACTACACGGTCACGATCAACAGCCCCGAGGGCAAGGAAGCCCTCGACATGTACCTCAAGCTGGCGAACGAGGTGGGCCATCCCAACACCGCGAGCCAGGACCAGGGGCAGGTGATCCAGTCGATGGTCACGGGCAAGGCCGGGCACATCATCACGGTGATCGCCGCCTGGCCGCAGATGGACGACCCGAACAAGTCGATCGTCGTCGACAAGGTCAACCTCGCCGTCCCGCCGCACGGGCCGGGTCAGGAATCCGCCCCCGGTCTCGGCCACTGGCTCGCCGGCATCAGCAAGAACGTGCCGGCGGAGCGCCAGCAGGCGGCGGTCGAGTTCTTCAAGTGGTTCCAGACGCCGCACGCGCAGATCGAATACGCCAAGCGCAGCGGCGTGCCGGTGAGTGCTGCGGCTTATGAGGACCCGATCAGCCAGGAGCGCGAGTATCGCTGGATGGCGGCCCAGGGCGAAGGCTCGCCGCTGGCGGTCAACATCTTCACCTTCCCCGAGGCTGCCGAGGTGATCGCCATCCTCGAGCTCGAGCTCAACCGGGCGATCGCCGGTGAGATCTCGTCGTCCGAGGCGCTCAACATCATGGCCGAGCAGATCCACACGGTCATGGAGCGCAACGGCTACCAGACCGGCCTGATCGACCCGCTGCCCTGAGCGGCAGCTAGGGAGCAGCCGGCAATGTCCGGTGCCGCGGCTGCGCGGCCGGTGGGAGACGACCGCCTGTGGCGTCATCTGACGCTGTCGCCGGCGGTCGTCGTCCTCTTGGCGCTGACCGTCCTGCCCATCGCCAACATGGCGGCGATGAGCTTCTTCAATATCGGCTGGAGCGAGGGTGAGGCGGTCTGGACCGGTGTCGGCCTGCAGAACTACCGTGACCTCGCCGCCGACAACCTGTTCCGGGCCGGGCTCCTCAACACGCTGATCTTCGTCATCGTGGCGGTGAGCGCACAGATCGTGCTCGGCTTCTTTCTGGCCTTGATGGTGAGCCGCATCCGCCGCGGGCGCACGGTCTATCGCGCGATCTTCCTCCTGCCGATCCTGATCCCCGGCATCGTCATCGGCGCCATCTGGAAGCTGATGTACAATTTCGACTTCGGCATCATCAACCAGCTGACAGCGTTGTTGGGCTTCGCTGCCCAGGACTGGCTCGGCCAGTCCTCGACGGCGCTGCTCTCGGTGATCATCGTCGATATCTGGCACTGGACGCCGTTCTGCTTTCTTCTCCTGCTCGCCGGCATCGAATCGCTGCCGCAGGACGTCTACGAGGCGGCCAAGATCGATGGCGCCTCGGGCTGGCAGGAGTTGCGGCTGATCACCTTGCCGATGCTCTGGCCCACCATCCTGGTCACCGCCGCATTCCGTGTGATCGTCGCGTTCAAGGTGTTCGACGAGGTGTTTTTGTTGACCGGTGGCGGTCCCGGCACCTCGACCGAGGTCTTGAGCTTCACCATCTACCAGCGCTTCTTCACCGAGGACCGCGTCGGCTACGGCTCGGCGCTCGCCATCACCGCGATCTTCCTGGTCTCGCTGCTCCTCATCTTGAGCCTGGCGGCGCAGCGGCGGAAGGCCAGCACATGACGACCGAGACGCAGGCCGTGGGCCAGCGCAACGGCTGGATGCACGTCATCCTCCTCGTTTCGGCGCTGATCGTGCTGGTTCCTGTGGCCTGGGTCGCGGCCGCCGGGTTCAGAACGCAGATCTCGCTCCTGATGGGGCAAACCTGGTTCACGCCGGTGCTCTTCAATTTCGAGGAGGTGCTGTTCAGCAAGACGTCGGATTACTTGCGCAATTTCAGCAACTCGCTGCTCATCGCCTCGACCAGCACGTTGCTCTGCCTGGTCATCGGGACACTTGCCGCCTACTCGATGCAGCGGATGCGCTGGTCGCCCTGGGTGGTGCATTCGATCCTCGGCTGGGCGCTGCTCTTTCACATGATCCCGCCCATAGCCCTTGCCGGTGCCTGGTTCGCGATGTTCCGCAGCGTCGGGCTCGACAACACCTATGCGGCGATCATCCTGGCGCATGCGACGCTCAATTTGCCGATGGCGCTCTGGCTGATCGGCGTCTTCATGGCCGAGCTGCCCAAGGAGCTCGAGGAGGCGGCCAAGATCGACGGCGCCTCGACGCCGGTGATGCTGCGCGAGGTGGTCGTGCCGTTGATCATGCCGGGCCTGATGGCGACCGCCGTCCTCGTCTTCGTCTTCTCCTGGAACGAGTTCCCGGTGGCACTCAGCCTCAGCATGAAGGAGACGGCGACAGTGCCGGTGGCGATCGCCAAATACGCCCAGGAATATGAGATCAAGTATACCGAGATGGCGGCCTCGGCGACGCTCTCGATCATCCCCGCCCTCATTCTGCTGCTGATCGGCCAGCGCTACATCGTCAAGGGGCTGACGGCCGGTGCGGTGAAGTAGCGCCATGGCAGACGACGACACGATAGCCGGTGTTGCCTGGCGCGAGGCGGACCTGCAGCCGTTGGCCGGTAGCCTGCGCCAGCTCGCCAGCGTCCGCCGGTTCACCCTCGACGACGGTCCCGAGCAGGGCGTGCGCGCCATCGCCTTCGACACCGGCGGCGGGCTCGCCTTCACGCTGCTCGAAAGCCGCACGCTGGATATCGCGACCTTGAGCTGGCGCGGCATGGCTTGTGCCTGGCAGTCGCCGACCGGCTTTCGCCATCCGGGTCTGCATGACGCGGAGGCCGAGAACGGTCAGGGGTTCCTGCGCAGCTTCTCGGGCCTGCTCGTGACCTGCGGGCTCGATCACATCCGCCAGCCCAAGGACGGCCGGCCGCTGCATGGCCGCCTGCCCTTCACCCCGGCCCGGCTCACCGCTTGCGGCGAATGCTGGGAGAGCGAGGAGCCGCATCTCTTCGCCGAGGCGGAGATCGTCCAGGCGACCTCGGACGGCGAGAACTGGCGGCTGCGCCGGCGGATCGAGGCGCCGATCGGCGGCGGCACGCTCCGGCTGGTCGATACCGTGACCAATCGCAGCCGCGAGGCCCGGCCGCAGCCCATTCTCTACCACATGAATCTGGGCTTTCCGCTGCTCCGTCCCGGCGCCGAGCTGACGCTCGACGGCGAGCCTCTGATCGGCCCGCTTGGTCCGCCGGATCGGGGTGCCGGCCCCCATGTGGTCTGCCGGCGCATCGCCGGTCCCGGGCGCGTCGCCCTCACCGCACCGGGCGCGCCCACGATGCCATTCGCCCTCGATATCGATGCCACCACCCTGCCCTATCTGCAGACGTGGCTGGACGTGCGGCCCGGCATGTACGTGCTCGGCCTCGAGCCCTGCAACGCCGATCGGGCGCCGGACGGCACGACGGTCGACAACCCCGAGCTGCTGCTGCCGAGCGGGGCCTCGCGGCGCTATGCGCTGACGTTGCGGCTCGGCTAGGGCCGGCGACGTCGGCGCAGTCACCGGCGGTGAAGGAACGGAAGGAAAGCGAATGAGCACCAAGCCGCCTGTCGGCTATATCGGCGTCGGCCTGATGGGCCACGGGGCGGCGAGGAGCATTCTCGAGCGGGGCGGCTATCCGCTCACTGTCATGGCGAACCGCAACCGGGCGCCGGTCGAGGACCTGGTGCGCCGCGGCGCACTGGAGGCGACGACGCCGGCAGCCGTGGCCGAGGCCAGCGACATCGTCTTTCTCTGCCTGCCGTCGTCGGTCGAGGTCGAAGAGATCCTCACCGGAGCGCCGCGGCTCATGGACGCCTTGCGGCCGGGCATGATCCTGGTCGACAGCACCACCGCCGACCCGGGCGTCACCCGGCGGCTCGGCGCGGCGCTGGCGGCCAAGGGGGTGGGCATGGTCGATGCCGCGCTCGGGCGCACGCCCAAGGAGGCGGAGGTGGGCGCCCTCGCGACCTATGTCGGCGGCGCGCCGGACGACATCGCCCGCGTGCGGCCGATCCTCGAGAGCTACGCCGACACCATCGTGGTCTGCGGCGAGCTGGGTGCGGGGACGACCTGCAAGCTGGTCAACAACTCGATCGCCATCGGCCTTTGCGCGCTCATCGCCGAGGGGTTCGCGACGGCCGCCAAGCTCGGCGTCGATCTCGAGGCCCAGGCCGACGTGCTGTCCGCAGGTGCCGTCAATGGACCGATGTGGCAGAGCATCAGACCCTGGATCCTCGATGGCGACGACAGCCACCTCAAGGGGCCGTTTCGCATCGCGGCCAAGGACATGCGCTTCTACAACCGCATGGCCGAGGAAGCCGGGGTCGCGACGCCGATCGCCCAGGCGATCAACCAGACCTATCGGCTGGTGCTCAATCAGGGTCACGGCCAGCGCTTCATGCCGGTCATGGCCGGCATCCTGGCCGAGCTGAACGGTGCCAAGGTCCGCGATATCGACTGAGCGCCGACGAGTCCGGTTGGCTCATCCTTTGGAGTGACGTTCGATGTCCATCGACAAACCGCTTCGCCCTCGCCTCGCCGCTGGCGAGCGGCTCTATGGCGCCATGGCCTTCGAGCTGTTCACGCCCGGCCTCACCTCCATCCTGGCCAATGCCGGCTACGACTTCGTGATCCTCGACATGGAGCATAGCGGGGTCGGGATCGACACGATCAAGGCGCAGATCGCCTATGCGCGCGGGCTCGATATCGAGGTCTGGGTGCGGGTCCGCGAGAAGAGCTACGCGGCGGTCGCCACGGTGCTGGACGCCGGTGCCCAGGGCATCATGCTGCCGATGGTGGAGACGGCAGAGGAGGCGGCCGCACTGGTCGAGTGGGCCCGCTACCCGCCCAAGGGCCGGCGCGGGCTGGCCCTCGGCCTCGGCTACGATCGCTATGCCGGGGGCGACCCGGTCGCCACCATGGCCAAGGCCAACAAGCAGAACGTGCTCATCGCATTGATCGAGACGGCCAAGGGAATTGAGAACGCAGACGCGATCCTCGCGACCGACGGCATCGATATCGGCTGGCTCGGCCATATGGACCTGACCAGCGACCTCGGCATCGCCGGCCGGTTCGACGATCCGCTCTTCGGGACCATGCTCGACCGCTTCGTTGCCGCCGGCGACAGCAGTGGCAAGCCGCTCGCCATCATGCACGGCCAGGAGGCGTTGCTGCAGCGCTGCGCCGAGCGCGGCTTTCGCGTCTTCGGCCAGGGCAGCGACGTCACCGCTTTTCGCCGCGGCCTGGAGATCGGTCGGAAGATGCTGGGTGGGTTGGGACAGAAGGACGGCTGAGCCCGGGTGATGGTTTCAGCCAGCGGCCCAGGCCGCCTTGAGCCGCATGTGTTCGAGGCGGTAGATGCCGCGAGTCGGGTTCTCCAGCTGCTGGCCCGCGTCCCACTGGGTGAGAGTTGCATGAGCGCGCTCAAATGGGTCGATCGTGCGCCCCCACGACCGGCATGGAGACCTGGCACACCAACTTGCTCTGATTATGAGGCTCACGCGCGGAGCGCCAGAAAAACGACGCCGCCGGCGATGAGGGTGGTGGCGAGGAGGAGGCGGAGGCTGTCGGTGGCGATGCGTTGGGTGAGCAGGCTGCCGGCGACGACGCCGATCGCCATCAGGCCGCCGACGATGGCTGCGAGCTGCAGGTCGACGGCACCCCTGCTCAGGTGCACGAGCGTGGCGGAGCCGGCGACCGGGATCTGGATCATCTGCGCCAGCGCCACGGTGCGGCGGGGCTCGGCGCCGAGCAGCAGCATCACGGGTATGAGGAGGATCGGGCCGCCGGTGCCGGTGAGCGCCGAGCCGAAGCCGACGGCACCACCGATCAGCCGCCAGTTGGCGGTGCCGCCGGCGGGCGTGGTGGACGGCGCGAGGCTGCCACCGAAGCGGCGGCGGATCTCGATGCCGCCCGAGACGATCATCAGGCCGCCGACCGCGATCTCCAGCCAGCTTCCGGCGACATACGGCAGCAGGACGGCGCCCAGGACGGTGCCGAGCGCCGCCCAGAGCGCCACCCGCCAGAGGTCGCGCTCGAGGCCGACCAGCAGGCGGCGGTGCATGGCGATGCCGATGCAGCCGGTGACGACGAGCGAGGCATGCGCGATCGCCACGGCGCCCGTCACCGAGAGCCCGCCGAGCGCCACCAGGGTCGGGACGATGCCGACGCCGCCGATGCCGGTGGCACCGATGCCGAAGCCGAACAGCAGGACCAGCAGCAGTGAAGCTGCGGTCACCAGCACGCGGTCATGGCCGTGGGTCGGATGGAGCTCGCAGCAGGGCACGGCCCACCGCGGTCAGGTTGGCGCGGCGGTCGATGAGGCCCGGGCGGGGATGATAGCTGCGGTCGAATTCCATGAGGGTGTCGAGGAAGATGCGCGGGCCGGATGCGCCGTCCAGCTTGGCTGCAAGGGCGGCGACCCGCGCCACCTCGCGGGCCAGGGCCGCTTCGTCGGTGTTGGCACCGTCCTTGTCGGCGGCGCTCCAGTCGAGCAGCACGGCGGCGGCGATGCCGTGCTCGCGCTCGAGGTCGCCGAGGCTGGCGAGCAGGGCCGCATCGCAGCTTTCGATGCCGATCTGCAGCCCGGCGACCAGTGCGAGCCCGTCGCGCCGGGCCGGCGCCAGTGCGGTGCGAATGGCGTCGGGGTCGGGTGGAAAGCCGGTGCGGATGACGTGGCGTCCGGCACGCTCGGCGGCGTCGCGCGCGGGCGGGATCAGCGGCAGGATCTGCAGGCGGGTGCCGGCGGCCACGAGCACAGGTGCGAGGGTGTCGATCGCGGCGCCGATGGCATCGGCGGTGACGACGACCTCGAGCGTGTCGAGATCGGCGAGCAGCGGCTCGACCGTCGCGGCGTCGGGAATGCCGGGGGTGAAGGCGGTGAAGCGGAAGCCGCTTCGGGCCAGCAGGCGCGCCCGCGCGCGAACGGTCGGATCGATGAGATCGGCGAGCGGGACACGCAGGTCGCGCAGGCCGAGCTCGGCCAGTGCCAGCGCCGGGTAGTCGTTGCGCGCGCGCTTGCGCAGGAAGGCGTCGGTCGGCGGGTTGAACGGCAGGTCCACCACCTCGCACCAGGGATGGCGGAGATTGACGCCGAGGCCGCTCCAGTCTCGCGCGCTGGCAGCGGCTGAGCGGCGGATCGCCGGCCGGCGGTTCTGCTGGCCGGGGCGCACGACGTGGCAGACGTGGCCGTCGGGGAAGATGTCGACCCGGAGATAGCCGAGCTTCTCGGGGTCCTCGCGGCCGTATTCGGCGAGCGGGCCGATGCGGAACAGCTCCGAGAAGTCGCGGCGGACGAAGGCAGCGGCCGGGACGCCGTAGAGGCCGGTTTCGCCCGCATGGTTGTGCAGCCAGACGTGCACGTGGCCCGAGAAGACGGCCTCGACGCGGTGCTCCTGGATGATGCTGAGCAGCCGGCTGCGGCCGGGCTCGTCGATGGCGTCGTAGGTCGTGCCTTCGTCGACAGCACGCAGAAAGAGCGGGTAGTGCATGGCGAGGAAGACGCGGCCCGGGGCGCTGCCGAGCGTCTGCCGCAGCCAGTCCTCCTGCGCCGCTTCGGCCGGATTGCCGGTGTTGACCAGGAGGTTGTTGAGCAGGACGAAGCGGCAGCCCGCGTGATCGAAGCTCTTGTAGCCGGGGCCGAAATTGGTCTCGAAGCGCTCGAGCCAGTCGTTCTGGACGATCGCCGCCGGCGCCAGCGCGTTCGGCTTGTCGCCGATGTCGTGGTTGCCCGGGCAGATGTGCAGCGGACAGGGGATGCGGGCGAGGAGCGCCTGGGCGGCCTCGATGGCCGGCGCATAGGCTGGGATCGCCGGCAGCGGATGGACCACGTCGCCCAGATGGATGACGAAGTCGGGCGGGTCGGCACGGAGCTCGTCGACGATGGCGGCGAGGCGGCGGTTGGCGCGGGGCGAGTCAGGCGTGCCCGGCGCCGGGTCGGGCTCGAGATGCGTGTCGGCGATGACCGCGAAGCGGCAGATGGGCGAGGCCGTCGGTCAACGCTGCCTGCCCAAGCGATGACTGGCGCCGTCAGCCATCGAGGTCGAGCGCGTCGATGGCGTCCGCCAGCCGCTCGGCCATCTGCAGCGCGAAGGGCGAGGCTTTGGCCGCGGGTGCGCGGGCGTGGACCGGGCCGAGGCCCAGCCTTCGGGCCAGCAGGTGCTTGCCGATCGGGATCTGGTGCGATTGCAGGTGGCGGGTGGTGAGCACGATGAGCGGCAGGGTCTCCTTGTGCAGCTGCATGGCGCGCGCCCGGGCCGCCTCGCTGCCGTCCTGCCAGAGCTCGAAGATGCGCACCTGGGCGGCCAGGCAATCGGGGGCGGGGATGAGCCCGACGCAGCCGCTCTCCAGGTTGGCGATGTACTCGATGCCGCCCTGCCCGGCGAAGACGTCGAGGGCGCCGCCGGTGGCGCTGATGAAGGCCTCGACCACGGCAGCCGCCCCCTCGGCCTTGAGCAGGGTCACGTTGGGGTGGTTGCGGTGCAGCTCCAGGAGGCTCTCATTGGTGAGCCAGACATCCATGTTGACCGGGTTGTTCTGGATCGCCACCGGCAAGGCTGCGCTGTCGGCGACGGCGCCGAAGAAGCGGACCATCTCGCGCTCGGGCACGCCCTTGACCGGCGGCGGCTGGAGGATCACCCAGCTGGCACCGGCCTCGGCAGCCCTGGCCATGAAGGCGCGCTGCCCCTCGACCGAGGGCTCGCCGATGGTCACGGCATAAGGCACGCGGCCGCCGATGGCGTCGCCCACGACCTCCATCAGCTCGATGCGCTCGGCATGGGTGAGCTTGAAGTATTCGGTGACGTTGCCGAGCACGGCGATGCCGTGCGCGCCGGCCTCGATGCAGTAGTCGACCTGGGCGCGCATCGCGGCGTGATCGAGCCGCTGCTGCTGATCGAAGAGAGCGTAGAGGATCGGGTAGACGCCACTGAAACGCTGCTGCATCGCCTGTTCCTACATCGGGCCGATGCGCGGCGGGCCGCGATCGATCGCCGCCATGGTGGCATCGAAGCTCGCCTGGACGAGGCGGTGCCTGAGCCCTTGATGCTCGGGCGCGTCCCAGAGATTGTCGTGCTCGAACGGGTCGGCTTCGAGGTCGTAGAGCTCGCCCAGGCCGTGGTCGTGATAGGTCACGACCTTGTGGCGGCGGTCGCGGTACATGGTGGCGAGCGACTGGCCGGGCAGCGCCAGGGCGCCGTAATACTCGCATCTGACGAAGTCGCGATGCTGGCCGGGATCGGCGGCGCCGGCGAGGATGGGCTGCAGCGATCGGGCCTGCATCCGCTCGGGCGTCGGCACGCCGGCGAGGTCGAGAACGGTGGGCGCCTTGTCCATCAGCTCGACCAGCGCGTCGCTGACCACGCCCTCGGCGATGCGGCCCGGGCAGTTGAAGACCAGCGGCACCCGCACCAGGCCTTCGTAGAAGCGGCAGCCCTTCTCGATCAGGCCGTGATCGCCCAGCATCTCGCCGTGGTCGCTGGTGAAGATGACGATGGTGCGCTGGCGCTGGCCGGTGCTGTCCAGCGCGTCGAGGATACGGGCGAGCTGGTCGTCGATCAGCTTGATCATGGCGTAGTAGGCGGCCTGCAGCGACCAGGCGTCCCGCGCACCGGGGCCGTATTCGGCAGCCTTGTCGCCGTGCCAGGCCATCGGCTTCGGCAGGATCGGGTGGTGGATGTCCAGCTCGTGTGGGTCCCTGCCCTTCGACTGGAAATCGACGGCCGCGAGGCGCTCCTGCAGCGCCAGGTCGCTCGCTGCGGAAATGCGGCCCCGGCATGGCCTCGGGCTCGAACATGTCGCGGTAGCGCTTCGGCGGGTTGAAGGGCGGGTGCGGGTCGTAGGGATTGACGCTCAAGAGCCATGGGCGGTCCCGGTTGGCCTCGATGAACGCGATCGAGCGCTCGGCGCACCAGGTCGTCTGGTGCAGCTCCTCCGGCACGCCGTCGAGGCTCTTGGTCAGCTCGCCCAGCACGGCGCCTTTGCTTCGGACCCAATCGGCGTAGTCGTGGCCTTCCGCCCAGTCGTCGCGCGGGGCGTGGCTGTACGCGAAGGTGGTGTAGCCGTCATTCGCCCGCTTCTCGACGCCATGAAAGGCGCTCGCCAGATGCAGCTTGCCGATCAGGCCGCAGGTGTAGCCGGCATCGGCCATGAGCCGCGGCACCAGCGGGACGTCCGCCGGGAAGTGGGCATTGCCGTTGCCGTTCACGTGCACGGCGCTCGGGTACATGCCGGTGAGGAAGGCGGCCCGCGACGGCGTGCAGATCGGCGATTGGCAATAGGCGTGGGTGAAGGCCGTGCCGCCCTTCACCAGCGCATCGATCGTCGGCGTCGAGACATGCGGGTTGCCGAGCGCGCCGATCGTGTCGAAGCGCTGCTGGTCGGTGCAGAACCAGAGGATGTTGGGTCGATCCTGGCTCACGGATGCCTGTCCTCGCTGGTGGTGATCATCACGACGTTCCCGGCAGCACGTCGGCGCCGCGGCGCCGGCGGCTGAGCGAGTAGACGACCGAGCCTGCCGCGAGCAGCAGGAAGGTGAGCGAGATCGGCTGCGTGAAGAGCGGCCAGGCATCGCCGTACTGGCCGAGCATCTTGCGGAAATTGCCCTCGAGCAGGGGGCCCAGCACGAGGCCCAGCACGAAGGGCGGCAGCGGGTAGCGGTAGCGGTCGAGCACGTAGCCGATGCCGCCGAAGAGGCACATGACGGCGACGTCGACGATGCGGTGGTTGACCGCGAAGACACCGGCGCTGGCGAGGAGGAACAGGCTCGGCAGGAGAAGGCGCTTGGGCAGGTCGGCGACGCGGGCCAAGGGCCGCATCAGGCCCAGCATCAAGACCATCATGATCAGGCTGCTGAAGAAGACCGAGAAGTAGACGGCGTAGATGATCTCGGGGTTGTTGATGAAGAGCTGCGGGCCGGGTTGCAGGCCGTGGATCATCAGCCCGCCGATCAGGATGGCGGTCGCCGGATCGCCCGGGATGCCCAGCGTCAGCATGATGATCAAGGCGCCGCCGATGGTGGCGTTGTTGGCGGTCTCCGCCGCGATCACGCCCGGCAGGTGGCCGGTGCCGAACTTCTCCGGCTGGCGGGACGCGTTCTTCGCCTGGGCGTAGGAGATCAGCCCGGCCGGGCCGGCGCCCATGGCCGGGACGATGCCGACGATGGTGCCGATCAGCGCCGAGCGGATGTAGTTGCCGGCATTGCGGCCGATATCGACCAGCGACGGCAGCGTGCGCCCGAGGCTCGCTCGGGCGATGGGGGCAGTGCCGCGCGCCGGCATGGCATCGTGCATGATCTGCGAGATGGCGAAGAGGCCGACCAGCGCCGGCAGCAGGTTGATGCCGCCGGTGAGCGCACCCTGGCCGAAATGGAAGCGCGGCATGCCGTCCTCGGCCGAGATGCCGAAGCTGGCGGCGAGCAGGCCCAGGCAAGCCGTCACGAGACCCCGCGCCATCGAGCTGCCGGTGATGGCGGCGACCGCGGTGATGGCGAAGACCGAGACCGCGACGTACTCGGCGAAGTGGAACATCAGCGCGAAGGCGGCGATCAGCGGGGCCAGGAGGACCAGCAGGATGCCGCTGATCACGGTGCCGAAGAACGACGCCACCACGGCATTGCCGATCGCCTCGCCGGCGCGGCCGTTCCTGGCCATGGGGAAGCCGTCGAGCAGGGTCGCGACCGAGGCCGGCGTGCCCGGCATGCGGATCAGGATCGCGGTGACGCAACTGCCGGAGACGCCGCCGACGAAGACGCCGACCAGGAGGCTGAGGCCGACCTCCGGGCGCATGGTGAAGGTGAACGGGATCAAGAGCGCCACGGCCATGACGACGCCGAGGCCCGGGATGATGCCGACGATGATGCCGCCGAGCACGCCCAGGACCAGGATCAAGCAGATTGGCCGGGTTCAGCACGTGGCTCAGCGCCTGCATCACGACGGCCGGATCGAGGGTCATCTCGATCAAATCGGTGGCTCCAGCAGGCCTTGCGGGAACTGCACGAAGAGCAGGCTCTCGAACACCCAGGCGACGATCCAGGTGGCGATGCCGGCGAAGATCGCAGCCTCGAGCAGCCGCTTCGGCTGGGTGCCGCCGAGTGCGACGTGGAAGCAGAACAGCATGATCGGCGTGGCGATCAGGTAGCCCAGCTTTGGTAGCAGCAGGACGTAGAGCGAGAGGCCGGCGAGCAGCACGAAGGCGCGGCCCTGCAGCGGCTGGAACGGCCCGGCATCGACGCTGTTGCGAATGATCAGATAGACGGCGAGCAGACCCATGATGCCGAGCACGATGCGCGGCCAGAAAGCCAGCCCGAGCGGATCCCAGGCGACGACGCGGAAGTTGAAGGTCTCATAGAAGAGAAACGCGCCGACGAGGAGGATGACGAGACCGACGATGCGGTCCTGGCCGAGCCGGGGCAATGGCTCGGCCGACCCTTCGGCCCCTTGCTCGTCCTCGTCGCCTCGCTCGGCCATCAGCTCCACACCCCGTTCTGGCCCGATACGGTGGTCACCGGTCGAAAGCCGGAAGAGCGATCGGCGCGAGCCGCGGCATGCGCCGGCGTCTTGACCTAGAAGCCGAGGCGCTCGCCGATCGCCAGCATCCGGGCGCGCGTGGCGTCGACATGCTCGTTGGTGGCGGCGCGGTCCATGGCGTTGATGTTGAAGCTGACCTTCTCGTTGGCCTCGAGGAAGGCCGGGTCCTGGGCCACCTTGGCGACCGCTTCGGCCAGGATGTCGAGCCGGTCCTCGGGCGTGCCCTTGGGCGCCATCAGCGCGTAGCTGTTGAACGCGATGGCGTCGAAGCCCTGGTCGCGGGCGGTCTGCAGCTCGGGGAAAGCGGCCGGGCTGGCCTCGCCGAGCACGGCCAGGACCTTGAACTGGCCGCCGCGATAGGGCTCGGCCATGCCGGGCATCGGCTCGATGCCGGCGCTGACGTGGCCGCCCAGGACCGCGGCTTTCTTCTCCGCACCACCGCCGACATTGACCAGGTTGAGATCGACGCCCATGGCGTCGGCGACGATCTGGCCCACGAACTGCGACGGCGTGCCGTAGCCGATGGCGAGGCCCGTGCCCTCCGGATCGGCCTCGGCGGCGGCCTTCAGATCGCCGAGCGTCGCGAGCGAGCCATCGCCAGGGCCGAAGACGGTGATGTCCATCGTGCCCCACATGGCGATCTGGTCGAAATCGTCGCTGGTGAAGTCGATGGCGCCGGTCGCCTCCATCACCGGAATGGAGTCGACGAAGATGCCGAGCGTGTAGCCGTCGGCCTGGGTGTCCTTGAGCTGCTGCCAGCCGACCGCACCACCGCCGCCGGCGACGTTCATGACCACGACCGACTGGTCGAGCTCGGTCTCGAGATGCTGGGCCAGGATGCGGGTGACGACGTCGGACGCACCGCCCGGCGAGTAGGGAACGATGATGCGGATCGGCCGGTCGGGATAGGCCGACGCCACCGAAGTGCTCGCCGCAACTGCGAGCACGCCCAAACCGATCGCCGCGAGAATTGTCGCTTGCCGCGCCATGATTTCGCCTCCCCAGGCTTTGATTACGTCTCATCGGTCATAAGGGAGTGCCAGCTTGTCAGCAAGCCGATCTGATCTCTGCGCTATTTGCGGCTCACGCGTCAGGCTTGGCGGCGTCGTTCGCTGGTGGGCCGACCTGGACACCATTGGCCCGGCCGAGGCCGCGGGCGATGGCCGGCACCCAGTTGTCGCCCTCGCCCTGCAGGCAGGCGAGCAGGAAGGTCTGGTGGATGGCCTCGCCGATGAAGGCCGTGCTGCCGGCCGACTCGGCCAGCCGCGTGTAGTAGCGCATGTCCTTCATGCCGTTTCGCGCCTTGAACAGCATGCCGCCCTCGCCCTGGCCGAGCACCCAGGGCATCATCTTCTGGAAGATGACGGAGTTGGCGCCACCGGCGCTCACCACCTCGAACAGACGCTCGAGATCGACGCCGGATTTGGTCGCCGTCGTGCAGGCCTCGGCCAGCAACGCCGCCGTGCCCTGGCTGATGAAATTGTTGATCAGCTTCAGCTTGTGGCCGGCCAGAGCCGGGCCGGCGTGGAAGATGTTCTCGCAGAAGCTGGCGAGGATCGGCCGGATCTCCTCCAGCAGCTCCGGCTCGGCGCCGACCATGGTGTTGAGCCGGCCGGCCTCGGCCTCGACCGGTGTGCGGGTCACCGGCGCATCGACGAAGCGCACGCCCTGCTCGGCGAGCGCCGCCATGACCCGGGCGCTCGAGTCCGGCAGTGCGGTGGTGCAGTCGATGACGACGAGGCCGGGATGCGCGCCGGCGAGCACGCCGTCCTGGCCCAGCACCGCCGTCTCGACCTCCACCGAGGACGGCACGCAGAGCACGACGACGTCGCTGGCTCGGGCGAGTGCTGCGGCGCTCGCGGCCTCGGTGGCGCCCTTGGCGACCAGATCGTCCACCGGCTGGCGGTTGCGGTTGCCGCGCACGCTCACCTGGAACCCGGCGCGCAGGATGTTGGCGGCGATGCCGTGGCCCATGAGGCCGAGGCCGATGCAGCCGACTCGCTTGGTCATGACGACCTCCCCGTGTGATGTTGGCGCAAAGCGTATCGACGGGACAGTCTTGTCACCGCGGCGACAGGATCGGGAGGACGAGATGAGCGGCGATGACCGGCGGTTCAGCATCGCGTCGCTGGAGGCGTTTCACGTCGGCCTCGGCGGCAAGGGCTACTGGGAGGGCTACCGGGCGCTGGGCGCCGATGCCGAGACGCGGTTCATGTTCTCAGCTGGCTGGCGCACGGTCTATCCGCGGCGGGTCGAGACCGCGCTCTGCAAGGTGACGCTGGACGACGGCACGGTCGGCTGGGGCGAGGCCAATGCGCCGATCATGCCCGAGGTCACCTGCCTGATCGCCCAGCGCCTGCTGGCCGAGATCGTCACCGGGCGAGAATTCGCCGATCCGGCGGCGATGTGGGACACGCTCTACGATGCGCAGCGCGGGCGCGGCCATCAGAGCGGCTATCAGCTCGATGCGATCGCCATGGTCGACATCGCCGTCTGGGACGCGCTGGCCAAGCGCGCCGGCCTGCCGCTGGCCCGCTTTCTCGACTGCCGCACCACGGCAGGTGATCCCGGCCTACCTCTCGGGCATCCGCCGGCCGACCCGCGACGAGCGGATCGCGCATGGGCGGGACTGGGCGGCGCGCGGCATCACCGGCATCAAGCTCTTCTTCGACGGCGACACCGAGGCGGGCCGGGACGAGCTGGCGGCCCTGCAGGCGGCGCTGCCCGAGGTGCGGCGCTGGATGGTGGACGTGCTCTGGAGCCTGCCCGACCTCGACGCCGCGGCCCGGGCCAAGGCGGCCTACGGCGAGCTCGGGGTCGAGTGGCTGGAATGCCCGATGCTGCCGGAGGACCTGGACGGCCATGTCAGCCTGCAGCGCCTGCCCGGAGCGCCCATTGCGCTGGGCGAGCACATGCACACGCGCTTCGACAGCGGTCCCTGGCTCGCGCGCCGGGCGCTCGACGTGTTCCAGCCGGACATGGGCCGCACCGGCATCTCCGACGGGCTGCGGCAGATCGCGCTGGCGAAGGAGGCCGGCATCGCCGTGACGCCGCATATGGGCTCCGGCCTCGACGTGTTCCAGGCCGCCACGCTGCACGTCGCGGCGACCTGTCCGGACAGCCATCTGGCGGAGTTCCAGGCCGGGCTGGCGGGGCGGGCGCCGGAGGCGATCCAAAGCGCCTGGCGGTTTGCCGACGGCGCCTTCCATCTGCCCGAGCAGCCGGGCATCGGTGTCGAGGTCGACGAGGCGGCGCTCCGGGCAATGGTGGTGCCGCTGGGCTGAGGCGAGCCGGCGCCCTTTCCTTTCGCCGCTGCCATCGTCTCTTGACCGGCCGACCGACCTGCCTTGAACCTGGCGTTATGGGATGCTTGGGCCTGGGAACGGTCGAAGGCGAATTTGTCGCGCGGCGATCGAGTTCATCGTCCGGAACGGCGCTCTACGAGTCTCGGCACGCGAGCCCGTGGGCGATCTGGTCAACTTCAGCCGGGCACTCTTCGGCCAGCATGGACCGGCCGACGTCAAGTCGCTGGCGCGCTCGGTCGAGCGTGATCTGACGGGCTGGATCGATACCGAATATGGCAGCGCTGTCGCCATCGCACCCGCCCTGGCGACAGCCGATGATCTCCTCGCGAACCATGCGCTGGGCCTGCACGCCGTCGTCCAGCAGCACGGCATGAACGAGGCGAGCGTGGCCGCCGCCGCGATCATTCGCCGACGCTCGCGAGGCTCGATCGAGGAGCCCAGGGCAGAGCCAGCCGAGTCGCTCCCGATGGTCGAGCAGCTCATCGAGCGGAGTCTATCGCCGCTATCTCGATCAGCTCCCGAGCTGCTGCACGGTTGTCCGGCGTGGCCGCTTCGTTTCCTGCTGGAGCAGCAGGCGCTGAACCGAGAGGAGTTCGATCGCGTCTGGCGAGCGCTCGAAGGCCTGACGATCCCGAAGCCGCCGCCCTTCTCCATCCCGCAGCCCGTCGGCGACTTCAAGGGCTACGAGGACGAGATCGCGGCGGTGCAGGCGGCGCTGGCGGAAGGCTCGGCGGCGATCTCGGCGGTGCAGGGGATCGGCGGGGTCGGGAAGACGGAGCTGGCGCGCGAGGTGGCGCGGCGGATGCGGGGCGACTTCCCGGACGGGCAGATCCTCGTCGACATGCTGGGCACGACGCAGCCGCGCGACGCGCGGGACGCGATGACGGACGTGCTCAAGGCGCTCGGGGCAGAAAGACATCGAGCCGGACAGCCTCGTCGCCGACTATCATGCCGCGCTGGACGGCCGTCGCGTCCTCGTCCTGCTCGACAATGTGGCGAACGCCGAGCAGGTCGAGAGCCTGATCCCGCGACCGCCGGCGGCGCTGCTCGTCACCTCGCGCGACGAGCTGGTTCTGCCCGGCGTCGAGGCGATCGAGCTGGAGAAGCTCGCCCGGCCGGCCGCGGTGGCGCTCTTGCAGGGCATGGCCGGTGGCCTCGGCGATGCCGACGCCGATGCGCTGGCCGAGCTCTGCTGCGATCTGCCCTTGGCGCTGCGCGTCGCCGGCTCCTACCTGCAGGCCACCGGCTACGCGGTCGACGCCTATCTGGACGAGCTGCGCGCGCAACCCCTGGCGCACTTCTCCAGAAGCGCCCGGCGGGCGAGGCGCAGCGATCGGGATCCGATGGTCATCCTCGGCTACAGCTACGAGCGCCTTGCCGAGCCGATCCCGACCTCGCCCGCGCCTTCACGCTCCTCGGCGTCTTCCCCGCCGATTTCGATCTCGCCGGTGCGGCAGCCGTGCTCGGCCTGGACGAGCCGGGGGCGCGCCGCCAGCTCGGCCGGCTGGTGCAGCGCGGTCTCGTCCAACCACCGGAGCACGGGCCGCTGGCGGCTGCACGATCTGCTGCGCGAGCTGGCGGTGGCGCAGGGCCGACCAAGGGCGAGCTGGCAGAGAGGCGAGCGGCGCGGCATCGGGGGCACTACTTGGCGCTGCTTGACCTGGTGCGCGAACGAGTTCAAGCAACGTTCGCGCTGAGCTGCAACCGGCGAAGTCCGGCGGCGCGCGCTTCGAGACATGCGAACGCCCTCGGCCGGCGCGAGAACGCGCTCAAGGCCACCAAGGAGGCGGTGACAGTCTATCGCAAGCTGGCGGCAGCGCGGCCCGACGAGTTCCGGCCCGGCTTGGCTATGTCGCTCAACAACTTGGGTAACAGCCTCAGCGCCCTCGGCCGGCGCGAGGACGCATTCCAGGCCACCCGAGAGGCGTTGAACCTGCGCCGCGAGCTGGCAGCGGCGCAGCCCGACGCCTTCCGACCCGACGTCGCCGGATCGCTCAATAATCTGGGCAACAGGCTCAGCGCCCTCGGCCGGCGCGAGGACGCGCTCGCGGCCACCGAGGAGGCCGTGACAGTCTATCGCGAGCTGGCGGCGGCGCGGCCCGACGCCTTCCAGCCCGACCTCGCCGGATCGCTCAACAATCTGGGCAACATGCTCAACGCCCTCGGCCGGCGCGAGGAGGCGCTCGCCGCCACCGAGGAGGCCGTCGCCGTCTACCGCGAGCTGGCGGCGGCGCGGCCCGACGCCTTCCGACCCGACCTCGCCGCGTCGCTCAACAATCTGGGCATCAGGCTCGACGCCCTCGGCCGGCGCGAGGAGGCGCTCGCCGCCACCGAGGAGGCCGTCGCCATCCGCCGCGAGCTGGCGGCGGCGCGGCCCGACGCCTTCCGACCCGACCTCGCCATGTCGCTCAACAATCTGGGCGCCAGGCTCGACGCCCTCGGCCGGCGCGAGGACGCGCTCGCCGCCACCGAGGAGGCCGTCGCCGTCTTCCGCGAGCTGGCGGCGGCGCGGCCCGACGCCTTCCGACCCGACCTCGCCGGATCGCTCAACAATCTGGGCAACAGGCTCGACGCCCTCGGCCGGCGCGAGGACGCGCTCGCGGCCACCGAGGAGGCCGTCGCCGTCTACCGCGAGCTGGCGGCGGCGCGGCCCGACGCCTTCCGACCCGACCTCGCCATCGCTCAACAATCTGGGCGCCATGCTCGACGCCCTCGGCCGGCGCGAGGACGCGCTCTAGGCCACCGAGGAGGCCGTCACCCTCTACCGCGAGCTGGCGGCAGACCGGCCCGACGCCTTCCGACCCGACCTCGCCACGTCGCTCAACAATCTGGGCAACAGGCTCAACGCCCTCGGCCGGCGCGAGGACGCGCTCGAGGCCACCGAGGAGGCCGTCGCCCTCTACCGCGAGCTGGCGGCGGCGCGGCCCGACGCCTTCAAGCCCAATCTGGCGGTATCGCTTCACAGCCTTTCGCTGCGCTTGGACGCGCTTGAGCAGTTCGACGAGGCACAAACCCTCAGCGCCGAGGCGATCGAGACGCTGCGACCGACCTTTCTCCAGCACCCGCAAGCCGTCATCCACTGGATGACGCCGATGTGCCAGCAGTACATCGAGCGCTGCCAGAAGCTCGGCGTCGAGCCGGATGCGGCGCTGCTCGGGCCGATCGACGCGGTGTTCGAGCGGCTGCAGGCCGAGAGCGGCGAGGCGGCGCCGGCGGCGCGAACGGTGAGCCCGCTTGAACTCGTCACACGAGCATGCCAGGGTGGCGCACGAAAAAAGAAGAGGCAGCGCGGTAGCGCCATAACGCCGGAGCGTCGATCTCAGCCGTGGCTACTTTAACGCTCGAGAAGCTGACCAAGCGCTACGGCGATGTCCTGGCCGTGGATGCCATCGACCTCGAGGTGGCGGATCGCGAGTTCATCGTCCTGGTGGGCCCGTCGGGCTGCGGCAAGAGCACGACCTTGCGGATGATCGCCGGGCTCGAGGAGGTGACCGAGGGCGCCATTCGGATCGGCGACCGGGTGGTCAACGAGCTCGAGCCCAAGGACCGCGACATCGCCATGGTCTTTCAGGACTATGCGCTCTACCCGCACATGTCGGTCTTCGAGAACATGGGCTTCGGCCTGCGCTACCGCAAATACGCCAAGGCCGAGATCCGCCGCCGGGTCGAGGAGGCGGCCCGCGTGCTCGACATCGAGCCGCTCCTGGCCCGGCGGCCGAAGGAGCTCTCCGGCGGCCAGCGGCAGCGGGTCGCCATGGGCCGGGCCATCGTCCGCGACCCGCAAGTCTTTCTCTTCGACGAGCCGCTCTCCAACCTGGACGCCAAGCTGCGCGCGCAGATGCGCACCGAGATCAAGCGGCTGCACCGGCGGGTCTCGACCACGGTCGTCTACGTCACCCACGACCAGGTCGAGGCGATGACGCTGGCCGATCGCATCGTCATCATGAAGGGCGGGCTGATCGAGCAGGTCGGCACGCCCGACGAGGTCTACAACTGGCCGGCCTCGAGCTATGTGGCGGGCTTCATCGGCTCGCCGACCATGAACCTGATCGAGGTGGAGATCGACGGCGACAGCCGGGACAGCATGCTTCGCCTGCCGGACGGTCGGCTGCTGGCTCTGCCCGAGCCTTATGCCCAGACGGTGCACGCCGCCGGTGCCAGGCGGGCGCTGATGGGTATTCGGCCCGAGGATTTTCACGCCGTGCCAATGGGCGGGCCGGTTCTCGAGGTCGAGCCCGACGTCATCGAGCCGCTGGGGAGCGACACCCTCGTCTTCTTCAGGGTCGGCAGTGTCGACATGGTCGCCCGGCTGCCGCCGCGGCATGTGCAGGGCGAGCCAACGAGCCTGAGCCTGCATCTCGATCCGGCACGCCTGCACCTCTTCGATGCCGTCTCCGGCCGGGCGATGCGTCCGATTGAGGCCATGGCGGCGCCGGACCTGGCGGAGGCTGGCCATGGATGAAGCGACCCGCCGGGTACTGGCCATTCGACCGGACGACGTCGGCCGTGACGGCCCGATCCGGGTCGAGCGGGTAGCCGACAACGAGACGCTGATCCGCCGACTCGCGGACGACATGCTCGAGGACTACCGCGCCGCCAAGGCCGGCGGCCGCGACAAGGTCGTGGTGATCGTGCCGGTGGGCCCCGTCGGCGCGTTCGATCTCCTGGCCGAATTCTGCAACGAGCAGGGCCAGAGCCTGGCCGATCTCGTCGTCATCAACATGGACGAGTATCTCGAGGCGGATGGGCTGAGCTTCATCCCGGCCGACGATCCGCTCAGCTTTCGCGGCCACATGCAGCGCCATTTCTGGGACGTGCTGCGTCCGGAGCTGGCGCCACCGGAAGAGCAGCGGATCTTTCCCGATCCGCGAGCGCTGGGCCATGTGCCGGAGACGATCGAGCGGCTGGGTGGGGTCGATGTCTGCTATGGCGGGGTCGGCATCACCGGGCACGTGGCCTTCAACGATCCGCCACGGGCCGCTGAAGCCATCGACGACGAGGCTTTCGCGGCCTTGCCGACACGGGTGGTCGAGCTCTCGACCGAGACCCTGGTGATCAACAGCGTCACCGCATGCCGTGGCAATATCGAGCGCATCCCGAGGCTGGCGGTGACGGTCGGCATGGCCGAGATCCTGGGTGCGCGGCGGGTTCGCCTCTACATGAACCGGCCCTGGCAATGCGCCATCGTCCGCAAGCTGCTGCATGGCCCCGTCACCGCTGCCGTGCCGGCCTCGCTGCTGCAGCGCCATCCCGATTGCCGTCTCGTGCTGACCGACGAGGTGGCCGCCCTGCCCGAGCCGACGCTCCGATGATGGCCAAGCGGAAGGCGGCACAGCCATGACGCTGCGCTGGGGCGTGATCGGCTATGGCAGGTTCGGGCAGCTGCACAGCGGTGCCATTGCCGGGACCGCAAGCGCCGAGCTGGCGGCGATCGCCACGGCGAGCGAGGCGAGCGCCAATCGCGCTGCAGCGGACCATCCAGACGCCAGGGTCACCACCGATTGGCGGACGCTGATCGACGACCCCGCGATCGACGTCATCGACATCGTCGCCCCCAACCACCTGCACGCCGAGATGGCGATCGCGGCCTTGGAAGCCGGCAAGCACGTGCTGGTCGAGAAGCCGCTCGCGACCACGCTGGAGGATTGCGACCGGCTGGTCGAGACGGTGGATCGCACAGGGCGCCAGCTCTCGGTCGGCTTCGAGCTCCGCCTCTCGAGCCAGTGGCGAACGATCAAGACGCTGATCGACGAGGGCCGGATCGGCAAGCCGCGCTTCGTTCAGGTCAGCCTCTTTCGCCACCCCTATCGGCCGGGAGCCAGCGGCTGGCGGCAGCAGCCGGGCGCGGTGGGCTCCTGGATCCTCGAGGAGCCGGTCCATTTCTATGACCTCGCGATGTGGTACCTCGAAGCCTCGGGTGACCCGTTGGCGGTTACCGCGCAGGGCACCATCGCGGGCGCTGCCGGGATGTATGACAATCTTGTCTCCAGCGTACGGTTCGCCGACGGCGCCATCGCCTCGGTGAGCCAGTCGCTCGCCGGCTTTGGCCACTACCTCGTGGTCGAGGTCAGCGGCACGACGGGTGCCATCCGCGCCACCTGGTCGGCGGGCGACGCCGCCAGCACCGAGCCCGTCTTCGATGTCTGGCTCGGCCCGATCGGCATGGAGCCGCCGGAGCTGGTGCCGCTCGACGGCGTCTCGGGCGAGGTGTTCGAGCTCGAAAAACAGATTGCGCTCACCAACGAGGCCTTCACGGCCGGCAAGACGCTGGTCGATGTCCGCGCCGGGCGGCGCGCCGTCGTCGTTTGCCTCGAGGCCGAGCGTTCCGTGCGTGAAGGGCTCGAAGTGCCGCTTCAGTTCGACTGACGTCCAGAAATCCAACGGGAGGGAACGACCCATGTTGCGACGACAACTGATGACGACGGTGGCGAGCGCCATGCTGCTGGCAGGGCTCGCCGCACCGGCGGCCCAGGCACAGGACAAGACGCTCACGCTGCTCACCTGGAACCTGCCGATCTACGAGGAGAAGTTCCGCGGCTGGATCGCCGATTTCGAGGAGATGCACCCGGACTTCACCGTCGAGTGGCTGGACAAGAAGGGCACCGAGTTCGGCGCCTTCTACCAGACCCAGCTGGTCGCCGGCACGGCGCCCGACATCATCGACGTCCAGGGCATGCTCTGGGCCGAGTACGCGGCGAATGACGGGCTCGTGTCGCTCGATCCCTATCTCGAAGCCAACCCCGATGTGCTGGGGCGCTACAACCCGGCCGGGCTCGAGCTCTGGCAATATGACGGCGTGCAGTACATGCTGCCGTATTACTTCTCGAAGACGCTCCTGGTCTACAACAAGGAACTGTTCGCCGATGCCGGGCTCGACGGTCCGCCCGAGGACTTCGATCAGCTGATCGACTACGCCTATCAAGATCAAGGAGTGGGGCGAGGGCCGGACCGGCTTCGTCACCTTGAACTTCGACTGGCTCTATTGGTCGTTGATGGCGATGAACGGCATCGAGCTCTTCAACGAGGACATGACCCAGGCGGCGTTCAACACGCCGGAGATGGTCGACGTGGTGTCGACGCTGGCCCAGGCGACGATCGACGGGGCGATCAGCAACATCTCCTGGACCGGCCGCTGGGTCGAGCCGAACAACGCCTTCGCCGCCGGCGATATCGGCATGTACCAGGGCCATGGTGCGGCCCTCTTCTGGATCATGGGCCAGGCCGACTGGGCCAATGCCGACACGCTGGGCGTGGTCGAGTGGCCGGGCGGCTGGGGCGTGCCCAACGCGCACGGGCTCGGCATCTCGGCCTCGACCGAGCATCCCGACGAGGCCTTCGACTTCATCCAGATCGCGCTGAACGACAAGTGGCAGACGATCATGGCGGAGAACTTCACCATCCTCACGCTGCACGAGGCGGTGGACGAGGCGCTGATCGCCGGGCTCGACGATCCGCTGAAGAGCGCCACGCTGGAGCTGTCCTTGGCCAACATGGACAAGCAGACCGGCAACTGGGTGACGCCCTTGGACGCCAGGATCAAGGACGCCTTCTGGCCGGATATCCAGGCCGCACTGCTCGGCCAGAAAGACCCGGCCGAGGCCGTTGCCGACGCCGAGAGCAAGGTGAACCGCGTGCTCCGGCGCGGCGGCTGACGATCAAGGGTGCCGCGGAGCGTTCCGCGGCACCACCATCGGGACCGGCCTGACCAGTGCTCACCCGCAAGCGACATCGCGAGTATTTCCTCGTCTGGCTGCTGCTGCTGCCGGCGCTCGCCATTTTTGCGCTCTACCGCGTGATTCCGTTGTTGTGGAACGCGGTGCTGTCCTTCCAGTTCTGGTCGCCGACCAAGCCAGCGAGTTCGCCGGGCTCTATCACTACGAGGAGATGTTCATCTACGACAGCGTCTTTTGGGAGGCGCTCTACAATACTTTCAAATACATGCTGACAGCGCCCATCGCGATCGTCATAGCACTGCTGCTCGCGCTGATGGTCAATAGCCGCATTCGCGGCCGTGGCGTCTACCGCACCATCATCTTTCTCAGCTATCCGCTGATGGTGGTGGCGGTCGGCATCATCTGGCGCTGGCTGTTCGACCAGCGCGTCGGCCTGTTCAATTTTGCGCTCCGGTCGGCCGGCATCATCGACGAGCCCATCGCCTTTCTCGAGACCTTTGCCACGGCGCTCCCCTCGGTGATCGCGGCCGCCATCTGGCAGATCGTCGGCTTCTTCATGATCATCCTGCTCACCGGCCTGCAGAGCATCCCGCAGAACCTCTACGAGGCAGCCAGCATCGACGGTGCCAGCCGCTGGAGCCAGTTCTGGCGGATCACCCTGCCCTTGCTCCGGCCGTCGATCTTCCTCTGCTTCGTGATCGGCATCATTGCCTCCTTCACCAGCTTCGATCTCATCTACGTCATGACCGGCGGCGGCCCCGGCCACGCGACCGAGCTCTTGATCACCTACATCTACAAGACCGCCTTCACGCTCACCCAGTTCGACTATGCGGGTGCGCTGACCGTCATCATGTTCCTGCTCTTCGTCGGCATCGCGCTGATCGGCAATCTGCTCGCCGGCGGCGATGCCGGCCGCGTCGATATCGCGGACTAGGGGGGAGGATGCATCGCTACCCCCGCTGGCCCATCCATCTGACGCTGCTGCTCGTCTGCTTCGTCATGCTGGTCCCCTTCTACTGGGTGCTGAAGACCAGCGTCACCGGCGAGAACATCTTCACCTACCCGCCCTCGCTCTGGCCGGTCGACCCGCAGCCCTTCTTCTTCGTCGATGCCTGGTACGCAATCCCGTTCCCGCGCTTCTTCTTCAACAGCGTGGTCGTGGCGACCATGGCGATCATTGCGAACCTGATCATCAACGCGGCCGCCGGCTTCGCCCTGACCAAGGCCTTTCCCGGCAAGCGCTGGATCATCCTGCTCTTCCTCGCCTGCATGATGATCCCGTTCCACGCGACGATCATCCCGGCCTACCTGATCACCGCCGAGCTCGGGCTCTTGAACACGCATCTGGGCCTGGCGCTGCCGGCCTTCTCGCACATCATCTGCATCTTCCTCTTCAAGAACAGCTTCGATGCCATTCCGCCATCGCTGATCCAGGCGGCGAAGATCGACGGCGTGCCGGAATGGCAGATCCTCTTGAAGATCCTCCTGCCCCTGGCGAAGCCCGCGGTCGCGGCCAACATCATCTTGTCGTTCATCTGGTCCTGGAACGATTTCTTGTGGCCCTTGATCATCGTCCGCGACGTCGAGATGCAGACCCTGCCGCTCGGGCTCTCGACGTTCCTTGCCTATTTCGAGGACACCACCGGCGCGCTCTACGCCTTCTGCGTGATGGTGCTGGCGCCGGGTCTGCTGGTCTTCTTCATGGCGCAGCAGCAGTTCATCCAGGGTCTCACCTCTGGTGCCCGGAAAGGCTGAGCGATGAAGGGCTGGCTGGTCAATCGCGTCACGATCACCTTCGGGCTGATCGCCGCCATCGTCATCGGCTGGAACCTCTACGTCCAGGCGCATGACGACGGCGTGCTGGTGGGCCAGGTGGTCGACGGCCATGGCGCGCCCGTGGTGGGTGCCACGGTGGTCTTGAGCGAGCAGACGATCACCAGCCTCTCGCCCATTGCCGAGACGGTGACGGACGCGGCGGGCGGCTTTCGCTTCGCGGGCCACGACCGGCACGCGCTCGTGCTCACAGCCGAGAAGGCCGCGCTCGGCCAATCGCCAAGGGTCGATGTCCGGCTCTATTTCAGGAACCAGAACCGGGTGATGGCCGCGCCTATCGTGATCGACGAGCCGGCATGATCAAAGCCGCGCTCGGCCTGCCCGAGGATGCCCGGATCGTCATCCCGCACGCTGACGATGTCGGCATGTGCCATGGCGCCAACCAGGCCTTCATGGAGGTCGCGGGCCAGGGCTTCGTCACCACGGGCTCGGTGATGGTGCCCTGCCCCTGGTTCCTGGAGATCGCCGATTGGGCCAGCGGCCGCGATGATGTCGATCTCGGCGTGCACCTGACGCTCACCAGCGAGTGGCAGCATTATCGCTGGGGGCCGATCTCGACCCGCTCGGCAGCATCCGGACTGCTCGATGCCGACGGCTACCTGCCGCGCCGGGTTCCCGAGCTGCGCGCAGGCTTGGACAAGGTGGCGGCCGAGGACGAGATGCGCGCGCAGATCGAGCGGGCCATGGCCTCGGGCATCCGGCCGACCCATCTCGACACCCATATGGGTGCCGCACTGGTGCCGGAGCTCTTGGACATCACGATCGCCCTCGCCGACGCCTATCGCCTGCCGCTGCTGCTGCCGCGCGAGATCGAGAGCTATCTGGGCGTGCTCGACATCGGCCCGGCCGACCCGGCCTTCTACGCCGAGCGGTGCCAGCGGGCTCGAAGCGCGCGGCGCTGCCTTCGTCGATCGCTTCATCATGACGCCCTGGGTGGCGAGCGACGCGAGCGATGCCACCTATCGCCAGATGATCGAGGACCTCACACCCGGTGTCACGTTCTTCGCGCTGCACCCCAACGCGCCGGGCGACATCGAGGTCATCAAGCCCGACCTCGCACACTGCCGCACCGACGAGCATCGCCTCGCGGCCGACCCCGGCTTTGCGGCATTCATCGCCGAGCAGGGTGTCGTCACGATGGGCTTCACGCCCTTGCTCGAGCTACTGCGAAATCGAGCCCTTCCGGCCTGAATCAGCCTGCATGGGTCGCGCATTGGCCGAGCTGATAGAGGATACCGGCTTAGCGCTGCCGCGCGACGTCGCCGAAAACTGGCTGCTCGATGATCGCCGCTCAGTGCGGCTTCGCTGGCTGATCCACCGGCCGATCAGCGCCTGGTTGGTCGTCTTTCGCGCCGGGTGCGCCCAAGTCCAGCGCCGGGTCCGCTCGGGCCGGCGGCTCGAAATGCCCAACCGATCGTCCTGCCAGCTTGACCTTGAGCCGCTCCGCCATGCCGATGATCCCCGGCACGGCAGTGCCCAGCAGATCGACCGCGACGCGCAAGCTGTTCCAGTTCGCGAACCACCAGCGGGCCAGTATCAGGTGACAGCGCCGACGATCGGCGGGGCTGAGATCGGCATCCTGCACCATGTGCCGGTAGGCAGCATAGAGCTGGAGGATCGGCACCTGGCGGCTCGGCCGCCGCGTGGCATCGTGCCAGAGCGCTCGAAACCGCGCCGAGCTCGCCTGGCGCGTGTAGCGATTGGCATGCTCGCGAATCTGGTGCAACCGGGCCGGCAGCTGCAGCATCGGGCCACGCAGCGCCAGCTGCGCCAGGAGTGCTCGATCGGCGCCGTGAAAGCTCGGATGCAATACCGAGCCTTCGAGTGCCGTCCGCCGCATCAGCCCGAAGATATCGACGCCGGTATGCGGCTCGATCACGAAGAGCGCGAAGCGATCGGTGGGCGAGGCAAGATCGGCGCGGCCGAGCACGCTCGAATAGCTGCCGATCACCCTGCCGGCTTCGTCGATGACGTCGACTGCCGTGTTGCAGAGCACGAGGTCCGGGCGCTCGTCGAGCGCTGTTACGGTCTGCAGCAAGTAATCGGGCTCGATCAGATCGTCATGCGCCAACCACTTGAAGTAGCGGCCCCGGCTCAGCGCGAACGATTTGTTGTAGTTCGGTGCGGCACCCAGATTGGACGGGTTGCGGTGGTAGCGGACACGCGGGTCCTGGCGGACGAACGCCTCGCCGATCGCCTGGGTGGCGTCGGTCGAGGCATTGTCGCAGATCACCAGCTCGAAATCGGTGAAGCTCTGGGCGAGCACCGATTCGATGGCTTGGGCGAGGAAGCTCTCGCCGTTGAAGACGGGCAGCGCAACGCTGACCTTTGGGCGACCGATCGGCCGGTGCGCGCTCATGCGAGCACCATCTTCGGCGCATGGAACGCCTCGGCGTAGCGGGTCGGCGACGCGCACTCGATCCCGCGCAACCGGCACATGCTCCGGAAGCTCTCGGCGTCGAACCAGGGCTTTTCGCGCTGCGATGCGAAGCTCTCGAGCAGCAGCTCGACCTTGCGCGCGACCACATCTTCGGTGAGCGGCACGTAGAGGTTGGGCGTCTCGAGATCGCCCTCGTATTTGGGGATCTCGTACTCGAGGACCAGATGGTCGCGGAAGGTGTTCCAGGTGAGGTTGGCCACCTCGCGATGATCCTGGTGGCGGTCGCGTCTTGTGTGGGTGAGCACCAGGTCCGGCGACGGCCGGCCCTTCAGCGTCTCGAACCAACGCTTGAGCGCCGCCCCTTCATAAGGAAAGAAGCCGTCGGTGAAGCCTTCGACGCTGATCTCGCTGCCGCCGCAGCCCTCGAGGAAGGCGGCGGCGCTGGCTCGCGCCTCCCGGGCGCGCACTTCCGTGGCGCTCAGCACGCACCAATCGACGAAGACGGGCCGCGTCTTGGCGATCAGGGTCAAGATCAAGCCGCCGCAGCCAATCTCGATATCGTCGGCATGCGCGCCGATCGCCAGAACGCGAAGCGCCTCGCCCGGGCGTTCCAGCTCGAGCCCGATCATGCTGGCCTGGGCTTCTCGAGCCAGGGCAACCAGGGAGTCGAGCCGCGCTCGTGCATGTCCTCGAGCATCTGCTTGTCTCGTAATGTGTCCATCGAGGCCCAAAAGCCGCGATGGCGGTAGGCAACCAGCTCACCCGCCTCGATCAAGCGGCGGAAGGGCTCGACGACCAGCTCTTCGCCGTCCTTCATATAGTCGAAAATCTCGCGCCTGAATAGAAAATACCCACCATTAATCCAAACTTCTGATTGATTGCTGGTGTTCAGGCCGGTAACCCGACCGCTCTCGTCGAAATCGACCAGGTGGTAGCTGAAATTGGGCTGCACGGCGAGAAAGCAGGCCGTCTTGCCGCTCTTGATGAAGAAATCGAGCATCGCCGGCAATGGCGCATCGGTCAGCCCGTCGGAGTAGTTGCAGCAGAAGATCTCCTCGTCCTGCACGAGGTGCCGGACCGAATACAGTCGCGACCCGACATTGCGCCAGATTCCGGTGTCGATCAGCGTGGCGCGCCAATCGTCGTCGGCATCGCCCAACAGCTCGATCTTCTGCCCGTAGTCGGAGATGACGAAATCGCGGGTCGCCGTCGGCCGGTAGTTGAGGAAATAGTCCTTGATCACATTTGCCTTGTAGCCGAGGCAAAGGATGAAGTCGCGGTGGCCGTAATGCGCGTAATACTGCATCACATGCCAGAGGATCGGCTGGTGGCCGACCGGAATCATCGGCTTCGGCACGCTCTCCGAATAGTCGCGGATGCGGGTGCCGAGACCGCCACAGAAGAGCACGACCTTCACTGCCAACGTCCCTTGGCCAAGCCGGTCATGCCGCTATGCCGCAAGCTGTGCTGCCGGAACGACTTTGAGCTCCGGGATCGGCACGACGAACTGGCAGCCCCAGTCGGCGACATATCGCATCTGGTGCATGATCTCCCGCGTCAGGTTCCAGGGCAGAATAACGAGATAGTCTGGGCGGGTTTGGTCGATATGGTCGACCGCATGTATCGGAATATGCGTTCCGGGTGTGTATCGCCCATGCTTGTAGGGATTGCGATCGACCAAATAATCGATCAAGTCCGTGCGAATGCCACAGTAGTTCAAGAGCGTGTTGCCCTTGCCGGGCGCACCATAGCCCGCCACGCTGGCACCTCGCTCCTTGGCATCGATGAGAAAGCGCAGGAGCGCCCGCTTGGTGGCGGCCGCACGCTCGCCGAACGCAGCCAGCTTCGAGGGATCCGTGCAGCCGAAGGCGATCTCGCGCTGCCGGACGAGGTCGACCGAGGGATCGACCCCAGCCCGTTCCGGCATGCCGCAGATGCACCCGGAGCGAGCCACCATGGCTCGCCAGCTCCTCGACATGGGTCACGGCCAGGCCATGCCGGGCAGCAAGATTCTCGACCGCGGTCAGCGAGAAGTAGGAGAAATGCTCGTGGTAGATCTGGTCGAACTGGTTGCCGGCGACCGTCCGCTCGAGATGCGGGAACTCCAGCGTGACCGTGCCTTCGGGCTTCAGCAGCCGGGCGATGCCGGCCATGAAGTCGTTGACGTCCGGCACCTGGGCCAGGACGTTGTTGCCGATGATCAGGTCGGCCGCGTGGCCATCGTCCGCGAGCGTGCGCGCCAGCTCTTCGCCGAAGAACGCGACGCGGGTGGGCACGCCCTTGGCCTCGGCGGCCGCCGCAACATTGGCGGCGGGCTCGATGCCGAGAACCGGGACGCCCATTGCTTTGAAATGCTGCAGCAAGTAGCCGTCATTGCTGCCCAGCTCGACCACCTTTGCCGCCCCGTTCAGCGCCAGCCGGTCGCGCATGGCCGCGCAATAGTCGGCAGCATGCTTCACCCAGCTGTCCGAGAACGACGAAAAGTAGGCATAATCGTCGAAGATAGTGTCGGGCGATACGTACTCGCGTAGTTGCACCAAGCTGCAAGCGCCGCACATCAAGACACGCAGCGGGTAGAACGCCTCCATGACATCGAGGCGATCGGCGGGCAGGAAGCTCTCGCAAAGAGGCGACATGCCGAGATCGATGACTTGGTGATCCAGCGCGGTGCCGCAGCTGCGACAGAGCGGGAGGCGGCTAGCCATCAAGCTTCACACAGGACATCGACAGCAGCCTCCAGGGATGGTCGGACACGGCACATCCAACCTGTTTCAACTCATAAGATACAGCTTGTCGATGGCGCATCACAAGCGGTGTTGGGCCGAAAAGATGCAACAACCACAACAGAATACTACGGTGGTTGCGAAGTGATCCGACAGGCCGTGCGGCAGCCTATCGGCGCTTGACGACGGGGTGGATCACGGCTTGTGCGCACCCGGCTGCGTCGGATCCTCGAGCATGTGCACGTCGCGCTCGAGGCGCTGCTTGCCGCTGCGCGTCGGATGGTCGAGGACGTGCAGCGTGTGGATCTGCTCGAGCCATGCAGCGCGCCGGAACACCCGCTTGTCGCGCAGGCTGGTGAAGGGGTGGATCTGGCGGAGCGGGTTGCGCTCGTTGAACTCGCGCACGGCCAAGCGCTCGCCGACCGCGGGGTTGCTGTTGTCGATCCGGACGGCGCCCAGATAGACCATGGTCATCGGCAGATAGAGATCCGGCTTGCCCTCGAGTGAGGCCAACGCATCGACCGTGCTCGAATAGGTGGCGAGGTCGAGCACGGCAAAGCCGATCGGCGCGTCGAGCCCGGCGATGAAGTCGCGCACGGTCTCGCCCACCGGCCCGTAGATCACCCTAACACCGGGTGGCAGGATGCGGGCGAGCGCCGCCTTGTCGGGCAGCGGGTAGTCGCCCTCGGCGATCGTTTCGGGATAATCGCGGTAGTCCTTGGGCGGCGGCATGCCGACGCCGGCATCGAAGCCCACGATCTCGATCGCGACCCCGGTCTCCTCGGTCGTCTGCCGGGCGAGCCAAGCCAGATTGACCAGCCCTGCCCCGGCGGCGATGCCGAACTCGAGCACGTAGATCTTGGCGATGCCCAGCTCCCTGGCGTAGTCGGCGGCCTGGAGCAGCGGCATGGCATAGCGGCGCCGCTCGAGCAGGTCGAAGGCCACCTTGGCGCGAAACCCGCCGAAGAGCTTCACGAAGACGCTCGCCACATTGAGGTGCAGCGGCTCGCCCAGCCGGTCGGCGAGTTGCTTCTCCCAGAAGCGGTGGTCCAGCAGATCGCCGAGCTTCATCGTCATCGTCCTTCCATAGGCGCCGGGCCGGCCGCTCAGCCGGCCTTGCGCGCGAGCATGTCGCGGCCGAGCCGCACCAGCACGGGCAGGCTGAGCGCACCTGTGCCGAGCAAGAGACAGAGATAGACGCCGCCGCCCAGCGCCACACGCAGCACGAAGCCCCAACCTTGCTGCTCCGCAAAGACGACCGCAAGGGCGGCGGCGAGCCCGGCGACAAAGGCGATGACGGGCGCGCGCAGCGCTCGGCCCGTGCCGGTCGCGCGGACGACGACGGCAGCGATGGACACCACCACCACGGTCTCGGCGATGAGCAGGGCCAGCGCCGCGCCGACGCCGCCGAGCCGCGGGATCAGAACCAGATAGGCCGCCATCGCCACGATCAGGCCGGCGATGTAGCTCGGCAGGAGGCGATGCTGGATCGCCAGTGCTGTCGCCGTCTCGCGCAGGATCAGGGCCGTCCCGTGCAGCACGAGCACGCCCGCCAGCACCTGCAGAATGGGCGCCGCGGCGGCAAACTCGGCGCCGGCGAGCAGCGTCACGATCTCGGGCGCCAGGGCGACGATGCCGACACCGACGCCGGTCGTGCCGATGGCGAGTGTTGCGAGCCCGTTCTCCAGATGCTCGCGGAAGGCGCCCTCGTCGACCCGGGCCGTGTTGGCGAGCAGCGGCGCGAACAGGCCGACCAGGAGCATGGTGATGCCCATGAACGAATCGACCACCTTGATCGGCACGCCGTAGAGCCCGACCTCGGCTGGCGTGTCGAGGATCGCCAAGAGTATGGTGTCGGCGCGGAAATAGAGGACAGTGATGCTGGTGGCGACGGCGAGCGGTGCGCCGGCCTTGGCGAGGCGCCAGCAGACGTCGCGCTCGAGCCGGATGCCGAAGCGGACCAGCCGGCGGGCGGCAATCAACGTGATGAGGAGCGTGAAGACGTAGCTGAGCCCGAGCGCCGCCGCGAACGCCCAGGGCGCTGCACCCAGCCAGGCGAACAGCCCGATCAGCGCCAGGAGCAAGACACCGCCGCTCACCTCGGCGAGCACCACGCCGCCCTGGCGGAGCTTTTGCTGAAACAGGCCGAAGAGCAGCAGGTGGACGGAATAAGCGAGAAAGCCGAAGGCGCCGGCCACGATGCCCAGCCGGTCGGCGTGGTCGAAGGGCAGGACGAAAGCGAGCACCACGGCCAGGAGCATGGCCGAGCCGGCGATCACCAGGCGGAGGCCCAGGGCATTGGCGATGACCCGCGACTGGTCGGCGCCCTGGCGCGAGATCTCGCGGACGAAGAGGCTGGCCAGGCCCAGGTCCGCCAGCGAGATGACCAGCGCCAGATAGGCGACCGCGACGCGGTAGTGGCCGAAGCCCGAGGGCCCGAGCAGCCGGGTGAGCAGCGCCGTCACGACCAGCGCCAGGAGCAGCAGCAGGACGCGCCCGCCCATCAGCAGAACGAAGCGCGAGCCCAGGGTGGCGGCGAGACGCATCTCCTGGCTCAGCCCAGCACGTGAAGCGACGGGGTGAGGCCCATGGCGGCGAGACTCCGGGCGATCTCGTCACGGTAGACCGGGTTCATGACCAGCACGACGTCCGGGCGGATGTCGACGAGCGCTTCCGGCGCCTCGATCCTGTGGCCGGTGCCGGCCAGGTATTTGCCGGCCTTGTGCGGGTTGATGTCGATCACCGCCTCGACCTCGGTGCCGACGGCGAGACCGGTCAGATAGGCCACCGCCTTCGAGCCCGAGCCCCAGAGCACGACGCGTTTGTCGTTGTCGTGCCATTCATCGAGCGTTCGGCGTAGCTCGGCGAGGCGGGTCTCGACGGCGGCGCGAACGCCACGACGCGGCGGCGCGCTTCGGCCACCGGCTCCTCGATGGCCAGCGGGCCTGGCGACTTGCCGCCTGCCGGCCGCGCCTCGATCACCAGATACTGGTCGTCATAGACGCGGTAGAGGTCGTCGACCGCGAAGCCCGCCTGCCGGAACAGGCGCGCCAGCGAGCCGGCGGTGAAGTAGCTGCAGTGCTCGTAATAGATGTCCCAGAAGGCGCATTCATCGAGGATCCGCGTCGTGTCCGGCAGCTCGAACAGCAGCACCGACGGCCTCGCGATCGCCGAGACCGCTGCGAACCTGCCCGAGAAAGGCCAACACGTCTGGGATGTGCTCGAGCGTGTGCCGGCAGCAGACATAGTCCGGGGACGAGCGCAGCGTGCGCCGGGCCGTAGCGCTCGGCGATGAAGGTCGGGCCGCCGGAGGCCGCCGGCTCGCGGCGATCGTGGCGGTAGGCGGGGTCGATGCCGATGCCGACGGCACCGGTGCGCTCGACCAGGCGCACGAGGAAGTCGCCCTTGCCGCAGCCGATCTCCAGCACGGTCTTGCCGCGGAGGCCGTGCTTCTTGTCCTGGGCGTCGATCAGCCCGTCCACGAACGCCATGAAGTGCGGCGAGAAGGCCTGGGTCTCCTCGTAAGCCGCCGAATAGGTGACGAGGTCCGGATCGAAGCGGTCGTTCTGGATGAAGCCGCAGGCCTCGCAGAAGGCGAGCTCGAGATCGCCTTTGGGAAAACCCACTGCCGCCGCGCGGTCGTCGAGCAGCAGGCAGCTGTTCGCCGGGATGGCGCTGAGCTTGTAGAACGGCCAGAGATCGCTGCCGCCGCAGGCCCGGCAGGTCGATGTCACGCGCCGGCCGTGAGCGGCATCAACCGGGCATCGAAGCGGCCTGCCTCGATCTGCTCGCGGACCCGCTTGATCCGCAGATAGCGCGAGCTCAGGAAATCGGCCTCGGTGAGCCCGGCCGCCTTATAGGCCTCGTAGAGCTGCTCGATGCCGCGCCGGAGCGTCCAGCTGGGCCGAAAGGCGCTGAGCTGGCGGGCGATCTTGTCGCAATTGACCCGGTAGTTGCGCAGATCCGGGCTCGGGCTGCCCTCATAGGTGACGACAGCACCGGGCACGACCTCGGCGACGAGGTCCGCCACCTCGCGCACCCGGTAGTTCTCGGCCGTCTGGCCGACATTGAAGGTCTCGTTCAGCACCAGCTCGCGCGGCGCCTCGATGACGCATTTGAAGGCCAGCGAGATGTCCTCGATATGGACCAGCGGCCGCCACGGCATGCCGTCGCTCTTGATCAGCACGTGGCCGGTGGTGACCGCGTAGCCGACGAGGTTGTTGACGACCAGATCGGCGCGCAGCCGCGAGGAGAGACCGTAGGCGGTGGCGCTGCGCAGGAAGGTGGGCGTGAAGCTCTCGGACGCCAGCCCGGCGATGTCGCGCTCGCTCCACACCTTGCTCTCGGCATAAGCCGTCACCGGCAGCAGCCCGGCAGTCTCGTCCAGGTAGTCGTCGCCGGCGGCACCGTAATTGCTGCAGGACGAGGAGAAGACGAAGCGCGCCACGCCAGCGTCGCGGGCGAGGCTGGCCAGGCGGACCGAGGCCTCGTGATTGACGGCGTGCGTCACCTTGGGGTCGAGGTCGCCGAGCGGGTCGTTGGAGAGTGCGGCCAGATGCAGGACCGCGTCGAAGCCCTCGAGGTCGGCGGGCTCGACGGCGCGCAGATCCTTGACGATGGTCGGCAAGGACGGTGCCGGGAGGCCGGGAAAGTCGCAGCCCTCGTAGAGCCGGCTGTCGAGGCCCGTCACCTCATGTCCGGCGGCCTGCAGCAGCGGCACCAGGACATGACCGATATAGCCATCGCTGCCGGTGACCAGAACACGCATTATTTTGGATTCTCCAAATCTGCCAGGGGCATAGCGTACGCTTTTCAAGTAGCGACCGAGCGGACTGGAATGTACGTCTTACAGCATCAGAGGCGCGCCGATCCGTACATCTGATGCCCATCTGATGTCGCTCGACCCACGCCGCGGCGTATGACATTCTTCAGTGTCAAGACGCAACCGGTGAGACGTTGATCGGATGGGGTCGACGCAATGGTAGCCGGCAATGTGGCGGCTTTGCCGCGCTTGCTCCTGCCGCTGCGAGCTATGGCTGGTCTTTGTCGTCGAGGAAGACGAGCGCCGGGCCGATCGCTTCACGCCAAACGGACCAGGTGTGGCTGCCGCCGCTCACCCGGAGCGTCACGGGCTGACCTTCGCCGCGCAACGTCGTGAAGAGCGCGATTGCGCCGCGCCACAGCTCGTGGCTGTCGGCATCGCCCACCGCCACATAGGTCGCCGGCAGAGGCTGCTCGGCGTCCAGAAGCTGGCGCAGCTCGGTGAAGGCGCTTACCGAATTGAAGAACCGCGCATCGAACGGGTCGCCGAACGCGCCGGAGAAATGCTCGCCGGGCGGCGGCAGGTCGATGCCCGGCAACATCGTGTCCTTGCCGACGGCGTGAAAATAGTCGTTCTGCGCGAGGAACAGCAGTTTTTCAGGCGGCAGGTCGAGGTCGTCTTCGGGCACGTTCTGCCAGATCGCCCCACTCAAGCTCGCCGTGGCCCTGAACAGATGCGGATAGGCATAAGCCAGCCTGAGCGCGCCGTGGCCACCCATGGAGAGGCCGGCGATGGTGCGATTCTCGCGGCCGCTCGCCACGTCGTGCGTTGCCTCGATGTGGGGCAGCAGCTCGTCGATGATCACGGTCTCGAACTCGCCCGGACCACCGACCTTCGTCGAGTTGACGTACCAGCTGTTGCCGGCGGCCGGCATGACGATCAAGAGCGGGTCGATGGCGCCGCTCTCGATCAGCTGATCCGCGGTTTCTTCGATGTTCCCGGCATTCTGCCAGTCCTGCTCATTGCCGCCCAGGCCATGCAGCAGATAGAGGACCGGCAAGGGCCCCTCGACATCGTCCGGCAGGTAGATCTGGTAGGGCAGGTCGCCATCGAGCGTGGCGCTCGGCATGGTGTGATGGCTGATCTGGCCAGCCATTGCGTGCCAGCACGGCAACGCCAGCGCAGCGGTGACGAGCAGCAGCTTCATCGAGCAGCCTCCTTGTGGCCCGCTACAAGCCGGCGAGCGCAAGCTCGCAGATCTCCAAAGCCCCGAACAAGCTTACGCTGCGGTCGATCGCGAGCCGATGCAAGACCATGCAGACATCCTGGACGATCGCTCAGCGAAAGAGGCGGCCGGCGTCCGGCGTGTAGCGCGCCACTTTCTCGGGGTCGAGCGCCACACCGAGGCCGGGGCGCTCGGGGATGGCGAGACAGCCCTCGGCGTCGAGCGCGAACGGCTCCTCGAGCAGGCCGTCGAGATAGGGGCTGCCGGCGATGTACTCGACCAGATCGCAGCCGGGCAGTGCGGTTGCCAGCTGCAGGTCGGCGGCAAGGCCGATCGCCGTGTTCCAGCCGTGGCCGACATACTTGACGCCGAACTCGCCGGCCATCCAGGCGATGCGCCGCTGCTCGCTCAGGCCGCCGACCTTGGTGACGTCGGGCTGGACGATGTCGAAGGCACCGCGCGCCAGCCAGGGCAGGAAGACCTGGCGGCGGGTCAGCACCTCGCCGCCGGCGATGGGCAGCGGGCTGGAGCGGCGGAGCGTGCAGAAATCGTCGAGCGCGTCGGGCACCAGCGGCTCCTCGAACCAGCCCACATCGTGCGCGGCCAGCATCTCGGCCGTGCGCAGCGCCCATTTCAGCCCGTTGGGCCAATGCGCGTCGCTGGCCCCGGCATCGACGAAGAGCTCGGCATCGTCGCCGGCGGCGGCGCGGGCAGCGGCCACGATCGCCTCGTCGGTCCTGGCACTGCCGGTGCGCCCGAACGGCCCCCAGCCGATCTTGAAGGCGCGAAAGCCCAGCTCGCGATAGGGGCCGATGACGTCGGCCATGCGCTCCGGCATCTCCATCAGCAGCGAGCAATAGGGGCGCACGCGCTCGCGGTAGCAGCCGCCGAGCAGCCGGCCCACGGGCATCGCCAGCGCCTTGCCGAGGATGTCCCAGAGTGCGATGTCGATGCCGCTGATGGTGTGGGTGAGCGTGCCGCCGCGGCCCATCCAGAAGGTGTTCTGGTGCAGCTTCTCGGCGACCCGCTCGGGCTCCAGCGCGTTCTCGCCCCGATAGAGCGGCTCCAGCACCTGCAGCCCGGCCTCGACCAGCCGGCCATCGGTGAAGACGCTGCCATAGCCGGTGATGCCGGCGTCGGTGTGCACGGCGATCAGCGCGTGGACGGAATCTTCGGGCTGGATCTCGACCGACCAGCCGCCTTTCGGGCTCTCACCGATCAGTGGCAACGCGCGGATGGCGGTGATCGCGATCTTCGGCAGGACGCCGCGCTCGAGATCGGCGGCGGTCGGCTCGGCTGTGGTCATCTTGGTTTTCCTACTGGCCTTCTCGTGGGCTCATGCTGGAGGGTATCGCCGGCTCAAGCCGCCTCCGGCGTGCGGTAGAGCGTCTTGCCGCCGACGCGGATCTCGACGTCCTGGAGGTATTGCCGGATGCCCTCGGGATCGATGGCCACGCCGAGCCCCGGCGCGTCGGAGAGGACGATCTCGCCATTGGCATCGGGCATGATCGAGGTGGCGCAGAACGCCTTGGCGACCGGTTTGGTGTGGACCGGGAACTCGCAGATGCGGTGATCCTCGAGCCCGGCCATGGGCTGCAGCGAGGCCGAGAGCGCCAGGTTCGAGGTGAAGGTGTGATTGACGTAGGTGACGCCGCGGGCGACGGCGTGCTCGGCCACCTGCCTGGCCGGGCCGATGCCGCCGATCCGGCCGCAATCGATCTGGATGAAGCCGACCTTGCCGTAGTCGATGGTGTGCCGCGCCATGGCGAGGTTGTGGGCCGCCTCGCCGCCGGCGAGCTTGACGGTGGCAGAGCGCGCGGCGAGCGCCGCATAGGCCTCGTAGGCCATGCCGGCGAACGGCTCCTCGTACCAGGTCGTGCGGGTCGCCTCGAGCGCCGGCAGCCGTGCCGCTGCGGCCTCGACGTCCTCGCCGAAGATCTGACCGGCATCGACCAGCAGAATGCCGTCGGGGCCGAGGCCTTCGCGGGCGGCATGCAGGTGGTCGACATCGTCCTGCACCGTGCCCCGGCCGAAGGGGCCCCAGCCGCATTTGACCGCGCGATAGCCGGCCTCGATCTGGGCGCGGCAGGATTCGAGCGTTTCCGCCGGCGTGTCGCCGAAGAGCTGCGACGCATAAGGCGTCTTCGGAAAGGCACGGGCGTAGCCGAGCAGCCGCCAGACGGGCTCGCCTCGCGCTTTGCCCAGGAGATCCCAGAGCGCCATCTCGATCCCGGACCAGGTGTGCGCTGCCTGGAGGAGGTCCATGCTGTCCCAGCCGATGGTCCTGGCCATGGCGGCGATGTCGGCCGGCGTCTCGATCGTCTTGCCCAGGACCGAGGCGCTCACCGGCTTGCACGCGCCGTGCGACATCGGACAGACGAAGGCGGCGATCGACGGCAGCGGTGCGGCCTCGCACTCGCCCCAGCCGACATGCCCGCCGGCCGCGACCCGCACCAGGAGCGCGTCCTGGCTGCCGTCACCGGCGTCGGTCACCTCCGGCATGGCCACGTAGAAGAAGTCGACCGCCTCGATGCGCATGAAGTGCGTCCTTGTTGTCGCCGGATGTTTCAGCCGGATGTCTCAGAAAGTGGCCGAGACGCCGCCGTCGACCAGGAGCACCTGGCCGGTGACGTAGGCGGCATCGTCGGAGAGCAGGAAGGCGGCGGGCCCGGCGATGTCGTCCGGCAGGCCGGCACGCCGCGCCGGAATCCGGCCGTGGCCCAGATAGAAGGTCTGGAAGAGCTCGGTGGCGTGCTCATGGCTGCCGTCGGCGAGGCGCGCCATGCGGGTGTCGATGAAGCCGGGTGCGATGGCATTGGCGCGGATGCCGCGTTCGGCGAGGTCGCAGGCGAGGCAGCGGGTCAGGTTGACGATCCCGCCCTTGGCGGTCGAGTAGGGGATCGCGTCGGTGGCGCCCAGCACGCCCATGATGGATGCGATGTTCAAGATGCTGCCGCCGCCGCCGCGCGTGATCAGCGGCTCGGCGGCCATCGTGGTGAGCAGCGCGCCGTCCAGATTGATGCCGATCACCTGGCGGTAGCGGGCGAAGTCGAGCTCGTCCCAGGTGCTCTCGTCGAGCACGGCTGCATTGTTGACCAGCATGTCGAGCCGGCCGAACCGTGCGTCGATCGCCTCGATCACTGCCCTGCCCGACCCGGCATCGGCGATGTCGTGGGCGAGCGCCATGGTCTCGCCGGTGCTGGCCAGCTCGGCCGCAGCCGCGCTCACCACATCGCCGTCGATGTCGGTCATGACGACGCTGGCACCGTCGGCCGCCAGGCGGCGGGCGATGGCGAGGCCGATGCCGCGGGCGGCACCGGTGACCAGCGCCACCTTGCCGGCGAAGCGTCCGGCGGCCGCGCTAGGCTGCATCGTCGGCCGCCGCTGCATCGGCCCGGCGCAACAGCGCCAGCGGGCCGCTCAGGATGTGCACCTCGAGCACGCGGGTGAGCTCGGTCGCGTCGCCGGCGCGGAGCGCCGCCAGGAGCTCGTCGTGCTCGATCGCGATATCGACGAGGCGCGGGTGCAGGACGCTGCATTCGAGAAAGAAGCGCTGCAGCCGGCCGGAGATCATCGACCAGAGCTGCAGGGTGTGCGGCTCTCGGGCCAGGGTCATGAGCCGCTGATGAAAGGCGACGTCGAGCTCGGCGATACGCAGCCGCTCGCCGACCTTGGCCGCCCGATGCATCTCGCGTGCGACAGCCTCGAGCCAGGCGTGATCGCCCGGCTGCAGATGGGCCAGCGCGCGTGGCACCGCATAGGTCTCGAGGGTCAGCCGGACCGGCAGCAGCACGTGCTCGATCTCGGCGCGGCTGATGGCGGCGACGAAGCAGCCGCGATGCGGGAACGAGGTGACCAGGCCCTCCTGCTCGAGCTGGCGCAGGGCCTCGCGAATGGGGCCGCGGCTGATCTCGAGATCGAGCGCCAGGCGATCCTCGCGCAAATGCTGGCCCGGCGCCAGAACGCCCTGGACGATGCCCCGGCGCAGCCGCTCCAGCGCCTGCTGGCGCACCGAGCGCGCATCGATCGGCACAGCACTCAGTGAGACGTCGCTGTTTGCCGGGTTGGTGTCGATCGGTGGAACAACCATGCGTGAAATCCTGCGCAATGAAACATGCCGGTGACCGGAATTGTATGATTGTTGACAATAGACAAGCCCCTGGATAGCGTCAAAACATAACATTGGAGGACGCGCGCCGTGGCCGAGAACAGCAAGGACCGCATCAGCTTCGCCGAGCTCCTGGCGCGTGGGCAGACGGACACCGACCGGCGCGCCGTGCTCAAGAGTGCGCTTGCCGCCGGCTTCTCGGTTGCCGCGATGGGCAGCATCCTCGGCACAGGCGTGCGCCTGGCCGCAGCGGCGGAGGGTGATGCGCCGTCCGGCCAGCTGATCTTCGCCAATGCCGAGCCGCCGACCTCGAACTACTGGGATCCGGCCGCCGGCTTCGGCCTCGTCGACGAGCAGGTGGCCTCCCTGGTCCACGACACGCTGATCGCCTTCGACCAGGACGGCGTCATGCAGCCGAGCCTGGCGACCGCCTGGCAGCGGACCGGCCCGACCACGCTCGAAGCCACGCTGCGCACCGATGCGACCTTCCACGACGGCTCGCCGGTGACAGCTGAGGACGTCAAGGCGAGCTATGACCGCCTGGGCCTCGGCGAGCTGGCCCAGTCGATGGTGGTCCAGCCGGGCATGGCGGTGACCATCAAGGACCCGACGACCATCGAGATCACCACGGCCGAGCCGTTCGGCCCGCTCGAGAACGCCATGGCGTTCATCAAGATCCTCAAGCAGGCGGATATCGAGAACCCGGACAACTGGAAGGAGCGGGCGATGGGCAGCGGCCCCTACCGCTTCGTCTCCTACACCGAAGGCGACGTGACGCTCGAGGCCAACACCGACTACTGGGGCGGCGCGCCGAAGATCGAGACCGTGATCTTCCGCTACATCGAGGACGGGCAGGCGCGGATCAACGCGCTCTTGAGCGGCCAGGTCGACATCATGACCCGCGTCTCGGCCGAGGATCTCGGCCGGGTCGAGGGCAATGCCGAGTTCGAGGTGCACGACGTCTCGCCGCCGGCGCAGATCATCGCCATCCTGCAGCACAACGGCCTCCTCGCCGACACCAGGCTGCGGCAGGCGATCGCGCATGCCGTGGATCGCCAGGCGATCGCCCAGAGCATCATGAACGGGGTCAACCCGGTGGCCTTCTCGAGCCTGCCGACGACCATGCCGCTCTACGAGCCGCTCGAGCCCGAGTTCGCTTATGACCTCGACCGGGCGCGCGAGCTGCTCGCCGAGGCCGGCTATGCCGACGGTGTCGACCTGACCATGGCGACGACGACGCTGGTGCCCAACCAGCTGCAGATCGACCAGGCGATCGCCGCCTCGCTCCAGCAGATCGGCATGCGGGTCTCGATCGAGCGGCTCGAGGTCGGCGCCTTCCGCAGCTCCTACAACACCTATGACGTGTCGCTGAACACGCTGGCCTCGTTCAACAACGACGCGGATTTCATCCTCGGCCTCTACACCGGCGGCGCTGGTGCCGCGATCTGGCATTTCGAGGACGAGGCCTACAACGCGCTGCATGCCGCCCAGCGCGCCGCCATCGGCGACGCGCGGCCGCCGGCGGTCACCGACGCTGCCCGCTACCTCTGGGAGAACCAGGCGACGCTCTATCTCTCGGACGAGATCTGGTACACGATCGTCAACGCCCGGGTGAAGGACTACCACCGGGCACCGCTGGTCGGTGAGAACCTGGTGCCGCGAGCATCGGTGAGCTGAGCCGGGCGCGGCATGCCGGGCATGGGGGTGCGCAGGCCAACGCGGCGGTGACGATGGCGGCGAGCGCCCGGGCCGATGCCGGATTGGTGCTGCGCGGCCTCATCGAGGCGGCAGGCCTGCCGTTCCTGCAGAGCCTCGGCCGGCCCAACCAGCACAGCGATCCCTTCTGGGCGCCGGCAGCGGTCGACCGGCTGCTGCCGGGACGTTCGCCACTCGATGCGGCGGTGCTCACCCTGTTCCTCGCCGGTCGGGCGCTGGCTCCAGCTGACGTCGAAGCGGCGCTCGGCAGTGAGACGACCCGGCTCCTGCTCGACGCGGCCGTGCTGGTGGAGACGGCCGAAGGGCTGCGCTCGCCGCTGCTGCTGGTCAGCTACCTCAACCGCCATGTGCTGGCGGCACCGCCCCCTTCGCACCCCAACTTCGCCGCCGATCGGGCGCCCTATTGCGGGCCGGAATCGCTCTGGTATGCGCGGCTGGTGGCGCTGCGTGGGCCCTACAAGCGGGCGCTCGACCTCTGCACCGGGACGGGCCTGATCGCCATGCTGCCCGCGGCCGAGCGGGTCGTCGCGGTCGACCTCGATCCGGCGGCTCTGGCCGTGACCGAGATCAATCTGGCACTCAACCTGGCGGGCCATGTCGAGCTCCGCGAGGGTGACCTCTTCGACGGGCTCGAGGGTGAGACCTTCGATCTCGTCACCGCCAACCCGCCCTTCCTGCCGGATGCGCCGGACGGCAGGCTGCCGCTCTGCGGACGCGGCGGCCGGCGCGGCGACGAGGTGCTCGAGCGGCTGCTGCTTGCCGCTGCTGGCCATCTGTCACCCGGCGGCGAAGCGCTGATCTATGCCGAGGGCTTCGGCGATGCGCGGGGGCCGGCGATCCTGGGAGCGCTGGAGGAATCGGCGCTCTCGCCCGTCCACGACTACCATTGCCTGATCGGCGCCACGCAGAGCGGCGAGCGCGCCACGATGAACCTGATCCGGCTCTGGCAACGGCTGGGGGCGGACGAGGCTGCCGCCTGGGCGCATTGGCGCGAGCTGGCCGGCACCCTGCCCTCGACCCACTACCACCACTGCCTCTGGCGGATCGTCCATGGCAGCGGGCAATTGGCGGTGCAGCGGATGTTCGTCGGATGAGCCGCTACGTCATCGGCCGCGTGCTGCAGTCCGTGTTGATCGTCGTCTTGATCACCGTCACCGTCTTCGTCCTGATGCGGCTGAGCGCCGGTGATCCGGCGCGCATCCGGGCACCGGTCTTCGCGCGGCCGGACGTGATCGAGCAGTATGCCCGTGATTTCGGCGTCGATCGGACGATCGTCGAGCAGCTGGCGAGCTTCGTCGGTGGCGCCGTTCAGGGTGATCTCGGCCAGTCCTTCCGCTTCCAGGCGCCGGTGATCGAGCTCGTGGCCCGTGCCTTCCCGCGCACGCTCCTGCTCGCCGCCGTGGCACTCGCGATATCGCTCACGCTGGCGATTGTGCTCGGCAGCCTCGCGGCCCGAAGACCGAACTCCGTCTTCGCCACCGTCTCCTCGGTGATCGCCGCCCTCGGCCAGTCCGTCCCGGTCTTCTGGTTCGGGCTGATTCTCGTGCTCTTCCTGGCGGTGACCTGGCCGATCCTGCCGGCCGGCGGCTTCGAGGGCGCATCGAGCCTGATCCTGCCGGCGATCGCTGTCAGCCTCTCGATCCTGCCGACCCAGCTGCGCGTGCTGCGCGCCTCGATGGAGGCGACGCTGAGCCAGGAGTTCATCCGCACGGCCAGGGCCTTCGGCATCGCCGAGCGGCGCATCCTCATGGTCTACGCGCTGCGCAACGCGGCGCTGCCGCTGATCACCGTGATCGGCGTCGATGTCGGCTATCTGCTGGGCGGGGTGATCGTCGCCGAGGTCGTGTTCAACTTTCCGGGCATCGGCCAGCTGGCGCTGGTGGCGCTCAATGCCCGCGACTACCCGCTGATCCAGGGCGTGACCATCGTCACCGCGTCCACCTTCGTCGTCGTCAACCTGCTGATCGACCTGCTCTACGGGCTGATCGATCCGCGCATCCGCCTGGAGCGGCCATGAACATCCTCGCCATCGGCGCTCACCCGGACGATCTGGAGCTGCTCTGCGCCGGCACCCTCGCCCTCTACGCCGAGGCCGGCCACAAGGTCTTCATGGCGGTCGCCACCAACGGCAATGTCGGCACGCCGGACCTCACCCGGGACGAGATCCGCGCCATCCGCAAGGCCGAGCAGGAGGCGTCGTGTGCCATCATCGGTGCCGAGCTGATCTGGATGGATTTCGACGACGAGTGGCTGTTCAACGACCGGCCGACGCGCACGGTCTTCCTCGACGCCATCCGCCAGGCCAAGCCCGACGTCATCTTCGCGCATGCGCCCACCGACTATCACCCGGACCACCGCATCTCGGGCCAGATCGCCGAGGACTGCCGCATCCCGGCGGCCGTCCGCCTGGTCGAGACGCGCCTGCCGCAGGCACCCAGGGTGCCGCACATGTTTCGCATGGACACGATCGGCGGGGTCGAGTTCGAGCCCGAGGCCTATGTCGACATCACGCACGTCATCGACATCAAGCGGCGCATGCTGGCCTGCCACGAGAGCCAGGTCGGCTGGCTGAAGGCGATCTACGACCTGAGCCCGGTCGAGATGATGGAGTTCATCGGCCGGCAGCGCGGGCTGGTCGCCGGCTGCGCCTTCGCCGAGGGGTTCGCCGAGGTGAAGACCTACCCGCGCACCGGCTCGCAGGCGCTCCTGCCGGGCGCGGGCTGAGCCTTGGCGCTGGCCGCCCCTGCCCTGCCGGCCCGGCCGGTCGAGCGCAATCCGTCGCTTTGGCTGGGCGGCTTGCTGCTGGCGCTCCTGGCAGCGACGGCGGTCCTGGCGCCACAGCTCGCCCTCACCGACCCGACGGCGGTCGATCTGGCCGCCGTGCGCCAGCCGCCATCCTGGGCGCACCCGCTGGGCACGGACGGGGTCGGCCGCGATGTCTTCTCCCGCGTGCTCTACGGGGGGCGGATCTCGCTGGTCGTGGCCGGGCTCGGCATGCTGGGCTCGCTCCTGGTCGGCACGGCGGCGGGCCTGCTGGCGGCCTTCGGCGGGCGCTGGGTCCGGCTCGTGGTCGAACGCGCGATCGACGTGCAGCTGGCCTTCCCCTACGTCTTGATGGCGATCGCGATCACCAGTGCGATCCGCCCGTCGATCCCGGTCCTGATCCTGCTCATGGTGCTGGCCGGCTGGGCCGGTGCGGCCAGGGTCGTCCGCAGCATCGCGCTGCAGGAGCATGCCAAGGACTACGTCAAGGCGGCCGAGCTGATCGGCGCGTCCCGGCCGCGCATCGCACTCCTCCATGTCTTTCCCGGCGTCTGGCCGAGTGTCGTGGTGCTGGCGGCGATGCAGATGGCGGCGATGATCGTCTTCGAATCGACGCTCTCCTTTCTCGGCATGGGCATCCAGCCGCCGACGCCGTCCTGGGGCGGCATCATGCTCGAGGGCAAGGAGTTCATGACCACGTCCTGGTGGCTCACCGTGCTCCCCGGCCTGGCGATCGTCCTGACCTCGCTGAGCCTCGTGCTGCTCGGCGACGGGCTGCAGCGGCGCCAGCGGCAGCGCGCCAGCCGGGCGGCGATCGACGGATGAGCGCCGAGCCGGCGCTGCGCCTGGCCTCGGTCTCGGTCACCTTCCCGGCCGGCGACGGCGTCGTGCCGGTGGTGCACGATCTCTCCTTCACGCTCGCCGAAGGGCGCTGCCTCGCCATTGTCGGCGAGTCGGGCTCGGGCAAGTCGATGTGCTGCCAGACCCTGCTCGGCATCGTCCCGGAGCCGGGCCGGGTCACCGGCGATGGCATCTTCTGGCAGGGCGAGAACCTGCTCGAGGCGTCGCCGGCGCGCTGGCAGCGCCTGCGTGGGGCCGAGATCGCCATGGTCTTTCAGGACCCGACCGCGGCCTTGAACCCGCTCATGGCGATCGGCCGGCAGATCGAGGATGTCATCCGGGCACACCAGGGCGGCTCCAGGCGCGCCGCCCGGACGCGGGTGGTCGAGGTGCTGCGCGAGGTGGGCTTTCCCGAGCCCGAGCAACGCTACGGCTCGATCCCGGCCGAGCTTTCCGGTGGGCTTCGCCAGCGCGTCGCCATTGCGCTGGCGCTGGCCTGCCGGCCGAAGCTGATCGTTGCTGATGAGGCCACGACCAATCTCGATGTCTCGATCCAGGCGCAGATCATCGACCTCCTGCGCGATCTCAAGACCCGGCTCGGCATCGCCGTCATCTTCGTCACCCACGATCTGGGCCTCGCGGCTGAGATCGGCGACGAGGTGCTGGTGATGTATGCGGGCCACGCGGTCGAGCACGGGCCGGTGCGCAGCGTGCTCGACCGGCCTTGCCACCCCTACACCATCGGCCTGCTCCGCTCGGCGCCGACGCTGGCGAGCCGGCGCAGCGAGCCGCTGCAGCCGATTGCGGGCCAGACCCCGGCGCTGCAGACGATCGGCGCCGGGGCACCCTTTCGCAGCCGCTGCACGGTCACGGTCGAGGGCGTCTGCGACCGCGAGAAGCCGGGCTGGACGGCCTGTGGCGACGGTCATCGGGTCGCCTGCCATCGCTTCGCGCTCGGCGGAAGGGAGGCAGTCGCTTGAGCCCGCTCCTCGAAGCCGTGGAGATCGTCAAGAAGTTCGAGGTCCAGCGCGGCGGCCGCAGGCTGGCGATCAACGCCGTGAACGAGGTGTCGCTCGAGGTGCGCCGCGGCGAGACGGTGGGCCTGGTCGGCGAATCCGGCTGCGGCAAGACCACGCTCTCGCGCATCCTGGTCGGCATCGAGCAGGCGAGCCAGGGCAGCGTCCGTCTCGACGGCCGGCCGGTCACCAGCAGCCGGGACTGGCGGGCGCTTCGCCGCCGGGTCCAGTACGTCTTCCAGGATCCCTACACCTCGCTCTGCCCGACCATGCGCGTCGGCCGGGCGCTGCTCGAGCCGCTCACCATCCATGGCATCGGCGCACGCAACGAGCGGCCCGAGCGGGTGCGGCGCACGCTCGAGCTGGTCGGCCTCGCTCCCGAGACCGCCGGGCGGCTGCCGGCGCAGCTGAGCGGCGGTCAGCGCCAGCGGGTGAGCCTGGCCAGGGCACTGATGCTCGAGCCCGAGCTGATGATCTGCGACGAGATCGTCTCGGGCCTGGACGTGTCGGTGCAGGCGCAGGTGCTGACCCAGCTCACCGAGCTGCAGGCCCGCCTCGGCCTCGCTCTGCTCTTCATCTCCCACGACCTCCGCGTCGTGCGCTACCTCGCCGATCGGGTCGCCGTCATGTATCTGGGCCAGATCGTCGAGGAGGGGCCGGTCGACGCCGTCTTCGAGGACCCGCAGCACCCCTATACCCGAGCGCTGCTTGCGGCGATTCCCGACCATTCGCGCAAGGCTGATGCAGGCATCGCGCGGACATTGCAGGGCGAGCCGGCCGATCTGGGCGATCTGCCGCCCGGTTGCTACTTCGCCGGCAGGTGCCCGATCGCCGAGCCGCCCTGCCGCACCCAGCCGCCACCGGTCCTGGCCAGCGGTGCCCATCGCGCCCGCTGCCGGCTGGCCTGGCCGGACGGCGCCCAGCCTGTGCAGACCACGGACGGGCCACTAGGCTCGCACTGAACAAGAACTCAGGGGGGAGATCATGGCCAGGGACCTGCCGATCGGCTGCGCCGGCAACGGCGTGGTGCACAACGATCAAGAGACGCCGGACATCGACACGCGGTTTCGCATGGTCAAGGAGGCCGGCGTCTTCGACTACTTCGACAAGTCGCCGCTGATGGGCGAGGTCGACCTCTACCGCGCCGCCTCGGCCAAGCATGGCATCCCGATCCGCGCCACGGGCTGGTACTACGTGCTCGGCCGCGACGAGCCGCTGCTGGAGTGGAACCTGCGGGTCTCGGCCCAGCTCGGGGCCGTGGTCCACAACGCGCAGATCATGACCGAGAAGCTCGACGGCACGCCCGCCACCGACCAGGAGGTCGCCGACAGCTACCTTTGGGCCTACGACATCGGCAAGCGGCTCGGGGTCGATCCCTGCTTCGAGGTGCACATCAACATGTGGTCGGAGCATTTCAGCCGGGTCGAGCCGGTGGCGCGGCTGGTCGAGAGCCGGGGCGTGCCCTTCAACATGACCCTCGACCACAGCCACGTCATCTTCAAGATGGACAATCCGGCTGAGCAGGCCGTGCAGGGCATGAAGGCGGAGATCGACGCCGGCCGGCTGGTCCTCGATCCGGCCCTTCCCGACCACGTCTGCGAACGCTGGATCGAGGCGGGCTGGGTGCGGCACGCCCATGCCAGGGCGGCGATCCCCAACAACCCGGTCAATGTCTGGGCCAGCCACCCGGACGGCAGGCCCGGCCGCGGGGTCCAGTATCCGTTCGTCGAGCCGGCGCCCGGCGAGTGGCACAGCGCGTGGCAGGAGGCGCGGCTCGAGCCCTGGAAGGCGGTCATCCGCCAGCTGATGCGCTGGCATGCCGACCATCCCGAGAGCCGGCTCGGCCAGATCTCGACCGAGTTCATTCCGCCGCCCGACTATGGCGGCGGGGCGAAATACTCGATCTTCGAGCACAACGTGGCCTGCGCCCGGTGGCTGCGCGAGACCTGGCAGGCGACGATCGCCTGAACCGGGGCAGCCTCGCGCGAGCGGCCGTCGGGGTCGCTTGACACCTGGTTGCATGGCGCCTGTACAACGATTGGGCCTTTGTTGAGGAGCGTTGCATCGTGGACCTGCCCCAGACCGCAGCGGAGCTGCCGACAGCCGAGCGGGTGCGTGATCCGGCACTCGTCGTGGTCGACCTGCAGAACGACTTCGTGCGCGAGGGCGCGCCCCTGGAGGTGCCGGATGCGCGGGCCACGATCGACGCGAACCGCCGGCTGATCGCGGCCTTTCGCGCGCTCGGCCGGCCGATCGTCTTCACCCGCTTCCTGTCGCGGCCGGCCGCCAACCTGCTCTGGCTCTGGTCGCCGCAATGCCGCCCGGACACGCGCTGCTGCTGGCCGGGGCACCAGCGCCGCTATGCCGATCGCCACGCTTTGCTCGACTGCGCCGAGGTGATCGACGAGCTGGCGCCTGAGCCCGGCGACATCATCATCGACAAGCACGGCTACGGCGCCTTCCACGGCACCGGGCTCGACGACTGGCTCAAGGCCCTGGCCGTGCGCTCGCTGGTGATCACCGGGACGGTGACGCAGATCTGCGTCGAGGAGACGGCGCGCGAGGCCTTCCACCACGGCTACCGGACGACCATCGCGGCCGACGCCGTCTCGTCCTTCGCCCCGCATTTGCATGCCGCAACGCTCGAGAACTTCGCGATGAAGTTCGGCTGGGTGGCGCCGAGCGACGACATTCTGCAATGGCTCTAGGCGTCGCGCGGCGCCTGCCCGATCTGTCGTCGAATGCCATCTGGCTGCTGCTCATAGCGGCCGTGCTGCTCGCGGCCATTGGCCTGCCGCAGTTTCGCGAAGGCCGAGAACCTGGCCAATGTGGTGCGCCAGTCCGCAGCACTCGGCATGCTGGCGATCGGCCAGACCTTCGTCATCACGGCAGGCCTGATCGATCTCAGCGTCGGCATGGCGGCCGGGCTCGTGGTCGTGCTGACCTGCGCGCTGATCGACGGCAATGCGGCGCTGACCCTGCCCGTCGTGCTCGCCATGCTGCTCCTCGGTGCCGGGATCGGTGCGGTCAACGGCACGCTCGCCAACCGCCTGCCGGTCCATCCGCTGATCTTGACCTTCGGCATGCTGTTCATCCTGCAGGGCGTGATCTTCACCTACACCGATCGCAGCGTCGGCCGGGCGTCCGAGCCGTTGCAGGTGCTGGCCAACGGTGACGTGCTGGGCGTGCCGATCGCCGGCATCGCCCTGCTGGTCGTGCTGATCGCCGCCCACGTGCTGCTGACCCGGACGCGCTTCGGCTACCAGCTGGTGGCGGTCGGCGGCGATGCGGAGAGTGCCCGCCGGGCCGGCATCGACATCGCCCGCATCCGCTTCTTCGCCTTCGTGCTCTCCGGCCTTTCCGCCGGATTGGCCGGCCTCCTGCTCGCCGGCCGGCTCGGCACCGGCTACCCGCTCGCCGGGTCGGGCCTCGAGCTCGATGCCATCGTCGCGGTGGTCCTGGGCGGCACGGCCTTGGCCGGCGGCCAGGGCAGCGTCGTTCGCTCGGTCGCCGGCGTGCTGCTGCTCAGCGTCGCCTCGAACACGCTGAACCTGCTCGAGGTGTCGGCCTTCGTGCAGACCTTCATCAAGGGCGTGATCGTCATCGTCGCGGTCATGGCCAACCAGCCACGCCGCGCCGGCAGCAGCGGCTGATGACGCCGGCGACGCGGGCGCGGATCGATCGGCTGCTGGCCGCCAACGCGATCTTCGTCGTGCTGCTGCTGGTCTTCCTGCTGGGCCTTGCCGTCTCCGACGCCTTCGCCAGCCCGCCCTATCTCTTCAACGTGGTTCGCCAGGTGGCACCGGTCGGCATCGCCGCGATCGGGGTCACCTATGTGATGATCCTGGGCGGCGTCGATCTCTCGGTCGGCGCCGTGATCTCGCTCACCGCCGTGGTCTGCGCCGTGCAGATGGCGGGCGAGGTCGCCAACATCGTGCCGGCCATCCTGATCAGCTGCCTCGTCGGCCTGGCGATCGGCGCCTTGAACGGCGTGCTCATCGCCTATAGCCGGGTCTCGCCCTTCATCTTGACCCTCGGCATGGCCGTTGCCGTTTATGGCCTGACCCAGATCTATTCCGGCGGCACCGCCCGCGGCGTCGTCTCACCGGGCTTTCGCGAGGCGGCCAACGCGCGGCTCGGCGACCTGGTTCCAGTGCTGGCGCTCGTCTTCGCCGGGCTCGCCGCCATCGGCGTCGTCATCCAGAACGCCACGACCTTCGGCCGCCAGCTCTTCCTCATCGGCAGCAACCGCGAGGCGGCGATCCTCGCCGGCCTGCCGGTGCAGCGGGTCACGGTCGCGGCCTACGCGGTGGCCGGCCTGTTCGGCGCGCTCGCCGGCGTGGCGCTCCTGGCGCGCTCGGGCGTGTCCAGCACGTCGGTGGGTCAGGGGCTGGAGTTCCAGGTTCTGGCCGCAGTCGTGCTCGGCGGCACGACCTTCGAGGGTGGCCGCGGCGGGGTCGGCGGCACGATCGCCGGCGTGCTGGTCCTGGTCATGGCCTTCAACCTCGTGAATATCATGGGCCTGGTCTACCATCTGCAGCTCGTCGTCATGGGGGCGATCATCATTCTGGCCTCGGCGCTCTACGGGCATCTGCGGGCGCGAGCCGGCGCTGGATGAGGCTGCATCGACCACTGCACAACAAGGGAGAGGAGAACGTCGTGATGAAGAGACATTGGCTGCCGGGTCTCGCCGGCCTGGCGATCGCGGGCCTGGCCTGGGCCTTTCCGGTTGCCGCCGACGAGGCCGCCCGCGATGCGCAGCTGGAGAGCGCTGCGGAGATGGTCGACACCAGCGCCTTCGCAGCGCGAGGCGCCCTACAAGATCGGCGTCTCGGCCGGCTATCTCTCGAATTCCTGGGTCGTCTTCGCGCTTCAGCACATCCGCTACGAGGCCGCCCAGCACGACGTCGAGGAGGTGATCGTCACCGATGCCGCGTTCAATCCGGCAAAGCAGGTCTCGGACATCGAGGATCTGCTGCGCCAGGATATCGACCTCCTGCTCTACTGGCCGGTGGATGATGCCGCGATCGCCGACGTGCTGCAGCGGGCGGTGGAAAGCGACGTTGCCACCATCAACACCGGCGGCGGCTTCGCCGACAGCCCGGGCACGGTGTCGAACGCCTTCATCAGCCAGTGGACGCTGGGCGAGATGGTGGCCCGGCAGCTGATGGCGGACATGGGTGGCGAGGGCCAGATCATCGCCATGCTGCCGATCGCCGGCACCACGGCCGCCGTCGACCAGCTCGACGCGCTCGAGAGCGTGCTCGAGGAGTACCCCGACGTCGAGCTGCTGAGCGCCGAGTACGGCGACTGGAACCGCGCCAAGGCCAAGCAGATCACCGAGAACCTGCTGCAGCGCTACCCGCGGATCGACGGCGTGTTCTCGCCCGCCGGCCAGATGTCGATCGGCGTCGCCGAGGCGTTCGACGAGGCCGGCCGGCTGGCCGAGGTGACCATGTCGCCGGGCGACGAGTACAACGGCTGGCTCAAATGGGTGGCCACGCACGGCCAGGGCGGTGCGGTCACCTTCCCTACCCGCGCGGGTCAGGTCGCCGTGCAGATCGGCATGCAGATCCTGGATGGCCAGCCGGTGCCGCGCGGCACGGTCGTGCCGTCGGTCTACATCGCGCCCGCGGAGATCGACGCCTTCGTCGACATGGACGCACCCGACGACTGGTGGGCGAGCGAGCTGCCGCCCGAGTTCCTGCCACCCCGCTGAGAGCCCGTTTCAGAGGTTTTCGATGTGTTTCATGAGCTTGGCAACGTGCAGATGCGAGGAGTTGGATGGCCGTCGATGCCGGGGCATCGTCGGTCATCCAAGGACGAAGCAGGTGCTGTTGCCAAGCTCACCTCCGGTCGGCTTACGGCTGGCGGCGGCTTCGTCGCCGAGCTTGGCCGATGCTCCAGCATCGACCCACGCTCGGCTCCTCGCCGGCGCTCACCCGTAAGCCGATGAAACACCTCGAAAACTTCTGAAACGGGCTCTGACCGCCGTGACCGCCGCCACACCATTGCTCGAGGTCACTGGCCTCGGCCGGGCTTATGCGGGTGTGGCGGCGCTCGCCGACGTCGATTTCTCGGCCACGGCCGGCGAGGTGCATGCCGTGGTGGGCGCCAACGGCGCCGGCAAGTCGACGCTGATGGGGATTCTCGCGGGCGCCATTCGCGCCGATGCCGGCGAGATCCGGATCGACGGCAAGCGGCTTGCGGCGGCAGGTCCGAGCCTGGCGCAGCGAGCCGGCATCGCCACGGTCTACCAGGAGCTGACGCTGGTCCCGCAGCTCAGCGTGGCCCGCAACATCTTCCTCGGCCGCGAGCCCGTCGGCCGCTTCGGCCTGGTCGACGAAGCGCGCCTGCTCGCCCACGCCACACAGGTCTTGGCCGAGAACGAGCTGGCGCTCGACCCGCTGACGCCGGTCGGGACGCTGAGCATCGCCCAGCAGCAGCTGGTCGAGCTGGCGCGGGCCCTCAGCCTGGCGCCCAGGATCCTGATCCTCGACGAGCCGACGGCCGTTCTCGCCGCGGCCGAGCAGCAGCGCCTTTATCGGATCATCGCGCAACTGAAGAAGCGCGGCTTGCTCGTGCTCTTCGTCTCGCACCGCCTCGAGGAGGTGCTGGCGATCGCCGATCGGGTGACCGTGCTGCGCGATGGGCGCACGGTCGCCACCCGGCCCGTGGAGGGTTTGGCGATGGCCGATCTCGTCTCCCTCATGGTGGGCGACCTGGGTGACCGGCGCACCGAGAGCGCCCAGCCAATTGTCGATCGGCCCGGCATCGCCATCCGCTACCGGCAACGCGACAGGGATCGGACGATCGAGGTGCGACCCGGCGAGATCGTCGGCCTCGCCGGGCTGGTCGGCGCCGGCCGAACGACGTTGGCCAGAGCCATCGCCGGCTTGCCGGCGCCGGGGATCGACGTGGACGTCAGTCTCGACAGCCGCGAGCACCGCTTCTCCAGCCCGCGGCAAGCCATGGCTGCCGGCATCGCCTACGTCACCGAGGACCGCAAGCGCGACGGCCTGTTCGCCAATCTCGACATCGTAGCGAATACGAGTGCAGCAGCCCTGGCGCAGTTCGCGAACGCAGGTTTTCGGCGCCCGGCAATAGAGCGGCAGCGCTCTGCTGTTCTCCTGGCCCGGCTGAAGCTGGTCGCCAAGAGCCTGGACATGCCGGTCGCCCAGCTGAGCGGCGGCAACCAGCAGAAGGTCGTCTTCGCGCGCGCCATGCTGCGCCGGCCGCGGCTCCTGCTCTGCGACGAGCCGACCCGAGGTGTCGATGTCGGCGCCAAGGCGGAGATCCACGGTCTGCTGCGCGAGCTGGCCGCGAGCGGCGTTGCGCTCATCGTGATCGCATCGGAGATCGACGAGCTCCTGGGCCTCTGCCACCGGATTCTCGTCATGCGCGACCAGGCGATCGTGGCCGATCTCGCCGACCACGAGGCCAACGAGGTGGCGATCCTGCTGGCGGCGTCGGGCGGCGTTGTCGATTCCAAGAGTAGTGCCACGGGACGGCCCGAGTTCCGCGGCTGAGCGGTTTGCAGCTCAGTCGACGAGCAACGGCATCATCATTGTGGCCAGGCTGAGCACCAGGAAGAAGCCCGCCATGTCGGTGACAGTCGTGAGCAGCGGCCCCGACGCCACGGCCGGGTCGGTGCCGAACCGCTTGAGCACAAGCGGCACGAGGCCGCCGATCGAAACCGCAATCATGGTGTTGAGCGCCAAGGCGCCGCCGATCACGAGTCCAAGGTAAGGATTGCCCTTCCAGAGCCAGGCGACGATGCCGATGAGCACGCCCAGAACGATGCCGTTGACCACACCGATCGAGATCTCCTTGAGCCAGACCCAGGCCAAATCAGCCGGTCTGACGATGCCGAGCGCCAGCTCGCGCAGCGACACGGCGACCGCCTGGTTGCCGGAGCACCCGCTCATGTCCGAGACCATGGGCAGGAAAATGGCGATTGCGATGACGGCGGCCAGCGTCTCCTCGTAGGCCGAGATCACGCTGGCGGCGATGATGTTCAAGACGATGTTGGCGCTCAGCCAGTAGAGCCGGCGCCGGGCGCGCAGCGGAAACGGCATGGAGCGCACCTCGTCGCCGATGACGCCCTGCAGCTTGAGGCTCTCGGACTCGCTTCGCTCGAGGACAGCTTCCGCCAAGGCGGACCTGGAGACGACGCCGACCAGGACGCCCTCCGTGTCGACAACGGGGATGCCGAGGAAAGGATGGTCGTCGAACAGGTTCTCGAGCTCGCTCAGCGATGCTGAATCCGGCACCCCAATTGCCTCGATCATGATCGCGCTGAGCGGCGTGCCGCGGTGGCTGGTCAACAGATTGCGCAGCGAAACCACGCCTTTGAGCCTGCCGGCACCGTCGACGACGTATGGGTGCTGGCCGCGATAACGCTCGAAATCCTCATCCTCGCTGGTCAGCCGCCTGAGCACCGCGCCCACGGTCTGATCGATGCCGAAGCTGAACACCTCGGCCATCATCAAGCCGCCGGCGGTGTCGAAGTCGTACTGGATCAGGCGGCGGACGTCGGCCACGTCCTCGGGGTCCATGGCCGCGAGCAATGCCTCGGCCTCGTCCTGCTCCATCTCGTCGATGAGGTCGACCTGATCGTCGCTATCGAGCTCCTCGACGATGCTTGCCGCCCGCATGCTGTCGAGATCGCCGATGATCTCGGCTGCGAGCTCGGCCGGCGCCTCACCGATCAACCGCGCCGCAACCTCGGGATCGATGATGGACAACAGGCGCTTGCGCTCGTCTTCACCGAGCTTCAGCGCCAGACGCAAGGCCTCGTTTGCTGGCAGCTCGATCAGCAGCGCTTCGAGCGCGCCGACGTCCTCGCGCGCCAGTGCCTCCTCGAGGGCGTCTTGGTCGGATTGCTTGATCTCATTGTCCGCGAGCATGGGGCGCCTCCAAACGCGTAATCTGTTCGGCTTCCGTTAGTCTTAGGCCAATCGGCAGCGAGAGGCATGGGCGGACTGTGCGGCAGATGACCGTGTCGGAAGTCGCGTCAGGCCGAAAGCAGCGGCTTGCCAGATGCCAGCTTGCGGAGCTCTGCGCCGGCAAGCGCCTCGTTGCAGCTCGCCGGGGCGCCGTACGCGAACCGTTCTCGCTCGGGCATGAGCGCAGGGGCTCCAGGCCGCTCGCCGTTAAGCAAAAATTCGTAACTGCATGCTAGCTTGCCTGGGCTTACGGCTCCGCTCCCCTTTTTTGGGCTGATTGATACGTGACTGTTCGTTGCCGTCTCGGCTCCGTGCTGCAGCGCCCGGCGACTTTTGCCGAGGCGGGAGTGGCGGCGCCATTCACCACACCAGCGATATCGCAGGCGCGGTTGCGCCTCGACCACCGCGGTCGGGTGGAGGTGGTCGCCCGCAACCCGACCGGCAGTGACGGCAATTACGTAATGCCGCTTGCCGCTCTGGGCGAGATGTTCAGGCCGTCGATCCACGACCGCGCGCTGCTCGAGAAGTTGGAGACGCTGCGGCCGATCAGCCCCTGGACCATTCGTGGCGCAGCACAGAGCATCGCGATCGAAGGTTTATGCGGGCCGGATGCGAAGGAGGCGGCGGAGCGGGCGATCGAGGAGGACGAGGAGCGTGCCCTGCTCACGATGCTCCTGCTGCTCGAGCACCTGTTGCAGGAGGCGGGCCTTGAGCGAATCGACTGGAAAGCGATCAATACCGGCGACTCGCAGGTCCGCGAGCGTTTGCGCCCACATTTCCGCAGCCTGGAGCCGAGCATCTCGATGAGTGCCGAGGAGCTCATCGAGATCATCGATGCGCTGAGCACCATCGTGGCACCGCTGGGCTTTCCCAACGCCCCCTTCAAGAGCCACAGCGAGACCACGTTGGCCGATCTGCGCGAGCTCAAGGGGGCGGTCGAGGCATGGGGCAAGGCCGAGTGCGACGAGGCTGCGAGCGCCGCCGAGCTGATCGTCGAGTGTGCGGCGCTGTCGATCGCCTGCGCCGAGAAGAGCATGGAAAAGGCAGCAGGCTTGCTGCGCACCACCGGCAAGGTCCTGGAAGCCTATGCGGCCGATCGGGCGCGGGTCGAGGAAATCCTGACCCGGCCGATCTGGCTCTTGGACGGTTGGCGTCATCTCACTGCGCTGTGGAGCACGAGCGACGGCAAGTCGCGTGACGAGCGGCGCGAGGCTATCCTCGAGCTTTCGGCACTCGTGCCGCTGGTGCCGCTATCGGCCGACGACTGGCTCGGCATCAAGTCCGATCAGCAGCGCTCGGCCACGGAGCTTCGTCGTTGGGTGCGGATGAACGAGGATTGGCGATCCGGGCTCATGATCGAGCGTCAAGCAGAAATCGAGCAATTGCAGGCGGCGACACTATGAGCGATCTACCCAAAACGCCGGGCTCTCTGGCCGGGCTCCTGCAAGCGGTCGGCGATCAAAAGCTGCGCGAAGTGGTCCGGCTGGTCGAGACCAGCGGCCAACGGAGCAGTCTCGAGCCAGAGCTGGCCTCGATGCGATGCCGTCTTCGCAAGCTCAAGCCACAACGCCCGCTTACCATCCAGCGGCTGCTGACTGCACCGTTCGAGGCCGCGCTGATCGTCGATCGAAACGAGCCCTGGACGTTCGTGGTCCACCGCGGCGACCTCCAGCAATTGCACGTCGCCATCCTCGACAACCTCGATCCGACCATCACCGACAAGACGAAGGCGCAGCTCGCCGGCAGCACGCTGGACGATGAGACCGTGCTGCTGGAGGCCGGCCGGCAGATCTGGCCGCTTGCGGCCGATGCCCTGGGCGCGACCGCAGCCACCATGCCAAGTGCTGTGCCCGCGAGCTGGCAGCGGGTAGCCGACCTGCTTCGGGTCGGATCGGAGCTGATGCCTCTGCTGCGTCAATTGCAGCCGCTACCGTCCGTGCTTCAGCCAGAGGACAAGGAGCTCCTGGCAGCGATCCTGGCCTTGGCGCAAGCCGGCTCCCGGGATCGGCTCGGGACGGTGCTGACGCTCCTGATACGAGCAGCCAAGAAACCCAAGGCGCTCGCCCAAGACATTGTCGAGGCCCCGACCGAGACGCCGACGGCATCGCTGCGTCCGCTGCTCGATCAAGTCCTTGCCGAGCAGCGCGCCAGCATTGGCCGCCACATCGCGTCGCATGCCGAAACGCCGGATATGCCACTGGCGCAAGTGGCCGACGAGGCCTGGCGCTTCGCCGAGGTGCTCGCCGACAACGATGCCGAAAGCTCGCCGCGCACGACCATCCAAGTCGATGATAGCAACCTCCGCGAGCGAGCAGCGAGCGCCGCGCAATCGCATTACGCGACAGCGATCGAGAACCTGGTCGCCTCTTACGCCGGCGCCGATCTGGAACGCCACAAACAGGCAGTGAAAGCCTGTGAGGAGGCAGCGCGAAGCTGCGCCAAGCTGGGCCAGGCGGCGCGCCGCCTGAAGCCAGACGCACCATTGAGCCGACTGACCGATGCCGTGGTCGCGAAGCTTGCCAAACGTGAGAGTTCCAGCCCTGGCGCCGACGGCGCCGAGGCCTCGGTCGACACGGCACGCCTGATCGAAATCCTCGCAGGTCCAGAGGTCGCCTGGCAGTACCTTTCCGAGCGCCGGCGAGGTGGAGCTGCCCGCACCTGAAGCCAGTCGATGCGGATGCCCCGACGCGGCGCACCACAATCACGGTTCGTGTCGCTGTCTGACGGGACACGGCAAGCTTTGATGCGAGACGAGGCTACGGCCATCTCGCCGCCGCCGAGCGCCACCGGATCGCCGATCTGGAGGCCGAAGGGCTGCGTTGCAGGGCGATGGCTCCGGCCTCGAGCCGGTGTTCCCCCGAGCGAGCCGTCAGCCAGCAAGAAAAAGAAGGAGGTGCAAGGCGAATCTAGGTTCTGCTCGGCATTGAGCGGGTTCCGGCGGAGGCCGCGCAGTGCGGTGGCCTCGCTGAAGGCCGGGACGAAGACCTCGCGCGCCACGCGCACCACCAGGAAGCCACGGCTGCCGACGAGAACCATCCGGTTGTGCCGTGCGGGCAAAATGCCGACCCATGCCAGGGCCACCTTCCCTGTCGAGAGAGGCGTCATACCACGGCCGGCGTGAGGCGACGACCGAAAGCGATGTTGCGGTGGCACGGCTGTTGAGGCTGCGTCGTTCCAGGGCAACTTCCTGTCGAACGAGCCACCATCGTCCCGCCGACGCCCGGCGGCGATCAACGGCCAGCAGCCTGTTCAGGGATGCTGTCGCCGCGGCACACCAGGATCGTCGTCAGGCGGCGGTGCACGATGCCGATGCTGGCCAACGGGCCGGTCACTCGCCGTCCGGGGCTGGCTCCTCCGCCGGCGTGCCGACCGGCCGCCGCGGATTGTCGGGGCCGCAGATCCAGCCTTCGGAGATGATCCATTCCCGCAGTTTGTCCGGCGCGATGTCACGGCGCGCCGTCCAAATCTCGATGAAGCGCGCGGCAGCCGCCTCCTCCCAGCACGACCAGACATGCAGCGGCTCGCCGGTCTCGGCATCGCGCGGCAGGAGCGTGTCCGCGTTGCCGATGACGAATTCGAGCTGGCTTTGCGTCAAGTTCCTGCCATCGGTAAAATCGGCCGAATGGGCCGGCGAGGGGCCAATTGTGGCGCCGGCCCATTCGGCCGATTGCAGCCGCGCCTCGCCGAGGTTCGCCCCCTCCAGCCGCGCCCAGCGGAGGTCCGCCCCCTCCAGCCGCGCCCCGGCGAGGGTCGCCCCCTCCAGCCGCGCCCCGCTGAGGTCCGCCCCCTCCAGCCGCGCCTCCCAGAGGTCCGCCCCCTCCAGCCGCGCCAGGACGAGGTCCGCCCCCACCAGCCGCGCCCCGCGGAGGTTCGCCCCCTCCAGCCGCGCCCGGCCGAGGTTCGCCCCCTCCAGCCGCGCCCCGCCGAGGTTCGCCCCCTCCAGCCGCGCCTCGCCGAGGTCCGCCCCCTCCAGCCGCGCCCGGCCCCGCTGAGGTTCGCCCCCTCCAGCCGCGCCCCGCGCCCCCTCCAGAGGTTCGCCCCCTCCAGCCGCGCCTCGCGGAGGTCCGCCCCCTCCAGCCGCGCCTCGCGCAGATCGACGCCGGCGAGAAAGGCGCCGCTCGCGTCGGCATTGCGCAGGTCGCGGCCGCGCAGGTCGGGACCGCGGATGTTGTCGATGTAGGCCTTTCGCTCGATCTGCCACTCCTCCTCGAACGCGGCATCGATGCCGGCAAAGTGCGCCGCGCAATCGGCAAAGGCGATGCCCTTCGCCTTGCACGCGTCGGCGCGCGCGACGTTCGTTTCGCCGGACGCCGGCCTCTCGCAGGCCGCCACCGGCACGCCGCTGTCGCGGCACCAATCGACATGGAACCGCCGCCGCGCGATCTCCGGGTCGCGCCAGTCGTCCGGCTCGATGGCGATCTCGGCGTCGACGAGGTCGGCACTCGCGAAGTGGGATCGTTCCGTCTTCTCCGGGCCAGTTCGCGCTCAGTGACTGTGCTCTCGACGATCGCCGCGCAGATGATGCCCGCCAGCGCCGGCAATCGTTGCGACGGCCAGGAGCGGCGCACCGGCCAGCATCAGAAGCCACAGCAGCACCGTGACGAGGCCACGGAGGTCCAAGCCAAACCATTGCCAGATCGTCCGGTGCTGCCGTTGCTTCGCGATCAGCCCCGGCTGCGCCAATCGACGCCGTGCCCGCCGCCAGCCGCGCATCGAGGCGAAGAGGCTGAGCCACAGCGCCGCGGCGATGGCCAGGCTGACGCGCGCGTCGTGCGCCGGCAGCGAGCGCCACCAGAAGCCGGCGAGCACGATCGGCGTCGCCAGCCAGATGACGAGCCCGGTGACGACGCTGCCGAGCAGGCCCATCGGCCGCCGCGTCACCGGCCGATCCTTGCGCTGGCGCAGCGCCCATTGGTTGACCAGCCACGGGAAGACCCGGTCGCCCAGGGTCAGCTTGTCGATCTCCGGTGGCGCCTCGGCCAAGGCGTCCCACAGCTGCAGCAGAAAGACGTGGAAATAGGTGTGCAGCACCGCCGCCAAGACCGCGGCGGTCCAGAAGAAGGTCGTGGTCGGGATGGCGATGTTGACGATCGGCAGGTCGGTGGTGGCGCTGACCGAGAAGAAGTCGACGTCGCGCACCGAGAGCAGCGTCAGGCCGATGAAGGCGAGAAAGCCGATCAGCACCAGCCAGGTCGTCCGCGCCGTGGTGGTGAGGTCCCGGATGCGCTCCAGCGCCACCTCTTCCGCGACGAAGCGGGACTCGGGCGGCGGCCAGTCGAGCTCGTCCTCAGTCATGCCGGCCCGCCCGGCCTGTCGCCACTGCGCTTTCGTCCAACTCGGCCACCGCCGCTTCCCCCACCGGCCAGGCGCCGCTCAATTATGGGTTACGTCGACCGCACCGCGTGATCAAGCCGACCGATGACCGCACTTCGAGGATGACCCACACCGCTTCTTGTTCCATAAAGGCTCGATTCTGAAACGACGGAGGGTCCATGGCGAGCGCCATGCCGTTGCCGCAGCGGCTGCTCGAGCATTATGGCGAGATGCCGCGGGCCGAGCGTCGTCTTGCGGATTTGCTGCTCGAGGACATCCGCGCGGTCATGGACGACTCGGCGACAACCCTCGCCCAGCGTGCCGGCGTCTCCAAGGCGACCGCCGCCCGGCTCTTTCAGCGCCTGGGCTATCCGAGCTTCAAGGCGGCGCAGAAGAGCCTCAAGGCGGAGCGGGCCGAGCCGGCTCCGGTGCGCTACGGCCCCGCCCTCTCCCGCCACGCCGGCAAGCGCCTGGAGCTCGGCCAGCATTTGCAGACCGAGCTGCAGAACCTGGTCTCGACCATCGAGCAGCAGCGCTCGGACGAGCTGGCACTGGCCGTGCGCATGCTGGCCAATGCCGAGAAGCTCTGGGTGGTGGGCTTCGGCGACAACTACTCGCTCGCCCATTTCGCCCGCTCGCAGCTGATCAAGGTGCGGACCGACATCCGGATGATCCCCTTGGGCGGCTTCTCGGTGCCGGAGGAGTTCGCCTCGATCACCGGGCAGGACGTCATGCTGGCCTTCGCCGTCGGCCGCCGCACCCGCTCCTTGCGCAACATCGTGGCCTCGGCGACCGCCGCCGGTGCCCGGCTGCTCTACCTCACCGACGGCGCCTTTGCCGTCGGGCGTGAGGGCAATGTGACGCTTCGGGTGCGCAGCACCGGCACCGCCATGTTCGATTCGACCACGGCGGCGGTGAGCCTGATCGGCTATCTCTGCGCCTCGCTCGGCGCCTATCTCGGCGAAGCGGCGATCGAGCGGCTGAAGCGCATCGACGCCATTCACGACGAGTGGGGCGAGCTGGTCCATCCGCTCGAGGCCTGATTGCAAAGGTCGAACGGCAGGCCGCGCGCCCGACGACAAATGAGTCATTTTTGAAATTTGAAGCTGCAGAAACGAAATTTCTTTGACGACGTGTCGTGCCGCCGTGCAGGGTTCCGTGCGACCGGCTGCCGACATGCCGGACCAGCCACCGGAGGACGTCTTCTATGCGCCGACTTTCGAGGCGGCCCGCGCTCACGCTCGCGGCGCTCGCCACCGCCCTGCTCTCGACGACCGGACCGTTCGCCAGCTCGGCCGAGGCCCAGGACCTCGTCTGGGCACGCTATGGCGACATCGATTCGCTCGACCCGCATCGCGCCACCAGCACGCTTTCGATGCAGGTCTGGGACCAGATCTACGACACGCTTCTGGCCTTCGACATGGAGGGCCAGCCGCAGCCGAACATGGCGAGCGGCTATGAGCAGAGCGAGGACGGGCTCTCCTACACCTTCACGCTGAACGAGGGCATTCTCTGCCACGACGGCACAGCCTTCACGGCCGAGGACGTGAAGTTCACCATCGACCGCGCCTTCGATCCCGACAGCGCCAGCCTCACCCAGACCGCCTGGGGGCCGATCGAGACGGTCGAGGTCATCGACGATGTCACCTTCAGGGTCGATCTGGCGAGCAAGTTCGGCGCGTTCCTGCCGTTCCTCGCCGACAGCTTCTCGTCGATGGTCTGCGACAGCGTCGAGCCTGAGACCTTCGGCAGCACGACCGCCATCGGCACCGGTCCGTTCAAGCTCGTCGAGTGGATCAAGGGCGACACGGTCACGCTCGAGAAGAACCCCGACTACGTGAATTTCGGCCGGCCACTCGAGAACCCTGGTCCGCCGCATGTCGACCGGCTGCTGGTGCGCACGGTGCCGGAGCCGCAGACCCGGCTCGCAGCACTGACCACTGGCGAGGTGCACATCGCCGAGCCGCCCTTCGACGACATCCCGGCCATCCGCGAGGCTGGCGAGCTCGAGATCGTCGTCGCCGAGAACACGGGCCAGAACGTGTTTTGGGAGTTCGCCATCTCCCGGCCGCCCTTCGACGACATCCGGGCACGCCAGGCCGTGGCCTATGGCACCGACCCGGAGATGGCGATCGACATCATCTATGGGGGCTTGAGCCAGCGTGAATGGTGCCCGATCGCCCGCGGCGTCTTCGGCAACGACCAGGAGTTCTGCGCGCAGTTCGGCTACGAGTACAACCCTGAGAAAGCCATCGAGCTCCTGGCCGAGCTCGGCTACGGGCCGGACAACCCGCTCGAGACGACGATGTATGTCTGGACCGGCGGCAACCGGCACAAGCTCGCCGAGATCTTCCAGGCACAGCTGGCCCAGGTCGGCATCGCCGCCTCGATCGAGATCATGGACATCGGCACGATGAACGCCCGGGTTCGTGAGCAGAACGAGAGCCCGGACGATCCGAGCCCCGGCACCTTCGACATGATGACCTGGTCCTGGTACGACCCGGACATTCTCTATGCGCTCTGGCATTCGCCCGGTGCCTATTCCGGCTACAGCACGCCCGAGCTCGACGAGATGCTCGAGCTGACCCGCACCACCATCGATCCCGAAGGCCGGCTGGTGGCCGTGCAGAACGTGATCCAGTACCTGATGGAGAACGCCGTCCATGTCGGGCTCTACACGCCCGGCTGGGAATGGGTGTTCGCCGTCCGGCCCGAGGTCGAGGGCTTCGTGATCGGTCCCTTCCTGCACCCGCAATTCGCCGACGTGCAGATCAAGGGCTGAGCCGAGCACCGTCCCGGCCGGCGCTCCGCCGGTCGGGACACGCTCGGGCATCCCGTGTCGATGCTTCGCTACATCATCCAGCGCCTGGCGGCCGCCGCCGTCACCATCTGGATCGCCACGATCGCCGTGACGCTGCTGATCCACGCGGTGCCGGGCGATCCCGTGCAGATCATGTACGCCACCTTCCAGTCGACGCCCGAGCAGATCGAGGCGACCAGGGTGGCCTTGGGCCTCGATCAGCCGATCCACATCCAGTACTTCATGTATCTCGGCCGGCTGCTGGAGGGCGATCTCGGCCGCACCATCGTCGGCAACCAGCCCGTGCTCGACGTCCTGCTCGCCCGCTTTCCGGCGACGCTGATGCTGGCGACCGCGAGCCTCGCCATCGCCGTGCTCATCGGCATGAGCCTCGGCTTCTTCGCGGCCCTGCACCGCGGCACGGCGCTCGATGTCGGCGCCATGCTGATCGCCATCATCGGGGTCTCGATGCCGCATTTCTGGCTGGGCCTGCTGCTGCTCTTCTTCTTCGCCTTGCAGCTCGGCTGGTTTCCGGTCGCCGGCTCCGACTGGCGCAGCATGATCCTGCCAGCGCTGACGCTGGGTCTGGCCAACGCCGCCGTGCTGGCGCGGCTCACCCGCTCGGCGATGATCGACATCTTCGACCAGGACTTCGTGCGCACCGCCCAGGCCAAGGGCCTGCCGCGCACCATCGTCCTCTACCGCCACGCGCTCCGGGCCGGGCTCGTGCCCATCGTCTCGCTGCTCGGCTTTCAGTTCGCCTACCTGATGGGTGGTGCGATCGTCGTCGAGAACGTCTTCGCCTGGAACGGCGTGGGCCGGCTCGCCATCGAGGCGGTCTTCGCCCGGGACTACCCGCTGATCCAGGGCTTCATCCTGTTCTTCGCCACCATCGTCGTCTGCGTCTCGGTGATCATCGACGTGGCCTACGCCTTCCTCGACCCACGGATCAGGTACGGCTGATGGCCGCCCGCGCCGATCCCGTGGTGGCTGCCGCCGGCGATCTCGGCACACGCTCGTTCTGGTGGTCGCTGCTCAAGAGCCCGTCCGGTGCGATCGGCATCGCCGTCGTGGCACTGCTGGTGGTGAGCGCCGCGCTCGCACCCGTCATTGCGCCTTTCGATCCGCTCCGCATGGCGGCGGGACCGCGATTGCAGCCACCATCCATGGCGCATTGGTTCGGCACCGACGATTTCGGCCGCGACCTGTTCTCGCGCATCCTCTACGGCGCCCGGTTGACCCTGCAGATCGGCACCATCGCCGTTGGCATCTCACTGACCTCGGGCCTCCTGCTCGGCCTCGTCGCCGGCTACGCCGGTGGCTGGACCGAGCGGGTCTTGATGCGGCTGGTCGATGTCCTCTTCTCGTTCACCGAGATCGTCATCGCCCTGGCCTGCCTCGCCATTCTCGGCGTCGGCCTGACCAACGCCATGATCGCGATCGGCATCGCGTCCATCCCGTTCTACGCCCGGATCACCCACAGCGTGGTGCTGGTCGAGCGCAGCAAGCCCTATTTCGAGGCGGCGATCGCCGGCGGTGCGGGCCATCTCCGGCTGATCTTCCGCCATTTGCTGCCCAACGTCGTGCCGACGCTGATCGTCGTCGGCACGCTCGGCATCTCGACCGCGGTGCTGGCTGCGGCTGGGCTCAGCTTCCTCGGCCTGGGTGCACAGCCGCCGCAGCCGGAATGGGGCTTCATGCTCTCATCGTCGCGCGATCTGATCTCCAGAGCGCCCTGGATGATGATCTTTCCGGGCGTCGCGATCGCGATAACGGTCTTGGGATTCAACCTCCTGGGCGACGGCATCCGCGAGGTGCTCGATCCCCGCCAGCGGCAGCGCTGAGCGATGGCGGCCCCCATCCTCACCGTCGACAATCTCTCGGTGACGTTCGGCCGCGGCAGCCGGCTCAACCGGGCCGTCCAGGGCCTCAGCTACACGCTGGAAAAGGGCGAGACGCTCGCCATCGTCGGCGAGAGCGGCTCCGGCAAGAGCGTTTCCAGCCTGGCGCTGCTCGGCCTCCTGCCCCGGCGCAGTGCGCGCCTCGAGAGCGGCACGGCCGAATACATGGGCCAGGATTTGCTGACCTTGCCCGAGGAGCAGCTGCGCAAGCTGCGCGGCGATCGGCTGACCATGATCTTCCAGGAGCCGATGACGTCGCTCAATCCGGTGCTGACCATCGGCCGCCAGCTGACCGAGGGGCTGGTCGAGCATCGGGGCATGAGCCAGTCGGCGGCCGACGCCCGTGCCATGGAGATGATCGAGCTCGTCGGGCTCGGCCAGCCGCGGCAGCGGCTGAGGCAGTACCCGCACGAGCTGTCGGGCGGCATGCGCCAGCGGGTGATGATCGCCATGGCCATGGCGACCGAGCCCGACATTCTCATCGCCGACGAGCCGACGACCGCCTTGGATGTCACCGTCCAGGCCCAGATCCTCGACCTGATGCGGGATCTCAAGACCCAGTTCGGCACCAGCATCATCCTGATCACCCACGACATGGGCGTGGTGGCCGAGATGGCCGACCGGGTCGTCGTCATGAACCGCGGCCGCGAGGTCGAGGAAGGACCGGTCGAGACCATCTTTGCGCGGCCCCATGATGCCTACACGCAGCGCCTGCTCGCGGCAGTGCCGCGGCTCGGCGGCTATGCGACCACGGCGTCGCCGCGGACGGTGGTGGCCGAGCCGGTGCCCGTCGATCGGCGCACCACGGTGGTCGACGCCCAGGGCATGAGCAAGCGCTTCGCCGGCTCGTCCTGGCTCAGCGCCTTCGGCCTCGGCGGCGACTCGGGCGTGCTGGCGATGGACGATGTCGGCTTCACGCTGCATGCCGGCGAGACGCTCGCGATCGTCGGTGAGAGCGGCTCGGGCAAGTCGACCACCGGGCGCGCCGTCCTGCGGCTGATCGATGTCGACCGCGGCGAGATCAATGTCGATGGCATCGACGTCCGCAAGCTCGGTCCGGCGGGTCTCAGGCGCGCGCGCCGGCAGATGCAGATGATCTTCCAGGACCCTTATGCCTCGCTCAACCCGCGGATCAGCGTCGGCGACATCGTGGCCGAGCCGATGGTCATCCACGGCATCGCCAGCGGCAGCGAGCTGAAGGACCGCATCGAGGCGCTGTTCCTTCGGGTCGGCCTCACCAGCGACCAGATCCGCCGCTACCCGCACGAGTTCTCCGGCGGGCAGCGGCAGCGGGTCTGCATCGCCCGTGCGCTGGGCGTCAATCCCAAGCTGATCGTCGCCGACGAGCCGACCTCCGCCCTCGACGTCTCGGTCCAGGCGCAGGTGCTGGAGCTGCTGCTCGAGCTGCAGCAGAGCCTGGGCCTGGCCTACCTCTTCATCAGCCACGACATGGCGGTGGTCGAGGAGATGGCGCACCGGGTCGCCGTCATGCAGCGCGGAAGGATCGTCGAGATGGGGCCGCGCCAGGCCGTCCTCAACGAGCCGCTGCATGTCTATACCCAGAGCGCTGCTCGCGGCCGTGCCCATCCCCGATCCGACGCGCAAGCGCGGTGCCCTGCCCAAGCTCGATCTGGCCACCATGCCGCGCGGCCCGCTCAAAGAGGCGGCGCCCGATCATCTGGTGGCGGCATGACGATCGGCATCGCGACCACGGGCGAGAGCGCCGGGCTTGCCGCCTTTCGCGCGCTCGAGGCGGTCGAGCGGGTGGCCCGGGGCGCCATCGGTGGGTTCGTGAGCTTCGTCGTGATCAGCCAGACGGGTGACCTGCTGCGCGCCGAGACCCAGCGTGGCGGCACCAGCACATTGTTCGTCGAGGGCGAGCGGACGGGTGCGCCGCCGCCGCCAGATATCGCGGCCGCGCGTTTCGCGGCCCTGATGTCGAGCGGTCCGGACCGACCGGCACCGCTGGCCCAGTTTACGCCGGGCGATGCGGCGCATGGCCTGGTCACCGGCCATCGCCTGCCGAACATGCCGGGCGACGGCGCCGAGCGGCCGTTGAACGAGGCGGTGCTCGCCCGACTGGCGTCGGGCGCCGATCCCAGGCAGGCCGTCGAGACGGAGCTGGCGCACCACCCCGAGGCGGATGCCGGGCTCATCGCCCTCGATCGGCAGGGACGGCTGCACGCGCAGAACAGCGCCTTCGTGGCGGGCCGTGGCGATCTCGGCTCGGCCCTGCTCACCGACGAGCGGCGCGGTCACCGGGTGGCGGTCCTGCACAACGCCATCCATCCCATCGGCGGGATCGCGGCCATCGCGGCGGGCGTGGCCATGGATTGCATGGCGCCTCCCGATCGGGCCGATTTCGAGCTTCGGCTCGAGGCCGGGATGGCGGTCCGGCTCGGTGCGGAGGACGCGCTGCACATCGATGCGGCCGACCGCCTGGTCGGCATCAGCGTCTCGAACGCCGTCTGGCTGGCGCCACGCCGCGACGGTGCCGTGGTCAATTTCGCCACCAAGGTGCTGCGCGACGGTCGGCTGGTCGGCCACACCACCAACGAGCCCTATTGCGTGACCGAGTCGGGGCGCCTCGTCTCGATGAGCGGCCAGGCCAGTGTCGCCATCGGCGTGCGCCGGGCCGGCTGACGGGCCGCCCCAGCCGGAGCGTCGGCCGCGGGCTGCAGGTCAGAGGCGCCGTCGGGCGTTCGGAATTCCGAACGTGGTAGCGCCAAGCGCCGTTCGGAATCTCGAACGCTCTCGCCACTCATTTTCTTATCTTATTGATAAACAACGAATTTTTCTTCTGGCACGACGCTTGCTCACCGGTGGGCGTGACGTCGTGAATGGAGAAAGTCGATCGTGTCGCTTGCCATCGTACTGCTCTCGAGCCTGGTCGGGTCCATTGCCGCACCGTTCCTGGCCGTTCGGCTGCGGGCCGTCGGTGGTCTCGTGGCGGCGAGTGTGCCGGCGCTGCTCTGCGTCTACTTCGTCAGCCAGGTGGCGGCGGTGGGCGCCGGCCCGATCGTCGAGACGCTGCGTTGGGTGCCATCGCTCGGCATCGACCTGACCTTTCGCCTGGACGGCTTCTCACTGCTGTTCACGCTGCTGATCACCGGCATCGGCACGCTGGTGACGCTCTACGCGGCAGCCTATTTCGACGGCAAGACCCCCTTCGCTCGCGCCCAGTTCCTGCTCTACATCCTGCTCTTCATGACGGCGATGCTGGGCACCGTGCTCGCCGACAATCTGATCGTCGTCTTCGTCTTCTGGGAGATCACGAGCTTCCTCTCCTTCCTGCTGGTCGGCTTCGACAGCACCAGTGCTGCGGCCCGAAAGGCGGCGCTGCAGTCGCTGCTGGTCACCGTCGGCGGCGGTCTGGCGCTCTTGGCCGGCATCATCCTGATCGGCGTCACCGCCGGCACCTTCTCGATCAGCGCGCTCATCGCCGACAGCTCGGCGCTGGTCACGAGCCCGCTCTTCCCGGTGATCATCGTCCTCGTGCTGATCGGCGCCTTCACCAAGTCCGCCCAGGCACCGTTCCACTTCTGGCTGCCCAACGCCATGGCGGCGCCCACCCCGGCCTCGGCCTACCTGCACTCGGCGACGATGGTGAAGCTCGGCATCTACCTGCTCGCCCGCTTCGACCCGGTCTTCAGCCAGGCGGCGTGGTTCGGGCCTTTGCTGGTCGGCTTCGGTGGCGCCACCATGCTGCTCGCGGCGTTGCAGGCGCTGCGCGCGGTCGAGTTCAAGGGCGTGCTCGCCTTCTCGACGGTGGCAGCGCTCGGCACCACGGTGATGCTCATCGGGCTCGACGGCGAGGTCGCCTCGATCGCCGTCGTGGGCTTCATCATCGCCCATGCGCTCTACAAGGCGACGCTCTTCTTCTGTGCCGGAATCGTCATCCACGCCACCGGCGTCACCCGCCTCAACCGTCTTGGTGGACTGGCCAAGGCGCTGCCGCTGACGGCCGCCGCCACCATTCTGGCGAGCTTCTCGATGGCCGGCCTGCCGCCGTTCCTGGGCTTCATCTCGAAGGAGTATCTCTTCGAGGCCAAGCTCGACTCCTCGTTCACGATGATCGCGGTCGCCACCGGCGTCCTGGTCAACGCCGTCATGGTGGCGGTCGCCGCGGTCATCGTGCTCCGGCCCTTCTTCGCCAAGCCGCGCCGACCGCTCACGATCAAGCATGGCGAGACGCCGGGCCTGACGCTGCCGCCGCTGACCCTCGGGCTGATCGGCGTGACGCTCGGCTTCGCGCCTTGGCTGATCGCCGAGCCGCTGGTCCAGCCGGCGGCGTCTGCCATCTACGGCGCTCCGCTCCAGGCGTCGTTCAAGCTCTGGCACGGCCTCACGCCGATGCTGGCGCTGTCTGGGCTGGTCGTTGCCATGGGCGGCCTCCTGGCCTGGTTCTGGGACCCGATCCACATAGCGCTCCGGCGCCGCCGCATCTTCGATCGACTGCTGACCGATCGCGGCTACGACGTTGTCCTGGCCGGCACGCTCGATCTCGCCCGGCGCTCGACGGCCTCCCTGCAGAACGGTGATCTGCGCTTCTACGCTGCCGTCACCGCCGGCTCGGTCACCGGCCTCCTGGCCTACGGGCTGCTGGCGAACGGCGATTCGATCTGGCCGACCGTATCGGCTGAGCCCTTCCGCCCCTATCTCGCCATCGTCTCGGTGCTCATCATCGTCGGCGCGGTGATCGCCGCTGCGTCGAGCTCGCTCATCACCTCGGTCATCGCCGTGGGCCTCGCCGGCTATGGCCTGGCGATCGTCTTCCTGCTCAATGGCGGACCGGATCTGGCGCTGACCCAGTTTGCCGTCGAGACGCTGTTCGTCGTCATCATCACCGGCGTGCTGATGCGGCTGCCGATCGTGACCGCGAGCACGCGGACCGGGCGCGAGAAGCTGGTCGATGCCGGGATCGCCACCAGCTTCGCCGCGTTGATGGTCGTCACCATCCTTTGGATCAAGAGCAAGCCCTTCGATCTCTCGCTCACCCAGTACTTCGCCGAGACGAGCCTGCTCGAGGCCTATGGCCGAAACGTCGTCAACGTCATCCTGGTCGATTTCCGGGCGCTCGACACGTTCGGCGAGATCGCCGTCGTGGCCTTCGCCGCGATCGCCGCCTGGGCCATTCTCGCACCCGCCATCGGCAAGCGACGCGAGGCAGCGCTCGCCACGTCACTGCCCCAGAACGACCTGCCCGTCTCTGCTGCCCCCGTCTCTGCTGCCAAGGACCGCTGACCGATGCGCTCGATCGTGCTTACCGCGACTGCCAAGCTCTTCTTCGGGCTCATGCTCCTGGCTTCGCTCTGGCTGCTGCTGCGCGGCCACAACGAGCCGGGCGGTGGCTTCGTCGGCGGCCTCGTGGGTGCGGCCGCGTTTGCCACCTTGGCACTTGCCATGGGCGTTGACGCCGCCAAGCGCCGGCTGATCGTTCACCCGATCGTCCTCATGAGCATCGGGCTGATCATCGCGCTCTTGAGCGGCGTGCCCGGCATCGTGCTCGACGATTCGTTCCTCACCCATCAGTGGGGCAGCCTGCCCCTGGGCATCACCAACTTGAAGCTCGGCACGACCATCGCATTCGATATCGGCGTCTATCTCGTCGTCGTCGGCGGCGTCCTCGCCTTCATGTTTCGCCTCTACGTGGAGGAGCCGGAATGACCCTCGTCTACGCCATCGCGATCGGCGCCTATTTCGGCTGCGGGCTCTACATGATGCTGTCCCGGCATGTCGTGCGGCTGGTGCTGGGCCTCACCTTGCTCACCAACGGCGCCATCTTCCTGATCTTCCTCGCCGGCCGGATCGGCAGCACGACACCTGCGGTGATCGAGTCGGGTGCCCAGGTGCTGGCAGCCGATGCGGCGAACTCCTTGCCGCAGGCGCTGGTGCTCACCGCCATCGTCATCGGCTTCGCGCTCACCGCCTTCGCCGTGGCGCTCATCGTCGTCGCCCACAAGCGTCTCGGCACGCTCGATGCCCGCGACATGACGGCGGCCGAATCTCTCGGCGCGCCGGACCCAGTTGCTCCACAAGGGACCACCGCCAATGGCTGACGGCCTCGCTCTTCTCTGGCCGGTGCTGATCCCGATCGCCACCGCAGCGCTCACCGCCTGCTTTTGGACCCATCCCGGCATCCAGCGGCGGATCGGCCTGGTGGGCCTCGTGCTGCTGCTCGTAGCATCGATCAACCTGCTCTGGACCGTTCTGGACAACGGCATCATCGCCAAGCAGTTCGGCAGCTGGGTTGCCCCCTTCGGCATCAGCTTCGTGGCCGATCCGCTGAGCGCGGCACTGGTCATGGTCAGCGGCCTGCTGGCGCTGGCGGTCGGCGTCTTTGCCCTGGCCTCGATCGGCGAGCGGCAGGAGCGTGCCGGCTTCCACCCGCTCTTTCATGGCCTGATCATGGGCGTCAACGGCGCCTTCCTGACCGGCGACATCTTCAATCTCTATGTCTGGTTCGAGGTGATGCTGATCACCTCCTTGGGCCTGCTCGTGCTCGGCCGCACCAAGCCGCAGATCGATGGCGCCATTCGCTACGCCGCACTCAACCTCTTCGGCACCATCGTCTTCCTGATCGCCATAGCATTGCTCTACGGCGCCACCGGCACGCTGAACATGGCCGACCTGGCGATGATCCTGCCGACCATGCAGCTCTCGCCGGGCCTGATGGCGACGGCACTGCTCTTCCTCGCCGCCTTCGGGATCAAGGCCGGCGTGTTCCCGCTCTTCTTCTGGCTGCCGGCGAGCTACCACACGGCACCGATCGCGGTTGCCGCGATCTTTGCGGGCCTGCTGACCAAGGTCGGCGTCTATGCCTGCTTTCGCGTCTTCACGCTGCTCTTCGCCCTGGACGGCGACGGCCTGCGCCTGTTGATCGCGTATATTGCTGCCGCGACCATGATCACCGGTGTCCTGGGTGCGGCCGTGCAGTGGAACGTGCGGCGGATCCTCTCGTTCCACATCATCAGCCAGATCGGCTACATGCTGATGGGCCTCGCGATCGCCACCCAGGCAGCACTTCTGGGTGCGGCCTTCTACATCGTCCACCACATCATCGTGAAGGCGAACCTCTTCCTGGTCGCTGGCGCCATCCAGCGGGCCGGCGGCACCGATGACCTGAAGAAGAGCGGCGGGCTCTTGCGCTCGCATCCCTGGCTCGCCGTCCTCTTCTTGATCCCGGCCCTGTCGCTCGCCGGCCTGCCGCCGCTCTCGGGCTTTTGGGCCAAGTTCCTGGTGATCGAGCCGGCGCTGCGCGAGGACATGGGCTGGCTCGCGGCCGTAGCACTCCTGGTTGGCCTGCTGACGCTCTTCTCGATGAGCAAGATCTGGATGGAGGCGTTCTGGAAGGCGTCGCCCATCGTGCGCACGCGGCCGCGCGCCGTGCCGCTCGTCATGCTGCTGCCGATCGCAGCACTGGGTGCGGTCACGGTCGCCATGGGCCTCTTCGCCCAGCCTTTCGTGACGCTGGCCGAGCAGGCGGCGCTCGTCCTGGTCGAGCCGCAGCTCTACATCGCCGCCGTCTTTCCCGACGCCGTGCCGGCAGCGGTCCAGCTGGCCGAGCCGCCGCCTGCGCTCGACCAACCGACGCTCGATCCCACAGCCGATGTCGAGATCGGGGTCGAGACCGAGGACAAACACCTGAAACTGGTCGAAACGGGAGATCTGCAATGACGGGCTTCGCCGTGGTCCGCGTGCTCCGGCGCATCGTGCCGTTGGTCACGCTCCTCTTCACCTTCCTGGTGGCACTCGTGGTTTCGGCCTGGCGGGTGGCGATGGCGGCGCTGTCGTCGACCAGCCGGCTGGAGCCTGCGATCGTCGCCGTTCCGATCGACCTCAAGACGGATCTCGGCATCGCGACGCTCGCCAATCTGGTCACGCTCACGCCCGGCACGACGGCGCTTCACGTCGCCGACGACCGCAAGACGCTCTACGTCCACGTGCTCGATACGCCCACTGCGGAAGCGGTGGTGCGGGACATCAAGGACGGCTTCGAGCGGCTCATCAAGAGGATCGAGCAATGAGCGAGACGCTACCCGACACGCCCATGGCTGCGCTCGGCTGGGTCGCGACGCTCGACGGCATGGTCACGTCGGTGGCGCTGATCCTCTTGCTGGTGCTCACGCTGGCGCTGGTCGGTGCCGCCTTTCGGATGATCGTCGGTCCCGGGCATGCGGATCGGTTCATCGCCCTCGACATGCTGACCGGCCTTGCGGTCGCCGCCTGCGCGCTCACCGCCGTCATGACCGGCAGGCGGGAGTTCCTCGATGTGGGCCTGGGCCTGGCACTCATCGCCTTCGTCGCCACCATCGCCTTTGCCGCGTTCCTCGAGAGGAAGAAAAGGAGCCCGTCATGACCGCTCTTCTGGCGCTGCTGTTGAAGGTCGCCGGCACCGTCTTCCTGCTCGTCGCCACGTTGGGCGTGCTGCGCTTTCAAGATCCTTTTCAGCGGATGCACGCCGCCACCAAGGCCGGAACGCTGGGTGCCGGGCTCGTGCTCGCCGGTGCCGCGGTGACCAAGGGGTCGTTCGACGCGACGCTGGTGGCGGTGCTGACCATCCTCTTCCTGATCGCCACCATGCCGGTGGCCGGCCACCTGCTCGGCCGGGCCGCCTATATCTCGGGCGCACCCTTGCGCAGCCGCAGCGACGCGCTCGCCGGGATATTGCCGCGCATGGCAGCCCCGCTCGAGGCACGCCTCCGCAAGGCTGACGAACCCGAGGCCGAAGGCGTCAGTGCCTTCGCGGCAGCGCAGCCGGCATCCACCCAAGCAGCGGACGAAGCGGTGCCGGGTGCCGCGGGCAAGGATGGATCAGCCGCCGCCGTGACAGCTCCCGGCACCTCGACTACGGGCGACAAGGGTAGCGCGCTGCCGCTGTCCGAGAGCTTGCGCCGGCTGATCACGGGTCAAACGGCCAGCGATGAGGAGGCGAGCGAAGACGGGGCCGATGTCGAGCCCGGCTACTCGGCCGTTCGCTTCCCGGTGATCGGCGCCAACGACTGTCCGGTGGCGGCCCGCGCCTGGCGTCTCGCGGTCGAGCGCGGCGTGCCGGCAACGGCCATCGCCGTGATCGACACGTCCTGCCTGGAGACGGCGCGAATTGCCCAAGCGAGCGACAGCATCAAGGCCTGCCTCGCCACGGCAGTCGCCGATACGCGAGCGGCCACCTGCGACGGCAAGGCGCCGTTCACGATGATCTACGAGGAGGGCGATCCGCTGAAGCTGATCCCCTGCCCCGATGCCGGGCGTCGGGAATTATTGCTGTTGCCGACGGATGGCTGGTGTCATCATGGTGCCCACATCACGATTCCCGTATTCGAGGACCGATTGGCCGACAAGCTCTTCAGCCTCGCGGAACGGCATGCCGGCCCCAAGCTCTTCGTCGGCACGGCCACGCCCGCCGAGCGACGTTGCGCCATCATCCATGACGGCACCAGGCGCACCCAGCGCCTCGCCGTCTGGGCCATGCGCACGGGCTTGTGGCCGCTCGACGCCGTCACGCTGGTCGGTCGGCCGAGCGAGGTGCAATGCCAGGCGCTGATGCAGGTTGCCGAGGAGGTCGGTCTCGAGCTCGAGCACCAGACCAAGCCCATGGCACCGTTCAGGGCCTTCATGCCCCGCCAGCATGCCAAGATCACTGCCGTGATCATGGGCATGCCGCCGCAGCCGGCCAGGATCAACGCCTACGGCACGTTCTGGCAGGATCGCATCATCCCGGGCTTTCGCGGCGATGTGCTGGTCGCCTGAGCCGCCTCTTGTGCGTGGATCGCTGACGCTTGGCTGAGGCTGCTGATGATCGCGATCCGAGCGAGGGCGAGCCGACGGGTCCTGGCACTTGGTTGCGCCGCTGGTCGCTGACCCGAACGCTGCCCTTGGGTGTCGCAATCGGTATGTTCGCGGTGGCGTTGGTGACGACGCAGGTCGGGCTGCGGTTGCTCGAAGCGCGCGACGTCGCCACGCTCGAGGCAAAAGCGAGCCTCTTCCTCGATGCCATTGCCGACACGGCCGGCCGGCTGCTCGATCAAGGAGCGGCCGCCGTCGAGGCGCGGCTGCAGGACAAGCTCCTGGTGCAAGAAGCGGTTGCCGAGCAGATGCTGGCGCTCAGCTGGACGGCTACGGCCGACGGCGAGACCGGTGGCAGCGTCGTGCTGGGCGAGCAGGCCCTGCCGGCGCCGCAGCTGGCCGAGCTCCTGCAACGCGCGGCCACCCCGCCGACCGGCGAGCTCGCGTTCGTCCTGGACAGCGAGCGGAACCGAGCGCTGGCGGCCAAGGCGTATCCGGTGGAGGGTGGCGTGCTGAGCATCGCCGCCGCGCTGGATACCAGCGAGATCAGCGCGGCCAGCGATCGCGCGCAGCGCTGGGCGCTGATCATCGACCTGGTGCTGGCGGCAGTCGCAGCCGCTCTCACTTATGCTTTGACCCGACGTGCCCTGGCGCCACTCGACCATCTGGCACGCGAGCTCACCGCTGAGACGGCATCGGCGCCAGCAACGCTCGCCAATGGCCGCAAGGGCGAGGTCGGCCGGCTCGAGGACGCCGTGAAGACGCGGCTCGATGCCGAGGCGGCGCGCAACCTGGCCTTGCGCGACATCGGCGAGAAGGAGCGCAATGCGCTGCTCGCCAAGCTCGCGGCCGGATTGGCGCATGAGGTCAGGAACCCGCTCGCCGGTCTCCTCAACGGCGTCTCGACCTTGCGACGCTTCGGCGAAGATGCGGCGGTGCGCGCCGAGACGCTCGATCTGGTCGAGCGCGGGCTGCGCTCGATCGGTCGGGTCGCCGATACGATGCTCACGACCTACCGGCCGGACGCCGGCCGGATGGGTTTCACCGCCGACGACCTGCATGACCTGCGCCTGCTCATCGCGCCTGAGGCGCGCCGCCGCAACATTACGGTCGAATGGCCGTCGGCGCCCCTGGCAGCGATCGCCGTCGACGCGGACGCGCTTCGCCAGATTCTCTTGAATCTGTTGTTGAATGCCTGCAAGGCCTGTGACGAGGGGGGCCACCTGTCCTTCGGTGCCAGCCAAGATAGCGATGCGACGGTCTTCACCATCAGCGACAGCGGACCCGGCATGCCAGACAGCGTTCTGGCGTTCCTGGTCGACGGCGCCAGGCTGGCGCCCATGGTCGACCACAAGGGCCTGGGGCTCTGGATGGTGACCCGGCTGCTCGAGGATATCGGCGGCCGGATCAAGGTGGAGAGCCGATCGGGCGACGGCACGGTCGTTGCCGTACGTCTGCCGATCGGGACGGCAGCATCCGCCGGTGACGATGCCTTGACCAAGGGTGCTGCATGACGACGCGCGGGCTCATCTTGGTGATCGAGGACGACGAGATTCTCGGCCCCTCGCTCGTGCAGCGGCTGAAGCTGGAGGGCTGGCATGCCCAGCTGGCGTCCAGCGGCCGCACAGCGCTCGCCGCCTTGGCGCGGCAGACGCCCGACATGGTGATCTGCGACATCCGCCTGCCGGACGCCAATGGCGAGCAGCTGATGGCCGATGTCTTCGCCCGCGCCGGTGCCGTGCCGACGATCTTCATGACCGCGCATGGCGGCGTCGATCAGGCGGTGCGCCTGGTGCGGGCCGGTGCTCGCGACTACCTGATCAAGCCCTTCGACCTGGACGAGCTGGTGGCCAAGCTCGAGGCCGGTGCTCGCTCAGGCGAAAGCGGCGTCGAGGCAGCGGTGCCGGACGACGCTCGGCTCTTCTCGAGCTTCGGCCTGTCGCCCGCGACCCAGGCGACCCGCCGCGTGCTCGAGCGCGTGGCCGATCTCGACCTGCCGGTGCTGCTGCTCGGCGAGACGGGCACCGGCAAGGAGGTCGCAGCCCGCTTCCTCCATGCCGCGAGCAGCCGCAGTGCTGCCCCGTTCATCGCCGTCAACTGCGCCGCACTGGCCCCGGAGCTGGTCGACTCGGCGCTGTTCGGCCACGAGCGAGGCGCCTTCACCGGCGCCCACGAGCGCCATCAGGGCCTGGCCGAGCAGGCCGGCAGCGGCACGCTCTTTCTCGACGAGATCGGCGAGCTCGACGCCGGCCTGCAGGCCAAGCTGCTGCGCCTCGTTCAGGAGCGCGAGTTCACCCGCCTCGGCGGCAAGGGTGCCATCCGTTTTCAGGCCCGGCTGGTCTGCGCCACGCATCGTGACCTCGAGGCCGAGGTGGCAGGCCGCAGCTTTCGCGAGGATCTCTGGTATCGCATCAACGTGGTGACCGTGCGCCTGCCGTCACTCCGCGACCGTGCTGCCGAGATCGGCCCGCTGCTGCAGCGCTTCGTCGAGAAGGCCGGGCCGCGGCTGCGCGGCCGGGCGATGCGGGTAGCCGACGACGCGCCGGCGGCAGCCATGGCCTATGACTGGCCGGGCAATATCCGCGAGCTGGAGAATCGCGTGGAGCGCGCGGTGGCCTTGGCCGAAGCGGATATCGTGACCGCCGCCGACCTCTTCCCGGATGAAGCGGCACGCCGGCCGGCACCGGCCCTCACGGCGCCAGCAGAGCTGTCGATGACCCTGGCCGAGGTGCGCGACGCCGCCGAGCGGGAGCATATCGCCCAGACGTTGCAGGCCACCGCTGGCGCCATCCAGGATGCCGCGAACCGGCTCGGCGTCTCGCGGACGACGCTCTGGGAGAAGATGCGCCGGCTCGGGATCTCGGCTGGCTGAGTGTCTCCTGCTGCGGTCGTCGGGTCTGGCCGGCGGGAGAGACCGCCTGGTCAGATGGCGGCAGGCTCGACGCCCAGCTTGCGGCCCAGCTCGACCAGGCCACGCCAGGTCCCGGGTGCGAGTGGAATGCCGGACTTCTCGCGCTCGGCCCTGAGCCCGCGCTCCTTGTCGCCGGGCAGCAGCACCGCCTTGTGGCCGGGCGCTGGCCGCCCGCTGCGCACATAGTCGGCATAGTCGCGGACCTCTGCCTCGAACGCCTCGCGGCCGGCGAAGCGCTCGGGGTCGAGGTAGATGGAGAGCATGCCGTTGGCGAAGGGCTTGACCGCATCATCCTTGAGCGTGCGGTTGACGCCACTGCCGGTGAGCGCGCCCGCCAGCAGCTCGATCATGAAGTTGAGGCCGGAGCCCTTGTGAGCGCCGAAGACGGCGAGCGCGCCATCGCCGATCGCGGGATCGGGTGCCGCATCGTGGACAGTTCTGCCGTAGAGCGCCACCGGGTCGGTGGTCGGCAGGCCGTCAGCGCCGATCAGCGCACCGGCCGGCAGGACCGGGCCGCCGGCCGCGGCCACCATCGCCTTGCCTTCGGCGACCATCGACGTTGCGAAATCGAGAATCATCGGCGGCGCATCGGTCATCGGCACGCCGATGCAGAAGGGCGAGGTCGACATCCGTCGATCGGCCGTGCCGAACGGTGCGACGATGCTCCGGCCCCGCACATTGACCAGATGGATGGAGATCAGGCCTTCCGCCGCCGCCATCTCGGCCCAGTCGCCGATCCGCCCGAGATGGCCGGCATTGCTGAGGCCGATCACGGCGATGCCGGTCGCATGGGCCCGCGCACAACCGATCTCCACGGCCTGCTCGCCCACCGTCTGACCGAAACCCTGACCGCCATCGAGGAGCGCAAACGCACCGCCATCCGTCACGATCGTCACGGTCACGCCCGGCACGATCAGCCCATCGGCGACCATGCCGACATAGCGCGGAATTCGCGCAACGCCGTGACTGTCGTGCCCGGTGAGGTTGGCGACCATCAGGCGGCCGGCAACCCGCTGCGCCTCCTCTGCCGTGCAGCCGGCAGCTTGCAGCAGCTCGGCACAGAACAGCGTCAGGTCAGCCGCCGGCAAGAGCAGCGGTCCATCACTCTGCCCGTCAGTCGCCTGCCCTGAAACCGCCATGGCTTGGTGCCCTTTTCATATCGTTGTCCGGTGACGGATGAGCGATAGGCAGGCAGCGACACGGCCTCATGGGCCGCACCGGCGCCTGCAAGCTGCTTCTTGAAATCCGTCGAGATGCCGAGCGGTATAGCGCCGACCCGGCGATCGCCGCCAGCTGGTTGCATCGAAGCACCGCCTCACCGTTCAGCCGATCAGGCTCCAGAATGACGCCTTCCTGCCATGCTCGCGCCGCAGCCTGGCGAGGTAGGCCTCGTGGGTCTCGAATGCCCCGAAATCCTCGATCGAGGCGGCGAGAGTCCCGCAATCCATGAGATGGCGGGCCGCATGGCGGTACCGGCTGGAGCGCGCGCGCAGCAGCGCGAAGTCGATCATCGCGCGAAGCAGCAACGTGGCGGCGAGCGGGTGCTTGGCGAACAGCGCCTCTGCCGCCGGCGTCAGGATCTCGTAGTGGTCACCATCCAACGCCGCGGCGCGCTCGATCACGAGGCGCGCTGCCTCGTTCAAGGCGGGCCACGAGGCGAGGAACGCCAGCGCCTGGAGCAGGCTCGGGTACTGCAGGGCATGGGCCAAGGCTCGCTTCTCCGCGACGACGTCGTCGAAGTCGGCGAGGCGCTCGAGATAGGCCTTCAGATGAGGCGCCGACAGAGCGCGCTCGAAGCACGACCATCTCGCCGCCTGCGCCTCATCGCCCCGGCCGAGCGCGTCGAGAACGCTGATCCGCGCGTCCTCCCACTCGAAGACCGGCCAGGGCTGCTGGCCGTGCTCGGCCGAATCGAGCATGTCGAGCGCCTCGTTCGCGCGTCCGGCCACGAGCAGGCGCTCGGCGATCTCGGCGGCGATTCTCGGCACCCTCCTCGTCGGCTCGTCGTACTGGCCGATAAAGGCGTCGACGTCGCCCTGGGCGTCGGCGATGTCCTTCAGCGCCAGCCGGGCGGCGCTCTTCCGCGAGCGCTCCTCGATCTCATCCGCGTAGATGACGCCGCCAGTTCCCATGCCGACGACCCGTCGTTCGTCACTTCGTGGCCGCCGCACCGGTTCGGCCGCCAGGGCGATCATCCGCTGCTTGAGATGCTCGAGCCCTGCCTCGCCCAAAGACGGGACCAACGCCTGGATCAGGTCGTCATACTGGCCGTAGCCATTGTCGATCAGCGCTCGATAGGCGCGATCGGCCAGCGCTCTCGGCTCCGCTTTGGCGGCAGCCGCGATCTTGCCGAGGTCATCGACGGCGTCGTCGAAGGTCGCGATCACGGTGCCGCTACTATCGTCGCAGCGTCCCAGGACCGGGCTTGCCAGCTCGAGAAAGCGCCACATCAGGTCAAGCGCCTCTGTCGGATCGCGGTCGGCAACCTGCTCGACGATCGCCCGGCGCTGCGTCTCCAGATCGGCGACCAGGCCGCGTCGCGTCTGCCAATCGATGAACGATCGAGACCGCGCGATCGTCGCAAGGCGCTTGCGCACCTCGCGCGCGACAGCCGCCGGGCTTTCCGCACCTGCCAGCTCGAGGCGCAGGCGACGCTTGGTAGCGGCGTCACCGGAGCTGATCTCGATCAGCAATTGCGCCAGCCGCTGTGCGCCGAGTGCTTCCAGGTTCTTGGCGTTCAGGGATTTCTTCGCGGCCATCGGTCAGTCCGTGCGATCAGATGACGTGATCGAGCGGCGCGATCTCGCTGACCGCAGCCAGCAGCCCCTGCGCTCGAAGCGTATCAAGATCATTTTCGACCGATGTCGACGGAGTCTCAAGGCGGCAGCGCATTTTGGCACGGCGCTGCAACGCAAAGGGCCGCCCCGAGGGGCGGCTCCTTTGTCACTAACGCGTCATCTTGGCGCGAACCGTCGCGGGTTTGCCGCTGGCTGTTCGGCTCGAGCTTCACACCGCCAGCATGGTTCTCTGCTGTCCTGCTTGGAAGGCGGCTTCGGCTAGCGAATGGCGAGGCCAGAGTCGTCGAACCGATAGATCTTGTCCGGCTGCGGCGTGAGATAGACCTCATCGCCGTGGCGCACGGTGAATTCACCATCCGCCCTGGCGACGACTTGTCCGACACCATCGACGTGGACGTAGAGGAACGTGTCGGAGCCCAGATGCTCGGCCACATTGACCTTGCCGCGCCATTCGCCCTCGGTCGTGGAGAGGCTGAAATGCTCGGGCCGGACGCCGATGGTCTTGGCCTGGCGGCGCTGGGCGGATTCGCCCTCGACGAAGTTCATCTTCGGCGAGCCGATGAAGCCGGCGACGAACAGATTGTCGGGGCTGGAGTAGAGCTCCAGGGGCGAGCCGACCTGGGCGACATTGCCGGCGTTCAAGACGACGATCTTGTCGGCCATGGTCATCGCCTCGACCTGGTCGTGGGTGACGTAGATCATCGTCGTCTTGAGCGAGTTGTGCAGCTCACTGATCTCGATGCGCATATTGACCCGCAAGGCGGCATCGAGGTTGGAGAGCGGCTCGTCGAACAGGAACGCCGCCGGCTCGCGGACGATCGCCCGGCCGATGGCGACGCGCTGGCGCTGGCCGCCCGAGAGCTGGCCGGGGCGGCGGTCGAGATAGTCGGTCAGGTTCAAGACCTGGGCAGCGGCCCGCACCTTCTTGTCGATGGTGGCCTTGTCCTGCTGCGCCATCTTCAGCGGGAAGGCGATGTTCTTGTAGACGCTCATATGCGGATAGAGCGCATAAGACTGGAACACCATGGCCAGACCACGCTTGGCCGGCGGGGTGTCGGTGGCATCCTTGCCATCGATCATGATGCGCCCGCCGGTGGTATCCTCGAGCCCGGCGATCAGCCGCAGCAAGGTCGACTTGCCGCAACCCGACGGGCCGACGAAGACGACGAACTCGCCGTCATTGATCTCGAGATCGACGCTGGGAATGACGGTGACGTCACCGAAGGTCTTGTTGACCTTCTCCAACCTGATGCTACCCACGGGCGTTCTCCTGTTCTTGTTCGTTCTGCCAACGGCGGCCGGTCATTTGACGGCGCCGAAGGTCAGGCCGCGGACCAATTGCTTCTGGCTGAACCAACCCAGGATGAGCACAGGCGCTATGGCCATGGTCGAGGCGGCGGAAAGCTTGGCAAAGAACAACCCTTCCGGACTTGAATAGCTGGCGATGAAGGCCGTGAGCGGTGCTGCCTTGGCCGCCGTCAGATTCAAGGTCCAAAAGGCCTCGTTCCAGGCGAGGATGAAGTTCAAGAGCATGGTCGAGGCGATGCCCGGCACGGCCATGGGCGTCAGGATGTGGAGGATCTCCTCCTTCAACCCGGCGCCGTCCATCCGCGACGCTTCCAGGATCTCTCCCGGAATCTCACGGAAATACGTGTAGAGCATCCAGACGATGATCGGCAGGTTGATCAGCGTCAGCACGATCACCAGGCCGGTGCGGGTGTCCAACAGGCCGAGCGAGATGAAGATCAGGTAGATCGGGTAGAGCACACCGACGGCCGGCAGCATCTTGGTCGACAGCATCCAAAGCAGGATGTCCTTGGTCCTCTTCGATGGCACGAAGGCCATCGACCAGGCGGCCGGCACGGCGATGATGACGCCGAGCAGCGTCGAGCCACCGGCGATGATCACCGAGTTCCACAAGAAGCGCATGTAGTCCGAGCGCTCCTGGACGACCCGGTAGTTCTCGAGCGTCCAGTCGAAGAAGAAGAAGACCGGAGGATCGGCGATGGCCGTGGCTTCTGTCTTGAAGCTGGTCAGGATCGTCCAGAGGATCGGGAAGAAGATCAACAATCCCACCGCCCAGGAGGCTGCAGTATTGATCGCTTTGCGTTTTGGCGTGACAGCGCGGGCCATGAGTCTATCTCCTCACGCGTCCAGGTTCTTGCCGACGATGCGCATCAAGAAGATGGCAACGATATTGGCCAGGATGATCGCATAGACGCCGCCAGCCGAGCCGAGCCCGACATTCTGGCTCTCCAGCACACGCTGGAAGATCAGGTAGGTCAGCGTCCTGGTGCCGAACGAGCCCTGGGTGGTGACGAAGATCTCGGCGAAAATCGACAACAAGAAGATCGTCTGGATCAAGATCACCACGGTGATGGCCCGCGAGAGATGCGGCAGGACCAAGTACCAGAAGCGCTTGAGCAACGGCGCCCCATCCATCTCGGCGGCCTCCATCTGCTCACCGTCGAGCGACTGCACGGCCGTGAGCAGGATGAGCGTCGCGAACGGCAGCCATTGCCAGGAGACGATCATGATGATCGACGTCATCGAAACCTGGCTCAGCCATTCGATCGGCTGGGCGCCGAAGAATTTCCAAAGATGCGCCAGAAGACCGTTCACGGGGTCCATGAACATGTTCTTCCAGACCAGTGCCGAGACCGTCGGCATGACGAAGAAGGGGGCGATGACGAGGATACGGACGATGCCTTGGCCCCACATCGGCTGATCGAGCAGGAGGGCCAGCAAAATGCCGAAGACGACCGTGATGACGAGCACGCCACCGACGATCAACAGCGTCGCCTGCACCGACGGCCAAAACGCGCTCGAGGTGACGAAGCGCACGTAGTTGTCGAAGCCGACCCAACCGAGATCACCACCGCGAAGCGGCAAATACTGCTTGAAAGAGAAATACAGCGTCATGATCAGCGGCACGAGCATCCAGCCCAAGAGCAGGACCACGGCCGGTGCCATCATCATGCGTGCGGCCGTACGTGACTGTTGCGTGGCCATAACGCATCTCCTTCCCTGTCTGGTGATCGTCCGCTAGGCGCGACTCTTCATTCTGTTGCGGCTGGATCACGGAGCTGGATCTCGGGGGACGGCGCGCTGGCCGCCCCCCGGTCCAGGGAGGTCGAGTCGAGGAGCTAGTAGCCTGCGGCTTCCATCTCATCGGCGACCAGGGCCTGCGCCTTGCTCAGCGCTTCCTCGGGGGTCTGCTGACCGGCGACCATGGCCGAGAACTCCTGACCAGCGCTGGTGCCGATGCCGGCCCACTCGGGGATCGCGACATACTGGATGCCGACATAAGGCACCGGATCGACGGTCGGGTTGTTCGGGTCCGCAGCGTTGATCGACTCCAGCGTCATCTGGGCAAACGGCGCTGCGGCGAGATAGGTCTCGTTCTCGTAGAGCGAGGTCCGGCTGCCCGGAGGCACGTTGGCCCAGCCTTCGTTCTCAGCAACGAGCGCCAGATACTCTTTCGAGGTGGCCCAGTTGACGAAGGCCTTGGCCGCCTCTTCCTGCTGGGTGCCCGCTGGAATGGCCAGTGCCCAGGCCCAGAGCCAGTTGGCCCGCTTGCCCACACCGGTGTCGGGCGCCAGGGCAAAACCGACCTTGTCGGCAACCGTCGACTCGTCGGCGTTGGTCACGAAGGACGCAGCCACGGTCGCGTCGATCCACATGCCGCACTTGCCCTGCTGGAACAGCGACAGGTTCTCGTTGAAGCCGTTGGTCGAGGCACCGGGCGGACCGTAATTGGCGAGCAGGTCGTTGTAGAAGGTCACCGCTTCCAGCCACTGCGGGCTGTCGAGCTGCGGTGTCCAGTCCTCGTCGAACCAGCGAGCGCCGAACGAGTTGGCGACGGTCGTGATGAAGGCCATGTTCTCGCCCCATCCGGCCTTGCCGCGCAGGCAGATACCGTAGATCTCGTTGTCCCGGTCGGTCATCGCCGCCGCGGCTTCTGCGATGAACGCCCAGGTCGGGGCGTCCGGCATCTCCAGGCCCGCCGCTTCCATCAGGTCGGTGCGGTACATGACCATCGAGCTCTCACCGTAGAACGGTGCGGCATAGAGGGTGTCATTGTAGGACAGGCCCGCACGCATGGCCGGCAGGATGTCGTCGGCGTCATAGCTGTCCGGCAGATCGTCCAGCGCCACCAACCAGTCCTGAGCGGCCCAAATCGGCGTCTCGTACATGCCGATGGTCATGACGTCGAACTGACCGCCACTGGTGGCGATGTCCTGGGTCACACGCTGGCGCAGAACGTTCTCTTCCAAGGTCACCCATTCGACCTCATGCCCGGTCTGGGCCGTGAAATCCTCCACCAGCCCCTGCATCCGGATCATGTCGCCATTGTTGACCGTGGCGATCGTTATCGTCGACTGCGCGCTGGCGAGGCTCGTCGAGGCGAGAAGAACCGCCGCCGCTAGCGTGAGTGAGCGCGAATGATTCATTAGGCATCTCCCTGTGATACTTGTTGCGGTTCTCGTCGCACGTGACGCTCACGCTGTCAAGCAAATACCTCCTTGTCGGGCATTTGCTCAAACGTGCGGTGTCTGACGTCTGAATAGAGCTTCCGAGTCATTGAAAAACCTGGGTAGTCACTCGCTCTCATTGGGCCTGCCGAACACCCTACTTTGACAGCAATTGCCACATGCTATAGCAGTTGCTCACGATCTGGGGGATTAAGAACAACTGAGGCAGGCGACCATGCCCGAGCCCAACGACGCAACGAGACGTCGCCGTGACGATGCGGCCAGAGCTGCATGGCTCTACTTCATCGCCGGTCGCACTCAAGACGATATTGCGCATCAGCTGAATGTGTCGCGGCAAGCGGCGCAACGGCTCGTGTCACAGGCAGTCGCGGAGCGCCTCGTCAGCTTTCGGGTCGATCATCCAATCGCCAGCTGCACCGAGTTGGCCCAGCGGTTGATCGATCGCTACGCCCTCGATTTCTGCGAGGTGGTGCCGACGGATCTGCTCGAGCCCAGCTCGTGCAATGCGATCGCCGTGGCGGCCGCCTTGCGCCTGAACCGAATACTGGCGGCAAAAGCACCGGTGATCCTGGGCGTCGGCACGGGCAGGACCATGCGGGCCTGTGTCCACCATCTCCAGGAAGTGGATCGTCCACAACACAAGATCCTGTCACTCGTGGGCAATATGGCGACGGACGGACGGGCCAGCATCCATGAGGTGGCGATGCGCATGGCCGATCGCGTCGGTGCCCAGCGTTACCCCCTGGCCGTGCCGGTGCTGGCCGCCTCACCAGACGAGCGCGCGGTCCTGCAAGGTCTCGCTTCATATCAAGGTGTGCGTGATCTCCATGCGAAGCTGAACGTGGTCTTTGTCGGCATCAGTGAGATTGCCTGGCAGTGCCCCCTGCACCGCGACGGTTTCGCCCGCGAGCAGGATATTGCAGACCTCCTCGGTCACGGTGCGGTCGGCGAGATGATCGGCTGGTCCTTCGATGCCGACGGCCGCATTTTGGACTGCACCACCAACCGCAAGGTCACCAGCCTGCCGCTGGCATCGCCACCGGCGCACTTGACGGTGATCGTCGGCGGCAGCCCGGAGAAAGCCGAGCCGATTCGCGCAGCCCTTAAAGGTCGATTGGGCAATGCCTTGATCACCGATGAGCGCACCGCGGCGACGGTCTTGGAAGAGGCGCCAGTGGCGCTCGAGAGCGTCGGCTGAGTCTGCAGCACGAGCAGTGACGTCGCGCCGACGATGGCCCTGGCCGTCACGCTCATCGATTGACCCGGCAGTGATGGTGCCAAGCGCCGCCGGGCCTAGCCCGCTTGCAGATAGGCGCTGAGCGTCGAGGCCGTGCCGTCGCGCCAAAGGGCCTGCAGCCATTTGGCGAATGGCTCGCGAAACCGCGCATCTTGGCCGAGCTCACCGTAGATGTCGGTCATCTCGAGCCAGGCTTGCGGGTTGTCCTTGGCGGCCTTAGCCCGCTCGCTCAGCCGGCTCCAGATCGGGTCATTGGCGCCGATCGCCTCGCCGCTGTCGCTGGTGCCGGCGCAATGGCGGCACCAGAGCGCCGAGACGAGCGCCAGGCCCGCAACCGAGCGGCCGGCAGCCAATTGGTCGTGTGCCGGCGGCAGGATGAACTTCGGTTGGCGACTGGAGCCGTCGAAGGCCAGACGCGCATTGGTATCGGCGATCTTGGGGTTGGCGAAGCGGCTCTGGATCAGCTTGAAATAGTCGGGAATGTCGACGCCCGGCACCGGCAAGACCGTGGGCATGATCTCCTCGGCCTCGACCTTCGCAAGGAACGGGCCGATCAGCGGGTGCTCCATCGCCTCATGGACGTAATGCACGTCCAGCAGCCGTGCCGGGTAGGCGATCGTGGCGTGGCCACCGTTCAGGATGCGGATCTTCATGAACTCGAAGGGCGTCACGTCGGCGACGAATTGCACGCCGACCTCTTCCAGAGCCGGCCGGCCCTGGGCGAAGTCGCCCGAGATCACCCACTGGATGTAGTCCTCGCAGAACACCGGCCAGTTGTCGTCGATGCCGAATTCCTCGACCAGCTGACGGCGCTGCGCATCGGTGGTGGCCGGCACGATCCGGTCGACCATGGCATTCGGAAAGGCCGCCTCGCCCTCGATCCAGGCGGCGAGGTCGGGATCGTGCAGCTTCGCCAAGCCGACCACGGCGTTTCTCGCGACCACGCCGTTGTGGGGGATGTTGTCGCAAGACATGACGGTGAAGGCCGGCGTCCCGGCGGCACGCCGCCGGGCGAGCGCCAGACCGAGCAAGCCGAACACGGTATCAGGCGCTTCCGGGTTCGCGGCATCTTTGAGGATATCGTGATCCGCGGGATCGAAGTCGCCGCTGCTCGGATTGATGAAGTAGCCACCTTCGGTGATGGTCATCGAGACGATCCGAATAGCCGGATCGGCCATGCGTTCCAGCAATGCCTCGGGGTTGCTGGGAGGCACGAACTCCACCATGGCACCGGTCACACTGGCCCGGTTCGAATCCGCGCCCTGCTCGACCACGGTCGTGAGCCAATCCTGCGCCATCAGCGCATCGCGCATCGCATTGTCGGCAGCGCGGACGCCGGCACCAACGATCGCCCAGTCATGGTCGCGGCCCGCATTGAAGAGGCGATCCAGATAGACCGCCTGATGACCACGGTGGAAGTTGCCGATACCGATGTGCAGGATCCCGCCGCGGAGTCCGTCACGCGAATAGCGCGGCCGGTCGATCCCCTTCGGCAGTCGATCCAATGATGCTAGCGAGAGAGTTGTCACGATGCCCGAGCCCACCCTGATTTTGTGGCCTCATGAACAACGCATCTCGCCCAAAATGTCGAGTCTCGCTTTGAACCGCCCCGAGCGCCGACCAGCGCGCAAACCCGATAGGGACGCGATCCGCATATCTCCATACAGGCCCGCGGCGATGAACGGCCGCAACACGAGGCCGGACACACGACCGCACCTGACCACATGTCCCCAGCCAACCGAAGAATCTGCTTGCATCAGAGGGGGCATCCACACACAGGACGGTTCAGTGCGGCGGAATACAGGGCGGTTCATTGAGCCCGGAGTCCAGGCCTTACACAATTGTGACGGTCAGCGAGCCGACCCCCTCGACGCGGCCTACCAACACATCGCCTTTCTTCACAGCACCTACGCCCGCTGGCGTGCCGGTCATGATCAAGTCACCGGCAGCAAGGGTGAAATGCTCGGAAAGATACGCGATCATTTCCTCGGTCTTCCAGATCATCTGGTTGAGATCGCCCTCCTGGCGGAGCTCGCCATTCACCTCGAGCGTCACGGCGCCTTGGTTCGGGTGACCGATTTCACTTGCTGGGATCAGCGGCGTCATGGGAGCAGAGCGCTCGAAGGCTTTGCCGATTTCCCAAGGACGGCCCATCTTCTTGGCCTCGCCCTGGAGGTCGCGGCGGGTCATATCGAGACCGACGCCATAGCCCCAGACGTGATCGAGGGCGTTGTCGATTGAGATGTTCGTGCCGCCCTTACCCAGGGCGATCACCATTTCAATCTCGAAGTGAAGATCGTTGGTCTTGGGCGGATAGGGGCATTCGCCGCTGACATCGATATTGTCCGGGTTCTTTTGGAAGAAGAAGGGCGGCTCGCGGTCGGGATCGTGGCCCATTTCAACGGCATGAGCGGCGTAGTTGCGGCCGATACAATAGATGCGGCGCACCGGGAAAGTTTCTTCCGAACCGCGCACAGGCACGACAGGCTGCAGGGGTGCGTTGAACACGTAGCTCATTCTTCGTTCTCCGATGGGTAGGGACGCAAGCCTCTGACGTCAGAGCGTTTCGATACCGATGTCAGCGGCAATGGCGTCAAGATCGCGGACGAGCGCCGGGTGCAACGTGATTCCGCTCTCTCGGCGTTCGGCCATCATTCTCGATTTGCCATCTCCTGGCAGTCGTACCGGGGCATGCCCCGGCAAGGGTTTTGAAGCCCGCATTTCGGCGAAGGCCTGGCCGGCCGTGGCCTTGAAGCGCTCCAGCGAGCCGAAGGCCTCAATATCGATTGCCGCCACGAACTGGCCAGTATTGCTGCTCTCCGCCGATTGGCTGGTGAAATCAATCACATCCGAACCAAATGCGGCGCCGTTCAGGACGCCGGCCAAGAGACCTATCCCGACCGATAGGCCGAAGCCCTTGGGCCCGCCGATCGGCAGCATAAAGCCATCTGTTCGCTTGTTCGGGTCGGTGAGCGGTTTGCCATCCTTGCCGACCATCCAGCCCTCGGGCATGGCCTCGCCACGTTGGGCGAGCGTCTTGATCTTGCCCATCGCCGCCACGGTGGTCGCCATGTCCAAGACGAACGGATCGTTGCCGTCGGTCGGTGCGGAGACTGCAATCGGGTTGGTGCCCAAGAGCAAGTCGGTGCCGCCGAAGGGCGGGACGTGATTGGCGCTGCCGACGGCAGCCGCCAGCCCGATCATGCCGGCTTCCGCCTGCGGTCGGACATAGAGCGCGGCAGGGCCGGCATGGTTGCCCCGGCGAACACCCACCCAGCCGATCCCAGCCTCTCTGGCTTTGGCGATGGCAAGCTCGGTTGCCCGCCGCATGGGCAGATGCCCGAGCCCGTCATCACCATCGATCAACGCGATAGCCGCACGTTCGGCGATAATCTTGATGTCGGGCCTGGGATTGCAGCCGCCATCCTTGAGGCGCGACAAATACTGCCTCAAGCGAAAGACGCCGTGGGTTTCTTGACCCAGCAGATCTGCCTCGACCATGCATTGCGCGACAATCCGGGCGTCATCACCGGGCACGCCGTAGTGCTGTAGCGCGCCTGTGACGAAGCGCTCGAGACGCGCGGCGTCAGTCATGTTCGGTCAACACCCGCTCTTTGTGCCAGAAGACAAAGCGGCGCTGGACGTAGGTCACCAGCATGTAGAGGGCGAGGCCCAGCACGCTCAAATAAATGATCAGCGAGAAGACGCGCGGTGTGTTGAGCTGCGAAGCCGCGACACGAATGAGCTCGCCAAAGCCCTTGCCGCCGCCCAAGAACTCGCCCGTGATGGCACCGGCCATGACGCCGACCGCACCGATTTTGAGGCCGGTGAAGATTTGCGGCAAACCGGTCGGCAGCTTCATCTTGATGAGCGTCTGCAGGCGGCTCGCCCCCATGGTCTTGAACAGCATGCGCGCATTGGCATCGGCGGCGTGCAGGCCGGCGGCGGTGCCCACCACAATCGGGAAGGTCGCAATGAAGGCGGCGAGCGCCACTTTGGATTCGATGCCGAAGCCGAGCCAGGCGACGAACAAGGGTGCAAAAGCGACCTTGGGCATCGTATCGATGGCGACGAGATACGGCATCACGGCTCGCTCACCGAAGGCCGTTTCTCCCACGAGCACACCGAGCGAGAACCCGATGGCGATGGCCAGGGCGAAGCCGTAGATCACCTCTTTGGTGGTGATCCACAAAGCCGGCAGCATATAGCCGGCGGTGAGCAGATTTTGGCCGACGAAGATAATGTCCGCCAAGGTCTCCAAGGGTGTCGGCAAGATGATCGCCGAGACCAGGCCGAACGCGGTGACCAACTGCCAAGTACCGATGAAGGCCACAGCCACCCCGAGCATGGCAATCGAGCGCGGGATGGAATCGATGAACGAAACCTGTTCGGTCCAGACGGTATCGCCGAGATCGTCCGTCGAGGGCACTATGGTTTGCTGGCTCACAAGAATGCCTCCCGATCCAACGTGCCTCGTATATGGTCGACGATCTCACCGAACTTTGGTGTTGTGACCATTTCGAGGGTGCGCGGCCTTGGTAGATCCACCTCGATCACTTCAGCGACCCGTCCTGGCCGCGGCTTCATGACATAGATGATGTCGGAAAGGATGACGGCTTCCGGGATGGAATGGGTCACGAGGAACGCCGTCGCCTCGCGCTCGGAGCAGATCCGTTGCAGCTCCATGTTCATGAAATCTCGGGAAAGCTCGTCGAGCGCACTGAAGGGCTCGTCCAGCAGGAGCACGGCAGGCTCGGTAATCAGCATCCGGCAGATCGAGGTGCGCTGGGCCATGCCGCCGGAGAGCTCGCCCGGATAGACATCCTCGAAACCCTTGAGGCCAACGACGTCCAAGAGCTCGCGCGCCCGCTCCTTGGCGGCTTCGGCTGCGGCCCTGCCGTCACGGATCTCGATCGGCAGGACGATATTCTCCAGGGCGGTGCGCCAGGGGAATAGTGTGGCCTGCTGGAACATCATGCCGATGTCGCGCCGGGATCCGGTGACCGGCGTGCCTTGCAAGACAACGCGGCCCGACGTTGGTGGCAAGAGGCCCGCCATGATCTTGAGCAGCGTCGATTTTCCACAGCCGCTCGAGCCGATGACGGAAGAAAAGCTGCCATGCTCCAGGGTCAGGGTGACATCTGTCAAAGCCGTGACCTGATTGCGGGCATAGGTCTTCGAGACGTTCGTCAACTCGTAGACTGGCCGCCCCGTGTGGGGCGACCGCGTCTCGAGTGTCGTTTCAGCCTCCACCTAGAGGCCCTCGTTCCATCCTGCGATGAACTCATTGGTGTATGCGGCGGTCAGATCATCGAGCGGCTCCGCCAGATCACCGCCGGCGACGAGGCTCGCTTGCCACTCTTCCCAAACCTCCGGTGGCAGATAGCCAAGACCGTTGCTGTCATCGACCGGAATGGTCTTCGAGCGGACCTCGTTGAACAGTGCGGCCTGGAACTCCTTGTCTTCGCCCTCTTGTGGATTGCCCTCGGCGAGGTGAGCCAGGACCGTTTCGCGATTGGCATCGTCGAGTGCGAAGGCATGCCCTTTGGCGAAGGCACGGCCGAATTTCTCGACCAGTTCGCGATCGTCGCGGATGGTACCGCCCATTGTGGCAATGCCATTGCCGAAGAACTTCGCGAACTCCGGCGGCGTGATATCCCGCACGGGCATGCCGCGCTGGTTCAGAATCGCGGAATCGGCGGTCGAGGCGGCGTAGGCGTTCATCTCACCGCTCTGGAAGGCGACGGTAGCAGGACCGCCGTCACCAACAGTCAAGAACTCGAAATCCTCGCCGGCGACCATGTCGACGCTCGACATCACATTGCGGGCGAAGCCGACTTCGGCGCCATCGGCGGTGCCTGTGCCGATGACCTTGCCAGCCAGTTCTTCGATCGATTGGATTTCGCTATCGACCGGCACGGTGATGCCGAAATTGCTGCGGGCGGCGACGTTGTAGATGAAGACCGCATCCACGCCGCGCGAGCGTGCGGCCAAGACCGGACCCGGACCCGGGCGGCCGAAATGGGCCTGTCCGGCGGACAAAGCCTGCAGAACGGCACCCGAGCCATTGATGGCCTCGACGGTCACGTCCAGGCCCTCTTCCTCGAAGTAGCCCTCGCCAATGGCGACGAACACCGGGAAGGAATTGATCGCAGACGGGCTCGGCTGCACGAAGGTGATCTCGCGCAGATCTTGGGCCGAGGCTGAACCGATCGCAGCGCTAAGCGCTACTGCTGCGACGCACGCGGTAACCGAAAACTGTCGTCTGTTGAGCATCTTAGCCTCCATGTTGTAACTTTTTTAGTGATGATAGTCGGCGCGAATTTTGAGAGCGCCGCCTATTGGGTCCGGCAAACGTTCTCCAGCTTGCCGATGTTCTCGATCTGACAAACGACGACATCACCGTCCTTGAGGAATCGCGGTGGGTCCATCGCGTAACCAACGCCTGATGGTGTGCCGGTCGCGATAATGTCACCGGGTTCCAAGGTCATGCCGGCTGAGAGCGAGGCGATCAGCGTCGGAATGTCGAAGATCAGGATCGAGGTACGGTCGTTTTGCCGTTCCTCACCGTTGACGGTCAGGCTGATCGCGAGGTCTTCTGGGTTGCCGATCTCATCGGCGGTTACGATGCAGGGGCCGAGCGGACAGGAGCCGTCCAGTCCCTTGCCCTTGAAGTATTGCCCGCCATGCCGGCGTTGAACGTCTCTTGCCGAAATATCGTTGACGATAGTGTAGCCCATGATGTGATCGAAAGCGTTCTCAGGTCGAATATCCCGGCCTGCCTTGCCGATCACCAATGCCAGCTCGACTTCGTAGTCGATGCTGGTCGAGACATGGGGGAAGATCGGGATTTCGGCACCGGGGCCGATCACGGCGGTTCTGGGCTTGGTGAAAAAGACCGGGTGCTCGCTGACCCCGACAGTTTGCTTTTGCGCGCGGTCGCCTTCGGCGACGTGGGCTGCGTAGTTGCGACCAACGCAAAAGACATTCTTGGCAGGCTTTGGCAGAGGTGCCAGCAGTTGGTATTGGGTCAGGATAGCGCTTGGGTTGGCTTGGGCAGCCAGTTCGCCCGCAAGTGCCAAGACATCGGGCCCAGCTTCGATGATTGTTTGCAAATCGCCACTTCGCAATGCGTCGGCGGCAGGTCCTTCGGCCTTTCCAGCAGCCGCCGCCACATCGAGAACACGCCCGGGTGCGAGCTCAATTCCGGCCCGCTGTCCGCTAGCGACTGCTACGGTGACCAAACGCAATGCACATGCTCCCTATGGCTCCGCTGCGATGACGCATCCACGAGCCGATCTTTTCTTAAGAGCATACAGTGCGCTTAAGCTGGACTTGAGGCAATCAACCAATATGACAATTGGGCAAACGTGAGCCACCTCGATCACCGGACACTGGCCGAGCGCGTGCGCGCCCACGTCGCCGAACGCGGGTACGAGCACAACCAACGCCTGCCGCCAGAACGCCAGCTCTGCGATATTCTGGGCGTTTCACGCAGCCAGCTGCGCGGTGCGCTGAGGGTGCTGGAAGAGGACGGCCTTATCTGGCGTCATGTCGGCCGCGGCACGTTCATCGGTGCCCGACCCGTCTTGAACTTGAACGACATCAAGTTTCTGGGCGAGCTCGCTAGCCCTGAGCAAGTGCTCGAATCGCGAGCCGCCATTGAACCGCCTTTGGCGCAATTGGCTGCCATCCACGGCTCGAACGCCGATCTCGACGAAATCGCCCATTGCGCCGAACGATGCCGGGCTGCCGAGGACTGGCGCAGCTACGAAGCGTGGGACAACAATCTGCACGACGCCATCGCCCGAGCGACCCGCAACAAACTCTTGATCTACTTGTTCGAGACGCTGAACGTGGTGCGCCGCTCGATCGTCTGGGACCAGCACCGCCAGACGATAGGCCCCACACCCGAGCACATCAGCTTTATGGAACACGACGCGATCATCGAGGCCATCACCAATCGCGACGGCGAACAGGCGGCAGCAGCGATGCGTGACCATCTGCGCTCGGTCCGCCAACGCGTGCTTCCGGCCCTGGTCTTCAACAAAGCTCAAAAGCGCGGAGCATGAGTCCGCTGTCATTTTCCACCACGAGCCCACAGTCCGTCGCCGACCGCCGCCTGATGAGCCTCTGCAGTGACGACTTGGTTCGTTAAACTGCTCTGAGTTTCCCGGAGAACCCTTCTTGTGAGAACGGGGGCATCATGGAGACGCAACGGAAGAGCGGGAAGTTTCTCGACGAGGTTCGCGAGCGGGCGGTGCGTCTGGTTCGAGAGAGCGAGGGCAGTCATGCTTCACGCAGGGCAGCGCTGGTGTCGGTGTCGAACAAGATCGGTTGCACGGCCGAGACGCAGCGACGCTGGGCTCGCGATGGCTTGCCAGGTCACGGATCTCGGCGTAGCGGTCGGGCAGCGCCTGGGCCAGGGGAATGCCCGAGATCTCGCTCCTGGAATCGAGCAGCACAAGGTGGCGCTCGAAGAGCGTCTCCAACAAGTCGCCGAGGGAACGATGCCGGAGCAGTTCGCACGCCTTATGATAGTGCGACAGTCCTGCCTGAGAGCCCGACCGACAATGTAAGGGACCCTTCGTTGATCAGCCATTTGCGTAAGGTGAAGCTGCGCGCGCCTGCTTTATGCATCGGATCAGTTTCAGCGAGCTCGCGAGCGTGCTCGAATGACCGGGCGCGATAGACGATCATCCCCATGCCCTGCATCTCGTGGCCGCTCGCATCGGACAACGGACCCGCGAAGGCCAGCCATCCGTCGGCTTCCTGTTGCGCCTGGTAGGCCAGGTGATCCGGAAGCGCCGCCTTGACCGCCGCAGCGTCCCCCACCGGGACCGAGTGAACGACGTAGAGTTCCAGCGCAAGCGCGCCGCGCGACTTGGCTTCTGACTTGTATTCATCCCATTTGGGCATTCTTCGCTCTCCAACATGAAAGAACATCGATTTTATTTGACCCATTATTTTTTTATCGGCAAAATTCATTGCTATCAAGATGGAGGAGTCTGTGCGCCAGTTGGCGGGAAGCGTTACAGAAGGTCAGAGTGTCTTTGCGGTTATGGTCAGCATTGCCGCTGGCACGCCGCCAGGCGCCGGCTATGCGATGAATCGGAATCAGCGCTGGCTGAAACCCTGTAAGGTGGTTGAGATCGAGGGCACCGGTTCCTGCGCCAGCACGATCGTCAACGAAGCCGATTTCGCGGGGCGGGCGGCGGCCGCATAATGGACGAAACGCTCGATATCCGGCGCACGCACGCCCAAGAAGCGGTTCGGGCCCTGCGCGCGCGTATCAACCGGCTGGACGACGATGCCATCGACTTGCTCCTCCGGAATGCTCGGTCGCACTACGCATGGACCGAAGAGCCGGTCAGCGAAGACATGTTGCGAACCCTGTTCGAAATCACCATCGCTGGGCCGACAAGCATGAACACCTGCCCAGCACGCTTCGTTTTCGTGACATCGGACGTGGGCAAGGACCGGCTGGCCAAGTCGCTGAAGGCCAAAAACATCGACAAAATGCGCGCGGCACCCGTGACAGCCATTGTCGCTTGGGACCCGCTCTACTGGCAAAAGCTGGATTTCTTGTTTCCACATGAAGACCGCAAACCGCTGTTCGATGGTAAGGAGAAATACGCGCATATTACCGCGTTGCGGAATTCCACCCTGCAGGGCGCCTACCTGATGATCGCCGCGCGGGCGATGGGGTTGGACGTCGGCGCGATGTCGGGGTTCACCAATGAGATCGTGGACCGGGAGTTCTTCTCCGAGAACGGCTGGAAATCAAACTTCCTTGTCAACATCGGCTACGCTGACGAATCTGCGCTGTTCCCAAAACTCCCGCGTTTTGGGTTCGACCAAGTCTGTGAGATTTTGTGAGATCCGATGGCGATTAGGCAAAAAACCAAGATGACGATTAAGCTCGAAGGGAGCGGCACTAGCCACGCCCGCAGCGAGATTGAGGCGGACGGCAACACCATCGTCATCGACGAACCCCTGGCACGCGGCGGAACGAATGAGGGCCCGTCGCCGACCGTGACGGCCTATGCAGCGCTTGTCGGATGCACGAATGTGATCGGCAATAAGTGCGCCGACAAACTTGGCGTTGATATTGGGCATCTGCGTTTCACCATGGAGGTCGATTTCGACCGGCGTGGTGTCCTTTTGATGGAGGAGGTCGATGTGCCCTTCACAGCCATCCGGCTCGACGTTATTTCCGATGGCCCGTGTAGCGAGGGTGAGCTTCAGCAGGTGGCAGGAGAAACGGCGAAGTTCTGCCCGATTTCAAAGCTCTACGAGAAGGCTGGAACCGATCTGCACGTAACTTGGCGCAAGACCTGACGAACGTAAAAAACAAACCGCATGGAGGCGAACTTGTTGAAATCAATTGCAAAAGGCGTGGCGTTGAGCCTCGTTCTGGGCGCCGCGGCGATGCCCGCGCACGCTACCGAGACCATCAAGGCCGTGGTCATCGACGGCTACCCGGCACGCGCACTCTGGGTGCAAGAGTTCACGAACTTCTTCATCCCAGAGGTCGACAAGCGCCTTGCCGAGACCGGCAACTACGAGATGGATTGGCAGGAAAGCTATGGTGGCACCATCGTCAAGCCCAAAGGTGTGCTGGAAGGGCTGAAGCTTGGCCTCGGCGATATCGGTATCGTCACCACGATCTTTCACAGCTCGAAGCTGCCCAGCCAGGGCATCGCCGCGGTAACGCCATTCGTCTCGTCCGATGCGCGCGCCGTGGCCAAGGCGGTGGACGAGATTGCCAAGGAATACCCCGCCATGCAGGCGGAATTCGATGCCCAGAACCAGGTCTATCTGGCCACTGGCGTGGTGCTGGACACCTATCAGGTGTTCTCGCGCGAGCGGGTGGAGTCGCTGGCCGACCTCGAAGGTTCCAAGGTGGCCGGGGCCGGCATGAACCTGCGCTATCTCGAAGGTATCGAAGGGGCCGCGGGCGTGCGCGGCGGCCTGACCGATTTCTACAATATGGTTCAGACTGGCCTTGTGGATCACGCGATGCTCTGGCCCGAGGCGGCATCGACCTTCAAGATCGCCGAGGTGGCCCCCTATATGCTCGAGGCTGACCTGGGCGCCGTGAACACAAAGACGATCACGGTGAACAAGGACTACTGGGCGAAGCTGCCGGACGAGGTGAAAGGCGTGCTGCAGGAGGTCGCGGTGGCCTATCGTGACCATCTGGCCGGCATCGCCATGGAGCGGGCGCAAGCCAGTGTCGATGCCTACATCGAAGCCGGGGGAACGGTTGTCGAGATGGACCCGGCTGAGCGCGAGGCCTGGGCGCAGGCCATGCCCAACATTGCGGCCGAATGGGCCGAGACCCTGGACAATGAAGGCCAGCCCGGCACGGAGATGCTCAACGCCTATATCGGCAAGCTGAAAGATGCCGGTTTCGAGCCGGTGCGCGACTGGGCTGATGACGCTGCGGTGAACTGATCCACGCGTCGGACCCGATGAGGACCTTCGCCCGACTTGCCAGCGGCATCGCCATGGCGGCCAATGCCGCTGGTACGTTCGTTGTCATCGCGATGATCGCGATCGTGAACTACGACATCGTCGCGAGGGGGATCTTCAACAGTCCCTTTCTCGGCGCGGTGGAGGTCGTGCAGTTTTCGATGGTGCTGATCGTCTTCCTCCAACTGCCGGACGTGATCCGTGTCGGCCGGATGACCCGCTCGGACGGATTTCTGCTGCTGTTGCGGCAGCGTAGACCCCGCGTCGGCAGAGCACTCGGCCGCTCAATCGATCTCGTCAGCGCTGGTTTCATGGTTCTGGTCGCCATCGCGATCTGGCCAGAATTCGTCGAGATGTGGCTGAGCAAGGATTTCTTCGGCATTCCAGGGGTGTTCACCGCTCCGTGGTGGCCCGTGAAGCTGGTCATTTTCTTGAGCGCGTGCCTCTGCACGGTGCATTTCGTGCTGCATGTTTTCACCGAGACAGGCGATGACACGCCGCATCTCGAAAGCGGCTCATGACCCCTGTCGATATTGGTCTGATCTCGATCGTCGCGATCATCGTGATGATCTATTTGGGCGTCTATATTCCCATCGCCCTGGGTCTCGTCAGCTTCGTCGCGATTTGGATCATGCGCGACAGCATGGACTTGTCCTTCGCGCTCCTGAAGATCGCGATCGGCGACAGCGTGATGGAGTACACCTTCGCCACGATCCCGCTCTTCACCTTCATGGGGCTGATCGTGTCCAAGGCGGGGTTGGGCGCGGACATCTATACGGTGATGAACCAGGGTTTCCGCCGCATCACGGGCGGTATTGGCATGGCCACGGTGGGCGCCAACGCCGTCTTTGCCGCCGTGACCGGATCCTCGATCGCTTCGGCGTCAGTGTTTTCGAAGATGTCCGTTCCCGAGATGCTACGCCATAACTACAACCCGCGCTTCGCGGTCGGCGTTGTCGCCGGCAGCTCGGTTCTGGGGATGATCATTCCGCCGTCCGCCATGCTGATCATCTATTCCTTCGTGGCCGAGCAATCCGTCGGTGAGATGTTCCTGGCTGGTGTCGTTCCCGGCCTTCTGCTGGCCGCAGCCTACGTTCTGGCGATCTGGTTCATGGGGCGTTTCACGCCGGGCTTCGTCGGTGGAGCGACGGTTGAAGAGGGCGATCTTATGCCCTGGTCCGAGATCGCCATAAAAACCCTGCCCATCACCGGGCTGATCGTCGTCGTGCTGGGCGGTATTTATACCGGTTGGACGACCCCGGTCGAAGCAGGTGCTGCGGGATCGTTGCTGGGAATCCTGATCGCGGCAGCGCGCGGCCGGATCAACCTGCGCTCGTTTTGGGAAACGGTGATCGAAACGGGCCATATCACGGCCGCCATCCTATTCCTGATTACCGCCGCCTCGATGTATGCCCGCATGCTCGGCCTTGCCGGCTTGCCGAACGAGTTGCAGACGATCCTCGCGGCCAACGAGTTCTCGTTCTTCTGGGTCATGGTCCTGCTGGTGGTGCTGATGCTGTTCTTGGGCACCATCCTCGACACGGCCTCGATCATCCTGATTGTCGTGCCGCTGTTCCTGCCGCTTATCGATGATATGGGTCTGAGCCTTGTCTGGTTCGGCATCGTCGCGGTCGTAGCTGCCGAGATCGGGCTGCTGACACCCCCTTTGGGACTGAGTTGCTTCGTCATCAAGGCCACGCTGGATGATGACCGGATCAAGCTTAAGGACGTGTTCTTGGGCGCGTTGCCCTTTGCCTTCGTCATGCTGCTCGTGCTGATCCTACTGATCCGCTTTCCGGTGCTCAGTCTTGCCATTTTGAACTAGGGGATCGCTCCGATGCGCCAAGTCACCAAGGACAACATCACCGATGTCTTCATGGGGTATCTACCTGATGACGTCGATCCCCGGCTTCGCGAGGTCATGGGAAGCCTCGTGCGGCACCTGCACGCGTTTGCGCGGGAGGTGAACCTGACCCACGCCGAGTGGAACGCTGGCGTCGCGTTCTTGACACGCTCAGGCGAGATCTCCGACAAGGAGCGGAACGAGTTCGTGCTTCTCTCGGACGTACTGGGCCTGTCTTCGCTCGTCGACATGTTGCATTCCTCGTCCGAGGGGACCTCGTCGTCGGTGCTGGGGCCGTTTCACATTACCGGCTCTCCGCCGCTGGCCATCGGCGGTGACTTACGGCGAGATTTCGATGCGCCCGTTCTGCTGGTCGAAGGAGTGGTGAGAGACCCTGACGGCAAGCCGATCCCTGGTGCCACACTCGATATCTGGCAGACCGCGCCGAACGGGCTCTATTCCAGCCAGGACCCGGATCAGGACACGTACTCGTTTCACGGACTGCAAACGGCCGGGCAGGACGGGCGCTATGCATTCACGACTGTGCGGCCGGTTGAATACACCGTTCCAACAGACGGGCCCGTGGGAGACATTCTGCGCGCCTGCGGGCGCCACCCCTGGCGTCCTTCGCATCTTCACTTCATTGCCGAGGCCGACGGGTTCCGGCCGCTCGTGACCGAAGTGTTTCCAGACGATGATCCCTATCTCGACGAGGACACGGTCTTCGGTGTGCGCGAGGATCTGGTGATGCGCTACAAGCGCATGCCCGCCGGCAGCTTTCCGGAAACAGGGTTCGAGCTCTCGGGTAAGGTTCCGGGCGACTTCCTGATGGTGCAATTCGATCTGACGCTGGTGCCTGCCTGACGCCTAGCCCAGCGAGCCGTTGCCCGACAGTCCGGCAAGGAAAGCGCCGGTAAGCTTGTCGTGGTTGAGCAACTTTGATCCTCCCTCTGTGAATTGGTCCATCCTCATGTTCAGGAATGAGGAGGACCAGAGATGGCGAGGAAGCGTTACAATGTGGAGGGGATTGCCGTCACTCCGCAGCGGCGCGGGCTGGCTCCGCGCTGGCACCAAGCGCGCGCATCGCGGCTTGAACGCCTCCCGACTGGTGAGGCACCCCGGCGTCCCGAAGTCCCATCTCGACACCGGCGAGCGTTCCACAGAGCATCAGGTCGTTGAAGTCACCGAGATGGCCGATCCGGAAGACACGATCGGCGACTTTCGACAATCCATTGCCCAGCGAAAGATCGAAGTTCTGAAGCGTGACACTGCGGAAGTGATCGGCGGAATGCCCATCGGGCACTACCACTGCCGTCAGGACCCCAGAGTAGGCGGTCGGGTCCTGACACAGGATATCGAGCCCCCAGGCCTGGACGGCTGCCCGGGTTGCCGCCGCATGTCGCTGGTGGCGGTCGAACACGGCCTCGAGCCCCTCTTCACGTAGCAGGGTGATGGCCTCGTTCAGCCCGTAGAGCAAGTTGGTGGCCGGCGTATATGGGAAGTACCCTTTGCCGTTCGGCCCGAGCATCTCGTCCCAAGCCCAGTAGGATTTCTGCAATCCCGCCGTTCTTGAAGCTGCGAGGGCCTTTTGGCTTATGGCGTTGAAGGAAAGGCCAGGTGGCAGCATCAAGCCCTTCTGCGACCCTGACACCGCGACATCCACGCCCCACTCGTCGTGACGATAGTCTATCGAGGCCAGTCCCGAGATCGTATCGACCATGAGGAGTGCTGGGTGCCCAGCGGCGTCGATCGCCCGGCGCACGGCCGCGATGGGTGAGACAGACCCGGTCGATGTCTCGTTGTGCACGACGCAGACGGCCTTGATGTCGTGCGTCGGGTCTTCCCGGAGCCTTGCCTCGATCGCATCCGCGTCGGCACCGCCTCGCCAATCGCCCTCGATAAAGACCGGATTCAAACCCAACCGCTCGGCGAGCTTCTTCCAGAGCATGGCGAAATGGCCGGTCTCGTACATGAGAACCGTGTCACCGGGCGACAATGTGTTGACCAGCGCCGCTTCCCACGCTCCCGTTCCGGAAGACGGGTAGATCACGACGTGGCTCTCGGTCCCGAAGACCCACTTCATGCCTTCGAGCGCTGCCATGCCCACGTCTGCGAAGTGGGGGCCGCGATGGTCCATTGTCGGGTAATCCATCGCGCGCAAGACCCGGTCGGGCACGTTCGACGGGCCCGGGATCTGCAGAAAGTGGCGCCCAGCAGGCATCGGTTTATCCTCTCGTTGATCCGCTCGGCCGCCCGGACGGTGTCGTGACTGACGTCGGGTTCTTCTGGCTCCGCGTTGGCAAAGAGCATTATGGATTGAGAGTTCAAGTCAAGGTCCAAGGTGAAGGACCGATCTGGGGAGGAGCGCATGCTCCGCGATGAGCTGCTGCGACGGTCGCGAACCGATTTCGAAGGCGAGCTGCTGACGGATATCTTTTCCCGCGGGCGCTATGCCAACGACGCGTCGCACTACCAGATCATGCCCGCCGCCGTAGCGCTGCCCAAGACGGAAGACGATCTCGCTCGTGCGCTCGATATCGGGCGAACGACAGGCTTGCCGCTCACGATGCGCGGCGGCGGAACGTCCCAATGCGGTCAGACGGTCAATAGCGGCCTGATTGTCGACTGCTCGAAGCATCTCAACGGCATCCTGGAGCTCGATGTTGCCGGGCGCCGGGCCGTCGTTCAGCCGGGCATCGTGCTCGACGACCTGAACCGGCACTTGAAGCCGCATGGGCTATGGTTCCCCGTCGATGTCTCGACGTCTTCGCGCGCGACGATCGGCGGGATGACCGCCAACAATTCATGTGGTGCCCGGTCTCTGCGCTACGGCACGATGCGTGACAATGTGATTTCCATCCGGGGCATTCTCGCCGATGGCAGCGCCTTCGATTTCGGCCCCGGTGCCGACAACCGTGTGCCGGCGGACATGCTGCACCGCCTCTCTGCCCTCGGCTCCAGAGAGGCTGCGGAGGTGGCGCTACGCTACTCCAAGGTTCAGCGCCGGGTCGGCGGCTACAATCTGGATGCCCTGGTGCCGTCCGAACGCCCGATCAACCTGGCGCATCTGCTCGTCGGATCGGAGGGGACGCTTGCCGTCTCGACCGCGATCGAGATCCGGCTCTCTCCCCTGCCACCGAAGGACCGCGTCCAGGGTGTTTGCCACTTCGCCACCTTTCGGGGTGCGATGGAGGCCGCACAGCACCTCGTCATGCTGAAGCCCACCCAGGTCGAGCTGATGGACAAGACCATGCTCGACCTGGCGCGCGATAGTCCCGTCTTCGTGCAGACCATAGAATCATGCGTGAACGGTGACCCCGCAGCACTTCTCTTCGTCGAGTTCGCCGACACGCCCGATGAGAACGCCGAAAGCATCCGTAACCTGCACGACACTATGGCGGATCTGGGCTACGGCTTCGGCAAGGGCGGCGACAAGGAAGGCGGCGTCATCGAGGTCTGGGACGGACGGCTGATCGGCGACATTGGTGAGCTGCGCAAATCCGGGCTCAACATCATGATGTCGATGAAGGATCAGCGCAAACCGGTCTCCTTCGTCGAGGACGCCGCCGTTCCGCTCGAGCATCTGGCGGACTACACCGACCGGCTGACCGAAATCTTCCGCAAGCACGACACCGAAGGCACCTGGTATGCGCACGCCTCGGAAGGGTGCCTGCATGTCCGGCCCGTCTTGAACCTTCGGCTCGAGAAAGACGTGAAGGCCATGCGTGCCATTGCCGAAGAGGCATTCGACATGGTCCGCGACTACAAGGGCTCGCATTCCGGCGAGCATGGCGACGGCATCGTCCGCTCCGAGTTCCACGCGAAGATGTACGGGGAGCGTCTGGTCCGGGCCTTCGAGGAGGTGAAGGACACGTTCGACCCTGACGATCGCCTCAACCCGGGCAAGATCGTCCGGGCACCCCGGATGGACGACCGGAGCCTCCTGCGCTACCCGGCCGACTATCGCTTCGACGATCTTTCCACAGGCCTCGATTGGTCGGCCTGGCCTGGCGCCTCGGGTGGTTTTCAGGGCGCCATCGAGATGTGCAACAACAATGGCGCCTGTCGGAAGCTCGCAGGCGGCGTCATGTGCCCGAGCTACCGCGTCACCCGGAACGAGCGCGATGTCACGCGCGGCCGGGCAAACATGTTGCGCCTTGCCCTCTCCGGCAAGCTCGGCCCGGACGCCCTCTTCCGCGACGAGATGGCCGAAACGATGAAGCTCTGCGTCGGCTGCAAGGCCTGCCAGCGCGAGTGCCCGACAGGCGTCGACATGGCCCGGATGAAGACGGAGCTGCTTTACCAGCGGGGGCAGCGATTGGGCTATTCCCTGAAGGACCGCTTGATCGCTGAAATGCCGCGCTACGCACGAGTCGCCGTGGTGCTCCGCCCCTTGTTCGCGCTGCGCAACAAAGTCCCCGCCATAGCAAGACTGGCGGAGCGCATGACGGGGATCGCCGCGCGGCGGCGACTTCCGACATTTCGCGGCGACTTCTTCCGCGAGGCAGAAATTGCTAGCGCTGACCCCGGTGCCACAGGGAAAGAGGTCGTGCTCTTCGCCGATACGTTCAACCGTTGGATGGAGCCTGACATTCCGCGCGCAGCACTCCGCGTGCTTCGCCGGGCGGGATACACGGTTCATGCTTCGGGTCCTGTGCGAGGACGCCCGCTCTGCTGCGGCAGGACCTACCTCGCGGCCGGGATGATCGACAAGGCACGAGCGGAGGCGCGGCGGACGCTCGAGGCCTTGCTGCCTCATGCCCGAGCGGGCCGGCCGATTGTCGGGCTGGAGCCGTCCTGTCTCTTGACCCTGCGAGACGAGTTCAAGGCGCTTCTCCCAGGCCCCGAGGCCGAGGACCTTGCCCGCAATGCCCTCTTGTTCGAAGAGCTCGTCGCTCGCGAGACAGCAGCCGGCCGCATGAACCTGAACCTCGAGTCCCCCAGGCAGAAGGCCTATGTCCACGGCCATTGCCACCAAAAGGCGGCTGGCGTCATGGGCGACATGGGCAAGGCTCTCGCGACGCTGTCGGGGCTCGACACGGAAACGATCGAGTCCTCGTGCTGCGGGATGGCCGGCGCCTTCGGCTACGACGCCGACACGATCGACGTGTCCGTCGCCATGGGCGAGGAGTCGTTGTTGCCTGCCGTGCGAAATGCAGAAGCAGACGCCCTCATCGTTGCGAACGGCACATCCTGTCGGCACCAGATCGAAGACGGAACCGGTCGTGAGGCCCTGCATCTAGCACAGGTCTTCGATCGGGCTCAGGCGACGGATACGTAGTGATCCTCCCCCAGTGAATTGGTCCACCTTTATGTTCAGGAATGAGGAGGGCCAGAGATGGCGAGGCAGCGTTACAAGCCGGAGGAGATTGTCGGCAAGCTGCGGCAGGCGGAGGTTTTGCAAAGCCAGGGCATGCCGATGGCGGAAGCGATCCGGCAGCTGGGTGTCAGCGAGGTCGCGTATTATCGCTGGCGCAAGGCGTATGGCGGGCTCAACGGTGACCAGCTGCGCCGACTGAAGGATCTGGAGCCAGCTTAGAACCCTGGAGAAAGAGAACGAGCGGCTTCGTCGGGCCGTCTCGGATCGCAGTCTCGACAAGCAGATCCTGAGCGAGGCAGCGCGGGGAAACGTCTGAGCCCCAGGCACCGTCGCCAGTGTATCGACCATGTTCGCACTCTTCTCGGGGTCTCCGAGCGCCGGGCCTGCCGGGTGCACGGGGGAGCACCGCTCGACGCAGCGTCATGCCCCACGCGGTCGTGACGACGAGGACTGCCTGGTCGCGGACATGATCGAGCTGGCCCGCCGTTATGGTCGTTACGGCTATCGCCGGATCGCAGCCCTGCTGCGCGATGCCGGGTGGTCGGTCAACGACAAGCGGGTCGAACGACTGTGGCGGCTCCCCTCGGCGGTCTGCTGACCGCCGCCATTGCATGGTCGGATCGCGCGGCCTGCTGGCGCGCGATGGGCTCAAAGTACCTGCTCGTCAACCAAAGCGGGGGCGTTTCTGGCTGAACGACGGCTCCTGTATTCGGCTTCGAGCTGAACGCCCAAAGTCTCCTGACCGCCGTCCCTCCGGGAAGCGGATCATCCGCCTGCTGACGGATGATGGTCCGACGACTTTGTCCACCATCGCACCCATGACGGCCGGGCCTTCCGGACGCTGAACGTGCTGGACGCGTTCACCCGCGAGAGCGTGGCAATCCGGGTCCGCAGGAAGCTCTCGTCAGTCGACGTGATCGATGGAGAGCGTCCGGTTGGCCCGCCCTACGGCCGCTGGGCTGCTGCTGTGTACGTTCGGGTTGAGCGTGCCTCCCTCACGCGTGCGTCGATGTTCGTGATGTTCTTTTTTTCACCGTTGCTCTCCGCGTCGCTGTGCCGCCGCTTCGGATCCACCCCGGTTCGGTTTTCCCATTCCGCCCGGGGAATGGCAATCGCGGCTGCCTTGCCGCCGCCCTCGGAGCCGACGAAGGAAATTGACCGGCCCAGAGAATAGGCTTCATGGCTCTTTCGCGGGATTGTTTCGGGCTCGGCAACCGTGGTCGAGATAAGGGCGGAGCTTCTTGAAGCGCTCGGGGCTAGCGGATGGCCTTGCGAGCTCGGACTTCCGGATTCCCGGCTGTTCCGTCTGCCGCCAGCGGCTCCGCGGCGCCACCTGGGCGCTTGGTGTCGGGCTCGTCCTGGCGCGCGTGGTCGGTAAGGCGGCTTCTTGCGCTCGGGGCTGCGGATGGCCTTCCCGCTCGGACTTCCGGATATCCCGCGCTGGGTCCCCTCTCCGTCTGGATCGCCTCCCTCCCCCCCGCAGCGGCTCATCGACGGTCGGCGGTCGGCCCCGGCCGCATCCTTCTCGACGGCATAGAGCCCGGCGATCCGCTTGATCGCTTCCTCGGCGATGACCGAGGCTTTCGGCCTGGAACACGTCGACGAACTTGCGGCGGATCTGGGCCACGCACGCCACCTCGCGGATGCCGCCCGAACGGTAAAGCTCGTTGAAACCCGAATAGCCGTCGGCGTGCACTCCAGCCCTCGTAGTCGGCGAGATGCTCGGCGGGGTGTTGCCCTTTCGGTCGACCGTGAACCGGTACCAGGCGAGCCGGCGGATCAGGGCCGAGCCAAGGCCGCTCGTCGCGAGCGGCAGGTCCAGATGCGAGCGGTCTTTGTGCCTGTCCTTTTCCGGGGCCTGCATCTTGGGCGGCGTGTCGTCGGCGAAGATCGCCGTTCCGCTCAGGACATGGCGTCCGATGGCGTCGGCCAGCGGCTCCGAAGATGCAGTCGACATGCCGACCCAATCGCAGAGCGTCGAGCGGTCGAGGTCGATGCCCTCACGCTCGAAGATCTGGCTCCACTGCCGGTACAAGGGGAAGGTGATCAGCATGTTGCTGATCAGCACGTGTGCCAGCAGACCGGGTCCCGGTCGCCCTCGCTCGATCGGTCGTGATGGCGAGAAGGCGCCTGGCAGATGGTCTCGCAGCACTTGCAGGCCATGCGCGGCCGCCACGATCCGGTTCACCACGAACCGGCCTGGCAGATAGTCCAGCTCCTCGGTGACGTCCTCGCCCAGCGTCTTGAGTTTGCCGCCGCGGCGGCCGCAGGCCGCGCCCGGCGACATCACCTCCTCGTTGCGCGGCAGGTCCGCCGGCAGCGGCTTGCGCTTGGGCTTCTCCTTCTTCACCGTCTCGTCGGTGTCACTCGGCAAAGGTCGGGCGGCGTGGCCTTGGCCGCTGCGATCTCCTCTTCCTCGAGCGTCAGCTCGAGCTGGTCCGAGCTCTCCGATCGGCTGCCGGGCTTGATGCCGCCGCATGCCCGCAAGCTGGTGCTCGAGCTTGGCGATCCGCATGCCTGCGACTTGACGAGAGAGACCAGCTGCTGCGCGAGTATCGCGCAATTCAGCCGGATCGTCGGGCGGGCTCTGGGTCTCGCTGAGCATGGCCCGATCACAGTCCAGATCACGTCGACGGAGAAATGGATAATCCCAGCCATCCCGGTAGATTTGCGTAAGGAAACTCAGCCTGTTGTCCAGTGGGCGCGAGGTTCGTTGCGGTGCCGCCAATCAATCCGTCCTTCGAGCAACATCGCCAGCTGCGCCGGGTGATCGCTGCACGGCCCTGCCACTGCCCGGCGACGGGCCAACCGACCTGCCGCGTTCCAGCCGCTTGCTGAACAGGCAGGCGCCCTCGCCGTCGAACCAGATCAATTTAAATCGAGTCACCGCTTGGCGCCCACGGGAAAGCGAACCGACGAATGACCCCGGAATAAGGGTCCTGCCTCAGCTGCTTCTCGGCCAGCGCCGAGGGCCATTGAAGCCCCTCCTCATCCATCGGTGACGCCAGCTGCCGGCCACACCTTCGTCTGTGCCGGGACCGGGATCATCGTTTGGTCAGCGCCTTCAAGAGTTCGGCAATGGCGGCACTATCGAATGAGCCCTCGATACTCACCCGATGGCCGGTACCGAGCACGATCTCGACGTGGCCATGGCTGCCGTCGATGGCCGGTGCTGGCGCGCCCCTCGCCGCATCCTCATGATGCAGCTGAACCGACGCGGGAACACCGGCGCCCCCTCCAGCATCCCGCCGGGCGCAAACCGAGGATCGCGAAGCCACTCTGAAGATCCAGATGGCAGCGTTCACCGCATGCCGCTGCGCCACCTGCTGCAACCGACACACCTGGTGCTCGAGGCTCCAGGCAAATCGCCCGCTTCGCTTCGGCACTCCAGCGCCGATAACGGCGCCTATCTGACAGCGATCCGGCCACGAAAGTGTCCACCATGCAGAGTGGACACCTTCGTCCAGCTCCACCGCCCATGATCGACTGGGCCGTAGTACATCAGCAAGGGCGGGGAGGCCGGAGCGCTCTCGATCGATGTGCCGACGGACCTGTTCATCCTGCGTGGCCCACCAGCCTTTGTTCGATCAGATAGTGGCCCGGCGTTCGTGGCCGAGAGCCTGTCCAGCGATGGATCACTGCCGTTGGCGCTCGGACGGCCTTCATCGAACCGGGTTCGCCCTCGGAGAACGGTAAGCGATGCAGCCGCCCCGTTGTCGGCTCAGCTTGACGCTGGCTTGAAGGCCCAGGGGAGCAATTCATCGATGCGGGCCATGGGGTGGCCGGCGGCGATCGCCTCGAGCACGGTCTTAACGTAGCCGTAGGGCTCGACGCCGTTCATGCGGCAGGTCCCGATCAGCGAGGCAATGCGGGCCCAGGCCTGGGCGCCCTCGTCGTGTCCGGCGAAGAGCGCGTTCTTGCGCGTGAGGGCATGGGGCCTGACGAGATTTTCGATTCTATTCGAGTCCATCTCGACGCGGCCGTCGTCGAGGAAGACGCAGAGCGGCTCCCAGCTCTTGAGGACGTAACGGACGGCCTCGCCCATCTGGCTGGCGCCGGACAGCCGCTCCTTCTGCGCGCACAGCCAAGCTCCGAGGGCCTCGACCAGCGGCTTCGAGCGCGCCTGCCTGACGGCGCGGCGCTCCTCGGCGCCGCGGCCACGGATCTCGGCCTCGATGGCGTAGAGCGCGGCAATGCGCCGGAGCGCCTCCTCGGCCACGGGCGAGCCGGCCTTGGGCGTGGCGTCGATCAGTTTCCGTCGCGCGTGGCACCAGCACTGGGCGAGCACGAGCGGCCGGCCGCCCTCGCGCTCGTCCTTGGCGAGGCGTTTGTAGCCGGCATAGCCGTCCACCTGCAGGACGCCGTCGAAGCCTGTCAGCAGCTGCTCGGCATGCGTCCCGGCCCGGCTCGGGATATAGGAGAAGACGACGCCGGGCGGATCGGCCCCGCCCCAGGGCCGGTCGTCGCGCGCCATCGCCCAGAGATACCCTGTCTTCGTCTTGCCGCGGCCGGGGTCGAGCACCGGGATCGTGGTTTCATCCATGAAGAGCTTGCCCGAGCGCTTCAGCAGCTCTGTCATCCGGTCCACGAGCGGGCGCAGATGCCAGGCGGCGACGCCCACCCAGTCGGCCAGCGTCGAGCGGTCAACCGTCACGCCATGGCGGGCGAGCCGCTGGCTCTGGCGATACAAAGGCAGGTGCTCGGAGAACTTCGAGACGATGACGTGGGCGATCATCGCCTCGGTCGGCAGGCCGCCCTCGATCAGATGCGCCGGCGCCGGCGCCTGGCCGACGCCTGCCCGGCCCCTCGGGCAGGCGTAGCGGGGCCGGATCGTTACGAACACGCGGTACTGCGCCGGCACGACGTCGAGCCGGTGGGACCGATCCTCGCCGATCTTGACCATCTCCCCGCAGCCGCAGGGGCAGCGTCGGTCTTCAGGCTCGATCACGCGCTCGATGCGCGGCAGGTCGGCGGGCAGCGCTCGATGGGGCTTCGGCCGCTCGCGGGCATCCGCCTTCGCCGCCTTGTCGGCCGCGGCCGCGGGGCGCGTCTCGTGGCCGGTCTTCGTCTCGGCGATGGCGGTCTCGATCTCCTCGAGCGCCAGCGCGAGCTGGTCGGGGTGGAGCTTCTCCGAACGCGGCCCGAACCGAGCGCGGCGCATCTCCCGCAAGAGCGTCTCGAGCCGCCCCGCATAGGCCTTCTGGTCGGCCATCTCCGCCTCGAGATGGAGCCGGGCCGCGCGCTCCGCCTCGAGCGCGGCGCGCAGTGCGGCGATCTCGGTCATGGTGGGCGCGGCGGGCATGTCGTCAGATTACCAGAGCCCGCTGCCCGGACAACCGAAAAAGCTCTAAGAGTCAGAGCCTTGGCTCTACACCGCGGTCTCCGGTGGCCGCACCCGTCTGGGCGTCACCCGCCGCCAGTCCAGCCCCTCGAACAGAGCCTCGAATTGGCCCCGCGTCAGCCTCATCACGCCGTCCTTCACCGCCGGCCAGGCGAAGCGGCCCTCGTCCAGGCGCTTGTAGATCATCACAAGCCCCGTGCCGTCCCACACGAGGATCTTCAACCGGTCGCCGCGCCTGGACCTGAAAATCACCGTCAGCCCGGAATGCGGGTCGAGGCCGAGCTCGCGCTGCACCGTCGCCGCCAGCCCGTCATGACCGCGCCGGAAGTCGACGGGCTTCGTCGCCACCACGATCGGCATCCGTTGCCCGGGCGTGATCATCGGCGCGCCCGAAGCGCCGCCGCGATCTCCGCAATCCGATCGAGCGGCACTGCTCGACCGGCAGGCGAACCATCACATCGCCCACCTCGAACGCTCGATCGATCCACGCGACGCTCGCGCAGGCGCCGCTGCCGAGACAGTCCTCGAGCAGCAGGAGTGCAAAGACCGGCCCATCATCGGCCGGCAGCACGAGCTTTCCCTGTCGTGCCAAACGACGCCAAGTCGACAAATGCTGCGGCCGCAGACCATCGCGACGCCGAGCGACATCCACCCACCCTCACGCCCAGCGCAAACGTCTCCGCCACGAGCCGCGCCTTCTCACCTCATCCGGCCAGCGACGCCGACCCGTCGGCCCTTCCAAAACCTCGAGGCGGAACGCTCCTGTACTCTGCCGCTCCGCTACCCAATGGTGCTCTCTTTGGTGCAACATCCCCATCTCAACGATCCTCGAGTCCTGATCGCCCGAATCGCCGCCCCAAATGCTCAAGAACAGATGGGCCAGCCGCATCGCTTACCGTTCTTCTCGTCCATCACAGCTCCTTCCAGCAGTCTGAAAGGAGCCGCCTCAGCCTGAAATGTGCGAAAGAATCTCTACGTTATCGGAGGCACTGACCCCATCGCTCACTTCGAGGGACCAGTTTGCGCAGGCTTTCGCGCTCTCTTGCTTCCAGCGTGCTTCCACGGGTGGGCTGAACG
>CALOAB010000025.1:0-100875 GCA_942491185.1 uncultured Alphaproteobacteria bacterium | reverse complement strand
GATCCAGACGGCAATCAACCGGACAATGCAGGAGTCTTAGCGATCGGGATGCGGCGGTCGCCGAGACGGCCTGCAGCGCCGACCGACTGTCAGTCGGACTCGCCCGGCAGCAGCTCGACCGGCAGAACGACCTCCGCGGCGCTGAAGGCGCCGGTGGCTACTCGCTCCAGCAGCATCTCGCCAGCACGCTCGCCCAGCGCCAGCGCCGGCGAATGGATCGAGGTGAGCGTCGGGCTGGCGTAGCGGCGAAAGGCGAGACCGTTGAAGCCCGTGACCTTGACGTCGCCCGGCACCGCGTGCCCCCTGGCTTGCAGCCATTGCATTGCGGCGATCGCCATCTGGTCGTTGCCGCCCATCACGGCGTCCGGGATGCCGTGCCCGCCGACCCAATCAGCCAGCGCCGCCTGGGTTTCCTCGATGCTCTCACCGGCCGTCCGCAACACCGCGAGCGTCGCGCCAGGCACCCCGGCCACCGCCTCGGCGATGCCGCGCTTGCGCTCGGCCATTGCCGGCCATTGCTGCAGCGGCAACAACAGCACCAGCCGCCGAGCACCTCGCGCCAGCAGGCGCTCGGCGAGCATCCGGCCACCCGCCGCATCGTCCTGGCGGATCGAGGCGGCGTCGGCGAGCCCCGCGGGTGGCCGATCTTGGACGACCAGGATCGGTTGCCGCGCGGCCGCCAACGTGGACAGGGTTGCCGCCCGCTCACGCGGCGTGCCCGAGGGAATAATGCAGAGCCCATCGGTGTCGTGCTTGCCGAGCAGCACGGCCTCGTCCAGCCGGCCCGGCGCCACGCCGTTGACGACCAGGCTGAAGCCGTTGCGATTCAGCCGGTTGCCCAGCCCGGAGATAATGTTGCTGTTCATGGGGTCAGCCAGAAACGCCGGGGAAGCGTCGATGAGCAGGAGGCCAATGGCGTTGTTCTGGTTGAGCCGCAGCCGACGCCCAGCGGCGTGCGGGCGATAGTTCATCTCGGTGATCAGCCGCTCGATCTGCGCGCGCGTCTCCGCGGCCATCATCTCGAACTTGCCGTTGACCACGTTCGACACCGTCGTCGCCGACACCCCGGCCGCCGCCGCGATCTCGTGCAAGGTTGCCCGTTCGGGCGGCCGCTTTGGCACGGCTCGCGGTCGTCGCCGCACCGTCTCGATGGCTCTCAAGCTCTTGCTACCCGCCCGTGTCTCTCGTGCCTTGTCGCTCGCACTTACCGATTATTGAATACAACAAACGGCAGCGGGCAACAAACCTCTCTTGGCGCTAGTCGCAGGAGCGAGACGAAAGGGCGCGGTGTTGGTTATCCAGCCAGATCGTCGAACGAGGCGTAGTTGAGCCGGTAGAGACGGGCGTAGAGCCCGCCACCGCGCATCAGCTCCTCATGCGAGCCCTGCTCGATCAGCCGGCCGTCCTGCAGGACCAGAATCCGGTCGGCATTGCGGATCGTGGCCAGGCGATGCGCGATGACCAGCGCCGTTCGCCCCTCGAGCAGCCGCACCAGTGCTTGTTGGATCGTCTGCTCGGTGTAGCTGTCGATATTGGCCGTGGCCTCGTCGAGGATCAGGATCTCGGCGTCGGCGACCAATGCTCGGGCGAAGCTGATCAGCTGGCGCTGGCCGACCGACAGATTGCCACCCTGCTGCTCGAGCTCGGTGTCGTAGCCATCCGGCAGGGCCATGATGAAGTCATGCGCGCCGACGGCGCGTGCCGCATCCTCGACGCTCGCGCGCGAGGCGCCTGTGGTGGCGTAGCGGATGTTCTCGAGCACCGTGCCGGTGAACAGGAAGGGCTCCTGCAGCACCATGGCGATGTGCCGGCCGAGCGTCGCCTGGGTCAGGTCGCGCACATCGTGGCCGCCGATGCGCACCCGGCCGTCCCAGACATCGTAGAAGCGATGCGCCAGCGCCATGGTGCTGCTCTTGCCGGAGCCGGTCGGGCCGACCAGCGCCACGGTCTCGCCGGGCGACGCCTCGAAGCTCACGCCATCGAGCACCTTCTGGCCCGGCACATAGCCGAAGCTGACATCCTCGAACGCGACCGAGCCCTCGATTCGTGCCGGGTCGAGAGCATCGGGCTTGTCCTCGACGTCGACGCGCACGTCCATCACCTCGAAGATCCGCTGGCCCGAGGCCATGGCCCGCTGCATGACGCTGTACTGCATGGTCAGCGAGCGGATCGGGTCGAAGAAGCGCTGCACGTAGAAGATGAAGGCCACCATGATCCCGAGCTCGAGCTCGCCTTCGAGCACGGCGATGCCGCCGATAATGACGACGATCGCCATGGCCGCACCGGTCAGCGTGTCGACGATCGGCACCATGATCTGGGCGAGCCAGGTGCCGCGCAGCTGGGCGTCGAGATTGTCGGCAGCCTTCTCCTCGAAGAGCCGGAGATTGATCGCCTCGCGGCCCATGCCCTGCACCGTGCGCACGCTGTTGATGCCCTCGGCGAGCGCGCCGTTCAGGGTCGAGCTGGTGACCCGGGCACGCAAAAAGGCTTGCCGTGCCTTGGGCAGCCAGATGATCCGAACGACCAGGAGCACCAGCATCACCGAGAGCGTCAGCAAAGCGAGCCGCCAGTCGAGGACCAGGAGCACGACCGTGATGCCGACCAAGAGAACGAAGTCGCCGACGGCGAAGACGGAGGTCTCGAGGAACTCCTGCAGCGCGTTGACGTCGCCCTGCAGGCGCGACATCAGCCGGCCCACCTCGGTCTTGTCCATGAAGGAAAGCGAGACCCGCTGCAGATGCGCGAACATCGCGCGGCGCAGATTGACCAGGAGCCGCTCGCCGATCCGCGCCGCCAGCGTCTCCTGCACCAGATTGGCGATGAAGCTGAGCGAGACGATGCCGAGAAAGACCAGGACGCCGAGCAGCAGCAACCGCTCGCGCTGGTCCAGCGCCAGCGCCGTTTCAGCAACCAGCGCGCCATCAACGACGCCTCTGAGAATCAGCGGGATCGCGATCTGGCTCGCGGCGAAGGCCAGGACGGCGGCGATGGCGAAGGCCAGCTGGCGGCGATAGGGGCTGATGAAGGTCCAGAACCGGCGCAGGATGCGGCCGTCGAAGTCGGCGAAGATCAGCTCCTCGGTGTCGACCTGGGAGCCCACCACGGCGCGCGGCGGCCGGCTGGCGGCGGCAGCACCTGGCGGCATCGCCCTCATTGGCCGGCCTCGCCGCCAAGGCTCTGCAGCGCGTAGAGGCTGGCATAGCGACCGCCCAACCGCAGCAGCTCGGCATGGCTGCCGCGCTCGACGATGCGGCCGGCCTCGAGGAAGACGATCTCATCCGCATCCATGAGCGAGCCCAGCCGGTGCGCGATGATGATCGTCGCACGGCTGGCGGCCCCTTCGCGCAAGGCCTCGCGGATACCCTGCTCCGTCGCTGCATCGACCGCGGCCGTCGAATCGTCGAACACCAGGACGGGCGGGGCGGTGAGGATGCTGCGTGCGATCGACAGGCGCTGGCGCTGGCCGCCGGAGAGCGACACGCCGCGCTCGCCGACCAGGGTCTCGTAGTCCTTGGGCAGGCCGGCGATATAGGCGTGCAGCCGTGCGGTCTCGCTCGACTGGGCGATCCGCTCGCGCTCGGCCCAGGGATCGCCGTAGGCGATGTTGTTCTCGATCGAGGCCGTGAACAGGTACGTGTCCTGCTGGACCAGGCTCACCGCCCGGCGCAGCGACGCCAGGGTCACCTCGCGCACGTCCTGGCCATCGATGGTGACCCGCCCGGCGCCGACGTCGTAGTAGCGCGGGATCAGCTGGGCGATGGTCGACTTGCCGCTGCCGGGCGGGCCGACGATGCCGAGCGTCCGGCCGGCCGCCACCTCGAAGCTGATATCGTGCAGCGTCACCATCTTCGGGCCGTCGCCGGCATAGGCGCCATCATAAGCGAAGGACACATGCTCGAAGCGAAGCACCGCATCGCTGATCACGAGGTCGTGGGCGTCGGGCCGTCTTGGATGTCCGGCTCGCGGTCGAGCACCTCGAACAGCCGTGCTCCCGACATCGATGCACGGGCGAAGGCGTTGACCATCATGCCGAGCTGGCGCACCGGCATCTGCAGGATGGCCATGAACGCCAGGTACTCGGCGAGCCGACCGACCGTGATCTCACCCGCCAGCACCTGCTGCCCACCGACCCAGAGCAGCACGCCCATGGCGAGGAAGAAGGCATACGTCATGGCCGCCGTGTTGCGCACGCGGATGTCGACCCGGCGGCTGGCGAGCTCGAGCGTCTCGTCGGACACCACGTCGAACTTGCCGAGCTCGTGCGGTTGGGCGGCGAACGCGCGGACCACCCGAATGCCGGCGAGGTTCTCCTCCATCACCCGGGTCAGGATGCCGAGCTTCTCCTGCAGCGCCAGCCAGCTGGCCCTGAGCCGCAGCCGGGCCACCACCGAGCGCCAGGCGGCGAACGGCACGAAGCTCAAGGCGATCAGCCCGAGCACCGGGTCCTGGCTCAAGAGCAGACCGGCGCCGACGCCGACCAGGACGGTGATCAGCACGACGCGCATCAGCCCGGCATTGACCAGCATGCGGATGCCCTCGATGTCGAGCATGCCGCGGGTGATCAGCTCGCCGGTATGCACCCGGTCGTGAAAGCCGAAGCTGAGGCGTTGCAGCTGGGCATAGTAGGCCATGCGCAAATCATAGGCGACGCGCTGGCCGACGGCCTCGCCCTGGTAGTTGTGCCACATGGTAAACAGGCCGCGCAGCACGCTGGCGCCGAGCAAGAGCGCACCGGTCTGCCAGAGCGCCGTCCGCGCTGCCGCGGCATCAGCGCCCGCGAGCAGGCCCTGGGCCGCATCGACAGCGCTGCCGAGCAGTTGCGGGATCAGCAGCTGAAAGACCGCAGCCACGATGGTCGTTGCGATCGCGATCGCCATGCCCATGCGGTAGCGGAACGCCATCGCGATCACGCGGCGCAGAACGGCAATGTCCGAGAGCCCGACACCCACGGAAGCAGGTGCCACGCGACGGCTGATGAGGGTCTTGCTGGCGGCCACGACAGCCTCGGTTAGGCGAAGCGGCGAGCGCAGGCACGTCAGCGCCAATGACGGTCACCCAAGGGTGGCCCATCGACACCGCAGCACCAGGCACATCGCCGAAAGAGCCATCCATACGCGCCCTTGGCGCCGAGACCAATGGCTTTCATCGGCCGCTGCCCCTTCAGGTCAGCGACAGGACCACCGCGGCGGCGAGTGTGACGAAACGCGCCATGCTGGCGAAGGCGGAATGGCCCGCGTGGCGGTCGGCCGAGCGCCAGACACCCACGACGGCCGCGATGTTGTAGGGCACCGAGCAGCCATAGCCGACAACGAGCCCGAGGATCGGCCGGTCCATCGAGACCAGCGCCAGGAACGCGAGGCTGGTGACGATATTGACCAGGAGGCCGCCGCCGACGGCCCAGGTCCAAAAAGCCTCGCCGAGCGGCAGCTCGCCGGCGAGGAAACGGCGAAACGTCCTCATGGCGCTGCTTTTCGACGAGACGGGCTGGAGCGCTGCCGGACCGTCATCGCCCAGTCGGCAAGTCCAGACCGGCGCCTGCCAGATGCGCGAACAGCGAGCGTAGCCGTACCGTCGCGGCCTCGGGCAGCGGCGGCCGCAGGATCGAGGCGATGTTGCTCTCGAGATGCTCGACCTCGCCGGTCCCGAAGAGCACGACATCGACACCCGGCTCGTGGCGCACATAGCGATAGGCGGCATCGATCACGCTCTCGGCACCGTGCTCATCGACCAGGAAGGCCAAAGGCTCGTCGAGCGCGGCCAGCTCGCCCGGCACCTGGCCAACCTCGGCCAGCTCCCGCATCGCCTGGCGCAACCGCTCCGGCTGGCTGAAGATGGCGCGAACCGCGAACATCAACAACGTGCCGATGCCATTCGCCATGGTCTGCGGCAGGACCGTCTCTCGCGCGCTCTGGTGCATCATGTGGAAGGCCAGCATGACCACCTCCCAGGCCGGGTCCTGCGTCGCCTGCTGCAGCATCTCGTGCGCCGGATCGAACGGCCCGGTCTCGGTGATGCCGAGATGGCCGATCTTGCCGGCGTCGCGCTCACGCAACAGCGCTTCGCGGAGCGCCAGGGCATGCTCATAGTGCTCCGGCCGGACGGCGTGCAGCAGGTAGACATCGACATGCTTGATGCCGAGCGTGCGAAGCGAGCTGTCGAGATTGGCGCGGACCTCGTCTGCCGAGAGCATCCGGCCATCGGCTGTGACCTGGCTCTTGGTGCAGACCACGACCTCGTCGCGCGGCAGGTCGCTGAGCGCCAGGCCCACGGCTGGCTCGGTGCCGTAGGCCATGGCGGTGTCGAAGAACGTCACGCCGCGATCGAAGGCGGCCCGCACCAGGGCGGCGGCCTCGCGATCGGTCCGCCCCTTGCCGAGGCCGATCCGGCTGCTGCCACCGCAGCCGAGGCCGGCGACACTGACCTTGAGCCCGGTGTTGCCGAGTTGCGTGTAGTCCATAGCCGACCTCCAAATTGGACGAGCAATTGGTCGAGCACGAGCCGCCTGCCCTGCTCTTCCTCCTGCCCTGCAGGTCCAGCTAGGCAGCGTTCGACGGCGAAGACAAGCGTGCTGGGCCGGCAGGGCCCTGGCATACAAAGATGCCACGTCGCCTACCCCAATGGCGCGCTACATGCCGAAGCGGCCGTTCCGGGGTGTTCGGGCGAGCCCAGTGGGACTACTTTCTGCGTCAAGCCGTCAGCAAAATGCCGCCCTGCGCCTGGAGCCCGCTCCAGTCACTGCCCAAAAACGACAAAGGTCGCCCCCTTGCCACTGCGTGTCTACTCGCTGATCTTCGGATTCCTGCGCTCCTATCCCTGGATCCTGCCGAGTGTCGCGGTTCTCGGCGTCTTGGCCTCGCTCGCCGAGGGCATCGGCATCGGCCTGCTCATTCCGTTTCTCGCCGTGCTGACCGACGGCAGCATGCCCGACGGCGGCGTCATCGCCGAGTATGGCAAGCGCTACGCCGAGCTGTTTCCCGAAGATCAGCGCATCTTGATGGTCAGCATCACCATCGTCGCCCTCGTCGTCGGCCGCTGCCTCATCAACTTCGTCTATGTCGGCATTTTGACCTTTGCCGGCACCCAGGTCATGCACGAGCTGCGCGGCCGCCTCGCCCGGCATTTCATGGCCGTGAGCTACACCGGATTGACCGCCCAACCGCAAGGCCAGCAGGTAAATGCCGTCGATGGCGCCTGCCAACGCGCCGGCGTCGCCGTCATGGACTCGCTGACGATGCTGGTCAGCGCCGCCACGGCCATGATCTTCGTGACGCTGTTGCTGCTGATCTCCTGGAAGATGACACTGGTGATCATGGTGGGTGTCGCGGTCGCCGGTCTCGTCACGCGTGTCGTCATCAACCGCAGCCACCGCACCGGCCGGCATGTCGAGGAAGGTGGTGCCGCACTCAACGAGACCGTGGTGCAGATGCTCAACGGCATGCGGATGATCCGCATGTTCGGCCAGGAAGGCCGCGAGATCGCGCAGTTCGAGCAGGCCTCGCATCGGGTCCGCCGGGCCCAACATCGGCTGCAGTTCGCCTGGCGGACCATGGCACCGCTGATCGATCTGCTCTACGTGCCGCTATTGCTGGGTGCTCTGGTCCTCGCCTGGCAAGCCAATGTCGGCATTGCGGTGCTGCTGCCGTTCCTGTTCCTGGTCTTCCGTCTGCAGCGCTATGCCCGCGACTTCGACACGTTTCGCCTGCGCGTCGCCTCGGCAGCACCAGCGATCATGGAGGTCGACGAGCTGCTGAGCGCGCCGGACCCGGCACCGATGGCCTCGGGCACCCGGCCCTTCTCCCGCCTCGAAGAGCGCATCGAGTTCGACGCTGCCAGCTACACCTTCGGCAATGCCGACCACGGCACGCTCCGCCCGGCGCTGCACGGCGTTGACCTCGAGATCAAGCGCGGCGAGACGCTGGCCCTGGTCGGCGGCTCCGGTGCCGGCAAATCGACCTTGGTGAACCTGCTCTGCCGCATCTACGACCCGACCAGCGGCGAAATTCGGGTCGACGGCGTGCCACTGAGCCAGCTCGATCTCGTGCAATGGCGTCGGCGCATCGGCTTTGCCGGCCAGGACGCGGACCTGCGGCCGGGCACGATCGCCGACAACATCGCCTATGGCGAGCCCGATGCGAGCCTCGAGCGCGTCCGCGACGCCGCCCGCAGCGCCCACATCCACGACTTCATCGCCTCCCTGCCACAGGGCTACGAGACGCCTGTCGGGGTGCGCGGCACGCAGCTCTCGGGCGGCGAGCGCCAGCGCATCGCACTGGCCCGCGCGCTGCTGCGCGAGCCCGACATCTTGATCCTCGACGAAGCGACCAACGCCGTCGACAATTTCACCGAGCGCGAGATCGGCAAGGCTCTGGCTGAGCTGCGCGGCCGGATGACCGTGATCATCATCGCGCACCGACTGACCAGCACCCGTAGCGCCGATCGCGTCGTCGTCATGCAAGAGGGCCGGATCGTCGAGATCGGCCAGCGCCAGGACCTGCTGTCGGGTGGCGGCGTGTTCTCCCGCCTGGCCGCCGCCGAAGGTGAGCCCGCGGCGACGACGGCCTGAGGCGGGCGCTGCGCGATGACCTTCCTCGACGCCCGCGAGCTCGACCCGTCAGCGCCCATCGAGAGTGACGTCTGCATCGTCGGCGGCGGCGCCGCTGGCATCACGCTGGCGCGCGACCTGGTTGGTCAGGGCCTGCAGGTGGCCCTGATCGAGAGCGGCGGCGAGCATTTCGACCACGCCAATCAGCTGCTCTATGCCGGCCGCAATATCGGCCTGCCAAACTACCCGTTGAGCCAGTCGCGGGTCCGCAGCTGGGGCGGGTCGACGACCAAATGGGCGGCGCAATGCCGGATGATGGAGCGGCTCGACTTCGAGCGGCGGGAGTGGATCGAGGACAGCGGCTGGCCGTTCGCCCTGGACGCGCTCCTGCCCTACTACGAGCGGGCGGCCCAGACCTGCCACCTCACCGATTTCGATGCGAACGATCCAGAGCAACTGCCGGCAGACGCGCTGTCACTAGCGGATCCAGAGCTGCGGCGGGTCAAGTTCGCCTTCGGCCATCCGACCGATTTCGGCACGTCACATGGCGAGGAACTACGCCTTGAGCCCAAGGCCATGGTCTTCCTCCATGGCAATGCGGTGGCACTCGAGCTCGACGACGATGCGCGCCGCCTGCGCAGCATCACCGTGCAAACGCTGAGCGGCCGCAAGCTCGACTTTCGCGCCCGTGCCTTCGTCCTCGCCGCCGGCGGCATCGAGAACCCGCGCCTCATGCTGGCATCGAGATCGACAGCCCCGGCCGGAGTCGGCAACGGGCACGATCTGGTCGGCCGCTATTTCATGGATCACCCTTATATCACCACGGGCTACCTGACGCCGACCGACAGCCGCGCGGCCGACGGTCACCACGTGATCCGCACCTTCAAGCGGGTCGGCTGGGAGCAGACCTTCCATTCCGGCTTCACGCTGTCCGCGGCCGTGCAGCAGAGCGAGGCGCTCAGCGGCTGTGTCGCCTACTTCATTCGCCGCCTCGCATCGGAGACCACACCGGACTACTACAACCCTGGCAATCGCGCGCGCAATCGGCTGCGCGACGCCTGGCGGTTCCGCTCGACGCGCGATGTCGCCGTCGCGCGTGACCTGCTGACCATGGCCGGCAACGCCGGCGGGGTCGTGCGCACCTACGCCAAGCGCGCGCGAGAGATCGTCCAACCGCAGCATCTGCTGGCCTTGCGGACGGTTGTCGAAACCACGCCTCGAGCCGATAGCCGGGTGCTGCTCGATACACGGACCGATGCATTGGGCCAGCCCTGCGCTATGGTCGATTGGCGGGTATCCGATAGCGACCGACGCGGGCTCGACCGCCTGCGCCGAACGCTTGCCGAAGCCTTCGCTCGCCAGGGGCTCGGCCATATGGTCGATGACTGGTCGCTGAATGAAACCGGCTGGCCGCCGTCTACGGAGGGAGGACGACACCATATGGGCACGACCCGCATGCATCCCGATCCGCGCCGCGGCGTCGTCGACGAGAACGGACGCGTGCATGGCGTCGCCAACCTGTTCGTCGCCGGCAGCTCGGTGTTCCCGACCGGCAGCTACGTCAACCCGACATTGACCATCGTGGCGCTCACCCATCGCCTGGCTGATCATCTGGCCGGCTCACTGGCAAGCGGGAGCCGTCCCGCTTGAGCCGATCGGACATCACGGCGATCATCGTCAATCACAATGGCGGTGAGCAGATCACGGCCGCGATTGCGCATCTGCGGCGCCAATCACCCCGCCCGGACGCGCTGATCGTCGTCGACAACGGCTCGACCGACGGCAGTGCCGAAACGGCGGCCGCTTCCGGCGACGACGTCCGGGTCATCGAGCTGGGCCAGAACCTGGGCCCGGCCATCGCCCGCAATCGCGGCATGCAGGCGGCCACCACGGCGTTCGTTCTACTGGTCGACGACGATGTCTACCTGGCCCCGGACTGCATCGCCAAGCTGTTGCGGCACCTCGACGATCCCGCCATTGCGGTCGCCGTGCCGCGCCTCGTGCTCTATCCCGAGAACGAGCTGATCCAGCTCGACGGTGCCGAGACCCACGTCGTGGGCTCGATGATCCTCTGCAACGCCCGCCTGCCCGCCGCAACGACGCCGCCCGAGACCCGGCCTGTCGGCGCCTTCTCGACCTCGTGCGTGCTGGCACGCAGCGACGCAATGCTGGCGGCCGGCGGCGTCGACGAGAACTACTTCATCTACCTGGAGGACCAGGAGCTCGGCCTGCGGATGCGGGTCCTGGGCTTCGAGCTGCTTTGCGACGCGACGGCTGTCGCTTTCCACGACCGTGGTGAAGGCACACCCGACCTGTCGTTTCGCGACCAGGGGGTCTACCCGAAGCGCCGCGCCTACCTCACCATGCGCAATCGCTGGCAGACGATCTTGATCCACTACAGCTGGCCGGCCCTGCTGCTGCTGGCCCCTGTCCTCGTGCTCTACGAGCTCGCATCCGTGGTCATGGCGGCGAGGCGGCGGTGGCTGAAGGAGTGGCTCGGCGCCTGGCAGTGGCTCTACCAGAACCGCGCCAGCCTGCGCACGCGTCGGGCCTTCGTGCACGAGCGGCGGCGGATCGGCATCGGCCAGCTGCTCGTCGCCGGCGACCTGCCACTGGCCCCCGGCCTGATCGGCAAGGGCTTCGAAGGCAAGGCCGTCGCCCTGCTCGCAGCGACCATCAACGCCTACTGGCGGCTCGTCCGCCCGCTGATCAGCCGGTTCGCCTAGCGGCGGGCACTATCTCGAGGCTGCGCTGGACCATCGTCGCCACTTATCGCACTGGGCCGCATGTGCTCGCGACTTGGCACACGCTCAGGCAGTCCCTTTCGGGCCAACCGGCCCTCGACAATGACGAACGCATGGTCGATAGGACCCGTAGGCTTCCGCTCACAGCAACCGTTCTCCCGCAGAACCAAGGGCTGCCAGCATCAGCATGGGCTGCAGAACTGGTGGCCGATTTTTCACGCATTGCTGCGCGTTCCAGAGAACTGCACAAGTTCCAGACAACGAACCTGCGAGAAAACTCGTTCCACTGAAAGCCGAATAAAGCGATGGAAATAGCTCAGGACTTCAGAGTAGCCGGATCCGCTGGAGAGTGCCGCTCGCAGCCATACCGAACAAACGCTAATGGCCGAAGCCACACCGCCGATTCAGCAGGTCGATAGGCCGACCACCATGGCGCTCTTCTACTACCGTGCGGAATCCGGGAACTTCGGGGATGACCTCAATGGATGGCTGTGGCCGAGGCTGATCCCCAAGGTGCTTCACTCCGGCAGTCAGGTGCAATTCGTCGGAATCGGCTCGATTCTAGATGGCAGGATTCCCGCTAATCGTCCGGTCATTGTATTCGGTGCGGGCGTGCGGCGTCCCGAGGCGGTGCCCCAGGACCGAAAGAACTGGGACATTCGCTTCGTGCGCGGCCCCCTGTCAGCCAATGCGCTTGGTCTCGGGCCCGACTCGTATATTACGGACGGTGCCGCGGCGTTGCGCCTGACAGACACGCCTTCGAGCGGTCGAAAGGTCCACCGGGTTGGTCTGATGCCGCATTGGTTGTCGATGGCGCGGGCGGATTGGCATCGCATCTGCAAGGCGGCGGGCGTCGTCTTGATCGATCCTCGCAATGAGCCGCAAACCGTCCTTGAGGAGATCGCCGGCACCGAGTTTCTGATCACCGAGGCGATGCACGGCGCGATCGTCGCCGACGCGTTGCGAGTGCCCTGGCTCCGCATCCGCTACGCCACACACCGGACGGAGGCCGGGGCAACGGAGTTCAAGTGGTCTGACTGGACCCAATCCTTGGGCCTGCACCACAGCGCCACCGTTTTGCCGCTAATGCCGTCGGCGAAAGGAGGTTTGCTGAGGCGGACCGTTGCCGGGGTCTGGATCGCCGCAGTCGAAGGCGTTGTCGTCAAACGGATCGCGCGGGCCGCTCAAGACGGTGCCTTCCAGCTAAGCGACGATAGCGTCATGTCCCGCGCTCTTGAACGAATCGCCGAGCAGCTCGAAGCGTTGCAGCGCGAATTCGAGCACTGAGACCCGATCCATAATCCATGGGCTGAAATGCAAGATGCGGCCATCGGGCCCATTTGCGGTGCGACCGCGTCCTCCCGCCACACGAACCGCGCATCAAATGGCATCCCCTGCCCTTCATGCCTCCTCAAAGCACTTGGAGACTGAGCGGCACAAAGCCTGACGCGACCTCTCAGGGCCAGTGCGGCGAAGACACTCAGAGCCGGTCCGAAAGGCTTCGATTGGCTGCAAAGACGACAATCCTTGATCGTTCGCCAGCAAGGGTCGAGCCCACGATCTACCGCAAGATGGTCAAGTATAGAGCTGCACATACCGCAACTACCAAATGCCTAGCAACGGGCCCAGATTAACAGGCCTGGCAAACACCTCAATCTTGAAGGATGGCGACTAAGTCATCAAGGAAGTTCACCCGAAATGACGACTTAGCTATTTTTTCATTTGGGTCTCTTATTACGTACAGCGGCACATTTCCGTAAAATGAGGCCCAGCGGTTGAATGAACTTTTTGCCCCAATTAAATAATCACAACGCGACAGTACCTGCATATCAACAATCGCTTCATGATTTGAAATGGAAACGTTCAAGTTGGGGAAATCTTCAACCCTCCACTCGGCGTCAGAGCAGACGACGAACGCCACACGCTTCGGTGAAAAGAGATACTGCAAAGAAGACATGATGGCGGCATATTGGTCGCCTGCAAAATAATGGCTACCGCCTTGCCACTGTTCGTAGTCCCCGTGGCGAATATGGACGCCAATCAAAATATCAGTGCCTGTTCGAATGGGGGCGACAAAATTGTCGGCTAACTCTTGATAAACATGATTGGGAGACAAAATCCTGCGGATTTCGTCTGCATGTTTTCGCACAGCATCATAGTGGCGAAAAAAGTATCCATGAGCGAATGTCAATCGACGGTGGAGCAATGAGCTTGAGATGTCGACGAGTGATAGATCACGGTAGTCGGCCTTCGCGTACGCATACATATGGGTGGTCCCGGGAATCAGACGGGGAATTACCGGCAGGCGGGCGAAGCATACGACGAGCTGTGCGAGAGTTACGGTGAGCACGGCAGGCTCGGCGTCAGGTCGAGGTACCCGACATAGAGCGTCATGAGCTGTTATCGTGAATAGATGCCCATATTGAGCGAAGCCAGTGAACATGATCGGAACGTCATGCTCGAGCGAGAAGGCGATAAAGTGAGCAAACAGGTGAAGCTTGTTTCCCAACCGGCCAGATTTGTCCGTCACAATGATCATGTTGAGCGAAGCCAGCTGGTATCACGCTTCAGTGTTCGACAAGCCGGCGTGGCGTCCGCAATGACCGCCGGCTCAGGGAATAGTCCGCGAGGATAAATGAGTCTCTGGTCATCAGACCGCACGGCAACAGGATTGCGTTGGCACATCAACTTCAACTGTAAATTAATCCGCCATGATCAGCCGCTACGCCTAGCGGCGCGCGACGAGCGTCGTCCGCGCGGCCCAGGGCTCGCCGTCGTAAGGCTGGAAGGTGTTGTTCTTGGGCTCTGCCCACCACAATTCATAGCCGCGGTCCTTGAAGGCACCCGTGACGACCGCCGGATCACCGCCCATGCCAGGGTGAATTTCGACGATCCACGCCCGGGCCTTGGTCATCTCGTCGATCTGCTCAGGAATGACCGAGAACTCGGCCCCTTCGATGTCGATCTTGAGAACCGTCGCATCCGGCAGTACGCTCGCCAACCGCTTGGACACGACCTTGACGCCACCTCGATCGATGATGTGGCCGCAACTGTCGAGCGAGAACGCTACCTCGCCGTCGGTGTTGCTGATGGCGCAATTCTCGATCCGCACCGGCAATCCATTGATCGCGAGATTGACCTCGATGACGGCACAGTTCGACGCCACGGGATCGACGGCGACGACCACGCCATCAGTCCCGACGGCGCGGGCGAGGACCATCGTGTAGATGCCGTGAAACGCCCCGGCATCGATGATTCGCGCCCCACTTAGGTCCAGATTTGCAATCAGCCACTCGAGCTCCCGCCGGTTCTTCGCACTGAATGGATGGTACCAACTAGCTGCCTGTGCCGTCGCGACGAAGAACCGCTGCCGCTCGCCGGCTATCTCCAACTCTTGGAAAAACGGCCTGAATTGGAGCACTCGATCCGCGACGAAGGAGCGGATCTTGGCGAGCTTGCTATCAAGTAATCCGGCGGCCATGGATGTGCGTTCTCCGGCAAAGACGGGCGTAAGAAACTGACTAGAGCAGTTCTCAGCCATAAATGGCGACGGGTGCTGTTTCTCGCCATACGAGATGGCACCGCTCGAGCCCGCGAGCCATTCGCGCATGCCCCTCAACCCTCATCGAGTGGCTGCACATGTTGGGCTGTCCGTCGTCGCTCAAACGAATCCTGGCGACCATAAACGTAACGCTACAAGACTTAACGGATAGTCGGTCCAGCACAAGAGGCCATCAGGGCGCTGTCGGCGTCAAGTCGAGGCAACCTGATCGCGGGAGCCTGCACCCCGGTCTTTGCAGCCCTGCAACCCGATCTGCCGAGGCTATCGACGGGTGGATAGGGTCAATGCAGAGGTCAAGTCCAAGCGTCAATCTAGCAGGCTGCTGAAAAAGTCGCGACGGCCGCGACGGAGGCGATTTTCGGCGCTGAGTAGGAGCTCGGCGCGTGGCGATGCCGGGGTGCATCGCGAGCGGCGAGCGACGCCCGCAGCGTCGAAAATCGCCCCGTCCCAACCTTGTGGGGTGCGGGGTCCCCACAGCCCCGCTGATGCGGCGAAAATGACCGGCGGGCTTCGTCGGACGCTCGGGCGCGCAGCGCTACTGCGCTGGCCCTCCCGCCTCCTCGCCTCCGGTCATTTTCGCTGCGCATCGCGGCCATCGGGACTTTTTCAGCAGCCTGCTAGTGCCGTTAGGATCGCAAATAGGTCAAGCTCCGCTTCGACCATCGGATCAGCCGGAAGATCGGACGGCCAACCCAGGACGGCAGGGAGGATAACAGCACCGCAGATGATACGCGCCACCCCTCCGATTCTAGACAGACCGTCCTCGGACTCTGAGAAAACGCCTCCTTGACTAGGCGTCTGGCTGCGTGACCGCTCCCAGCACCCGTGGCGCGCGCGGCCAGGTTCAGCCGGTGCCGTGCTCGTGACTCTCGTTCGAGAGCATCGGTGAAATCGGCACGCCGTTCTCGCTCTCTGGCGATGACGCGCTCCCACTGCTGGATTAAATTGCCCCAATCCATAGTGATTTGGTCCGGCCGCTGTCGGTAATCGACCAGAGCTTCCGGAACGCATCGCAAAGCTGTGGCGCACGATGCCGTCAATCTCAGCCAAAGATCAAAGTTCTCACTCGCCCGCAAAGTCTCATCGAAACCGCCGGCGCTCAGCAGCGCGTCTCGGCGTGTCACAACAACGGACCCGATGATACCATCGCCGGCAAACGCTTTGCTGGGCGAAATGCTGTCCAAGGACGGCCGACCGATCCAGCCAGTAGGGCGCCCAGTCGCATCAATGGACCGAAACCAGCTGAAGGTCACATCGACCTCTTCGTGCGCCTGCAGAACGATATTGTGACGCTCGAGCATTTGCGGATGCCAGCGATCATCCGCATCCAGCATTCCAACGAAAGCGCCGCGCGCCCGCTTCAGACCGACGTTTCGAGCCGCACCGGCTCCCTGATTCGATTGATGGACGACGACAAGTTCAGGCCATTCATTCCGCTTCTCGATGCGGAGGCGATCGAGTAGGGCACGCGTGCCATCTGTCGATCCGTCATCGACCACGATGATTTCTGCCGGGCGAAGCGTTTGACATGCGACCGACTGCAGCGCTTCCTCAATGTAGCGAGCGACATTGAAAGCAGGAATGACGACGCTAACGCTGTGCTGCGGCGTCACGGCAGTCTCGGGGACTAGGCAGACCATTCAACAAACGCAGCCCATTTGGCAGCGCATGAGCCATCGCAATACGGACGTTATGGCCATTGGACATTCCGCTAGAGTGCAGCAGCGGTTGCAGGAGCGATTGCCGTCACCGACCCCGGCATCCCTCTTCATAGGCCCTCGTAGATCAACTTAGTCGTGTGTGCGAGACTGCGCCAGTCGAGATGCTCGATCTCGGGCTGCCTCCGCTTGCCGGCCTGCGCCCAGGCGAGCGCTGCGCGCAGATCGTCGGCGCCAAGCTCACCCTCGTAGAGCCTGACCCAGTCGTCACCGAAATCCTCCCGGTGCTCGACCATCGAGCCCATGGTCGGGACCAGGACCGGCCGCGCGAAGCTGAGTGCCAGCAGGGCTGCGCCCGAGTTGAGGATGCGTTGGTAGGGCAGCACCACCAGGTCGGCAGCGAGAAAGAAGAGCTGCACCTCGTCGGGCCGGATGTAGCGCAACTCCAGACGAACGCCAGCGACATCCGCTGCGGCTGTCTCGACCTCGCCTCGCACCTGATCATCGAACGGCTTGCCGGCGATCAGCAGGAGGGCATCCGGCAGTGCCGCATGGGCGAAGGTCGAGACGAGGTGTGGCACGTTCTTGTAGGGCCTGAGCAGGCCGAAATGGAGCAGCACGGGCGTAGCGGCGTCGATGCCGAGACGCCCTCTGGCCTCGCTTGGGGTGAGCGTGCTCGGATAGCTGCCCCGATAGTGACCGTGCGGCACGACATGGCCGGGCCGCCGCGCCAGGACCGGGAAACGCTGCCGCGCCAGGCGCAGGGCTTCCCGGCTGAGGCAGATGACGGCGTCGACCCGTGCCGTATACCAGCGCCAGTACCAGGCCTCGAGCCTGGGATGCCAGCGGTCGTTGCTGCCCAGATCGTGGATCGTCCAGACGACCCGCGTGCCACGCCACCGGGCCAAGCTGAGCAGCAGCACGAACGCCACCGTCTCGCCCAGCGCCAGGAGGGTGGAGCGGCGGTAGAGCACGGTCTCCGGCAGATGGAGATGCCAGAGCGGGCCAGGGTTGACCAAGGCGCGCCACGGCGTCCAATCCCGGATCGCTACCCCGAGCGCCTGCAGCTCCGCCGCGAGCAACGCGGCGTGCGGGTTGGCGTCAGCCTTGGCAAAGGCCGGCCAGGCAAGCACCTGCAAAGGCGGAGACGGGTCGGCGGCAGCGGTGGTCAGCGAAACGCGCCGTCGCCCGATAGCTCACCGTTATCGAGCGCCAGCTTGACCCCGGACATCTCCATGAGATGCACACGAATGGCGACCAGCATCGCCACCGGCACCTCGAACCAGCGAATACCATAGCCCGAGGCACGCTTCAGGCAGTTCTTCCAGGTGCCGACGATCGACATCAAGAAGATCAACGGCAACCCGAGCTTGCCGAGCTTGAACATCCAGGCATGGGTAGCATCGTCGTGCAGCTGGCGGTGCCGGGTCATCGAGAAGCCGGTGTAGTGCCGGGCGTGCTTCTGCATCGGCCAGCCACCATAGCCGTGATAGGCGATCATGTCGGGCTCGAAACGCAGCTCCAGCCCGGCGGCGTTCATCTCCTCCGATTGCTGCTTGGAGCCGAAGGGGCCGAGCTCGTTGCGCAACGGAAAGGCCAGCATGGCATCCTTGCGGAACGCCGCGTTGTTGTTGGAGATGGTCCGCGTGCTGCCGGCGCCGCCGCAATCGACGTAGCTTCGATCGATGAGCGCGAAGATGCGCGGCAGCAGCCCCTCGGCGCGGTAGAGCGTCTTGCCGCTGATCGCCGCGGCCTCGGGGTGCGCCCGGTGATGGGTCACGACGGCCCGCAGCCAGCCCTTGTGCGGCACGCAATCGGCATCGAGGATGACGACGAAGTCGGCGAACGCCGCCTCGATCCCGGCATTCTTCAGGTCATAGGAGGTGGTGCCGTCGGTGTAGACGATGCGCAGGCTCGGCAGGCTCTGCGCCAGGTCGTCCGGGACACTGTTCTGCGTGGCGCGCGGCTCGACCAGGAGAAAGTCGATCTTCCCGTCGAAATCCTGCTCGGCCAGGGACTTCAGCGTCAGCCGCAGCTCCTTCCAGGTCGCCGCACCGCCGGCCTTGTAGTCGATCACCACCACTACAGACGCATCGAACGCCCGCTCGTCCCGCATTCCTGCTCCCTCCATAGCACTTCGCACAGCTCGGCTAGGCAGTAGGTAGCGCAAGAACAGTTGATGGACCACCACGGCGGCACGGATCCACGCGCACCAAATACCGAGCCGTAGCGTAATGGCGCCCCAGCGGTGATCGGACCCCGGCACTTTGACGGCGCACAACCGTCAACGCGACCAGCCGGAGCCGGTCCGGCTTCGTCTCTCAGCCCTCGACCGCCGGCACGTGCTCGAAGGGATGGAGAACCTCGCAACCGGAGGTCGTCACGCGGATCATGTACTCGCTGCGCACGCCGCCGATCGCCGGATCGTAGCAGCCGGGCTCGACCAGGAGCACCATGTCCGGCTCGAGCTGGGCCGTCTCATAAGGCACGAGCCGCGGGAACTCGTGCACGGCCGTGCCGATCGAGTGGCCGCTATGGTGCGGGTAGCTGAAGCCGTGCCGGCCGACATAATCGCGCAACTGGCTGTCCAGCGACTGCACCGTCATGGCCGGACGGATGATCTCGAGCGCATGGCTCAAGGCACCCTTCGAGACCTCGAACATCTTCAAGAACCCGGCGCTGGCCGGGCCGGCGCTGGTGGTGGCGCAGGAATCGCCCCAGTAGCCGTCGAGCCGCGGTGCCAGATCGGCCATCACCGGGTCGCCGGGCTCGATGACCCGGTGGATCGGCCAGCCGGTGAAGCCCGCGGTGCGCGCCGCACCGGAGAGGAAATCGCCCGTGATCGGCACGCGGTAGCCGGCAAACTCCTCGATGGCGCAGCGAACATCGGCGAAGACCGCGAGCTCGCTCCGGCCGGGCCGCAGGGCCTCGAGAAAGCGCCTTTGGCCGATGGCCACGGCCTCGGCACAGCGGCGCAGCACCGTGAGCTCGTCGGCTGTCTTGGTGGCGCGCAGGCGGCGCAAGGGCGGGGTCAGGTCGAGCACCGCATCGACGGTAATGATGTCGCCCAGGACCAGGGGAAACTGGCCACGCTCGGCGGCGACCCGGCCGCTGACCCCGAGCCGCTCGACGAGGGTGCCGACCGCCGCCCGATAGCTGTCGATGTAGGAGACGTCGTGGTCGAAGGCGTAGCCCTCGTATTGGACGATTTCGGTCACCCTGGAGGCGGCAGCGGCGGCACCCTCGACGTTGGCGCAGGCGAGGCCGGCATTGCCGTCGCGGTCGACCAGGGCAATGGTCGGGCCGCCGGCGAACGGCGACGGCCCGGCCTCGATCGGCGCATAGTGTCCGGTCGCATAAGCGACGCCATCGACGCTGGCCAGCACGGCCCAGTCGGCGCCGACCTCGCGGATCGCCTGGACCGTGCGCTCGAGACGTTCATCCATGGTGCTGCTCTCGCTCGTCGCCAGATGGGCCGCCGCGCGACAGACTTCCGCTCGACGGCCCGTTGCTCGACAAACCGGCGCTCAGGAAGCGCAGGGATCCGGGGTGGTGGCGTAGTCGTAGAGCGGGGTTGCGGCACCATTGCGGAAATAGCCGTTCAGCATCTCCTCGCTGATCGGATCGACCGGTGCCACCGGGAAGATCGAGCCCGATGTCGACCGTCATGCACTCGGCCGCCCAGCTGCCCAGATCCTCGCCCTTGATCTCCGGCACCGGCACCAGGATCGTGTTCACCAGCGGCTCCTGGCCCTCGAGCAGGCGAACGGTCGCGCGAAACGTGTTGTGCGCCGCGACCGTCGGCAGGATGGCGCCGCCGTAATACTTGAAGCTGTCCTGGTTCTCCTTCCAGAAACCCAGCGCGTCGCCGGACATGGAGCCGGTGATCAGCGGCTGGTCGCGCCCCGCCTCGTTGAAGGCCTCGGCGATGACCCGGGTCTCGCTGCCGGTGGTCCAGACCGCGTCGATCGGCGACGGGTTGGTGGCGAGGAACTGCAGGACGACGTTCTTGGTGACGTTCGCCGTCCAGTTGCCGCTGACCTTGCCCAGGACATTGACGTCGGGATGCTCCTCGAAGGCGCGATAGCCGCCCGAGTTCTCGTGCTCGACGATCGGGCTGCCGGGAATGCCCTCGACCATCAGCACGTTGCCCGGGCCGTCGAGGTACTCGGCGACGCCGATCCCCATGTCGTAGCCCCAGACATTGTGGTTGTGCTGGACGTTGAAGGCATAAGGGCTGGTCACCGCACTGGCCGTGGTCACGACAGGAATGCCGGCGTCGTAGGCCGCCTGGATCACGTCGTTGAGCGCGGTCGACGAGCCGGCGATCGTCGTGATCACGCTGCAGCCCTTGTCGATGAAGGCGGTTATCTGCGAGATCTGCTGGGTGACGTCGCCATTGCTGTCGGAGAGCTCGAAGCTCTCGACGGCGCCGGCCTCGATCGCACCCTCGACCAGCCGCTCGAGCTCGTTGGTCATCGAGACGCGCCAGGGATTGCCCATGTAGGATTCCGAGTGGCACCAGCGCCATGGCTGGGCCGGCATGGCGAAGCCGTCATACGCCGACGCGCCCACCGGAATGCTCTCGGTGTAGAGCGCCTGGAGCTCGGCCGGCAGCGCGTCCAGCGACTGCGCCTGGACTGACACAGCACCGAGCAGCAAGGCGGTGAAGCTGCCGAGTGCAGTGCCGATCGTTACTTGCGTCATTGTTACCCCCCTCAGACGACTTGCGTTGTCGATGAGCTGGTATCTTGCATGGAAGTCGTTGGCGGTCTAGGAGTTTTGCTTCGGCGGCGCTGCGGCGGACGGCGTCCGCGGCTGTCAGGAAGCGGCTCCTGTCGATACTCACGCTCAAGGGCATCTCCAAGCGGTACGGCGAGACGGTGGCGCTCGACGCTGTCGACATCGCGTTCGAGGCCGGCCAGGTCCACACCATCCTGGGCGAGAACGGCAGCGGCAAGAGCACGCTGGTCAAGCTCCTTGACCGGCGTCGTCGAGCCCGATCGCGGCAGCATCGCGATCGACGGCGAAACGGTGCGGCTGCCGAGCCCTGCCGTGGCCAGGGGCCATGGCATCGCCACGGTGTTCCAGGAGGTGCTGCTCGCACCTGAGCGAACGGTGCTGGACAACATCTTCTTAGGATATGACGGGTTGTGGCGGCGGCGCTTGCCGGTGGCCGAGCGGCGCCCGGTCGCCGAGGCGGCCCTGGCGCGCCTGACCCGCACCGCGATCGATCTCGGCGGCCGTGGCGGCGACCTGCCGCTCGCCCAGCAGCAGCTCGTGGTGCTGGCAAGAGCCTTGATCCGCGAGCCGCGCATTCTCATCCTGGACGAGGTCACCGCCGCCCTCGACGTCGCCGACCGCGACGTGCTGTTCGAGGCAATCCGCGCCTTCGTCGCCGGCGGCCGGCTGGTCCTCTTCATCTCGCACCGCATGGACGAGGTCGAGGCCCTCTCGCACCGGGTCACCGTGCTGCGCAGCGGCAAGGCGATCGAGACCCTGGAGCGCGCCGACGTCACCCCGGCCCGCCTGCTGGCGCTGATGATCCCGGACGCACAGCTGAAGGTCCACGCGGATGCCTGAAACGCGAACCTCCCAGGCGCACGCTGTCCAGGCCCCGATGTCCCGGCCGCCCATGCTGGAGGCGAAAGGCGTGCGCCTCGCCGAGACCGTGGCCGGGATCGATCTGGCGGTGGCGCCGGGCGAGATCGTCGGGCTGGCGGGCCTCGAGGGCCACGGCCAGGATGCGTTCATCGAGGTCTTGTGCGGCTTGCGCCGGCCGCTCGCCGGCACGGTCACGATCCGCGATGCGGCAGGCGACGCCGCACCAATCGCGAGCTTGAAGGAGGCGGTTCGCCAGGGCATCGCCTATCTGCCGCGCGATCGTCGCGGCACCGGCATTTTCCCCGGCCAATCGGTCTTCGACAATTTCGCCATCGCCGCGATGCCGCGCCACGCGACCCTCGGCATCGTCCGCCGAAGCGGGCTGCACGAGCGCCTGCGGGCCTTTCGCGACCGCCTCTCGATGGTCTACGACCGGCCGGATGCGCCCATCGGCACGCTTTCCGGCGGCAACCAGCAAAAAGTGCTGCTCGCCCGCTGGCTCGCCTGCGAGCCCCGCGTCATCTTGATGAACGACCCGACCCGCGGCGTCGATCTCGGCACCCGCATGAAGCTCTACGACACGTTTCGCGAGCTCGCCCGCGACGAGGGCATTCCCCTGGTCGTGCTGTCGACCGAGATCGAGGAGATCCTGCAGCTCTGCGACCGCGTCCTGGTCTTTCGCGACCAGGCGATCTCGCGCGAGCTGGGCGCCGACCAGCTGGCCCTCGACCAGGTCATCGCCGCGATGTTCGGCGAGGCGGCGCCCATATGAAGCAGCTCCTGGCCAATCGACCGGAGCTGCGCCTCGCCGGCAGCCTGCTGATCGTCCTGCTGGCGATCAACCTCGTGCTCAACCCGGTGCGCTTCCAGCCGGGCAACCTCGCCGTGACGCTGGGCCTGGCCGCCCCCTTGATCATTGCCGCCATCGCCTCGATGCCGCCGATCCTCGGCGGCCGCGGCGGCATCGACATCTCCGTCGGGCCGCTGATGGGCCTGGTCAACGTCGTCGTGGTGCGCTGGCTCGGCGAGGGTTTGGGGCTGACCTCGCCCTTTGCCATCGTGCCGCTGGTGCTGCTGCTCGGCCTCGCCTCGGGCGCGCTCAACGGCGTCTTGACCACCATCCTCAGGATCCAGCCGATCGTGGCGACGCTCGGCACCTCGCTGCTCTATGCCGGGCTGACGCTGACCATCTCGCCCTCACCCGCCGGCACCGCACCCGCCTGGCTCAAATCGCTCGCCGGCGCGGGCTCGATCCTGCCGATCCTGGCCATCGTGATTGCCTGGCTCCTGATCAAGCGCCTGCCCGTCTACGAGCATCTGATGAGCGTCGGCAGCGACGATCGGGCCGCCTTCACGGCCGGCATTCCGGTCTCGACCGTGCGCTTCCTCTCCTACCTGCTGGCCGGCCTGTTCGGCTCCGTGGGCGGCCTCTCGCTCACCGCCTTGATCGGCTCCGCGGACCCCAACGTCGCCACCAGCATGACGCTGCTCGCGATCTCGGCGGTGGCGCTGGGCGGCGTCAGCCTCGCCGGCGGCATTGGCGGGCTGGTCGCGGCGGCCCTTGGCGCCATCGACATCTTCCTGCTGCAGACGGCGCTCACCTACTTCAACGTCTCGACCTTCCTCCTGCAGATGGCTTACGGCGCAGCACTGACCATCGCCGTGTCGCTCAACTCGACCCGGCTGCGCCAGCTGATCGCCGATTGGAGGCGGGCATGACCGGCCGCTGGCGCATCTCGCCGGCCGTGGGCACGCTGCTGGTGGCGCTCCTGGTCCACCTCGTCGGCATGGCCCTGATCCAGGGCTTCGGCTCGACCTTCGGCATCCGCGCCATGCTGGTGCTGGCGTCGCTGCTCGCCATCGCGTCCATCGGCCAGACGCTGGTGATCCTGCTCGGCGGCATCGACCTCTCGATCCCCTTCGTCATCGGCTTCGCCAACGTGGCCGCTGCCCAGCTCTACGGCCAGGGCGTGCCGTTCGCCATCGTGCTGCCGGGCGTCATCGTGGCCGCCATGCTGGTGGGCGCCCTGAACGGCGCGCTGTCGTCGGTCCTGGCCATCCATCCACTGATCGTCACGCTGGGCACCGGCACGATGCTGCAAGGTGCCGTGCAGCTCTGGACCCGGGGCTTTCCGACCGGTGGTGCTCCCGCCTGGGTCCAGCAGTTCGTCTCGATCGGCGGCACCATCGGGCCGATCCCGGTGCCCTGGCTGATCCCGTTCACCGGCGCGCTCGCCCTCTTCATCACCTTCCTCTTGTCGCGAACCGTCTACGGCAAGCGCCTCTACGCGCTCGGCAGCAACCCGCGGGCGGCGCGGCTGACCCTGGTCGATCCGGTCGCCATGTGGACCATCACCTTCGCGCTCTCCGCCGGCTTCGCGGCGCTCGCCGGCATTCTGCTCCTCGGCTTCTCCGGCTCGGCTTATGCCGCGGTCGGCGCGCCCTACCTGTTCCAGACGATCGCTGCCGTGGTGATCGGCGGCACCGCCCTGGTCGGCGGCCGCGGCGGCTATCTCGGCACCGTCGCCGGCGCCATCTGCCTGATCGAGCTGACGACCGTGCTGGTCGGCCTCGGCCTGCAGCCACCGCTGGTCCAGGCCACACTGGGCGTGCTGATCATCGCGCTCGTCGCTGTCTACGGCCGGGAAGCCCACGTTCGCGAGCTCATCTGAGAAGCGCCACCGGCCGGCCGCCAGCTGCGTTGGCCCGCTAGGCGTTGCCCGAGCCGCTCCACTTTTCAAGCTGCGCGCCGCCACCACGGTGATGACGCCCCATAATGTGGTGCGCAGGGTCATCGCGCCGACGGTCCGCATCTCGTAGGCACCGCCGCTGAGCACGTGCACGGCGAAGGCGACGAAGATCAGCGCCGTCGCGATCAGGATGGCCCATGACAGCCGAAGCGCCCAGGGACGCCGCCGAACCAGCCCGATCCCGGCTGCGATATAGGCGAAGCCGGCGAGAAAATTGAACCACAGCACGAAAGGCACGGCGTCGCCGACCGCAGCCCGCGCCTCTGCCCCGCCAAAGAGCGCACGGCCACCGGAGAAGACCGTCAATGCGCCGAACACCAGCGCCACCGCTCCAGCAACCGTCAATGCACCTCCGCCAAGCCCCCTCGCCCGCATGTCACCGCTCCGTCAAATATCCACGACAGCGCTAGCTCGACGTCAGCTCCCGTGCCGTGCCGTCCGGGTAGCCGATCAGCGCTGCATCGGCGATGCCGCAGAAGAGGCCGTTCTCGACCACGCCCGGAATGCTGTTCAGGCCGACCGTCAGCCCGTCGGGATCGGCGATGGTCGTCAGCCGGCAGTCCAGGATGACGTTGCCGCTGTCGGTAAGGAGTGGCGTCGCCGGGCCGCCCCGGATCACCACCTCTGCCTGCTCCAGGCCGTGCTCCGCCAGCAGGCGCTCGATCAGACGCTGCGTCGCTGTCCAACCGAAGCGAATGACCTCGACGGGCAGCGGAAAGGCGCCGAGCCCGTCCACCACCTTCTTGTCGTCGACCAGCGCCACCATTCGCTTCGACGCCGTGGCCACGATCTTCTCCCACAGCAGGCAGGCGCCGCCGCCCTTGATCATCCGCAGCTGCCGGTCGATCTCGTCCGCCCCGTCGAACGTGAGATCGAGCTCGCCCAGATCGTTGAGATCGGCGAGCGGCACGCCCGCCGCCCGCGCCACCTCGGCGGTGCCCGTCGAGGTCGGAACCCCCACGACGTCGAGCCCGGCCCGCACCCGCTCACCGAGTGTCTTGACCATCCAATGCGACGTGCTGCCCGAGCCGAGGCCGAGCTTCATGCCCGATGTCACGTAGCGGTCGATGGCTGCGGCACCAGCGGCGCGCTTGGCGATATCCTGGGGTGAAAGCGTCTCGTCACTCATGCATCTGTCCTCGGCGCGCCCGGTCGCGGAAAGGCACTTAGGCTCAGGGGCGTTAAGCGCCCGTTTCCGGCGCCAGCCTAAGTCGCTCGCGACGCACTATAAGGCGCGGACGCTGCTCTGGCTGCACGATGCCACTCAAAAAGCTGCATCGAGGCTGAAGAGCAGAATGCTCCCGGAATCGTGGCTGCCGTCAGCCTCGTCGAAGCGCGACAGCTCGAGGCCCAGCGACACGCCCGGCAGCCATTCGCGCTCGAGCCCGAGAACGACATTCCAGTTGCCGCGATCGTCGCAGGCGAAGCACCAGCCGGCGGTGAGCGAGAGATCGACCTCCTCCACCGCGCCGGCCACGCCCAGATTGGCGAAGCGTCGCCAATCGCCGCCATCCTCGGCAACGCGATCGAGCGCCACGGAGCCGGCGATCGCCAGGTCGTCGTGGCTCAGCAAGCCGCCGAGCTGCAGCGCGCGGCCGCCATCCTGCTCGACGGCCCCGCTCAAGCTCACGGCAGCACCACCGTCCTCGTCACCGGCGAGCCAGAGCAGGGTCATGTCGAAAACGTCGTCGAGCTCGTCGGTCGCGGTCGTGAACGAGGTGCCGAGCCGCCAGCCGGCGACGGTCGGCGTGTAGGCGATCAGCCGCGGGCCGTCGGTGTCGACGATGCGCGGGATGACCAGGTCGTCGGAGGCCACCAGCTCGCCATCGATCCCGCCGCTCGCGACCGCGATGGTCCCGGCACCGATCTGCATCGCCACGGCCGGCGCGTCGTCCAGGCCGGCGCGCAGCTCGCCCGGCGGCCCCTGGATGAAAGCGTAGCTCTTTTGCGTCCGGCTCGTGCCATCGAGCTCGCCCTCGAACTGAAAGATCGCTCCCCACCGGCGACCACGTGCCGGATCGAGATAGCGCGCCGCCACCTCGATCTCGGTCTTCTGGCGAAAGCCGTCGCTGCTGTCCTCGTCGTCATCAAGCTTGTGGCCGAGATTGCCGGTCACGGCGTAGAATTTGGCCTCGGCGCTGAGCTCGATCTCGGCCTCGGTGGCGACAGCACTTGCGGGAATGACCAGGCTGGCCAGGGCGACCAGCCGCCTCATTCGTGGCCATGGGCGAAGCGCAGATCGACGGCGAGCCCTGGTGCGGCGTCGCCGAGCGAGATGTCGATGGCGTGCAGCTTGGCGATGGCGCGGACCAGCGCCAGGCCGAGCCCATGGCCTTTCGAGCTGCGGCTGCGATCGGCACGGTAGAATCGCTCGAAGGCGCGCTCGCGGTCACCAGCAGCGATGCCCGGCCCGTCATCCGTGACCCGCAGCACGGCACCGCCGGCGTCGTTGCTCAGCTGCAGCCCGAGCCTGGCGCCCGCCGGCGTGTGCTCGATGGCGTTCTCGATCAGGTTGACGACCAGCTGGGTCAAGAGACCCGGATCGCCGGTGACCCGGACGCCGGCGGCGATGTCGCTCGACAGCTGCTTGTCGGCTTCCGCGGCCACCGGCCGGTAGGTCTCGGCCAGACCGTCCAAGAGCGCGCTCAGATCGACCGCAACGAAGGTCGCCCGGCGCGTGCCGCTGTCGATCTGCGCGATCCGCAGCAGCGCCTCGAACACACCGAGCAGGCCATCGAGCTCGGCCATCATCGAGGCGATCGCGGCACCCTGCGGCGGGGTCGTCTCAGGGTCTGCCTCGAGGGCGGCGAGGCGGTTGCGCAACCGGGTCAACGGCGTGCGCAGATCGTGCGCAATGCCGGCTGACACGGTCTGGATGTTCTGGGTCAGATCCTCGATGCCGGCGATCATGGCGTTGAGCTGGATCGCCAGCTCGTCGAACTCGTCACCGGTGCCGCTGAGCGCGATCCGCCGGTCGAGCTTGCCGTCGCCGGCGATGGCCGCTGCCGTTCGGGTGATGAGCGCGATGCGGCGCAGCACCATGGCGCTGATCAGCCAGCCGCAAAAGACGGCGAGCGGCAGGGCTGCGGCGACTACCCAGGCGGTGCCGGCGAGCACCAGCTCGAGCCGGTCGTAATAGGGATCGGCTTCGATCCCGACAATGAGCCGACTGTCGTCGTCGAGCCGCATCGATGTCGCGAAGACGGAGTCATCGATGGGGTCGTCCGGAGCCGGCAGGCTGTACCAACCACCGTCAGCCGGTGCTTCGGCGAGGTCACCGGCGATCGGCTCGCCGGCAGCACTGCGCAGGCCGGCAAACAGCCTTGGCTCGTCATCGTCATCCAGCGCTTCGATCGCCTCGATGAGCGCTGCTCGGCCGCCGTCGCCGAAGAGGGCCTGGAGACGTGTCCGCTCCGTCTCGACCTGCGCCTCGAGATCGCGCTCGATCCAGAGCATCGAAATGAAGCCACCGGCCAGCAGCAACACGACGAGCGCAGCAGTGAACAGTCCGGCATAGACCAAAGTCAGCCGGAAGGAGGTGGCGCGTAGCGTGCTAGCGAGGCTCGGCAAGGACATAGCCGGCACCGCGAACGGTTCGAATGAGCTCGGTGGCAAACGGCCTATCGACCTTGGCACGCAGCCGGCTCATGTGGGTTTCGACGACGCTGGTCTTGGGATCGAAGTGAAACTCCCAGACATGCTCGAGCAGCATGGTCCGGGTGACGACCTGGCCCGCATGCTGCATGAGGTATTCGAGCAGGCAGTATTCGCGCGGCTGCAGGTCGATCGGGACGCCACCGCGCTCGACCCGGCGGGTCAGGCGGTCGAGCGTCAGCTCGCCAATCATCAGGCTTGCCGAGGTCTCGCTCATCGGCTGGCGCCGCGCCAGCGCCCTGAGCCGTGCGGCCAGCTCGGCGAAGGCGAAGGGCTTGACCAGATAGTCGTCGGCGCCGGCGTCCAGCCCAGCGACCCGGTCATCGAGGCCGCCGAGCGCCGTGAGGAACAAGGCCGGCGTCTGCACACCGGTCTCGCGCAGCAGCCGAACGACACTGAGGCCATCCACCCCGGGCAGCAGCCGATCGACGACAAGCGCGTCATAGCCGCCCTCGCTCGCCAGGAACAGGCCATCGCGACCGTTCTCGGCGTGATCGGCAACGTCGCCACTCTCGCGCAAGCCCCGCAGGATGAAAGCGGCGGTATCGGCATCATCCTCGATCAACAAGACCTTCAATGCTGCTGCTCCGTTGCTCCACTGCTGACGCCGGAGCCCAATGTGCGCAAAGAATGAGCACGTCGACAAGGGCCAGCAAAAAAGAGCCGACGTCGGGGACATGACCGACGTCGGCTCGAGTGCGACTCGAGCGCAGCTCGCTCTGGGCTCGAGTCCGGGGCAACACGGTTGACCATGGGTGCCTGATAACCGTCAGGCTCAGGCGATAGCGGCTTCACTGTTGAGCTCACCGATCAGGCCGGCCAGGGCGTCACCGCCCAAGGCCTCACTGCTCACGGCGACCACGACATCGTTGAAGTCGCCGTCATTGTGGGCGTCGGTCACCAACATATCCTCGAAGCCGACAATGGTGATCTCGTCGCCGTCCGGCAGGTCGGTGAGCACCGATTCGAGCTCGATGGCGTTCAAGCCGGCCGCCGGGTTGAGGAAGTTCAAGCCATCCTCGTTGCCGAGCGCGTGCAAGCCGATGACAGGGAGCGGGTCGCCCTCGGCATTGGTCACCAGCGGCGCCAGCAAGTCGTCGATGGTCGCCGTCTCCCGGGTCATCACGTTCTCGAAGAAGAGCCCGCCATCCATGAACGCATCGAAGTCGAGACCGCTATCGGCGCCGTCGGGCACGAGAAAGAGGCCGAGCGCCTCACCCTCATCGACAGTGACCGCGACGCTCTGGCCGGCCTCGGCTTCCTCGGTGCTGGCGAACAGAATGCGGCCCTCGCCCAGCGCACCGGTCTCCAGATCGACGGTGTAGGCACCGAGCACGCTATCGAAGGCACCATTCTCGCCGAGGAAGCTGACGGTGATGTCACCACCGTCACCGAGGAAGTCATCGAGCTCCGGCTCGCCGGCATCATCGAGACCGGCAACCGCCTTGCCGTCCTCGATGTCCTTAAGCTGGACCTCGACCTCCTCACCGTCGTCGTCGCCGTCAGTGACGTCCTCGTCGTCACAGGCATCGTCCTCGACCTCGTCCCCGACGTCATCGTCATCCTCGCCCTCGTCGTCGGCATCGACCTCGAGCAGGCTCTCGCGCACCTCGCCCTCGTCGTCGATCAAGCCGACCTCGCGAAGCTCCTGCAGCTCGACGATGAGCTCACCTTCACCGGTCTCGTCGATGTCCTCCTCGACGAGCACTTCGCCGACGCCGGGCGCGTAGAACTTGAACTCGGCAGCGTCCGGGTCGAGCGCCGTCGTGTCGAGGATCTTTATGGCATCCTCGAACGTCCCGAGCTCGATCTCGGCCGTCTCACCGACACCGATGACGATCCCCTCGTCGATGGCATTGCCAGGATCGAACTCCTGGTAGTAGCCAGCGCCAAAGCCCGGCTCGGCCTGCATCTTCCAGCCGCCCTGGGCACCGTCCACGCCGGCGCGAAAGGCGCCGTCGTCGTCCGTGCCGATGAAGGCGCCGTCATCGTCGTAGCGATAATTGATGACGTCCTCGCCGAGGTACCAGACATTGCCGTCCTGGTCCTGGGCATAGTAATCGAGCGTGTCCTCGGTCAGCTGGCCATTCAGGTACTCGGTATCGCGAACGACAGTGGCCTGGACACCTTGGATGTCGATGGTCTCGAAGGTGACGAAGGTGTTGTGGGTCTCGACCTCGACCTCGCCGCTCTCGTCGTCCACGGCCTCGGCCCGGTAGGCACGGACCTGGCCCGGAAGGAGCGGAAAGTAGGGATTGTCGATCGGCGCGCCGGGCACGAAGGCGTCGGCGTCGAACGCTGGAAGGATCGGCATGGCTCGGCCTCATCGCTGTTCGCGGTCGGGCCACCACGACCCGCCACGAGCAGATGAGCATTGCCGGCCTTACCGGAGCCGCGCGCGCCGTTTACTTTTTCGTAAAGACTCTCGAGAACCGCGTCTCAGATCTCGCGCAGCCAGCGCTCCCAGCGCGGGTCGTGCATTATCGACCGGGCACGCATGTACTTCCAGGCACCATATTTGTGGTAGTCGAAGTCGAGCGTGGAGATCTGCTCCTGGACCATGGCCCAGCTGGCCCATTTGACGTCGGCCAGCGCCCGCATGACGATGACCCGGGCGACGAAATCGGCTCGCCGCTCGCCGGCATAGGCCTCGATCAGCTCTGCGGCTGTGTCCTCGGCAAAAAACATCTCGCCGAGCCAGACGCCCAGCTCATAAGAGCGCTCGTTCATCGAGGCGAACTCGTAGTCGACGAGCTTCATCGGTGAATGGGGCTTGATCAGGAAGTTGCCGGGCATCGGGTCGTTGAAGCAGGGCACCATGTCGAGCCCGGACGCCTCGAAGGCTGAGCGCGCGTTGCCGTAGAGCCGGCTCATCCAGGGCCAATCCTCGGGCAGGGCGCCGCCCAGCTCGCCGATCTGGCGGATATGCTCGTCGATCATGTCGAAGATGGTCTTGGTCAGACCGAGTGCGGCACCTGCGTGGAACTGCCGGTAGCAGTCCACGGCGGCGAGCTGGATCTCGCGTTTTTGGAACTCGGCATTGGTGCAGGCGGCATAGCCTTCGAGCAGCTCCGCCACCTCGAAGCCCGTCGGACGGATCGAAGAAGACGACCTCCGGGCCGAGCCCGATCTGATGCGCCAGATGTGCAGCCTCGTTGGCGGCGAGTCGGTCCACGAACATCTCGGTGCCAGCACCCGGAATCTTGAGGAAATAGCGCCGCTGGTCGCCCTCGACCGTGATCCGCCAATTGCTGTTCGAGAGGCCGCCGATCATCTTCACGTAGCGCACAGCCCTGCCCTGCCAGGCCGGAACGCGTGCGACCGCAGCCTCGACCGCCCGCTCGTCTGCCGTCTCCGCCTCGCCGAGGCCACGCTCGATCATTCTCTCGTCTCCGGCATGTCAGAGCCTTCTCAGCCGCTCCTCGAAGCGTGGATCGCGCATCGCGAGCCGGCAGCGGAGATACCGCCAGTCGGCATATTTCAGGAACTCGAGATCGGTGCGTCTGGACGTGCCGGCCAGGACGGCGCCGATCAGCCCCCAGCGCAGATCGTCGGCCACACCGTAGAGCCGCGCTCGATTGAAGAGCCGCTCGTCGAACCGCCCATGGAATACCTCGAAGCACTCCTTGGCCTCGGGATCGAAGGCGTACGCCTCGACCAGAAAGCTACCGAGATCCTCGAACGGGTCCCTATTGGCCGCAAGGTCGTAGTCGACCAGCAGAACGCTGCCAGTGTCAGACACCATCACGTTGCTCGCATTGCCGTCGCCATGCGCCGGCACGCGGTCGACGCCGGCAGCACGAATGGCGGCAGCAGCGGCGCGGACATTGTCGATCAGCCAGGCGTGGTCCGGCGGCAGACCGACACCGGCCTTGCCAGCGGTCACCAGAAGCGCCTCGATCGCCTCGAACACACTTCCGTCCCGGGGTAGCGTCGGGCCGGCGTGGAACGCCTTCCTGGCCGCCAAGACAGCATCGCGAACCGCCGGCTCGGCGAGCCGGTTCAGGGTCGCGACCCGATAGGCCGTCGACAGGTCGGCCATGACCAGAGCACCCGTCGCCGCATCGGCGGCCAGCACCGCCGGGCCAATCCCGGCAGCACTCGCGGCGCTGGCGGCGGCCACGACAGTCGCTGGATCGGCGAACAGGGCTGCGTCCGCGTCGGGGATCTTGACCCAGACGCTGTTGCCAGTCGCACGATCGGTCGCCCGAAAGGCTGCCGCATCCACCCCCTGGTTCATCGGAGAGGCCATCGGCACGACGCCGGCGCGCAGCTCGATCTCGGCCTCTCCCCAGCCATCGAGGCCCCGGACCAACCGTTCCGCCGTCTCGACCGCCGTCATGGCACTGCCTCCGTCATTGTCAGCTGCCCTGGCCCCTCGACCAGCAGCCGCTCCAGCATACCGGCGAGCAAATCCATGCCGAGCGCCAGATCCTCGGGCGCCGTGTACTCCTCGGGCGCGTGGCAGATGCCGCCGACGCTCGGCGTCGCAACGACGATCGACGGGCAGACGCGAGCCAAAGGCACCGCGTCATGCGCAGCGATGGTATCGAGGATCATCGCCGGCTCCCCGAGCTCGCTCGCCACCGCGTGCGCCAGGCGCTGCAGCCCGGGCGCGAAGACGCCGGGCGTGCGCAGCTCGTCACGATCGAAGGCCCAGCCCACCTTGGCGTCGTCCGCCGCCCGTTCGATCAGCTCAGTCGTTCGCTCGAAGGCCGTTGTCAGCACAGCTCCGGATCGGCCGAGCGCAGCTCGAGATAGATCGTGGCCTCCGACGGCACGACATTGGGCGAGTTGGGCTTGACCTCGATCCGGCCAACGGAGGTGTGCAGAGCACCTTCGGGGAACTCGCCCACCAGGCTGCGCACGCCGGTCACGACGCTGGCTGCAGCCAGGAGCGCATCGCGGCGCTCGCGCATCGGTGTCGGGCCGGTATGCGCCGGGGCGCCGGTGAAGCGGATCTCCAGCTTGCGGCAACCCCACCAGCGATCGAACACGCCGAGCCGCCGCCCGGCCAGCTCGAGCTCGGGCCCGCATTCGATGTGCAGCTCGACATAGGCCGCAGGCCTCGGCGCCGGTGCGTCGGTGCCGCGAAAGCCGATGGCCTCCAGTGCCTCACTGACACTGACCCCGGCCGCATCGACGCGGGCCAAGGCCCAGTCCAGCTCGATGGCACCAACATAGGCAGACGAGCCCAGCACGCTCGGCTGGAACCGGGCACCCTCCTCGTTGGTCCAGGCGACGACGGCGAGGTTCATGGCCGGACGTCTGCCCGCCTCGCTCAGCCGATCGCGAAGCGCCAGCGCCGCAATGGTGGAGGCCAGGACGCCATAAGTGCCGTCGAAACGGCCGCCATTCGGCTGGCTGTCGACATGCGAGCCGGTGAGCAGCCATGGTGCATCGGGTCCGGCCAGCGGCATCAGTCCGAAGATATTGCCGATCGCATCGACCCGGACCTCGACGCCCGCCTCGCGCAGCCAGGCGACGAGTGCTGTGCGCGCCTCGCCATTCGCCGGCGTCGCCTCGGGACGGTGCACACCGCCCGCAGCCGTCGCACCAAAGGTCGAGAACTGGGCGATCCGCGCCTCCAGCTCATCGTGCATCTGTCGCTGCGACGGCATCGCCGGTCCCGCCTCCTGCCCCGGACGGCTGCCCGGTTTTGTGGGTTTTGACCGTTTCATGGGTAAAAGTCGTTGACGGCCAAGGCAAGTCTCAAATAGCGTGTTTGCAGGAATCGCTCCAGGCTTCACGCTTTCCAGCCGGCTCGACCAGCAGCCGCGGCGCATCTTGTCGGCTGTTGATCACCGTGTCGGGACAGCCAGACGCTCGGCCGGCACGTCGCGGCCGAATGACAGGAACGACAAGACGGCAACAACAACAACGAGGGGCTCGCCATGTCCAAGCTCATCTTGCCAGGCCGGTCGGGACTCAGCAGCAACCGTCGCCGCGTGCTCGGCGGCATGGCCGCCGCCGGCGGCCTCGCCGCTTTCCCGAGCCCCTTCGTCAAGCGGGCGTTTGGCCAGGCGCGCAACACCATGGTCTTCGCCAGTGCCGAGCCGGTGACCGGCAACTGGGACCCGACCAGCCACACCACCCTGGCCCAGATCAACCTCGAGGGCTTCGTCTTCGGCCAGCTGATCCGCACGCCGATGCGGCCGGACAACCCGGCCGAGATCGTCTATGAGCTCGCCACCAGCCAGGAGGTGCTCGACCTCCACACCATCGAGTACAAGCTCCGCGACGGCGTCACCTTCCACAACGGCGCGCCCTTCACCGCCGAGGACGTCAAGGCGACCTTCGAGTTCGCCTCGCAGCCGGAGCGCCCTGCTGCCTGGTATCCGGGGCCGTGTGAGGTCGAGGTGGTCGACCCGCTCACCGCTCGCGTCCACACCGAGTCCGGCGGCTATCCGGCGGCGGCCTTCTACTTCCTCGCCGGCTTCCTGCCGATCATGTCGAAGGACGACATCGCCGACGCGACGACGCTCCAGGAGCGCCCGAACGGCACCGGCCCCTTCAAGTTCGTCGAGCAGCGCGGCAACACCACCGTGCTCGAGGCGTTCGACGACTACATGCTCGGCAAGCCGATCCTCGAGCAGGTCCACTTCGCCTATGTCGGCGACGCGACGACCCGCGTCCTGGCGCTGCTCGCCGGTGAGGTCGACGTGGTCGAGCGGCTCGAGCCCGAGCAGTACGACACGCTCGGCGGCGAATCCGCCGTCGCCCTGTCGCGGACGATCTCGACCGAGAACAAGTATCTGCACTTCCGCTGCAACAAGCCGCCCTTCGACAACCCAATGGTGCGCATGGCGGCCTGCCACGCCGTCGACCGCGAGCTGGTGACCGAGATCCTGGGTGCCGCCGGCCACGCCTCGTCGAACTACATCTCGCCGGTCAAGTTCGGCTATATCGACCTGCCGAACTACCCAGCTTATGACCCGGCCCGCTGCCAGGAGCTGCTGACCGAGGCCGGCTATCCGGGCGGCCAGGGCCTGCCGCCGCTCGAATACCTGGTGAGCGAGGGCTTCTACCCGAAGACCAAGGAATACGGCGAGATCATCACCGCATTGCTGCAGGAGCAGGGCTTCCCGGTCGAGCTCACGGTGATGGAGACCGCGGCCTGGCTCGAGCGCATCTACCAGCGCGAGGACCAGGAGCCCTATGGGCACATGGTCGATGTCGGCTGGTCCACCGGCTCGCCCGAGCCCGACCTCGTGCTGCGGCCGATGTTCTTCTCGGGCGCTGGGCCACGCGGCGGCCTGATCAACGGCATCGCCGATCCCGAGATCGATGCGGCGCTGAACGCGCAGCAGGCCGAGCCCGATCCGGACAAGCGCCGCGAGCTGATCCAGACCGTGGCCACGCCAAAGCTCGCCGAGCTGGTGCCCTCGCTCTCGCTCTTCACCTCCGTGCTGCTGCACGGCCGCAATGCCCAGCTCGAGGGGCTCTACTTCTACCCGAACGGCCCGATCGACGCGGTAACGGCCGAATTCAAGGCCTGAGCTCGCCCTTTGGGCTTCGCGCTCACCTTCTTCGCCCGGCGCCTCGCCCAGGGCGTGCTGATCGTGCTCCTCGTGTCGTTCACGATCTTCGCGCTGCTGCGCGCGGTGCCGGGTGATCCGGCGCGCATCATCCTGGGTCCCATGGCGACCGACGCCGTGGTCGAGCAGACGGCCCGCGACATGGGCCTCAGGGACCCCATCCCGGTCCAGTATCTCCGCTATCTGGGCGAGGTGCTGCAGGGCGATTTCGGCACCTCCTTCATCAAGGCCAAGGGTGGCGGTGCCGTCGGCGGCGGGCGCGACGAGCAACGTGGCCAACGCGCCCGCGTGCTCGACCTCGTGGCCGAGACCTTGCCGCTGACCCTCCAGCTCGCCGGCATTGCGCTGGTCTTCACCGCCATGATCGCGCTGCCGCTCGGCATTGCCGGCGGCTTGATGGCCGGGCGCTGGCCGGACAAGCTGGCGCTCTACACCTCCTCGATCTTCGTCTCGATGCCGAACTTCTGGCTGGCGATCGTGCTGGCGCTGGTGGTCACCGCCAAGCTCGGGTGGATTCCTTCGATCGGCTACCAGAACATCGCCTATGCCATCCTGCCGGCCTTCGTCATCGCGATCGAGATGTCGCCGCTCTTCATCCGCGCCCTTTCGGTCGCCATCGCCGACACCATGCGCAACCCGTTCGTCGAGCTGGCCCAGGTGCGCGGGCTCTCGCCGCGGCGCATCTTCACCCATCACGTGCTGCGCAACGCCAGCATCCCGGTCCTCAACCTCTTCGGCGTCCAGGTGGGCGCACTGCTCGGCGGCGTGCTGATCGTCGAGTACATCTTCGACTATCCGGGCTTCGGCCGGTTGACCGTGCAGGCCGTGCTGCAGCGCGACTTCCCGGTGATCCAGGGCATCGCCATCATCTCGACGTCGATCTTCGTCGTCATCAACATCCTGGTCGACTTCATCTCCGCGCAAATCGACCCCCGGATCGACTACTGATGGCAACACTTGCGGAAGAGCCCGTGACCACCCTGCCCGAGGTGCCGGAGGCCAGTCCCGGCAGACGGCTGTGGCTCGCCACCTGGGCGCAGACCGAGTTCAAGATCGGGCTCACCATCTTCGTCCTGCTCGTCGGCACCGCGATCATCTACCCGCTCTTCTCCGACATCGACCCGACCAAGCTGGCGCCGCGCGACCGCTTCCTGCCGCCGGTCTTCCTCGAAGGCGGCACCTGGGCGCATCCGCTCGGCACCGACCAGCTCGGCCGCGACCTCCTCATCCGCTCGCTCGTCGGCCTGCAGAACGCGCTGATGATCAGCCTCGCGGTCGTGCTCTTGATGTTCGCCTTCGGTGCCACGGTCGGCCTCTACGCCGGCTATCGCGGCGGCTGGGTCGACACAATTCTGATGCGGCTGACCGACGCCCAGCTGTCGATCCCGCTGATCATCCTGGCGATCATCATCCTGACCGTTTCGCGGCCGACGCCGTTCTCGGTCATCCTGGTGCTGGCCTTGGCCGGCTGGCCGGTCTACGCGCGGGTCACCCGAAGCGTCATGCTGGCCGAGCGGCGGCGGGAATACGTCAGAGGTGCGAAGATCCTGGGCGCCTCGGACAGCCGGATCATGTGGCTCTTGATCGCGCCCAATATCCTGCCGCCGATCGCGTTCGTGGCCGTGCTCGACATCGCCCGGATGATGATCTTCGAATCGATCCTGGGCTTCATCGGCATCGGCATCCAGCCGCCGACGCCCACCTTCGGCACGATCATCGCCGACGGCCGCAAATACCTGATCAATGCCTGGTGGATCGCCACCATGCCCGGCGCCTTTCTCTTTTTCACGCTGCTGGGGATCAACCTGATGGGCGCCACCCTCGAGCGCGCCCGCAACCGCCTGCTGCGGGGGACGATCTAGTGGCCGAGCCGTTGCCCGAGCCATTGCTCAACGTGACCGGCCTCAGCATCGACCTCGTCCGCGACGGCAAGCGGGCACCGGTGCTCGAGGATGTCAGCCTCGGCCTCGAGGAGCGGGCGGTCCTCGGCATTGTCGGCGAGAGCGGCTCGGGCAAGACGGTGCTGGCGAAGGCGCTGGTCGGCTGGGTCGGCGAGCCCTTGGCCGTCGCCGGCGGCAGCGTGCAGTTTCGCGGCCAGGACCTGCTGGCGATGCCGGCCGAGGCCCGCCGCCTGCTGCGCGGCAGTGCTGTGGGCTATATCGGCGCCGACCCCGGCAACAGCTTCGATCCGACCTATCCGGTCGGCATCCAGATCGTCGAGAAGGTCCGGGCCGTCCGCCCCGAGATCGGCCGCGCCGACGCCAAGCGGCGCGTGCTCGAGCTCTTGGACCTGGTGCACATCCCCTCGGCCAAACGCCGCTTCGACGAGTTCCCGCACCAGTATTCCGGCGGCATGCTGCAGCGGGCGATGATCGTCGACGCGCTCGCCTCCGATCCGGCCTTCCTGGTTTGCGACAACATCACCCAGCCGCTCGACGTCACGGTCGCAGCGCAGATCATGCGGCTGCTGCACGAGCTGCGCTCCGACCTCTCGGCCGGCATCGTCTTCATCTCGACCTCGCTGCCCGTGGTCTCGGACATCGCCGACGAGCTGATCGTGCTGTCCAAGGGCAAGATCGTCGAGCGCAGCACGCCCGAGCGCCTGATCCGGGCACCGGAGACCGCCTACAGCCGCGATCTGATCACCCGCAACCCACTGATCTGGGGCACCCCACCGCCGCCGGCCGAGGCGGCGACCGACCCCAACGTCATCCTTTCCGTCGAGGACGTCACCAAGACCTATGTCGTCCCCGATCGCACGCGGTTCTTCGGCACCCAGGCGGTGAAGGCGGTGCGCGGCGTCACCTTCGACGTGCACCATGGCGAGAATCTGGGCCTCGTCGGCGAATCCGGCTGCGGCAAGTCCACGCTTTCCAGGCTGCTGAGCTGGGTCGAGCAGCCGGACGAGGGGCGGATCACGTTCAAGGGCCGTGATATCGCCGCCATGAGCAAGGCCGAGCTGCTGGCGATGCGCAAGGGCTTCCAGCTGCTGTTGCAGGACCCCTTCAACTGCCTGCCGCCGAACCTGCCGATCGGCCGGAGCATCGCGTTACCGTTGGAGATTCACGGTGGCCGCGGCCGCCGGGAGATCGCCGAGAAGGTCGACGAGGTCATGGCCGAGGTCGGGCTCAGCCCCGCGGCACGCGAGCGCTTGCCGATCGGCATGAGCGCCGGCCAGCGCCAACGGGTGAACATCGCCCGCGCCCTCGTGCTCGAGCCCGAGCTGCTCATCCTCGACGAGACCCTTTCGGCCCTCGATCCGATGGAGCAGGCGCGGCTGCTCGACCTCTTCGAGAGCCTGCAGGCGCGGCACGGCTTCACCTACCTGTTCATCAGCCACGACCTCGCCATGGTGCGCCGCGTCTGCACGCGGATCGCCGTCATGTATCTGGGCAAGGTGGTCGAGCTCGCCGATACCAGGAGCGTCTTCTTCGATCCGGCCCATCCCTACACGCGCGCTCTGCTCTCGGCCGTGCCGACGCTGGAGGAGAAGCCCTACCGGACCGAGGACTGCCTGCTGGAGGGCGAGCCGCCGAGCCCGATCGATTTGCCGACGGGCTGCAGCTTCGCCGCCCGCTGCCCGCACGCCATGCCGGTCTGTGCTGCCGAGCCGGGATTGACCACCAGGGGCCACGGCCGCTTCGCCGCCTGCTGGCTCGGTGAAGCGCAGGGTGAGGCGGCCTGATCGGCGCTTCTTGGGGAGGAGGACCAATGGCCTGGGACTACATCATCGTCGGCGCCGGGGCGGCAGGTGCAGCGCTCGCCGCACGGCTGAGCGAGAACCCGAGCACGCGGGTCCTGTTGCTGGAGGCCGGCCCGGACTACCGCTCGGCCGAGCAGCCGCCCGAGATGGCGAGCCCGAACCCCTTCAACATCATCCTCCCGGCCGAGTTCCAGGCCGTCTACATGTGGCCCGAGCTGATGGCGCGCCGCACCAAGCGCCAGGAGCAGCGCATCTACTGGCGCGGCCGGGGCGTCGGCGGCAGCACCGCGATCAACGGCCAGATCGCCATTCGCGGCGTCCTCGACGCCTTCGACCAATGGGCCGAGCAGGGCTGCGAGGGCTGGTCGGCGGCGCATGTGCTCAAGGGCTTCAACCGGCTCGAGACCGACCTCGACTTCGCCGATCAGCCGCACCACGGGCGCTCCGGCCCGATCCCCGTCTACCGCACGCCGCAACAGGACTGGGGCCCCGTCGACCAGGCGCTGCGCGATGCGGCCCTGGCGCTGGGCTACCCCTGGACCGACGACCTCAACGCGCCGGACGCCGAAGGGGTCACGACCTACGCCATCAACAGCCGGGACGGCAAACGCGTCTCCAGCAATGACGGCTATCTCGAGCCGGCCCGCAGCCGGCCCAATCTCGAGATCAAGGGCGGCATGCTCGCCGACCGCGTGCTCATCGACCAGGGCAAGGCCACGGGCATCGCGGCCATTGGTCCCGAAGGGCCGGTCCAGCTTCGACCTCGCCCCCGGCGGCGAGCTGCTGCTGGCGGCCGGCGCCATCCACAGCCCGCCGATCCTGATGCGCTCCGGCATCGGCCCGGCGGCTCACCTCACGGGCCACGGCATCGACGTCGTGCGCGACCTGCCGGTCGGCGACGGCATGTTCGACCATCCCTTCGTCCGCCTCGAGCTCAAGCTGAAGGACGCGCTCAGGCCGACCGGGGTCGACGACCGCCACACCAATTGCTGCGTCAAGTACAGCTCGAACCTGCCGGGCGGCACCTTCTCCGACATGATCTTCTTCGCCATGAACCACGGCGGCGTCGGCGTCGCCCAGGACATGGCGCAGTTCGGCGAGGCCGGCATTCACTGCGCGCTCTTCGAGGCGCATTCGCGCGGCTCGGTGCGCCTCGCCTCCCCCGACCCGCGCCACCAGCCCGTGGTCGAGCTCAACATGCTGGACGACGCGCGCGATCTGGCACGGCTCCGGGACGGTGCCCGCCGGCTGATGGCGATCGGCCAGCAGGACGCCGTCACCGAGCCGCTGCCGCGAGGTCAGCCTCGGCAATACCGGCCGCCCGATCGCGGACCTGGCCGACGCGCCCGATGGCGAGCTGGACGAGTGGATCCTCACCGACTGCTCGGACGCCCAGCACGGTGCCGGCAGCTGCCGGATGGGCGCCTTCGACTTCGACGACGGCAAAAGCGTGGTCGACCCCGATTGCCGGGTGCGCGGCATCGCCGGGCTTCGCGTCATCGACGCCTCGATCATGCCGGCCGACTGCAAGGCCAACACCAACTTCACGACCATCATGATCGCCGAGATGATGGCCGAGCGGCTGATGCGGGCCGAGCGCGGCGGCGCCTGAGCCAGGGCCGCCGCCATGCTGAGCGCTGTCCGCGAGCAATCGATCCTCCACGCGCTGGAGCGTGACGGCCGGGTCGCGGTCGGCGAGATCGCGGGCACGCTCGGCGTCAGCCCGGAGACCGTCCGCCGCGACCTGGCCTCGCTGGAGGCTGCCGGCCGGCTGCGCCGGGTGCATGGCGGTGCGGTCCTGTTCCGGCCCGACAAGGAGCAGCCGATCGTCGTCCGCTCGCGGATCAAGTCGCGCGAGAAGGCGAAGCTGGCCGTCATTGCGCGTGAGATGGTCGAGGACGGCATGTCGATCTTCATCGACACGGGCTCGACGCCGATGGCCTTCGCCCGCACGCTCACCGATGCGCGCCGGCTCACGGTCATGACCAACTCGCTCGACATCGCAGCAATGCTGGCCCAGGCGCCCGGCCTCAAGGTCAAGACGACGCCCGGCTGGGTGCGCGCCAACGACAACGCGCTGGTCGGCGGCGACACCGTGGCGTTCGTCCGCCGCTTCGTCTTCGATGCCGTCTTCATGGGCATCGCGGCCTGCGACCCGCGCTATGGCTGGATGGACTATGCGGACGAGGAATCGGAGCTGCGCCGGGTCCTGGTCGAGCAGACGCGACGGCCGGTGCTGCTCGCCGACGACAGCAAGTTCGGCCGCCACGCCTCGATCCGCACCTTCGAGCTGGAAACCTCGCCTGCCGTCGTGACCAACCGCGCCCCGCCGCAGCCCTTCGCCGACATCTTCGCCAAGGCCGGCATCGAGGTCCGCCACAAGCGCCGCAATCTCTAGTCTTCCAGAACCTCGGCCAGCGCGTCGACGAGGTGATCGACATGCTCGGGCTGGAACGGCAGCGGCGGGCGGATCTTCAAGACGTCGCCGTGCTGGCCGGCAGCACCGATCAGGATGCCGCGCTGGCGCAGCCCGTTCATCACCCGTCGAGCCAGTGCCGCATCGGGCACGCCGCCCCGCGCCAGCGACACACCGAAGAAGAGCCCGGCGCCGCGGACCGCAGCGATCGCCGGACGCGTCACCGCCAGCGCCTCGAGCCGCTCCTTGAGGTAGCCGCCGGTCGAGAGCGCGTTCTCCTGCAGGCGCTCGTCGGCGATGACGTCGAGCACGGCGAGCCCTGCCGCCGCCGCGACCGGGGTTCCGCCGAACGTGTTGAAGTAGCCGAAATCGGCGAAGTACGGCGCCATGAGGTCGGGCCGGGTGGCGAGGCCCGCGGTCGGGAAGCCGTTGCCCATGGGCTTGCCCATCGTCACCATGTCGGGCTCGAGCCCGTGCCGGGCAAAGCCCCAGAACGCCTCGCCGGTGCGCGCGAACCCGGGCTGCACCTCATCCGCGATGTAGAGCCCTCCCGCACGTCTGACCGCCGCCACCGCCGGCGCCAGAAACCCGCGCGGCTCGGCGAAGACCCCGTCGCTGGAGAAGATCGAGTCGCAGACCAGGGCGGCAACGCCATATCCAGCCTTGTCGAGCGAGGCCGCGGCCGCCTCGACCGCTGCTGCGAACCCGGTCGCGATATCGGCGCCGTAGTGTGCCGAGCCGGGCGGTGGGACGGTCCGGACATGCGCCGGCGGCTGGGCGTGCTTGAAGGCCGAGGGTGAGATCTCGATCACGGCTGCGGTGTTGCCGTGATAGGCGGCCGACGTGACGATGACCCCGGTCTTGGCGGTCGCGTGGCGCGCCAGGCGAAGCGCCAGGTCGTTGGCCTCGCTGCCGCTGCAGGTGAGCGCGATATTGGCCAGCGATTGCGGCAGCAGCGCCTTCAGCCGCTCGACATAAAGCTCGGTGATCTCGCTCAGATAGCGGTTGTGGACATTGAGCACAGCCGCCTGGCGCGCGATGGCATCCACCACGCGCGGGTGGCAGTGCCCGACCGACGGCACGTTGTTGTAGACGTCGAGATAACGGCGGCCGTCGGCGGCGACCAGCCAGACCCCATCGCCTCGAACGATGTGCAAGGGCTCGTCGTAGAAGAGGACCGAGACCGGCCCGAGATTGGCGATCCGCCGCTCGATCAGCGCCTGGACGGCTGGGTCTCCTGACGGCCGTCGTCGCCGGCTGGAAGGCGTTGAGATCGAGTATCTGCCTCGGCTGCATGCGCGACCCGCCCTTCGGCTCTTGAGTAGGCGTGGAACGATATTGCGACAAGTGCGATCGGCGGTGGAGACTAGCCACAACCGTGGCCGCGTCGTAAGGAACGGCACAAACCAATCAGGGAGATTGCTAGCAATGACCACCTTCTTGCGTCCCAATCGCCGTCAGCTCACCAAGACCCTGGCACTCGGCGGTGCCGCCCTGGCGCTGCCCGTCGGCCTCGGCCGCCGTGCCTTCGCCGCCGACAAGCGCATCGCCATGGTCGTGAAGAACCTCGGCAACAGCTATTTCGACGCCTGCGCCGCCGGCGCCCAGCAGGCGGCCGACGAGGTCGGCGGCATCGAGATCATCTACACGGCACCCACCAAGCCCACGCCCGAGGACCAGATCGCCGTCATCGACTCGCTGATCGCCCAGCGCGTGGACGGCATCATCGTCTCGGCCAACGACGCCAACGCGCTGGTGCCCGTCGGCAAGAAGGCAGCCGAGCGCGGCATCATGATGATGTCGTTCGACAGCGCCATCGCACCGGAAGGCCGCCTCGTTCACCTCGCCGCCTCCTCCGACGAGTTCATCGGTGCGAAGCAGGTGCAGATGATCGGCGAGACGCTGAACTACGAAGGCGAGGTCGCGATCCTCTCGGCCGCCTCCACCATGACCAACCAGAACACCTGGATCGAGTTCATGAAGGAGGAATGGAAGGATCCGAAATACGCCAACATGCCGCTGGTCGCGACGGTCTACGGCGACGACCAGGACGACAAGAGCTACCGCGAGATGCAAGCACTGGTGAAGGCGCACCCCAACCTCAAGGGCGTGATCTCGCCCACCACCATCGGCATCCGCTCCGGTGCCAAGGCGATCATGGACGAAGGCCTGGTCGGTCAGGTCTACATCACCGGCCTCGGCCTGCCGTCCGAGATGAAGGCCGCCGTCCTCGCCGGCGCCACCGATACCTTCGCCATCTGGAACCCGGTGGACTACGGCTACGCCTCGACCATGATCATGGCCGACATTCTGGGCGGCGCCGACACGGCCGAGGGTTCTGTGCTCAACATGGGCCGCATGGGCGAGACCACGGTCATCGCCAATGGCGATGCGGTGATGGGCGAGCCCTTCACCTTCGATGCCGATAACGTCGAGGAATTCGCCGAAATCTTCTGATCGTTGGGCAGCGGGCCGGCGGCGCGAGATCGTCTCCGGCCCGCTTGCCACGTGTTGACGGCGGAACCAAGAAAAGAGCCATGGCCCCGGTCCTCTCGCTGACGAGCATCTCGAAAGGCTTTCCGGGCGTGCAGGCGCTCGACGACGTGTCGCTGACGCTCGAGCCGGCGAAGGTCACGGCCCTGATCGGCGAGAACGGTGCCGGCAAGTCGACCATCGTCAAGATCCTGACCGGCATCTACAGCCCGGACGGCGGCACCATCGAGGTGAGCGGCAAGCACTGCAGCTTCGCCAGCCCCCGCGATTCCTGGGCCGCCGGCATCGCCGCGATCCACCAGGAAACGGTGATGTTCGACGAGCTGTCGGTGGCTGAGAACATCTTCATGGGCCACATGCCCGGCGGCCGGCTGATCGACCGCACCTCGATGCAGGAGCGAACGACGGCGCTGCTCCAGCGCATCGATGCCGATTTCACCGCCGAGACACTGCTGAAGAAGCTCTCGGTGGCGCAAAAGCACATGGTGGAGATTGCCAGGGCACTCAGCCACGAGGCCAATGTCATCATCATGGACGAGCCGACCGCGTCGCTGTCGCGCCACGAGATCGGCGAGCTGTTCAAGCTGGTCGAGCAGCTCAAGGAGGAAGGCCGCGCCATCCTCTTCATCAGCCACAAGTTCGATGAGATCTTCCGGGTCTCCGACCGCTGGGTCTGCCTGCGCGACGGCAAGAAGGTCGGCGAAGGCGAGACGGCCGAGGTGAGCGAGCCGGACCTGGTGCGGCTGATGGTCGGCCGGCCCATCGACCAGGTCTTTCCCAAGCGCGACGTCGCCATCGGCGAGACCGTGCTCGAGGTCGAGGGCCTCGCCAACGCCACCGAGTTCGCCGACCTCTCCTTCACGCTCAAGAAGGGCGAGATCCTGGGCTTCTATGGCCTCGTCGGTGCTGGTCGCTCGGAGGCGATGCAGTGCGTCTTCGGGCTCGGCCGCCCGACCCAGGGCCAGATCAAGCTGAACGGGGCGCCGATCGACATCCACGAGCCCGGCGACGCCATTGCCGCCGGCATCGCCTACGTGCCGGAGGACCGCCAGCATCAAGGCGCCGTCCTGCCGCTCAGCATTCGCGCCAACACCACGCTGGCCTCGCTCGCCCGCTACGTGAAGGGCTGGTTCCTGTCGACGCTGGCCGAGCGCGAGGCGACCCGCAGCCTGGGCTCACGCCTGGCGATCAAGGCCTCGAGCTGGGACCAGCAGGTGGCCGAGCTCTCGGGCGGCAACCAGCAGAAGGTGGTGATCGCCAAGTGGCTCGCCACGAGGCCTGAGGTCATCATCCTGGACGAGCCGACCAAGGGCATCGACATCGGCTCCAAGGCCGCCGTCCACGACTTCATCGGCGAGCTCGCCGAGGCCGGCCTCGCGGTCATTCTCGTGACATCGGAGCTGCCCGAGGTGATGGGCCTGGCTGATCGCATCCTCGTCATGCACGAGGGCCGCATCGTGGCCGCGTTCGACCGCGGCGCCTGGTCCGCCGAAGCGATCGTCGCTGCCGCCACCGGTGCCCGCGGCGAGGATCGCGCTGCATGAGACACAGTGTGTCCACGTATTCTTCGTCATGCGGGCCCTTCATCAACAAGCGGGCCTGGATACCAACCAGGACGCTCGGGTTGGCTGATGCTTCGCCGCATTGGCCCGGCGTACCCGCCAGCCCGATGGTGCACCAGTGAGCTGGATGCTCGCTTACCGCGAGGCGTTCCTGGCGATCGGTATCGTGCTCATGGTCGCCGCCATCGGCGTCTACGCGCCGGCCTTTGTCCAGGGCCAGAGTCTCCTGGGTGTGCTCGACGACACGGCACTCCTCTTCATGCTGGCACTGGCCCAGATGGTGGTCATCCTGACCCGCGGCATCGATCTCTCGATCGCTGCCAACCTGGCGCTCACCGGCATGCTGACAGCACTGGTCGGCCAATACGGCCCGGACCTGCCGGCCGTCGTCTACATCGCCATCAGCCTGGTGATCGGCACCCTGCTCGGCCTGCTGAACGGCCTCGCCATCGGCGGCATCGGCATTCCGCCCATCGTCGTCACGCTGGGCACGCTCTCGATCTTCCGCGGCATGATCGTGGTGATCGGCGGCGGTGACCAGGTGAATGCCAGCGAGATGGGCCAGACCTTCGCCGCCTTCCCCAGGCTCTCGTTTCTCGGCCTCTCCAGCGTCTTTTGGATTGCCGTCGCCGTCGCCATCGCCATGCAGCTCTTCCTGACCCGCACCCGCACCGGCCGCGGCATCTACGCCGTCGGCGGCAACCCCGAGGCGGCGCGCTATTGCGGCCTCGTGCTCGAGCGCTACCAGGTGCTGGTCTATGCCATCGCCGGCGCCATCGCCGGCGTCGCGGGCTATCTCTGGGTTGCCCGCTACGGCGTCGCCTACTCGGAGATAGCACTCGGCTACGAGCTGACCGTGGTCGCCGCCTGCGTCATCGGCGGTGTGTCGATCGGCGGCGGCGTCGGCACGGTGCCCGGCACGTTGCTCGGCGCCCTCTTCCTGGGCGTCATCGTCAATGCGCTGCCGACCATGCAGGTCTCGCCCTTCTGGCAGATGGCGATCGCCGGTGCCGCCATTCTGACTGCGGTGATCATCAACGCCCGCGCCGAGGCGCATCCCACGAAGCTGATCCTGCCCGAAGCTCGCCGCGCTGCGGCAGGAGGCCGTCAATGAGCCTACCGCCAGCCAGCCAAGACAGCAGCGCCGACCGCTACGCGGTGGCCGACCGGCCACCCTTTCGCTTGAGCGACGTGCTGCTCCGCTGGGAGAGCATCCTCGTCATCCTGCTGGTCCTGGTCTTCGTCATCAACGCGCGCGCCACGCCCTGGTTTCTCGACGTCTACAATCTGGCGGACGCGACCTACAACTTCTCCGAGAAGGCGATCATCGCGCTCGGCATGGCGCTGTTGATCCTGGTGCGCGAGATCGACCTCTCGGTCGCCGCCATCGTGGCACTGGCCGCACTCGGCACCGGCGTCATGGCATCCTTCGGGGCGCCGGCGCCGGTCCTGATCCTTACCGGCCTCGGCATCGGCCTGTTGTGCGGCCTCTTCAACGGCGCCGTGGTCACCCGCTTCGGCGTGCACTCGATCGTCATCACCATCGGCACCATGTCGCTGTTTCGCGGCATGGCGCAGGTCTCGCTCGGCGATCAGGCGCTCACCACCTTTCCGCAAGGGCTCCTCGACCTGCAGCAGAGCTACTTGATCGCCTACCCGCCGATCCCGCTCTCCTTCGTGCTCTTCCTGCTGCTGGCGGTCGGCTTCGGCGTCTTCCTGCATTTCACCGCCACCGGCCGCAAGCTCTACGCCATCGGCGCCAATCCCGTGGCCGCGCGCTTCTCCGGCATTCGGGTCGACCGCATCCGCTTTGTGCTGTTTGCCGTGTCCGGCCTGCTCGCCGGCCTCGCCGCCGTCCTGCTCACCGCCAGGATCGGTGTGGTTCGCCCGAATATCGGGCTGGGGTGGGAGCTCGATATCGTGACCATGGTGATCCTCGGCGGTGTGGCCATCACCGGCGGCATCGGCTCGATCCCCGGCGTCGTGCTCGCCGTGCTGGTCTTGGGCTTCGCCACCTTCGGCCTGACCCTGCTCAACGTCCCCGGCATCGTCATCAACGTCCTGCTCGGCTGCCTCCTGATCAGCTCGATCGCCGTGCCGATCCTGATCCGCCGGGCGCTCGGACGACGTGGCGGTTGAGCATCACCAAAGCACTCGGCCGCCCCGATCCGGCGCCTTTGCGCTGCCCGACACGAGAATCGTCGCGTAAGCTCTGACGTGACCGGTAGCGGTCAGCGGGCACGGATGAAACGAGAAGATGGCAAGCCGGGCGATCGACGGAAATAGTGAGGCGCTGTTTGAGATAGCGCCAATGGCCGAGGGCGGCGCCCGCCTCTCATTCACCGGACGCTGGCTGGTTGGCTGCGGCATGCCCGCCGCCGACGAGCTGATTGCGGCTCTCAAGGAGAAGGGCGCATCACGGCGGGTGACGCTGGATGGCCAGCAGCTCGTCGCCTGGGATACCGGTTTCCTCACGGTCGTCGACAAGCTCGAGCGTCTGGGCAAGGCCGGCAACCTCGAGGTCGACAGCAGCGGTCTGCCCGATGGCGCCTGCCGGCTCCTGCAGCTGGCCGAAAGCGTGCCCGAGCGAGCCGGCGCCCGGCGCGGCGACAGCTCGGACCCGCTCGTCGAGCGGGTCGGCAAGCGAACGCTTAGCCTGCTCGAGGGCGGCAGCGAGGTCCTGGCGTTTATCGGTGCCGCAATTCTCGCCTTCGGCAACATCTTGCGCGGGCGGCCCGGGTTTCGGCGCAGCGACTTCCTGCAGGTGGTGCAGGAAGTAGGCGCCCAGGCGTTGCCGATCGTCAGCCTGGTGAGCTTTCTCGTCGGCTCGATCCTGGCCTTTCTGGGTGCCGTTCAGCTGCAGCAGTTCGGGGCGCAGATCTTCGTCGCCGATCTGGTCGCCATCGGCATGGCACGCGACATGGCGGCCATGATGGTCGGCATCATCCTCGCCGGCCGCACCGGTGCTGCGTTCGCCGCCCAGCTGGGCACGATGCAGGTCAACGAAGAGATCGACGCGCTCACCACCATGGGCTTCTCGCCCATGTCGTTCCTGGTCATGCCGCGCATGCTGGCGCTCATCTTGATGACGCCGCTCTTGTGCATCTACGCCAATCTCATGGGCATGCTGGGTGGCATGGCGGTGGGCGTCCTCGCCCTCGATCTCTCGGCTACCGTCTATCTGCAGCAAACCTGGAATGCAGTGCCGCTGATCTTCTTCCTTGGCGGCCTCATCAAGGCCACTGCCTACGGCATCGTCGTCGCCGTGATCGGCTGCCTGCGCGGCCTGCAATGTGGTCGGAGTGCTGCTGCCGTCGGCGATGCCGCCACATCGGCCGTGGTGACCAGCCTCGTCTTCATCATCCTCACGATGGCCATTTTGACATTGACCTACAATGCCCTCGGCATCTGACACCATCACCAGCCAACCACCGCCGGAGTCCGCCACAGGTGGAATCGGCCCGGATGTCGCCAAGGGTGCGCCCTTGATCCACATCGAGGGCCTGACCATCGCCTATGGCAGCTTCGTCTTGATGCACTCCATCGAGTGCGTCATCAACAAGGGCGACGTCTTCGTCATCATGGGCGGCTCCGGTTGCGGCAAGACGACCTTGATGCGCGCCATGATCGGCCTCAAGGCGCCGGCCAAAGGCCGCGTGCTGTATGGCGAGACCAGCTTTTGGGACGCCAACGAGGCCACCCGCACGCGCCTCGTGCAGAGCATGGGCGTGCTCTACCAGCAAGGTGCCCTCTGGAGCTCGATGACGCTGGCCGAGAACGTCGCGCTCCCGATCGGCGAGTACACCAATCTCACAGCCGCCGAGATCAAGGACCTGGTCTCGTTCAAGCTGGCGCTGGTCGGCCTCGCCGGCTTCGACGACTACTACCCGTCCGAGATCAGCGGCGGCATGCGCAAGCGCGCGGGACTCGCCCGGGCCATCGCGCTCGACCCGGAGGTGCTGTTCTTCGACGAGCCGTCGGCGGGCCTCGATCCGATCAGCTCGAGACGTCTCGACGATTTGATCCTGGCGCTATCGGAGAGCCTGGGCGCCACCGTGGTCATGGTCACCCACGAGCTGCCGAGCATCTTCGCCATCGCGAACAACTCGATCTTTCTCGATGCCGAGACCAGAACCCAGCTCGCCACCGGCAATCCGAGCGACCTGCTCGCCAACACGACCGAGCCGAAAGTCCGCACCTTCTTGACACGCGGCGAAGCCACGCCGGCAACGGAGCCCCTGACGCCATGAGCAAAAAAGCCAGCCCGAAGCTGATCGGCGCCTTCGTTCTCGGCGGCATCGGGCTCCTCATCGCCGGCCTCCTCGTTTTCGGCAGCACCAATTTCCTGCGCGAGCGGCACCTCTTGGTGTCGTATTTCGATGGTTCGCTGAAGGGTCTGAGGATCGGCGCTGCGGTCACCTTTCGCGGCGTGCCGATCGGCCAGGTCACCGACATCAAGGTGCTGTTCAAGCCGTCGAGGACCGAGGCATCGATTCCCGTCGTCTTCGAGCTCGATCCGAGCCGGGTCATCGATGTCGGCATCCAGCAGGATATTGCCGACCCGGACGAGGTGGCCACCTTCATCGACCGTGGTTTTCGCGCCCAGCTGGAGCTCGACAGCCTGGTGACCGGCCTCTTGTCGATCAACCTCAATTTCTTCCCGGACGCACCGACCTTCACGCCGGTCGACCGCGGCGCCTTCGCGCTCCCCTACCCAGAGATCCCGACCCTGCAATCCGATATGGAGAAGCTGCAGGCGAGCGCCGGCCAGATCGCGACCGACCTGTCGTCGGCGCTCAACCAGCTGAACGGCGTGCTGGGCACGGTGAGCGGCCAGATCTCCGGCAACCAGGGCAACATCGGCGACATCATCACGGCGGTGGCCGACTTCACGAACTCGCTGAGCGACATGAAGCCGAAGCTGGAGCAGCTGCTCGATCAGGGAACGGGCGCCACGGTCGCCATCCGCCAGACCGCCGAGACGATGGACAGCCTTCTCTTGGACAACCAGGAACGGATCGCGACGACACTCGAAAGTCTGCAGCAGAATGCCGCGGCCTTGGGCAAGATGGCCGACCAGATCAACAACATGGTCGCAGAGAACCGTGAGGGACTGCGCGACTTCACGCAAAGCGGGCTCTACGACATCACCGGCTTGGCGCAAGACGCGCAACGCATGGCCGACCAGATTACGCGAGTCATGGAGGACCTTGAGCGGGACCCGTCACGCTTCCTGTTCGGCAACCGAACACAGGGCATCGACGCGCAATAGGGAACGAAACGATGACCAATGATGAGATGATCGATCGACGCAGCATGCTTCGGCTGGGCGCGCTGCTGCCGGCAGCACTCGTCGCCGGCTGCCAGCTGCCCGGCAGCGGCACGCCGCCGCGCACTTTTCGGCTGTCCCCAAAAACCACCTTCGACGAGCTGCCTCAGGTCGACTGGGTCCTGGTTGTCGATCGGCCGACGATCAACCGTTCCATGGACACGGCAAGAATTGCTCGGTTCGACGCGGTGGAGATCGAGTACTACGCCGATGCCGCCTGGGTCGACCGGCCGGCTGCCATGATCCAGCCGCTGTTGATCCAGTCGTTCAGAAGCTCCGGCGCCATCGAGGTGGTCGCCGACCGGCGCTCGGACATTCGCCCCGATTTCATGCTGCAAACCGACATCTCGGCCTTCTATGCCTTGCCGAACGAGACCGGGCCGACCGAGGCCCGCGCCGTCATGTCGGCCACCTTGCTCAGCATGCCGCAACGCGACGTGGTGGGTACCACCGAGATCGGCCGCACGGTCGAGGCCACCGCCAACGACCTTCCGGCCATCGTCACCGCGTTCGACGATGCCACCGGCAAGGTCTTCAAGCGCCTCGTGCAATGGACGCTGGAGACCGGCGAGGCAGCCCGCAGCGGCAGCTGACCGCCGAGACGGGAGCCGCTTGCCGCTGCGCTGATGTGCGTTGCCGGGATGACGGAGTTTTGTCTTGAGTGCGCTCCGCCATTGTGTCCCAATTGTGTGCAAGGGAACGGATGAGCTCGCTACCCTGCGGCGCGTTGGTCCGCCCGTCACGATGAAGGACGAGCTCGGTGGAAGCGCAAGCAGGCGCCATGACCTGCCAAACGTGTCAATCAGCGGTGCCTCCGGGTGCCCGATTTTGCCCTGGTTGCGGCGCGCGCCTGACCGGGCACCCGGCACTGTCCACCACGGCAGGCGGTGAGCACCGCCAGATCACCGTCATGTTCGCCGACCTCGTCGGCTCCACGCGACTCTCGGCCGAGCTGCATCCCGAGGACCTGCGCGAGCTGCTGCGCTCGTACCAGCAGATCTGCGCCGATGAGGTCGAGCGGGGCAGCGGCATGATCGCCAGCTACATGGGCGACGGCGTGATGGCCTATTTCGGCTATCCACGGGCGAGCGAGGATGCGGCCATCCGCGCCGCCGACGCGGCGCTCGGCGTCACCCGGCGCGTCACCGAGCTCGGCGAGCGGCTCAAGGCCGAGCAGGGCATCGATCTCGCCACCCGCGTGGCGCTGCATACCGGTCGCGTGCTGGTCGGCCAGATGGGCTCGGGCGAGAATCGCGACCATCACGCCATCACCGGCATCGTGCCCAACCTCGCCGCCCGCCTCGAGGGGCTGGCGCCGCGCAACGGCATCGTCGTCAGCGAGCAGACGCGCACGCTCATCGTGCCCGCCTTTCGCGTCGAGCCCATGGGGCACTATGACCTCAAGGGCATCCCGGCCCCGGTCCAGGCCTTCCGCGTGCTCGGCCGCAATGCCGCAGCCGGCGTCCTGCAGACCAGCGGGCGACCGCTGGTCGGACGCGCGGCCAAGCTCGAAGCGCTGCGGACCGCCTGGCATCGGGCCTGCGCCGGCACGGCAGTGCTCGCAACCGTGGTGGCGGAGGCGGGCGCCGGCAAGACGGCGACGGCCGCCGCCTTCATCAACGAAGCGCGCATCCAACGCTCGCAGCTCTTCGAGCTCGCCGGCACCCAGGCCGGGCAGAACTCGCCGTTCGCCTGCATGCGCGAGACAGTTGCGCGTCACCTGAACGCCACGGGCGCCACCCGCCCGCACGAAGCCCGCGAAGCGCTCCGGCAGTGGCTCGGCGGCACGGACGCCGGGACCGAGACGCATGTCGAGATCCTCACCGCCCTTTGGCGCGGCGAAACGGCTGAAGGTCCGGAGGGCCGCGGCTCCCTCTTCGCCGCCGCCGCGGCATTGATCGACGCGCTGCCGGCGCCGGTGCTGCTCGTCCTCGAGGACGCGCATTGGATCGATCCCTCGACACTGGAGCTGGTCGATCGGCTCATGGCCGCCTCGAGTGCGGGCCGACTGGTGCTGTCCCTGACGCGGCCGGATGCGCCGCACGTATGGAGCCGGCCCGAGGATCCGCGCCTGCTGCTCGATCGGCTCAGCAGCGAAGGCTGTCGCGAGATGATCGAGGCCGTCGCCGGCTGCAAGGTCGAGACCTCGCTCGCCCGGCGGATCGAGGCGGCGACCGACGGCCTGCCGCTCTATGTCGAGGAGTTCACCAAGGCGCTGATCGAATCGGGTTTCGTTGATCAGCGCCGCGGCGTGCTGCGCGCCGTCGACCTCGATGCCTCGGTCGAGACCCCGACCTCGCTGCTCGACCTGATCACCTCGCGGCTCGACATGCTGGGCAACGCCAAATCGCTGGCGCAGATCGCCGCCGTGCTCGGTCGGCAGTTCGACCACGATGCGCTGGTCGCGGTGAGCCAACAGCCCGCAGGCGAGGTCGACCAGGCGCTGAACGCCCTGAAGAAGGCCGGCATCGTCGCGTCGATGCCAGATGGCGGCATCGGCTTTCGCCACGCATTGTTCCAGAACGCCGCCTATGAGAGTCTGCTCCGACCGGCACGACGCACCTGGCATCGCCGCTATCTCGACTGGCTGAAGAGCGCGCCGGAGCGGATGGCGGCCATCCGCCCGGAGACCATCGCTTTTCACCTCGAGGCCTGCGACGAGCATCGCGATGCGGCCGAGCGCTACGTCGAGGCCGGGCTTGCCGCCAACCGCGCCTCGGCGAGCCGTGAGGCGGCCGTGCATTTCGCCCGCGCCCGGGACCTCCTGGCAATCGCACCGCCGCCTGCAGCGCCTGGGGCGCTCGAAGCCCACGATGGCCTGGCCACCGCACGGCTCAGGGCGCAGGTGCTGCTCGCCGGCGCGCTGCTCTCGTCCAGCGGCCCCGGTGCCGCCGAGACGCGGGCGGCCTATGACGAGGCGTTGCGCCTGGCCGAGGCAGTGCCCGAATCCGACTGGCACCTCGCGGCCTATTGGGGCTGGTGGCGCGTTTCCGACAGCTTCGCCGCGATGGCCGTTCGGGCGCGGCGGTTGCTCGAGGTCTCCAAGCGCATGCATGGCGCCGAGTTCAAGCTGCAGGCGATGCACTGCGCCTGGGCCAACACCTTCTTGATGGGCGAGCTCGATGCCTCGGTCGAGACGGCCAGAGACGGGCTCGAGCTCTACGAGGAGGCCGGCTTCGATCACCTGCGCACGCTCTATGGCGGGCACGACTGCAAGGTCTGCGCGCTCGGCGAGACGGCGCTGGCGACCTGGCTGCTGGGCGCCGGCGACGCCGCGTCGGCCTACGCCGACCAGGCGCTGGCCCACGCCGATGCGCTGGGCCATGTCGGCAGCCTGCTGCACGCTCTCGATATCGCCATCATGCTGCACCACTACCGTCGCGACGGCGACGCCGTTGCCCGCCACGCCGAGCGCCTGCTGGCCCTCGGCACCGAGCATGATCTCGACGAGTACCGCGCCAAGGCCGATGTCTTCCTCGGCTGGCGGGAGATCGACGCCGGTCGGCAGGCGGCAGGGCTCGACCGACTCGATGCGGGCTTCGCCATCCTGCTCGAGATCGGCACGCCCGAGGACTTCCCCGTCTACCAGTGCATGCGCGCCGAAGCGCTCCGGCACCTCGGCGATCCGGATGCAGCACTCGACGCCCTGCGTGGCGGCCGGGCGGTGCTGGTCGAGCAAGGTGTCGCCTTCTGGGCCGCCGAAATCGCCAGGCAGGAAGCGGAGGCGGAGCTGAGCCGCGAGCGACCCAACGAGGCGTTCGTCGCCCAACGGCTCGAGGAGGCAGAACGGATCGCATCCAGCCAGAACGCCCTGGCGCTGATGCTGCGCACGCGGCTGACGGCACTCGCCTTCGCCAGGCGGATTGGCCGGACGGCGCATGCTTCAAGCGCGCTTGCCGAGGTGCTCGATCGCTTCGCGCCGGCGGCCGGCGGCCGCGACATCGAGGACGCCCGCGCCGCCCTCGCGGCCGCCCCGGAACGATGAGTGAGCGCCACCCGTGTCGGAAAGCCCGATGACGGGCACCGGGACGGCCAAGCGGTTCCGCGACGGCGCCCGCCGGGTCTGCTCGCCGGCCGAGACCTGGGCGCGACTGAGCCCGTTGTTGCCGGTCTTCGGCATCTCGCGGGTCGCCAACATCACCGGGCTGGACCGCGTCGGCATCCCGGTGTTCACCGCGTGTCGGCCCAACTCGCGCTCGCTCTCGGTCTTTCAGGGCAAGGGCCTGACCGACGCTGCCGCCCGGGTGTCTGCGGTGATGGAAGCTTATGAGACCTGGTGTGCCGAGAGCATCGACCTGCCGCTGCGCTTTGCCAGCCACGACGAGATGCGCTTCACCCATGAGGTGGTCGATGTCGACACCTTGCCGCTCGCCTCCACGGCAGGCCTCGATCCCGGGCGGCCGTTCTTGTGGATCGAGGGCGACGACCTGATGGCCGGAGGCCCGCGTGGCGCGCGATCGGTCTGGCTGCCTTATGAGATGGTGCATGCCAACTACGCGCTGCCCGAGCCGCCGCACGCCGCCGCCTTCCCGGCCACCACCAACGGCCTCGCCTCGGGCAACACAAGCGAGGAAGCGCTCCTGCACGGCATGCTGGAGGTCATCGAGCGCGACGCCGTCACGCTTTGGCGGCTGGGCCCCGATGCCTGGCACAGCCGCACCGCCATCCGGCCGGAGTCGGTCGACGACCCCGGCTGCCGCTGGCTGCTCGATCGTTTGGCTGCGGCGGGCATCGATGTCGCCATGTTCGACGCCACCTCCGATCTCGGCATCCCGACCTTCGTCTGCCTGATCGACGATCCGACCGGCACGACGGGTGCCGCCGAGCTCGGCTTCGGCACGCATACGGCACCCGACGTGGCGCTCAGCCGTGCGCTCACCGAGGCGGCGCAAGCGCGCGCCACCTACATCGCCGGCGCGCGCGAGGACATCCTGGACGAGGACTACTCAGCAGACGTGCGCGCGGCCCGAAGCGAGATGGCGCGCGGCATCCTGGATACGCTGGAGCCGGAGCGCGCCTTCGGCGACACTCGCTCGGTCGAGACGGACAGCTTCGAGGGCGACATCGACGTGACGCTGGCAGCGCTCGATCGCGCCGGCATTCGCGAGGTCATCGCGGTCGAGGTCGGCAAGAAGGCGTTCGGGCTTGCCGTCTGTCGCGTCGTCGTGCCGGGCCTGGAGGCCGCCTTCGAGGGTCCCAGGTCGGACTACGTGCCCGGCCGCCGCGCATCGGCGCTGCTTACCGAGCACGCGGCATGAACATCGTCTTCCTCGGACCGACCTTGCCGCTGGAGCATGCACGGACGCTCTGCGATGCCGTCTACCTGCCGCCGGCCCGGCGCGGCGACGTGCTGGCGGCCATCCTCGCGCACCAGCCGACCGGAGTGGCGCTGATCGACGGCTATTTCGACCAGGTGCCGTCGGTTTGGCATAAAGAAATCCTCTTCGCGCTCGACCAGGGCATCGGCGTCGCCGGTGCAGCCAGCATGGGCGCCTTGCGGGCGGCAGAGCTTCGTGCCTTCGGGATGATCGGCGTCGGCCGGGTCTTCGAGGCCTATGTCACGGGCCGGTTCAGCCCCTTCGATGTGCCGTTCGAGGACGACGACGAGGTGGCGGTGGCGCACGGGCCGGCCGAGACCGGCTATGCGTCGACCGATGCGATGGTCGATATCCGTGCTACCCTCGCCAAAGCTGTCGAGGAAGGCGTGCTGCCGATCGCCACGGCACTGGAGATCGCAGCCGCTGCCAAGGCGCTCTTCTACAAGGATCGAACGTATACGCGGGTGCTCACCGCCGCCGCCGAGCGTGGGATGGCGGCAGCGCTGCTCGAGCCGTTTCGCGATTGGCTGTCTGGTGGGAAGGTGATGCAGAAAAGGCTCGACGCCGAGCAGCTCTTGCGCAAGCTGGACGCCGGCTCGCTTGGGCATGCACCGCCCGCCTTCCGCTTCGAGCGGACGCTGCTCTGGGCGAGCGCGTACCCGGAGGAAAGCGCAAAGCCGGCGCCAGCTGCAGGAGATGTGCCGTGAGCTTCTCGCTCGATACGTTCTTCCGCCCGACCGGCACGCGGTTTCGCCTCTTTGCGCAATCGCCGGTGCTCGACGACTTTCGTGAGCCGGAGATCGTCTGCGTCTCGTCACCGGCCGGCAGTCTCGGCCCAGGCCCGTCGGACGACCGCATGTACGCGCTGTCGCCCATCGACAAGAAGCCCTATGGCGGGGAGGATCTGCCGCCGTTTCGCGGGCCGATGGAGCTGCCGGCGCTGCCGGATGCCGGCGGCCATTTCGATCACCTGCAGCCAGACGACCCGGGCTTCAAGGCCGCCCACATGTTCGGCACGGTGCGCCGCGTCCTCGATGTCTGGGAGGTCTATCTCGGCGGCCCGCTGCCCTGGCATTTCTCGTCCACCCATCCCCGGCTGGAGATGATCCCGCATGTCGCCTGGAACAACGCGCATTTCGGCTGGGGCTTCATGGAGTGTGGCGAGGGCGACGACGACGAGGGCCTAAAGCGCCCCTACTCGCTCAATTTCGACGTGCTGGCGCACGAGACCGGGCATGGCATCATCTTCTCCCTGGCCGGCGTGCCGACGCCGGAGACGCTGACCACGGCCTATCGCGGCTTTCACGAATCCGCCTCCGACTGCGTCGCCATGCTCTCGGCCCTGCATTTCGACAGCTTCGTTGCCCATGTGCTGCGCGCCACCGAGGGTGATCTCTATGCCGCCAACGAGCTGAACCGGATCGGCGAGCTCTCGAAGACACGGCAGATCCGCTCGGCCTCCAACGCGCTCAAGATGTCGGACGTCGTGAGCCTCGACACGCCGCCCGACAAGCTGACCGGCAAGCAGGCCCACACGCTGGGCCAGCCGCTCACCGGCGCCATCTTCGACATCATCGTCGAGCTCTACCTCGAGCGGCTGGTCGCGTTCGGCCTCGTCGCCGCGTCGCAGGTCGACGATCTGCGCCGCGCCGCCAAGGACGACACCCTCGCCGCCCTCGACCGCCAGCAGCTCATCGACGCCTATGCACGAGAGCCGGAGGGCTTTCGCGCAGCGCTTTGCGACGCCCGCGACATGGTCGGCCTGCGCTTCGCCCAGGCGCTGCACCGGTTGCAAGCGGCAAGCCTGACCTTCGCCCGCGTCGCCGACATCTTCCTCGATGTCGATCGCCAGATCAGCGGCGAGGCCAACCAGTCGCTCGTGCGCGATTGCTTTCGCTGGCGGGAGATCCTCTCGACATCCCGAGAGTCGGGTGAAACCGTAGCGCGACGGCCAGCAATGGTTTAAGTTGAATACGACATACGGCGGTAACGACCTCGAGGAGCAAGAAACCCATGACGACGATCGGTCTCGCCCCGAGAGAACGGGTCATTCTTTATGCCAAGAAGGTGGAAGCGCACTTTCTCAAGGGCTCGGTTCCCGACAGCATAACCACCAAAGACAGCTTCGACGACCAGACCTACACGAAGGGCGGTAAATCGCTCAGCGTGTTTAAAGGAGGTCTCGTCTTCGTCTATGGCTACCGCTTCGAGGACGAGGAGAAGCCGCACACCTTGCCCGAGCCGGTGAAGATGCTGCTGCCAGCGAAGGAGGTGGCCAAGCCCGCGTCAACGGCCAAGGCTGACGACAAGGATCCGGTGGAGAAGGCGTTCCCGAGTGCGAAGTATCTGCGCTGGGAGGCCGACCTCGATGCCAAGACGCTGCTCTTCGAGATGGACGACGCCACGGTCGGCATCGCGCTGGGGTTGTCGGCACCCGAAGCCGTCGAGTCACCGAGCGCCAGCGGCGGCGCCGGCTTCACGCTGCGTGGCGCCGACGGGCGTCTCTATTACGTGCCCGAGGCGCTCGGCACGTTCGAGGTCGTCGACGAGGGTGAGCGCGGCCCGCTGATGCTCGCTCCCGGCTCCGACCGCGACGACCTCAAGCTGCGGGAATTGCTCGACGACGGCACTGGTGGTGCCATCCAGGCCCGCGCCATGATGCAGTCTCGGGCCATGATGCAAAGCCGAGCGATGATGCAAAGCCGCGCCATGATGCAGTCCCGGGCGATGATGCAGAGCCGCGCCATGATGCAGTCCCGAGCAATGATGCAGAGCCGGGCCATGATGCAGGCGCGCGCCATGATGCAGGCGAACCTGACCGACGATGGCTATCACGGCTAAGACAACGGTCGAGACCGGCGAGCGCGCTTTCAGGGTGACCGGAGACGAGGAAGGCAAGGCTATCGGCGCGGAGCGTAGTCAACCTACGTGAGCACCGATCGTCCGCAGCCTGACGAAGTATGCGTTCAGCATGAAAGTGCGCTGTCAGCCGGTCACCAGGCGGTCGCCTAGCGCATCCCTGAACGGCGCCATGACGTTGCGGGTGTCGACGACGAGCGTCGCCGTTTCCGCCACCAGGGCATAATCGACCGCCGCGTGGTCGGTGACGACGAGCACCAGGTCAGCGGCGCCTAGAGCTGCAGCGTCGAGGGTGACCGAGCGGCGACCGCCGAGGCTCGCATGGTCGCGGGTCGGCGGAATCTCGGCCACGTGCGGGTCGTGATAGCTGACAGCCGCACCCCGGTCTTCCAGCAACTGCCAGATGACCAGCGCCGGGCTCTCGCGCATGTCGTCCACGTTCTTCTTATACGCAATGCCGAGCAGCAGGACGCGCGCCCCGTTCAGCCCCTTGCCGGTCTGGCGATCGAGCGCCTCGGCCGCCCTGGCCACGACATGGCGCGGCATGGCGGTGTTGATCTCGCCGGCCAGCTCGATGAACTTGGTGGCGACGCCGAACTCGCGCGCCCGCCAGGTGAGGTAGAACGGGTCGATCGGGATGCAGTGCCCGCCCAGCCCCGGCCCCGGATAGAACGGCATGTAGCCGAACGGCTTGGTCTTCGCCGCGTCGATCACCTCGAAGATGTCGATGTCCATGCGCTGCAGCACGGTCTTCAGCTCGTTGACCAGCGCGATGTTGACGGCGCGAAAGATGTTCTCGGTGAGCTTGACCGCCTCGGCCGTGGCCGGGCTCGACACCGGCACCGTCCGGCTGACGAGCTGGTCGTAGAGCGTGCGGGCGAGCCCGAGCGCTGTCGGACCGTCGCCACCGACCACCTTGGGGATGGTGCCGGTCGCGAAATCGGCGTTGCCGGGGTCCTCGCGCTCCGGGCTGTAGGCGATGAAGATGTCCTCGCCCGAGCGGAAGCCCGCAGCCTCGATCATCGGCTTCACCACCTCCTCGGTGGTGCCGGGCCAGGTGGTCGATTCCAGCACGACCAGCTGGCCAGGCTGCAAATACGGCAGGATGGCCTCGATGGTGCCGGTGACGAAGGAGAGGTCCGGCTCCTGGTGCCGGCCGAGCGGCGTCGGCACGCAGATCAGGATGGCCTGGGTCGCCGCCACTTTTGAGAAGTCCGAGGTCGCCTCGAAGCTGCCGCTGGCCCGGGCGGCGGCCACCCGCGCGTGGCCGATATGGGCGAGCGGGCTCACCCCGTCATTGAGCCGGGCGACCTTGGGCTGGTCGATGTCGAAGCCGGTGACCCGAAACCCGGCAGCAATCGCCGCCAGCATCAAGGGCAGGCCCACATAGCCCATGCCGATGATGCCGAGCGTCGCATCCCGGTCCACGAACCGTCGCTCGATCGAGCCTGCATCCACTGCCGTCACCGACCATCCCCCGCACTGCCATTGCGCACGCGCCGTGGCGTTGGGCGTTCCCTATCGGTCGTTGGCCGGGGCCGCAAGGCGGCGCGGTCGCTCAGTCCGCCGCCAGCTCGAGCCACACGGGCTGATGATCGGAGCCCATGGCAGCGCTGTCGATCCAGACATGGCGGACGCGCTCGCGCAGGCCGGCGGAGAGGAAATGGTAGTCGATCCGCTTGCCGTCGCAGGTGACACCGTCGGCTTCGTCGTGGCCGGCCACGGTCCAGGAGTCGACGACGCCGTCGGTATTGGCCAGGCGACCATAGCGCTCGGTCAGCGGCCCGACCATGGCCGCATACTCGGCACTATCGGCCCGGAAGTTGAAGTCGCCCATGAAGATCGCGGCGCGCGGCATCGGCGGCATGGCACCCTCGGTCCAACCGGCCGACGGGTTGGGGTGCCCACCACACCAGGCACCACCCTCGCCCGGCGCCCGGCGGTGGATATCGAGCAGTGCCGCCACCTGCGGCAGCCGGGTCGCAGCGTCCAGATGGCTGAGATGCACCGAGTAGACGCGCAGCGGGCCGAACGGCGCCTCGATGACCGCCTCGAGCGTGCCCTGCTGGATGCTGTGCTGCGTGAGCGTGCCGTATTTCGGCAGGAGGTGGTTGCGGCTCGAGAGGATCGGCGATCGGCTCAAGATCATCGTGCCGAACTGCCGGCGGCGATGCACCACGCGTCCCTCGGCGTCGCGGAAATCGGCGTCCATGTCGAGATTGGCGCCAAAGACCCAGTGATGCTCGGGCAAGTGCCGGCCCAGCTCCGCCGGCGCATCGACCATGCCCGAGCGCTGCCAGAAGCGATCGACCTCCTGCAGCGCGATCACATCGGCCTCGGCCACCTCGGCCGCGATCCTCGCCAGGTCATAGCGCCCGTCTTGGCCGAGCCCGTACTGGATGTTGTAGGTCACGAGCCGCATCAGCCGATATCCAGCGTCAACGCCAGGACCTCATGGTCGGAGATGGCCATGCCACCGTCGTCCTGGGCCGCGATGGTCGCCGGCGATCGTGCCATGAGGCCGCGGGTGAAGAGCCAGTCGATCCGGCCGAACGGCGGGCTCGGCGTGCCGTCCGGCCGGCTTCGCTGGGTGGCGACACCCATGGTGTTGGCCGCTTCCCAGGCGAGGCCACGCGCCGCCATCACCTCGAACAACGGCTCGAACGGGACCGGGTCGAGCAGCCGCTCGGCCGCAAGACCGCCCTTCGCACCATGCTCCACCGTGGCCGTGTTGAAGTCGCCGCCGATGACGATGGGCTCGGCTCGTGCGAACGCCTCGACATCGTCGAGGAGCACTGCCGTCTGCCGCGCTCGATGCTCGGGATCGCTGTGACTCTCGAGATGCACGGCGGCAAAGGTGATCCCGGCGATGCTGGCGAGCACCGCCTGACGGCCGCCGATCCGCCGCTCGCCATTGCGCTCGCCCATAAACCAGAAACCGTCCGTCTCGAGCCGAACCATCCCCGCCCGCTCGATCGGCAGCCGGCTCAAGATGGCATTGCCGTGCAGGCCGTCCCGGTTGGTCTCGCCGCCATGCCAGGCGCGCTCGCGGCTGTCGCCGAGGCCGAGCTCGACGAACTCGACGCCGAACACCCAGCCCATGCCGAGCAGGCCCGCCAGGTCGCCGACCGTGTCCCGGTTGCCCGACCGCGCCATGCCGCGATCGACCTCGGTGAGCAGAACGACGTCCGGCTCGAGCCGCGCCAGCAATGCTGCCGAGGCGTCGACATGTTTCAGCCGCTCGGCATTCCAGCTGACCACGCGCAGCGCCGTTGGGGCATTTGCTGCCGGCTGGGCATTGCGGCACTCGACCCGGTCGAGACAGCCGCAATCGGCAAAGAGCGCTGCATGCGCCGCCGCTGGTGCGGTGTTCGCCGCCTCCCGCCAGGCAGCCGACGGCGCCGCCAACCGGTCGACGGTGCGGGTCACGAGCAACGCTGCCACCACGCGTCGAGTGCCAAGGGCGCGTTGGTCGTGAGCTGATCGCAGCCGACCTCGAAGAGATGGCGGAGCAACGGCTCCAGGCCGTCCAGCCCCGGATCGACCGTCCAGCAATCCACCTCGCGGCCATGGCCATGCGCGATGCCGACGAGATCGACCCCGAGCCCGGCGGCCTGGGTGATCAGGCCGTGATAGAGGTAGAGCATCGTCGCATCCGGAGCGGCTGCAATCATCGCCTGTGCGAAGGCCTCGGCCGCCGCCCGATCGGCGAATCGTGGAGCGTCCGGATCGGTTATCAGCTCCAGCGGGTCGAAGCCGGCGCTGCACCCAGGTGCCAGCGACGCCAGGTCGACCACCGCCTGCCAGTCATGCGCGCCGATGTCGACGCGTGCTGCCAGCGGCGCCACCAACGCACCGAACCGTGCCCGCGCCACGCCCTCGATCGAGCGGCCGTCGAGCTTGAGGTCGAGCTGCAGGCGGGCACCACTGGCGTGGCGCGACATCTCCTGAAGCAGCTCGTCGAGAAAGAGCGGGGCCGTGGTGAGCGGCGCCCCAGCCTGGTCGCGTTGCCGGAGCCGCTCGATCGCCTTGCGCGTCGCCGCGGCAACCGGCCCGGTCCCGGTGGTCTCGCCATCCAGTGTCGCGTCGTGCAGGCAGACCCAGTGATCGTCCGCGGTCAGCTGCAGATCGACCTCCATGAGCGCACCAGCGGCAAGCCCCGCGGCAAGACTCTGGCGGTCATGCGCCGGCACATGCGCCGCGTGACGCAGCTTGTGCCACTTGAGGCGGATCGCATGGTCGCCGTGGCACAGCCTCACACCCTGTGCGGTCATCGTGCGCTCTGCCGTCATGCCGCCTCGGTCAGCACCAGCCGCGCCTGCTCGAGCCGCCGCTCGCTCGCCTTGTCGAAGACGAGGAGCGCCTCATCCGGCACGGCAACAGCAACAGGGTCGGCCTCGCGGAACCGGCGCTCGCTGCCGGCCTCGAGCACGCGCAGGCTGCCGAGCGGCGTCGTCACCTCGTAGAGCGTCTCGCGGCCCAGCGGCTCGACCGTCGAGATCTCGCCCGGCAGCCTCGCCCCGTCCGCTGGTGGGTGGAGCGTCAGGTGCTCAGGCCGAATACCCAGCACGACCGCACCCTCGACGCCGGGTGCGGCGAGGCTGAGCTCGCCCACCTGGAGCTTGCCGCCGCTGCCCCGACCCTCGAGCAGGTTGATCGGCGGTGCGCCGATGAACGAGGCGACGAAGAGCTTGTTCGGCCGCTGGTAGAGATCGTCGGCCGTGCCGATCTGCTCGATCCGGCCCTTCGACATGCAGACGATGCGATCGGCCATGGTCGTGGCCTCGATCTGATCATGGGTGACCAGCACCGTCGTCACGCCCAGCCGTCGCTGCAACCGGCGGATCTCGGCGCGCATCGACAAGCGGAGCGTCGCATCGAGGTTCGACAAGGGCTCGTCGAGAAGCAGCAATTGCGGCTCCTTGACCAAGGCCCGCGCCAGGGCGACGCGCTGCTGCTGGCCGCCGGACATCTGGCCCGGCAGCCGGTCCATCAGCTCCTCGACATGCACCAGCCGTGCCGCCTCATCGACCCGACGCGTCGCCTCGTCCGCCGCCAATCCCTTGAAGGTGAGCGGAAAGCGAATGTTCTTGCGCACGCTCATATGCGGGTAGAGCGCATAGGACTGAAAGACGATCCCGACATTGCGGTCGCGCGCCTCGACCTCGTTGACCACATGCCCGTCGAAGCGGATCTGGCCTTCGCTCGGCGCGTAGATGCCAGCCAGCATGAAGAGCGTCGTCGACTTGCCGCAGCCGGACGGGCCGAGAATGGCGACGAACTCGCCGTCGTCGATAACGAGATCGGTGGGCTCCACGGCGGTGACGTCGCCCCATTGCTTACCGACCCGGTCGAGCTCGATGCGCGCCATTGGCTACCCTTGATCCCGCCGAGGCTCATCTGCACCAGATATTTCTGGCAGAAGACATAAAGAAGAATCGACGGCACGACATAGAACACGCCGACCGCGGCGACGACGCCGTAATCGACCCCCATGATGTCCTCGCTGACCCAGAAGATATAGAGGCTCATCGTCCAGTTCTGCTTGTCGAAGAGGAGCGTGCGGACGAAGACGTACTCCTCCCAGCCGCGAATGAAGGCGAAGACGCCGACGGCCAGGAGGCCGACCTTCACCTGCGGCAGCACGACCTTGAAGAAGGCCTGCCGCCGCGACGCGCCATCGACCAGTGCCGACATCTCGATGTCCCAGGGCACGGCGTCGAAGAAGCCCTTCATGATGAAGACGGCGAACGGCAGCTCGAGCGTGGTGATGACCAGGATCACGCCGGTCAGCGTGTCGAGCAGGCCGATCCAGTACATCAAGAGAAAGATCGGGATGATCAGCGTCAGCGCCGGAAAGGCGTGGAGGACCAGAAGTGCCTGGAGGAAGGTCGCCCGGCCGCTGAAGTTGAAGCGCGAGAGGTAGTAGCCGGCGAGCGTGCCGACACCCAGCACCAGCACGGTCTGCACCGCCGCCAAGGCCAGCGAATTGCCGAAGGCGGTCCAGACAGACGGGAACTGCGACTCCACCGTCGCGGCGCGGCGGCCCGAGATGTCCTGCACGAAGTTCGCGTTGTGCAGGAAGGTCCAGTTCTGCAGATGCAGGTCGCGGCCGACGCTGAAGGCGAGCGCTGCACCGGCGACGCAGAGAATGGCGGCCGTGCCGTAGAGCCTGATAGTGCCACGATCGGTGAACGCGTTCAGCAGCCCAACGGCGAGCACGGTGGGCACCAAGACGGCGCAGGCCCGCCACAAGACGACTGACGAGACGCCACCGGTCTTGGCCGAGACGGAAATGGTGAACATCCAGAAATAGGGCAGCAGGATGGGCACCGAGACGGTGATCAGGAAGGCCAGGATCAAGCCATGGCCCAGCCGGCGCTCACGCTTGGCCTTGGCGGCGAGCCCGTCCCAATGCGCCTGGGCGACGGGCGCCTGGGTCACCGGCGCTGGCGACAGGGGCTGGCTCAACGTGCTCATTGGACCTCGATCCTGGGCGTCTGCAACAGCCGCTTCATGTCGAGGAAGCGCCACATCAGCAGAGACGCGGCGATGCCGATGGCCACCAGCACGAGCGCCAGCGCCGCGCCATAGGCATACTGGCCGTTCTCGAAGGCGCGCTTGTAGACGTAGAGCGCATAGACGGTGGTGTCGTAGAACGGCCCGCCATCGGTAATCAGCCAGATGTATTCGAAGCTCACCAGGAGCGAGAGCGTCTGGTAGACGGTGATGAAGCTCAAGGGCCAGCGGATGGCCGGCAGCGTCACGTGCCAGACAATGGCGAGCGGCCCGGCGCCGTCGACCCGGGCCGCATGAAAGAGATGCTCGGGGATCGAGCGGATGGCGCTGGTGAAGATGATCATGCCCATCGACGCCCCGATGAAGCCGTTGGCCAGCACGATCAGCAGCATCGGCTGATTGGAGAGGAGATCGACCGGCTCCAGGCCCATGAAGCCCACCAGCACCTGGTTGATGAGCCCGCGATCGGTGGGGCCGATGACCCAGGCCCAGAGCAGGGCATAGACCACGGACGGGCTCATCCGCGGCAGCAGCCAGACAGCCCGAAAGAAGCTGCCCTGGCGGTCAGGGAGCGCCGTCGTCGTCAAGGCCAGCAGCAGCCCGAAGGTGACGTTGAAGATGGCGAGCGTCAGGAAGACGTAGACGAAGGTCAGGGCCAGGGTTGGTGCGATGCGGCTGTCGCCGGTCAGCATCCGCTCGAAATTGGCCGTGGTGAACTCGGTGATGCGCAGCGAGCGGCCCATGTCGGTGAAGGCGACGAAGATGTCGACCACCACGGGTGCGATGAAGAACATGAACAACAGCACGCAGGCCGGGCCCAGGAAGAGGGCCATGTTGGTGAATTGCCGCGCCTGAGCCGACTGGCGCCGTTTGGCTGCTGGGTGCATCGCGAAAGGCCGGGAGCCGGGTGGTGTGCCCGGCTCCCTCGTGCCTATTCGAGGATGATGACGTCGTCGCCGAGCTCGGCCTGCAGCTCCTCGACCACGAAGGTGGCCGCGTCCTTGGGCTCGAGCCTGCCCGTCTCGACCGCCTCGATGCCCTTGAACAGCAAGGCGTTGTATTGGCCGATGCTGGCGTGGTTCGGCATGAAGGTGGCATAGGCGAGGAGCGGCGCGCCGGCGCGCAACGCCCAGCCGTCCTCGACGAACCGCCGCATCGCCGTCTGGCTGTGGTTGATCGGCGTGTGGCCGGTCGTCACCGCGTGCTCGGTGTTGAGGTAGTTCTGGCTGGCGAGGCCGACCAGATAGGCTGCCAGCTCCGGGTGCTCGCTGGTCGACGAGATAGCGTAGATGATCGGGTGCGATAGATTGGCCGGCTCGCCACCTTGCTCGGCAGCCGGGCTATGCGTCCAGCCGATCTCGTTGAAGTACGTATCCTTGTCGAGACCGCGCGCCTCGAGCTGGGCCGGCACGTTCCAGATGCCGTGGAACTTGATGAAGGACGTCTTCTCGGTACGGAAGGAGGCGTGCACCTCGTCCCAGGACCAGGCCGTCATGTTGGCCGGGATAACGCCTGCATCGACACCGTATTTCAGCCACTCGAAGAAGTCGGCGAGCTTGCTTTCGGACATTTGCAGCTTGCCGGCCTCGGCGTCGTACTGGTCGATGCCGAAGCTCTTCATCAGCATCTGAAAATCGGGGCCGACATTCGGCCGGTGCACGATGCCGTATTGGGCAGCACCTCCGTCGACCACCTCCTTGGCGAGGTCGGTCATGTCGTAGATGGTGAACTCGCCGCTCTCGACCATGGCCGGCAGGCCTTCGATGAAGGCCTCGTCCTTGCCGATCTCGCGCAGCATGTTCTTGTCGTAGAAGAACATGCGGATCTCGGAGTCTTGCGGGACGCCGTAGACGTTGCCTTTGTAGGATACCGAGTCCCAGAGGCTAAAGATGACGTCGCCATAGAGCTCGGGATTGGCCGCGATGTGATCGTCGAGCTGATAGACCATGCCTTCCTCGACGAAGGCGCCGATCCACTCGTGCGCAGCAACGAAGATGTCGGGGCCCTTGTCGACGGCAAACGCCTTGAAGAGGTCGAGCGCATCGGCGTCGAAGCCGTCGGCATTGTTCTCGAAGACCTCGATCTTCACCCGGTCATCGCTGCCGGCGGCCTCCAGCATACGGTTCAGCTGCTCTGAGGCAGCGACGATGTTGCCGGCACGCAAGGGTCCGGAGCGATCGGCGCGTGACCAGAGCTGAAGCGTGATCTCCTCGGCGCTGAGCACGGTCGGTGCGGCGAAGGCGCCCGCCGCGAGCAACATCGCACCGCTGAGCGCGCCGAAGCGCAAGCTGACGTTAGACATCGTTGGACTTCCTCCCATGGCTGCCAGTTTCGCCGCAAGCGGGAGCCAGGAAGCCCGAACGCGACGGCTGCCGGTTTATGCCGGCTATTCGTGGCAATTGTGAGACAGCCTGCGCGCAACGACGAAGGTCGTCAAGAGACTGTTAAATGACAGAAATAATCCGCGCTGCTCCCGCCCGCTCGCTCAAATGCCACTGGCAAGATAGCCACCATCGACCCGCAGCGTGGCGCCGGTGACGAAGCCCGAGGCCGGCGACGCCAGATAGATTGCGGCACCTGTGAGCTCTTCCAGCTCGCCCATACGGTGCATCGCGTTGCGGCGTCTGGCCTCTTCTTTGCGCGCCTCGGGCATGCGCTCGCGGTTCAGCTCGGTCATGAAGAAGCCGGGGGCGATGCTGTTGACCCGAACACCGGCATCGCCCCACTCCGCCGCGAGCGATTGGGTCAGCCCGACGACACCCCACTTGCTCGCCGCATAGGCCGCAGCATTCGCCCAGCCATTATGCGAGGCCAGGCTGGCAATGGTGATGATCACGCCCTGGCGCCGCTCGACCATCCGCCGGCCGAATTCCTGGCAGCTGAAGAAGACACTTTTGAGGTTGGTGTCGATCACCGTGTCGTACTCGGCCTCGCCGACCTCGAGCATCGGCTTGATGACCGTCGTGCCTTGGCAGGCCACGACGATGTCGACGGGCCCATGATCCGCCTCGATCGACTGGGCCACCGACCCGATCGCCGCCACGTCGCGCATGTCGGCCGAATAGGCGCATGGCTTGCCGTCCACGAGCCCGCCGAGCTCAGCCTCTACCTTGTCGAGCTTGCCCTGATCGCGACCGATCACCGTGACCCTGGCGCCAGCACCCTGAAAAGCGAGCGCGATCTCACGCCCGATGCCCGACGACCCGCCGATGACGGTCGCGAGCTTGCCGTCGAGACGAAACATGTCGGTGCTGCTGGGCATGGCGTTTCCTTTTTTTGTCAATGGCGGGAGAGCCTTGCGGGAGGAGCGCCCGCTGCCCCATATGGCCGAACGAGCCGCGCGTGGCGACGGCTATCCCGTTCGCGGCCGCAGCGCTTGCGCGCTTCGCTCCATCGATCCCTGCCCCAACAAGCGCGCCATCGAGGCCGAAAGCCATGCACCCAATGAGCCCGAACTTGTGAGCCGCGCCGCAGCCATAGCGTCGGCCGAGGAGCATTTTGCCAGCGGCGCCTTCACGGCTGATCTCGCCAGGCGGGTTGCCATCGCGACGGCGAGCCCGGAGCCGACGAGCGGGCCGACGCAGCTTCTCTATCTCGAGGCGGAGATCCGCCCGATCCTGGAGCGGCTCGGCTTTGCGGTGACGATCCTCGCCAACCCGGTGGAGACGCGAGCGCCGTTGCTGCTGGCCGAGCGGCACGAGGCCGATGATCGGCCGACCGTTCTCAGCTACGGCCACGGTGACGTGCTGGGCGGCATGGCCGGCGACTGGGCCGGCGATCTCGAGCCGTTCCGATTGACGGCCCGCGACGGCCGGCTCTACGGGCGCGGCACGGTCGACAACAAGGGGCAGCACAGCATCAACCTGGCGGCCATCGAACGCGTGCTCGAGCAGCGCGGCAAGCTCGGCTTCAACCTCAAGATCCTGCTCGAGATGGGCGAGGAGCTGGGCTCGCCGGGGCTCGCCGACATCGCCCGGGCCCACCAGGCGAGGCTCGCGGCCGACGTGCTGATCGCCTCGGACGGGCCGCGCATCACAGCCGATCGCCCGACGATCTTCTTGGGCTCGCGCGGCTCCTTGAACTTCGATCTCGTCTGCCACCTGCGCGACGGTGCCCACCACTCGGGCAACTGGGGCGGCCTCTTGGCCAACCCCGCCATCGTGCTCAGCCACGCGCTCAGCTGCATCACCGACGCCAAGGGCCGCATTCAGATCGACGCCTGGAAGCCGGACGGGCTCATGCCTGCCGTCCGAGTGCTGACCCGCGACCTGGCCCTCGAGCCGGCGCCCGACGATCCCGCCATCGACCCCGATTGGGGCGAGCCCGATCTCTCGCTGCCGGAAAAGGTCTATGCCTGGAGCAGCTTCGAGATCCTGGCCATGACCGCAGGCCGCCCGGCGCAACCGGTGAACGCCATCCCAGGCGAGGCGCGCGCGCACTGCCAGCTCCGCTACGTCAAGGACATCGACCCAGCCCACATCCTGCCGGCGTTGCGCGCGCATCTCGACGCCCATGGCCACGCCCAGGTCACGATCGAGCCGGCCCGCAAGGGCTTCTTCCACGCGACCCGAACCGACCCGGACAATGCGTGGGTGGCGCTGGCGCGGCGCTCGATCGAGAACACGACGGGCAAGCGGCCGGCGGTCCTGCCGAGCTTCGGCGGCTCCCTGCCGAACGAGGTGTTCGCCGACATCTTGGGCATGCCCACGGTCTGGATCCCCCACTCCCACCCGGGCTGCTCGCAGCACGCGCCGAACGAGCACATGCTGGAGAGCGTCGCCAAAGAGGGGCTGGCGATCATGACCGGGCTATTTTGGGATATCGGCGACGCGCCTTGATGAGGTCAGGGCGTCGGCGCGTCCTCGCGCAGCAAGCCCTGATGCTTCAGCTCGGCCCAGCAGTCGGCTGGAATGGGTGACGTGAAGGTCGCGACGTTCTCCTCGATCTCCGCTTGCGAGCGGGCACCGGGAATGATGGTCGCTACCTGCTTGTGGCCCAGCGGGAACTGCAGTGCCGCTGCCTTCAAGGGCACGCCGTGGCTGTTGCAGACCGCCTCGATCTGCGCCACCCGCGCCAGGATCTCCGGCGGTGCGTCGGCATAGTTGTACTTCGCCCCCTTGACGGCCCCGGTCGCCAGGATGCCGGAATTGTAGGGGCCGCCGATGATCAGCGAGACGTTCTTCTGGGAGCACCAGGGCAGCAGCTCGTCGAGCGCACCCTGCTCGAGGAGCGTGTAGCGGCCGGCCAGGAGAAAGCAGTCGAAATCACCCGCACGGCCGAACTCGAGCATCGCCTCGACCTCGTTCACGCCAGCACCGATCGCCTTGACGACGCCGCCGTCGCGCAGCTCGCGCAGCGCCTTGTAGCCACTGTCCATCAGCTCCTTGAACCTGGCTTGCCGGCCTTCCTCGCTGCCATGCGTCCAGATGTCGATGTCGTGGACCAGGAGCACGTCGATGCGATGCGTGGCGAGGCGCTGCAGGCTGTCCTCGAACGAGCGCATCACGCCATCGTAGCTGTAGTCGAAGACACCCTCGAACGGATGCGTGTCGACGAAGTTGCCGCTGGCGATCCCGAGTGCCGGGTCCTTCGCCTTGAGAACGCGGCCGATCTTGGTCGACAAAACCCAGGAGTCGCGCGGCAAGGGCCGCATGATGTGGCCAATGCGGTGCTCGGACATGCCATGGCCGTACAAGGGCGCCGTATCGACGAACCGGATGCCGGCATTGTAGGCGCCGAGCAGCGTCGCCTGGGCATCGTCGTCCGAGCACTTGGCGTAGAGATTGCCCAAGGGCACGCCGCCGAAGCCGTGCGTCGTCACAGCGAGGCCACTACCGCCCAGCTGGCGGGTTTCCTGCATATCCATCTTTGTTCTCCCCGATCATCGCTCTTGGTCACCCGGGCTGAACGAGATCGTAGCCGGGCGACGACAGACCTTCTGCGCCTTGACCCACGTGCGGTCAATCGCCCGGCCAGCCGCGGGTGCTGCGATTTGCACGGCCAGCGACACTCCCCTACCACCTCCTGTCGCGGGCAAGTGTGCGACCGAAGCGGCCAGTCGCCATCCCCATCCGTCAGCGAGAATTTCACCGGAACAGAGGAGTCAGGGTCGAATGGCGAAACGCATCATGTTCACCGGCGGCAGCGGCAAGGCCGGCCGCCACGTCGTCCAGTATCTGGTCGAGCAGGGCTATCAGGTGCTCAATCTGGATACCGCACCGCTCGACAACCCCAAGGTCAGGACGCTGAAGACCGACATCACCGACTCGGGCCAGGTCTTCAATGCCCTCTCCAGCTACATGGGCCTGCACGAGTTCGATCCCTCGCTGCGGCCGCAACCGGTCGACGCCGTGGTGCATTTCGCCGCCATTCCGCGCATCATGCTGACCCCGGACAACGAGCTCTTCCGGGTCAACACCATGGGCACCTACAACGTCATCGAGGCCGCGGTGACCCTGGGCATCAAAAAGATCATCATCGCCAGCAGCGAGACCACCTACGGCCTCGTCTTCAACCACGAGCCGCGCGATCCGACATACTTCCCGCTCGATGAGGAATACGACGTCGATCCGCCCGACTCCTATGCCCTCTCCAAGGTCTGCAACGAGAAGACGGCGCGCAGCTTCCAGACGCGAAGCGGCGCCGACATCTACGCCATTCGCATCGGCAACGTCATCGAGCCCGACGAGTATCCGGGCTGGGGTCGCTACTTCGACGATCCGGGCTTCAAGAAGCGCATCGCCTGGAGCTACATCGACGCCCGCGACCTCGGCCAGTTGACACAACTCGCCATCGAAACGGACGGGCTCGGCTTCGAGATCTTCAACGCCGCCAACGACGAAACGGCCTCCCAGCTGCCGACAGCCGAGCTGCTGAAACGCTTCTACCCCAACGTGCCGCTCAAGGTGGACGACCTGGGCGAGCACGAGACACTGCTCTCGAACAGGAAGGCGAAGCGCGTCCTGGGCTTCAAGCCCGAGCACTCCTGGCGCCGCTACATCCAGCCCTGAGCACCGAGTCAACCGTTCGAGCCGGGCGGCGGCATCGCCATTGTCTAGCCGAGCGGCTTGCTGCATAGACCGCAGGGCGCAAGACCAAACAACCCAGGGAGGGAAACATGAGGCTCAAGAACGCGTTGTCGCTTGCCGCGGTGGCTGCCGCTTGCCTGGCCCAGCCGGCCTTCGCCAGCGACACCAAGGTCGCTCTCGTGCCGGGTGGACCGCACCCCTACTTCGCCGCCTGGGAGAATGCCGCCGCTGCCGCTGCCGAGGCGTTCGACATCGAGGCCGAGTACCGCGTGCCGTCGGCCTGGGAGCTCAGCAAGCAGAACGAGATGATCGAGAGCCTGGCGGCCCAGGGCTTCAACGCCTTCCTCGTCTTCCCGGGCGATGCCGTGGGCACCAATTCCACGCTCGAGGAGCTGGCCGACTTCGATTTCCCCTCAGCGGCGCTCGCCGGCTGCACGGTCGACCCGACCAGTGCCAGCTTCTGCCTCGGCACCGACGTCGCGCGTTCGGCCTATCTCGGCACACAAGCGCTCATCGAGGCGATGGGCGGCGAGGGCAAGATCGCGCACTTCACCGGCTTTCTGGTCGATCCCAACACGCAGCTGCGCATCGAGGCGGTCGAGCAGGCCGTGGCCGAGGCCGGCGGTGGCGTCGAGCTGATCCAGGTGATCGCCGACATCGACGCGCCGGAGCCCGCGGCCGAGAAGATCAATGCCTTCATCGCAGCCCAAGGTGCCGAGGTCGACGGCATCGTCACCACCGCGTGGGTCCCGGCAGTGGTCGCCGCCACGGCCCTTCGCAATCTCGGTGACAAGCGCATCAAGATGGTCGGTATCGACCATGACGAGGTGGTGCTGCAGGCGATCCAGGACGGCTTCGTCGACGGCACCATGCTGCAGAACCCTTACGGCCAGGGCTATATCGGCTCCTATGCCATGGACCTGATCCGCCAGGGCTGCACCATCAACGAGGACGCGCCTTGGCTCGAGACGGCGCAGACCGCGCGCTTCATCGACAGCGGCACCGCCTTTGTCGATGCGTCCAGTGTCGAGAACTACCAGGACGCGATGGTCGCCGTGACCGACGAGATCATGGCGGACTTCAAGGAAAAGTACCTGGTCTGCAGCTGAGCGTTGGCCAAAGCTAGAACCGAGCCGGCGAGGCGGGGAGCGGCGACGCTCCTCGCCTCGAACGAGGCCGGCCTCGCCATCGTCATTGCGCTCCTGATCGTCATCTTCGCGACGGTCAATCCGGGCTTCACCTCGGTCTTCAACCTCTTTGCCGTCACCCGCGTGATGGGCATCGACATGGTCATCGGGCTTTCGATGATGGTCGTGCTGGTGACGGGCGGGCTGAATCTCGCGGTAGGCTCCATCGGTGTGGCATCGGTCATGGCCGGCGGCTGGCTGATGCAGGTGGTAGGCGTGCCGATCCTGCCGGCCATGGCCGGAGCCATCGTGATGGGCGCCTTCCTGGGTTGGCTGAATGGCCAGCTCACGACCAGGATGGGTGTGCACAGCTTCATCGTCACGCTGGCCACGATGAGCATCTTCTTCGGGGCGATGATCGTCCTCACCCAGGCCCAGGCGTTCAACGAGCTGCCCAGGACCTTCGTCGATTTCGGCAAGCTCCGTTATTACGGCTTCGTCTCGGGCATGCTGCCCTTGGCACTCCTGACCGGCCTCGGGCTCTGGCTGTTCTTCAACCGCACGAGCCTCGGCCGTGAGATCAAGGCCGCCGGCGCCAACCCGCGCGCAGCCGAGATCTCCGGCATCAATGTCGACCGCACCATCGTCGTCGCACACGCGCTCTCAGGTGCGCTCGCGGCCTTGGCCGGCCTGATGCTGGCGGCCCGCAACGGCGCTGCCCTACCCTCGATGGCCGGCCATATCGGCATGAGCTGGCTGCTGCCCGCCTTCCTCGCACCGGTCCTCGGCGGCACGCTCTTGACCGGCGGCGTCATCTCGGTGCTCGGCACACTCCTCGGTGCGGCCATGGTGACCATCATCACCAACGGCCTCCTGCAGCTCCAGGTCGGCGAGTTCTGGGTGCAGATGTTCCTGGGCCTCATTCTCCTGGCCGCCGTTCTCTTCGATCGCGCCCGTGGTGTCCTGGCCGAGCGCCGGCGGAGCATCGGCTGATGGAGAGTGCGCTCAGCCGCTTCGCCCAGCTCGACTGGCTCGGGCTGCTGATCGTCACGGTCGTCGCCACGCTGGCGCTCGCCGCCTTCCAGCCGGCCTTTCTCTCCACCTTCAACATCTACGTGCTGCTCTTGAGCTTCTCGCTCTGGGCGCTGGTGGCGCTTGCCCAGATGGTGATCATCGCCATCGGCCAGCTCAACCTCTCGGTGGGTGCGATCGGCGGTCTCGTCGCCATCACCTTCGCCGGCACCATGGAGGCCTGGGGCCTGCCGATCCCGCTCGCCATCTGCCTCGGCCTGCTGCTGGGCGCACTCTGCGGGCTCTTGAACGGTGTCCTGACCCACCTCACCGGCATCAGCGCCTTCGTCATCACGCTGGCCACGCTCTCGATCTTCAAGGGCATCAATATCGGCATCACCGAGGCGCAGCCCTTCTACGACATACCCGAGGCGGTGAAGGCGTTCGGTGCGGCCCGGATCGGCGGGCTGCCGCCGATGCTGATCGTGCCGCTGATCGCCATTGTCGGCGTCTGGCTGATGTTCGACCGGATGGTCTTCGGCCGGCAGATGCTGGCCGTCGGCGCCAACCGCCACGCTGCCGAGCTTTCCGGCATTCGCGTCGGCCGGGTGGTGGTCGCGGCGCACGTGCTCTCGGCCCTGCTAGCAGCCATGGCCGGCATGCTCGCCGTGGCCCGCCTGCAGCTCGGCCAGCCGACCATCGGCGACGACTGGCTGATCCTCTCCTTCGCCGCACCGGTGATCGGCGGTGCGGTTCTGGCCGGCGGGCACATCTCGGTGATCGGCACCTGCCTCGGCGTCATTATCGTGACCTTGATCAACAACGCGCTGGTCCTGCTCGGCATCGACCCCTATTTCGTCCAGCTGCTGCTCGGCTCGCTGATCCTGGCCGCCGTCGGCCTCAACCGCTACCGCGATCGCCGGCTGAAAGCAGCATGACCACTGCCTTGCGCGAAGCGGAGCAGACCGTGGCGGCACCGAGCGGGCCGGTGCTCGAGGTCACCGGCGCGTCCAAGAGCTTTCCCGGCGTCAAGGCCCTGGACGACGTCGACTTCGTCCTCCGGCCCGGCGAGATCCACGCGCTGCTCGGCGAGAACGGTGCCGGCAAGTCGACGCTGATCAAGATCCTCACCGGCATCCACCGGCCCGACCAGGGCACGGTGCGTCTCTTCGGCGAGCCCACGAGCTTCAGCAGCGCCCGCGCCGCGATCGAGGCCGGGATCAGTGCGGTGCACCAGGAGCGCAACCTGATCCCGCGGATGAGCATCGCCGAGAACATCATGCTGGAGGACCCGCCGCAGCGCCTCGGCTTCATCGACTACAAGGCGGTCAACAGCAGGGCCAAGAGCTGGCTCGACCGCCTCGATCTCGACATTCCGCCCGAGCGCCCGGTGCACACACTCAGCGTCGCCCAGATGCAGCTCGTCGAGATCGCCAAGGCGCTGGTGCTCGAGGCGCGCATCCTGCTCATGGACGAGCCCACCGCCTCGATCACCCCGCACGAGACCGACGTGCTGTTCCGCCTGCTCCGCCAGCTGCGTGACGACGGGGCGGCCATCGTCTTCGTCAGCCACAAGCTCGAGGAGGTCTTCGCGCTCTGCGACACGGTGACGGTGCTGCGCGACGGCCAGAACGCGTGTAGCACCCTGCCGCTAGAGACGCTCGACCGCGCCGCCGTCGTTCGCTTCATGATCGGCCGCGACGAGCGCACCGCCAGCCTGGGTGCGAAGCCCCAGGAGACGGCCGAGGTCGCTCTGCGGCTCGAGGGCGTCGCCACCGAGGACGGCCACGAGGCGGTCTCGCTGACGCTGCACCGGGGCGAGATCCTGGGCCTCTACGGCCTGGTCGGCGCCGGCCGGAGCGAGCTCGCCAAGGCCCTGATCGGCCTTCGCCGGATCACCGCCGGCACGGTCGAGGTCGGCGGCGAGACAGCGACCATCGACAGCGTGACCACCGCCCTTTCCCGCTACCGCATCGGCTATATCAGCGAGGACCGCAAGGCCGAGGGCCTGATCCTCATGCACGACGTGGGTGCGAATATCGGCATCACCATCTGGCGCCGCCTGGCAGCCCTCTTCGGCTGGCTCGGCGAAGGCCGGGTCCGCGCCGCCGTCCGCCCGTTCGTCGACAAGCTGGCGATCCGCACGCCGTCACTGGCTCAAAAGGTGGGCAATCTCTCGGGCGGCAACCAGCAGAAGGTGAGCGTCGCCAAGTGGCTGGCGGCCGAGGTCGACGTGCTGATCGTCGACGAGCCCACGGTCGGCATCGACATCAAGACCAAGACCGACCTGCACGAGCTGATCTGGCAGCTGGCCCGCGACGGCAAGGCGATCCTGCTCATCTCCTCCGACATGCCGGAAATGGTGGCGCTCGCCGACCGCATCCTGGTGATGGGCGGCTTTCGCGTCCTGGGCGAGGTCCAGAACGACCACGACTACACCCACGTCAGCGCCGCCATCATGGAGTTGATCCACGCCGCCGAGCGCGAGATCGAACGCGGGGTCGCCTAAGAGCCTGTTTGAGAAGTTTTCGTTGTGTTTCATGAGCTTGGCAGTGAGCAGATGCGAGGAGTTGGTCGGCCGTCGATGCTGGAGCATCGTCGGTCGACCAAGGACGAAGCAGGTGCCGCTGCCAAGCTCACCTGCGGTCGGCTTGCGATCGGCTCCGGCTTTGTCGCCGAGCTTGCCCGATGCCCCGGCATCGGGCTGCGCTCGGCTTCGCGCCGGCGGTCGATCGCAAGTCGATGAAACACAACGAAAACTTCTCAAACAGGCTCTAAGAGGCTCGAAAAGGGAGAGAACGATGCAGCGCATGGGCATGATGATCGGCATCAAGCCGGAGCACATCCCCGAATACAAACGCCTCCACGCCGAAGTCTGGCCCGAGGTCCTGGCCACCATCGCCAAGGCCAACATAAGAAACTACTCGATCTTCCTGCGCGAGCCCGAGAACGTCATGTTCGGCTACTGGGAATACCACGGCACCGACTTCGAAGCCGACGCCGCCAAGATCGCCGCCGACCCCAAGACCCAGGAATGGTGGGCGCTCTGCGGCCCGATGCAGGCTGCGCTGGAAAGCCGGGCGGAAGGCGAATGGTGGGCGATGATGGAAGAGGTGTTCCACGTCGATTGAGGCTGAGTCCAACTTCAGCCGCTCTATCGTGTCGAGCGTTCGCGGCGCCGCAGCTATCGACATGCCGTTCAAGCCAATCGGCAAAGCTGATCAGGACCAGGCAGCGCCCGCAGCTCAAATCGTCTTGAGCATGCCGCCATCGACGAAGTAGGTGGAGCCGACCGAGTAGCTCGCCCGCTTGGAGCAGAGAAAGACGAAGAAGTCGGCCGCCTCCTCGGGCGAGGCGAAGCGGCCGATGGGCGCGTTCTCCTTGGCGAGGTTGGCGATGTAGCCTTCCCAGTCGCCGCCGGTGTCCGCCGTCAGCTGCTTGGCTGTCTTGATCCAGTCGGGCGTCAGCACGAAGCCGAGATTGACGGCGTTGACGCGGATATTGTCCTTGATGAACTCGGTCGCCATCGTCTTCGAGGCCATGACCAGGGCCGACTTGGTCACATTGTAGATCGGCTCATACCACAAGGGCTGGGCGGCGCAGATCGAGGCGTTGTTGAGGATCACCCCACCGCCCCGCTCGCGCATCGCGGGCACCAGGCCACGGGCGAGGCGTATCGCGGCCATGACGTGCAGGTCCCAGTAGCCCTGCCACTTCTCGTCCGGCGCATCCATGATCGTCTCGTTGCTGCCGGTGCCGGCATTGTTGATCAGGATGTCGGCACCACCGAACGCGTCTTTGGTCGCCGCCACCAGCTGGTCGACACCCTCTCGGGTGGCCACGTCGCAGGCGACGGCGATGGCCTTGGCACCGGCTGCCCGCACCTCTTCCGCCGCGGCCTCGAGCTTGTCGGCGGAACGGGCGGCCAGGACGACATGCGCCCCTTCGGCCGCCAGCCCCTTGGCGGTCGCAAGCCCGATGCCGACGCTGGCCCCGGTGACGACGGCGACCTTGTCCTTCAGGCCCAAATCCATGGCGGTTGCTCCGGTTATTTGACGATCGGGATCTTCGAGCGGTCGATGGTCACGGCGACGGCCGCCACCAGGACAACGCCGAAGACGATGTTTTGGGCGAAGATGTTGATGCCGACGAAGGTCATGCCGATCCGCACGACCGAGATGATCAAGGCACCGATGAGCGTGCGCCAGATGCTGCCCACGCCACCGGTGATCGCCGTGCCACCCACGATGACCGCTGCGATCGAGGGCAACAGCAGCTCGTTCGCCAGTGTCGGCGAGCCGCTGGCGAGCCGGCCGGCGAGGATGACGCCGGCCAGCGCGGCGAAGGTTGACGAGAGCGTAAAGGCGATGAGCTTTTGCCGGCCGACCTTGACGCCGGACGCATAGGCTGCGGCCTCGCCGGCACCGATCGCAGCACTATAGCGGCCGAACGGCGTGCGGCTTTGCAGGACATGGGCGATCAACAGCACGACGAGGCCGATGATCACCTCGTTGGGGATGCCGGCGACGCTGCCGGTGATCCAGGTGAGATAGGCGCGATCTGCTTCGCCCAAGGTGATCGAGCGCTGCCGCGAGATGACGAGCGCCACGCCGGCGAGCACGCCGCCCACGGCCAGGGTGGCGATGAAGGACGGGATCTTCAGCCGCACATGGGCGAGGCCGGCCAAGGCACCGCTGAGCGCGCCGATGGCCACGGCAAAGGGGAACGAGGCGTAGCCGAGATGGCTGATGGTCAAGGCAACGATGACGCTGGCGAGCGACGCCATGGCCTGGATCGAGAGATCGATGCCGCCCAGCATGATGACGAAGGTGACGCCGGTCGCCAGCACGAACAGCACGGCGGTGTCGCTCGCCAGCTGCAGCATCGTGCTGGGGCTGAGAAAGCCCGGCTGGGCGGTGCCGATGCCGGCGACCAGCAGCACCAGCGTGGCGACCGGCAGCCACTGTCGCAGCCAGTCGGGTCCGAGCTTCTCGACGAGTGAGCGCATCGCCTACACCATGTGCCCGATGAGATCGACCTGGGGCGGCTTGTGGCCCGGGCTCGCATCGGTGCGGTGGCTGATGACCCCGTCGCGCATGACCAGCACGGTGTGGCTGAGGCCGATCGTCTCCTCCAGCGTGTCGGAGGTGAGGATGACGGCGATCCCCTCGGCGGTCACCGCCCGCACCAGCTCATAGACCTCCTCCTTGGCCCCGACATCGAGCCCGCGGGTCGGGTGGTCGAGGATGAGGATGCGCGCCTCGGCGTTCAGCCACTTGGCGAGCACCACCTTTTGCTGATTGCCGCCCGAGAGGTTGAGGCAGAGCGTGTCGATGCCCGGTGTTCGGACCTTCAGCTTCTCCACCCACTCGCGCGCCAGATGGCGCTCCTTGCCGATATCGATCAGGCCGTGCCGGGTGAGCCCCTGCAGATTGCCGAGCGTGATGTTGGCGGCGACCGAGAGGAAGAGCACGAGCCCCTCGACCCGTCGCTCACGCGGGATGTAGCCAAGGCCCGCATCGACCGCCTCGGCCGGCGATGTGAAGCGGACGTCGCGGCCGCCGAGGACGAGCTGTCCGGTGTCGTGCGGGGCGAAGCCGGCAAGCGTGCGGGCCAGCTCCTCGCGGCCGGAGCCGATGACACCGGCAATGCCCAGGATCTCGCCTTCATGCAGCGTGAAGTCGACGTCGCGATAGTGCTTCTCAAAGCCCAGCCCCTTGGCCTCGAGCACCACCTCGTCGCGGAACGGGCGCTGCAGCGGCTCGCGGTAGTACTCGGCCTGCAACCCGCGGCCGACCATCAGCTGGTGCAGCTCGTGCACCTCGGCCGTGGCCGAGTCGAGATCGGCAACGACCTCGCCGTCCTTCATCACGTAGACGCGGTCGGACAGCTCGAGCACCTCGTCGAGGCGATGCGAGACGAAGACGAAGGAGGCACGGTCGCGGAGCGAGCGAACGCGCTCGAAGAGGATGTCGATGTCGGCCCGCTCGAGAACCGAGGTCGGCTCGTCGAGCAGAACGACCAGATGGCCCTCCGCCTGCTCCTCGAGCGTCAGCGCCTTGGCGAGCTCGACCATCTGGCGCGTGGCGAAGGTGAGCTCGCTGGCCCGGAGCCTGGGGTCGACGTCGACCTCGACCTTGGCCAGCTGTCGGCTGGCGGCCGCATAGAGCTTGCGCCAGTCGACGATGCCGAACCGGGTGAAGCGGCCTTCATTGCCGAGATAGATGTTCTCACCGACCGTCAGGTTGGGCAGCAGCGACTGCTCCTGGAACACCATGCCGATGCCGACGCTCATCGCGTGGGCCGCCGATTGCAGCCGCACCGCTTCGCCGGCGAGCTCGATCGCACCGGAATCGGGCTGGTAGACGCCACTCAGGATCTTCATCAGCGTCGACTTGCCCGCACCATTCTCGCCGATCAGGCCGACGACCTCATGGCGGCGGATCTTCAGTGACACGTCCTTGAGCGCGTGGACGCCCGGAAAGCGCTTCTCGATGTGCGAGAGCGCGAGGACCGGTGCGGTGGCGTCTGCTGTACCGCTCATTTGACGATCCCGAGGCGCTTGCGGTCGATCGAGAGCGCCACCGCCGCGATGATCATCAAGCCCTGCACGCCCAGCTGATAGCTGGGCGGCACGCCCATCAGCACCATGCCGTTGGAGAGCACGACGACGACCAGCACGCCGACCAGGGTCTGCAGCACGCCACCCTGCCCGCCCGAGAGCGCCGTGCCGCCGACGATGACCGCAGTGATCGTCGTGAACAGCCGGCCGCCACCGATCTGCGCATTGCCGAGGCCGAGCTGCGCGGCGGCCAGAATGCCGCCCACGGCATAGAACGTGCCGGCCAGCGTGAAGGCCGCGATCCGCACCCGCGCCACGGGAATGCCGGAGAGTGCTGCCAGCTCCTCGCCACCGCCGAGCGCGAAGATATGGCGGCCGAGGCGGGTGTGGTTCTGGATGACGTAAGCCAGAGCCAGGCAGGCCAGCGCGACCCAAACGCCGATCGGAAAGCCCCAGAACCGCTCGATCGCGAGCGCACGGATGAGCTGGTCGTTGATCCGAACGGCGCTGCCGCCCAGGAGCGCATTGGCGACACCGACGCCGATGAACCACATGCCGAGCGTGGTCATGAAGGACGGCACCTTGAGGCGGACATGGATGGTGCCGTTGAGGAACCCGACAAAGGCGCCGACGGCGAGCACCAACGGCAGCGCGAAGAGGCCCAGATCGTTGCCGTTGGCGCCGTTGAGCACCAGCATCGAGAGGATGACGGCAGCCAGCGTCAGCCCGCCTTCGATCGAGAGATCGATCGAGCCCATGATGATGATGAAGGTGACGCCGAGGCCGAGCACGAGCGGGATCATCGCCGCCTGGCTGATCCGCACGACGTTGCCGAAGGTCATGAAGTTCGGGTTGATCGCCGTGATGACGCCGCAGAGCAGCACGAGGACGATGACCGGCGCCCAGGTGATGAGCCGACGGGTCTGCAGCACGCCGGCCGGCCGGCCAGGCTGCCGCGAAGCTGCGTCATCTGTCGTGCCCGTCTCCACAGCCATGAACGATTCCGCCTCCGGCGCACACCACGCCCCGACGCTATACCGCCGGGTGTCTTTTCTTCGTTCTCCGCCGGCGATGCCGCAGACGCTGCATCAGCCGAAAGGCGGCGTCCGGGCGGGCGATGAGCCCGCCCGGTTCGCCCTCAGCCGTACTGGATCTGACCGGTGACCCGGCCCCAGATATCGCTCCAGTCGAGCTCGGGCTCGCTCAGGATGTTGGAGTCGTAGTAGGACTGCGCGTTCTCGGCGGTGATGGCGACACCACGGCCGTAGAACTCGCGATGCTCATGCGGCTCCTTGGTCGGATCGAAGGCGCCGGTCTTGGCATGGTAGCCGATCGAGAGCCCCATGCCGCCCTGCCAGAACGGGTCCCAGGCCACGGTGCCCGCCATCTCGCCGTTCAAGATCGCCTCGACCGCGAGCTGGATGCCGTCGATCCCGGTCACCGGCACCTGGCCGGCCCGGCCATCGGCGCGCAACGCCTCGACCGCGGCCAGCGCCATGCCGTCATTGGCGGCCCAGATGCCCTTGATCTGATCGCCGTACTGGGTGAGCCAGGCGTTGGTCTTCTCCAGCGCCTCGGTCTCCGACCAGTTGGCGACCTGAAAATCGAGCAGCTCGATGCCGGGATTCTCCGCCAGCGCCTGGTCGAGGCCGAGCTTGCGCTCGATCGCCGGGACGTTCGACTGGATGCCGCCCAGGGCCACGATGCCGCCCTCGCCGCCCATCGCCGCGAACAGCGCCTCGGCCATCTGCTTGCCATAAGGCACGCCGCTGAACGAGATGTGTGCCACGTAGTTCGGGTCGTGATCCCAGGGATGCAGGTCCTCGGGCTTGTTCCACTGCGTCACGACATAGGCGCCAGCCTCCTGGCAGGCTTCGACGATCGGCCTGGCGTCCGGGCTGTCATTGGGGTCGACATTGACGACGCAGTTGCCGCCGGTGCGGGCCAGGATCGCCTTGATGTCGGCGATGCCCTTCTCGCTGTTGCCCTCGGTGACCAGCGTCACGTATTCGGCCCCGACCGAATCGGCAAAGGCGGCACCGCCGGCATTCCAGGAAGCATGGTAGGGGTTGGTGAGCGAGCGAATCGAATTGACGACCGCCGGTGTGTCGGCGGCGAAGACGCTGCGCGAGCGCAAGGCCGGGAACGCTCCGACGGCACCGAGCGCCGCGCCACCGCGCAAGATGCTACGGCGCCGAATGAGGCCATTGGCACGTGTGGCGATGGATTTCCTAACCATTCACCGTTCCTCCCCAGGAGAGAGGCTGCGGTCGCCCCAGCCTCTCCGCTTTTTCTATTGGGACACGAATGTCCGCCAAGGCGAGATACTCACGTCGACCAGTCGACAGGCAAATCCTCGACTGAAATCGTCAGCGTTCGGCCATGGCGAGCAGTGGCGACCAAGTGTAGCTAGGCCACAAAATAGTATGCGGAGTCAATGTCGCACCTCACAGCCGCGCCGTCATCGAGCGGCGGTGTCGAGCGGCATCGGCAGGACGGCCAACCACCTACGCAGCATCCTCTGCCGCACGGCGATTGCCCTTGATCAGGTCGGCCGCCTTCTCGCCGATCATGATGCTGGCGGCATTGGTGTTGGAGCTCACCACCTGGGGCATGATCGAGCTGTCGCAGACCCTGAGCCGCTCGATCCCGCGCACCCGGCAGTCGGGACCGACGACGGCCTGATCGTCGACCCCCATCTTGCACGAGCCCACCGGGTGGTAGTCGGTCTTGCCGAGCCGGCGCGCATAAGCCTCGAGATCGGCCCGTGACGTGACCTCCTTGCCCGGCAGGTGCTCGCGCTTGACGAACGCCTTGAAGGCCGGCTGCGCCATGATCTCGCGCGCCGAGGCCAGGCCGCGCAGCGATGCCGCCATGTCGGAGGGCTCGGCCCAGTAGTTGGGATCGATGACCGGGGCCGCAGCCGGGTCGGCCGATTGGAGCCGAACGCTGCCGCGCGATTTCGGCCGCAAATAGCAGGCGTTCAACGTGCAGCCATAGCCCGAAGGCACCGGCGGCACGCCCGCCTCGAGTCCGGCACCAGGGAGGAAATGGTGCTGGATGTCCGGGCTGGGCTCAGCAGGATCGGTGGTGACGAAGGCCCCGCCCTCGGCGAGATTCGAGGTCACGGGCCCGGATTTCAGCAGCATGAACTCGAGCCCGGCCCAGAGCATTTTGTGCGGGCGGGTGTGCTTGTCGTAGGAGTAGGGGCCGGCGAGCTCGCTGATCACATAGGCATCGATGTGATCGTGGAAGTTCTTGCCGACGCCCGGCAGGTCCTGGGTGACGGCGATCCCCAATGCGCTCAGCTCGTCGGCCGGGCCGATGCCGGAAAGGAGCAGCAAACGCGGCGAGCCAACGGCGCCCGCCGTGACAATGACCTCGGCATCGGCATGCGCCACCTGCTGCCGACCCAGGCGGCGATAGGCGACGCCCACCGCACGGCCATTCTCGATGATGAGACGCTCGACCTCGACGTCGGTGACCAGCTCGAGGTTCGGGCGCTTCAGCGCCTCCTTCAGGTAGCCGACAGCGGCGGAGCAGCGCCGTCCGCCGCGCTGCGTCACCTGGAAGAGCCCGGTGCCGGCCTGCTCCTTGCCGTTGAAATCGGGATTGTAGGGGATGCCGGCCTGCTGTGCTGCCCGGACGAACGCCTTGGTCAGCGGATGCGGGCTGCGCAGGTCCGAGACGCCCAGAGGCCCGCCCGTGCCGTGCCACTCATTGCTCAGCCGCTCATTGTCCTCGGCCTTGCGGAAATAGGGCAGGACATCCTGGTAGCCCCAGCCGCTGCAACCATCGTCGTTCGCCCAGGCGTCGTAATCGGCGGCGTTGCCACGGGTGTAGACCATGGCGTTGATCGAGCTGCCGCCACCCAGCACGCGGCCCTGCGGGAAGACCATCTCGCGATTGTCGGCATGCGCCAAAGGTGCGGTCTTGTAGCCCCAGGTGAGCGGCCCGTCGGTCATCTTGAAGAAGCCGACCGGCATGTGGATCAGCCGAGCGGTGTCCATCGGCCCGGCCTCGAGCAGGAGCACCTTGGCGTCCGGCATTTCCGCCAACCTGGCAGCAATCACGCAGCCGGCCGAGCCGCCGCCGACAATCACATAATCCGGCATTCATGCCTCCCTGGGCGTCTTCGTTGCCCGATCTTTGCCGTTGGATCGGGCATGCCGCAAGCGGCAAGCGCCCTTCAGCCTATCCCACCCTGCGCAAGCTCACGATCATGCTGAGCGCGGCGCAGGCCTGCGTGACTGCGGACGTCGCTCGGGTCGAGATCGAGGACGTTGCAGGTGGCAATCGTCAGCTGGTCGACGTGGGTTTCTCCGTGACACCGGGCAGCGGCTGGGTATTCGAGCGCGTGAAGTTACCGAAGCTGTGATCGATGATGCCTACTTTCGGCGCCTCGACCTTGTCCCCGAACTTGACCTACGGCGGGTGTTGGGTGATGGCGTCGTCGACGTGCATGCGCTGCGCATTGAAGCCGGCCTCCTCGATGAAGACGCCGCCCGCCTCGGTGCGGTTGTCGCTTTGGCTGCCGCCGACGGCGACAGCTTACTCGACCGCGATCCGCATGCCCTCGACCGATTCGTAGTGGTCGATGGCGTCGGCGTCGGGATCAAACGAGGTGAGACAGTTGTCATCGATAACCTCGTTCGGCACCGTCCTACGGTTTTCACCCAGATCACTGGCGCCGGCAGAAGGCTTGTCGCTTTGGGCCGTCATTCGGCACGTCCAAGACCGTTGGACCCAGCCTCGAACGACGGGGCCCTGATCGAGGCAACGCGGGCAACGGCCATCAAGGCGTCATGAAATGGCAAGCCGACGATCGGTAACTCGGCTACTCTTTCGCCCCAAACGAGCGGCGAGGAGGCTCTTGCGGGTGCTTCGACGATCTGACTTGCTGGCGCTTGTCGGCATGCCAAGGGCGATCTTGACGACCGCATCGACGCTGTAGCCGGCCGCGCGCCGGCTGGCCTGTTGCTCGACGCCGCTGGAGTCACTGGCGGCTGCGCGCGTCAGCGACACGGCACCGGCTGACACTTGCCGACAATGAGGAGAAGAAGCCTGATGAGCAGCCCAGGTCAGGCGAAAGCGCCGCTGCCGAACGCCGGCATCGACCTCGAGAAGGCGGACGTCGCTGCCGTCTACGAAGCGCTCACCACCTCGGCCAAGGGCCTGAGCGCGAGCGAGGCCGCCTCACGGCTGCAGCGCTACGGGCGCAACGAGCTGGCCGACAAGGAGGTCAGCAATCTCCTGAAATTTCTCCGGTTCTTCTGGGGGCCGATCGCCTGGATGATCGAGGCCGCGGCCCTGCTTTCGCTGCTCATGGGGCATTGGGCCGACCTCACCATCATCCTGGTCTTGCTGTTCTACAATGCGATCTCGGGCTTCTGGCAGGAGCGCAAGGCCTCGGACGCGCTGGCCGCTTTGAAGGCGGGCCTCGCACCCAAGGCCACGGCACTCCGCGACGGCACCTTCGCCACAATCGACGCCGCCGAGGTCGTGCCGGGCGACGTGCTCCGGATCAAGCTCGGCGAGGTCGTGCCGGCCGATGTGCGGTTCATCGACGGCGACTATATCAGCATCGACCAGGCAGCGCTCACCGGCGAATCCCTGCCCGTCGCCAAGAAGATCGGCGACGAGGGCTATTCCGGCAGCATCGCCAAGCAGGGCGAGATGAGTGCTGTCGTGATCGCCACCGGCGACCAGACGTTCTTCGGTCGCACCGCCAGCCTGGTCGCCACGGCCGGCAAGGGCGCCTCGCATTCGCAGCAGGCCACTGCCCATATCGGCGATTTCCTCATCATCACCTCGGTGATCCTCTGCGTCATCCTGGTCTGCTTCCAGCTCTACCACGACGTCGTGCTGGCGACCGCCTGGCAGTGGTCGGACCTCGCCGACATCGCGCGGATGGTGCTGGTGCTGCTGATCGCCTCGATCCCGGTCGCGATGCCGACGGTGATGACCGTCACCAACTCGCTGGGTGCGCAAGGTCTGGCGAAGAAGAAGGCGATCGTCTCCAGGCTCGAAGCGATCGAGGAACTGGCCGGTGTCGATATCCTCTGCTCGGACAAGACCGGCACGCTGACCAAGAACGAGCTGACCCTTGGCGATCCGATCCTCTTCGCTGCAGCATCTGCAAACGAGCTGATCCTGGCCGGTGCGCTCGCGTCGGAGCAAGGCAGCGAGGATGCGATCGACAAAGCGGTCACCGCCGGCCTCGCGGACGCGTCGGCGCTCGACGGCTACACGGTGGAGAAGTTCACGCCCTTCGATCCGGTCGGCAAGCGCACCGAGTCGGCGGTCACCGACGGCAGCGGCAAGGCGCAGCGCTACACCAAGGGCGCGCCCCAGGTCATCTCGGCACTCTGCAAGCCGGACGCCGAAACGGCGGCCAAGGCCGAGCAGACGGTGGCCGACCTCGCCGCCGGCGGCCTTCGCGCGCTCGGCGTCGCGCGCTCCGATGACGATGGTGCCAGCTGGGTCTTCCTGGGCATCCTCTCGATGCTCGACCCGCCGCGCGATGATTCCAAGGAGACCATCCGGCGCGCCATGGAGCATGGGCTCAGCGTCAAGATGGTGACCGGCGACGACGTCGCCATCGGCAACCAGATCTCCGGCCAGCTCGGCATGGGCTCGCACCTCATCGCGGCAGCGGACATGTTCACCAAGGACATGGACATGAGCCGCCTGCCCGACGCGATCACCGAAGCGGTGGAGCGGGCAGACGGCTTCGGCCGGGTGTTCCCCGAGCACAAATACGGCATCGTCAAGGCGTTGCAGGACCGCGGCCACGTGGTGGCGATGACCGGCGATGGCGTCAACGATGCGCCAGCGCTCAAGCAGGCGGATTGCGGCGTCGCGGTGAGCGGCGCCACCGATGCGGCGCGGGCCGCAGCCGCGCTGATCCTGACGGCGCCAGGCCTGTCGACGATCATCGACGCCATCGACGAATCCAGGCGCATCTTCGAGCGGATCATCAACTACATCATGTTCCGCGTGGCGATGACCATCGACATCATGTTCGTGGTCGTGCTGGCAACGGTGTTCTTCGGCTTCTCGCCGCTTGACGCCTGTGATGATCATCCTGATCGCACTACTCGACGACGTGCCGATCATGACGATCGCCTACGACAACACGCAGCTCGCCAAGCAGCCGGTCCGCTGGCAGATGCGCCGGCTCCTCTTCGTCTCAGGCTTCATGGGCCTGCTATCCGTGGCGCAGAGCTTCGGCCTCTTGCTCATCGGCATGGAATGGCTGAGCAACGCCGAATGGCAGGCCTGGATCACCCTGACACAAGCGCAAATACAAACCGCGGTCTTCCTGCAGATCGTCGCCGGCGGTCATTTGCTGCTCTTCGTGATGCGCTCGCGCGGCAGCTTCCTGAGCCGCCCCTGCCCGGCCAGGCCCTTGGTCCTGGCAATCATCGGCACCCAGGTCTTTGCCGTCTTGATGTGCGGCTTCGGCTGGTTCGTGACGGCATTGCCGTGGCTCGTCATCGGTCTGATCTGGGCCTACATGCTGGTCTGGATGGTGGTGCTCGACCTGGTGAAGCTCGCGGTCTATCGCCGGATCGCGACCTACGACCACCGCTCGACACGGCCGGCGGGCGCAGCCGCGGCGCCCGTCACTGCGCGTGGTTGAGCCGATCGAGCAAACGCTTCGCCTCACCGACAGCGCTGAAGAGCAAGGGGCTATTGCCGCATAGGGTTTGATCTAGACCCGTGACAGTGGGACCGGCGCCGCTATGGTCCGAGCCAGTTGGACTCGTCTGTTCCCGCGGAATTGCCCGATTTGCTCGAAGTTCTGATCATCACCTTCGCCTTCGGCTTCGGCCTTGCGGTCAAGCAAGCCGGACTGCCGCCGCTGGTGGGCTTTCTCGCCGCCGGCTTCGCGCTCAATGCCTGGGGGGCCGAGCTCGGCCTGCCGAGCGAGACCAGCGACATCCTCAAATACATTGCCCATCTGGGCGTCCTCCTCCTGCTCTTCACCGTCGGCCTCAAGCTCAAGCTGAAGAGCCTGATCCAGCCGGAGGTGATCGGCGGCGGCCTCGTCCACTTCGCGATCAGCTGCCTCGTCCTGACGCCGCTCATCCTAGTGATCGGCGGCCTCGATCTGCGCACCGCGCTTCTGCTCGCCATAGCACTCGCCTTCTCGAGCACCGTGCTCGCCGCCAAGGTGCTCGAGGCCAAGCGCGAGCTGAAGGCGTTTCACGGCCGGGTCACCATCGGCATCTTGATCATCCAGGACCTGATCGCGCTCGCCGTCCTGAGCTTCTTCGGCGACCACTCGCCCTCGCCCTGGGCACTCGCCCTCTTCGCCCTGCCGTTGGTTCGGCCGGTGATCCACAAGCTGCTCGACCTCAGCGGCCACGACGAGCTGCTGGTCTTGATGGGCATGCTGCTGGCGCTGGTCGTCGGCGGCATGGGCTTCGAGACGCTCGGGCTGTCGAGCGAACTGGGTGCCTTGGTCATGGGCATGCTGCTCGCCGACCACCGGCGCACCCAGGAGCTGGCCAAGGCGCTCTGGAGCCTCAAGGAGGTCTTCCTCGTCGGCTTCTTCCTGCAGATCGGGCTGACCGGCCTGCCGGACACCCAAGCAATGCTCTTCGCGCTGGCGATGGGTGCGCTCTTGCCGCTCAAGGGCGCGCTCTTCTTCGCGCTGCTGATCTTCTTCGGCCTGCGCGCCAGGAACGCCTTCCTCGCCGCGCTCAGCCTCGCCTGCTACAGCGAGTTCGGCCTGATCATCGCGGCCGGCCTGCTGCCCGACTGGATCGTGCCGCTGGCCATCGCGGTCGCCTTCTCGTTCCTCGTCTCAGCACCATTGAACCGCATCGCGCACAAGCTGGTCGAGCGCTTCGAGGACCGGCTCTCCCGCTTCGAGCGGACCAAGCGCCATCCCGACGACCAGCCCCTCTCACTCGGCAACGCCGATATCCTGATCATGGGCCTCGGCCGCACCGGCAGCGCCGCCTACGACGTCTTGGGCGCCCAGCAGAAGCTGCAGCTCATCGGCCTCGATGCGGACCCCACCAAGGTCGCCTGGCACACGGCGGAAGGCCGCAACGTGCTCTACGCCGATGCCGAGGATCCGGGTTTTTGGTCGGACGTGGACATTCGCGGGCTGAAGGGCGTCATCCTCGCCATGAACGACCACGAATCGAAGATGATCGCCACCCGTCAGCTCCGCCGCCGCGGTTTCCTCGGCCCCATCATCGCGCATACCATGTACGTCGAGGAGGCCAGCCACATCAAAGCCGCCGGCGCCAGCGAGGCCTACCTCACCATGTCCGAGGCCGGCTTCGGCCTCGCCCAGCACCTGGTCGAGGAGGTCGAGGAAGCCAAGCGCCCCGCCACCTGACGGCGCCTCCTGGGGCGCTTTTTGGCGGCTGCCGTAACGCTGCGCACACCGCTCAAACGCTGAACTGCACGACCCGCTCGATGGTCCAGTACATGGCGGCAGCGCCGAGCGCCATGGCAGCCGGGCGCCGGAGCGGTGGCAGGGTCATCTGCGTCCGCCACAAGGCCCCACCCAGCACGAGCGCGCCCACGAACAGCAGCTGGCCAATCTCGACCCCGAGATTGAAGCCGAGCAGCGCCATGATCAGAGCATCTCTCGGCAGACCCAGATCGGCGAGCGCACCGGCGAAGCCCAGGCCGTGCAGCAGCCCGAAGCCGACCACCAGCCAGAAGCCCGGCGCCGAAGAGCGGTCCCCCAGCATGACCTGGCGCGCGAGAAAGGCGATCGAGAGCGCGATCCAGGCCTCGATCAGCGGCCCGGGAAGATTGACCCAGCCGAGCGTGGCCAGCGCCAGGGTCAGCGAGTGGCCGATGGTGAAGCCGGTCACCAGGCGCACCAAGCCCCAGCCCGACGCGACCAGGCACAGGCAGACCAGGAGTGCCAGATGGTCGGCGCCGGAGAGAATGTGCTCGATGCCGAGCCGCACCTGGCGCTCGGCCAGCTCCAGCATGCCCTGGCCCTGGGCGAGCGACGACGCGATCGGCAGCACGATCTGCCCGGCCTCGGCCCGCAGCTGGAAGGTGTTCTCGACGCCATCGCGGCTGCGCGTCACGATCAGCGCGTCCTCGACCCCGAGCGCCAGCGCGATCGAGTCCGTTTCCAGTGGCACGGCACCCGCACAATCGACCAGCCACTCGTGGATCTGCGCCGAACCCAGCGCCGGCCGCCGCGCGGCATCGGCGATCACGCAGCTCGCCGGCACAACAGGCTCGGTCACCGCCATCCCGGCCGCGAGCTTCGCCGTCAGCCGGTAGCCGCGCGCACCCTCGTCGACCAGGCTGAGCTTCGCCGTGGCGAGCTCATGCGCCGCCGCCACATTGCCGCCGAGGCAACAGCACGCCACCAGCAGCGCGGCAGCCATGCGCCCGAGCGTGCGGCGCAGCTCAGCCATCGGCCGGCAGCACCACGTCGTAATGGCGCCGCAACGCGTCGAGCTGGCGGGCGCGCTGCTCGACCCAGTGGCGATGCGCCCACTCCTCGCGCAGCTGCTGCTGCATGAGCAGGGCCGGCAGCGGCTCGGGCTGGTGTGCCTCGCGCAGCCGAACCAGATGCCAGCCGCGCCGCGACTGGATCGGCCCATGCCAGGCGCCCACCGGCAGCTCGATCAGCGCATCGACGAAGCCACGGCCGAAGACCGCGATGGCCTGATCGTCGGTGTAGCGATCGAACTCCTGGCCCACCCAGAAGGGCTCGCCCTCACCCAGAAAAGCGCTCGCATCGCGGCGCAGCGCGGGCAGCATCGCCGCGGCCGCCGCCTCGTCCTGGACGAAGAACACCTGATCGAAGCTCACCGAGCGGGGCGTCAGGAAGCGTTCTGGATGCTCCTCCTGAAGCGCTGCCAGCTCAGCAACACTCGGCTCCGGCGCCGCCTCGTCGAGCAGGAACTTCATCCGCTCGGCCAGCCGCCGGCGGACATAGCTGTCGCTCAGATGGAGATCGCGCAGCACGGCCTCGCGCACCAGAATCTCGTTCAGCAGCTGCTCATCGACCAGCTGCGCCTGCTCGGCTGCATCGAGCGGTCGCCCGAGAATCTCCTCGCGCAGCGACACCAGCTCCTCGACCACCTCGGGCATGATGACGATCGGCTCGCGCTCGGGCGTGCCCAGCACAGCGTACAAAGCGAAGATGAGGCCGCCCATCAGCGTGAAGCCGATCAGCGGCTCACCGCGCAACAGGCCGCTGGCACCGGCGAGGAGGCGCCGCCCCCAGCCGAGGCGTATCTCGCTCGGCTGGGGGTCTGCCCGTCGGTCGTCCCAGGACGGACTGCCGATCACTTGCCGTCGTCGACGATGATCGGGTTGAGATAGCCGCGCTCGGTCAGGCCGGCCTTGCGCATGGCGAGCCCGTTCAGGCATTGGCGCAGGATCGCCTTGGTGTTGAGCATGGTCGTGTAGCCCGGATCGGAGTCCGGCCGGAGCTCGACGATCTCGACACCGACGACGTTGTTCTGCGCGCACAGCTCGCGCATCAGCGGCATCGCCTCGCGCATGTAGAGCCCGCCCGGCTCCGGCGTCGAGGTGCCCGGAATGAAGGCCGGATCGACCACGTCGACGTCGAACGAGACGAACATCGGCTTGTCCGAGGCTTCCGCCTCGTCGAGGATGTCCTTCATCACCGCCTGCCAGCCGCGCGCCTCGACCTCGGCCATCATGTGGTAGCGCAGCCCGTTGCTGCGGTTCCACTCGACCCCGCTCAGATCGGTGGAGTTCGGCCCGCGCAGGCCGATCTGGATGATGTCCTCGCCATTGACGAAGCCGCCCTCGACCAGCTGCCGCACCGGGTTGCCGTGGGTCACGAAATGGCCGAAGCCGACCGGCGCCTGATCGGCATGGGCGTCGAAATGGACGATCATCAGGTTGCCCTTGCCGTAGACGTCGGTGAGCCCGGCGGCGTCGGGGTACATCAGGGCATGGCCGCCGCCGATGATGATCGGGATGGTCCGCTTGCCGCCCTCGATCTCGACATTGGCGACGTCGCGGACGAACTCGCGGATGGCCGGGATCGACCGCTCGATGCTCATGGGCTCGATCGGCGCGTCGCCGTAGTCGACCACGGTGAGCTCGTTGAGCGCCGTGAGCCCGCTGTCGAGCTCCGGCATGTTGAAGGCGCCCCAGTTGTGGTAGACCTCGGAGCGGTGCGGGTTGCGCATCTCCATCGGCCCATAAGAGCGGGCGCGCATGTCGCCGATCAGCTCCGCACCGAAGATCGCGACCTCGACATTGCCGGCCTTGAGATCCTCCGGCGTCAGGGCCACCGGCAGATGGAAGAAGGTCGGGATGCCGACCCAGGGCACATGGCCATAGAAGCGCTGGATGTTGATCGGCCCCGGCTCCCGGCCTTCGCTGATATCCTCGCGGATCTTCTTCCAGATATCATAAGACGGATCGTCGGGATTGAGCCTGACGATCGGCTCCTGGCCCGGGTCCATCGGGTCGATCTCCTCGGGCGTGTCCGCCGCACCCAGGTTCTGGGCTGACACCGCCATCGGCGCCAGGCTGGCCAGCAGGGCCATCGTCAAGAGCTTCTTCTGCATCGGCTTCAACCTCTTGCTGATCGTTTCGATTGGCTGTCCAAGACGGACCGGACCCACGCCCGGCTCGCCCCTAGAAGGCGGCGCGCAGCCGCAGCCCGACGATCGCCTCGACGCTGTCGTCGGAGAGCGCCGGGTCGGCCACGAGCTGAAAGTTCGGGGTAATCTCGAAGAAGCGCTGAACCTGCGCCTTGTAGAAGATCTCGACCCCGTACTCGCTGTCGAGGTCGTCATTGGTGGGCTTGCCGTACCAGGCGCCGATGCCGGTGCGGTCATGGCGAAAGCCGAAGGGCTGCTTGAGCTGGAAGCCGCCAGCGACCCGGGTCTCGAAGGCGCGCCAGGTATCGTCGCTATAGGCCACCCGAAAGAAGCCGCCGACCCGCTCGCCGATATCCTGGTCCAGGCTCGCCGAGATCGTGAACACGTCCGGCCGCTCGTCGGTCTCCTCGTCATAGGAGAGGGTGAGCCGGTACTCGCCGTAGCCGATGCCGGGCAGCGTCGGCGTCAGCGCCACCTCGCCGACATACTGGAAATCGCCGTCCTCGATCGCATCGAAGCTGATGCCCTTCTCGGTGTCGGCGCCACGGGCGAGGCCGGAGACGTACCAGAGCTTCTCCTTCCACTGCGCGAAGACGCCCGAGCCCAGCAATGCCGTGTAGGGCACCACCGTGTTGTTGCCGAGCATGGGCGAGAAGAAGTAGAGCGAGTCGCCATCCGCATAGCGGTTCAGATTGACCAGCGTTCGGGTCGAGAGCTTGCCCACCTGGACGCGGAACCTGTCGTCCAGCATGATCTGCTCCCAGACCAGCATCTGCAGGATCTCGTTGCTGCTGTCCGGCCCGCTATTGCCGCCATTGAGCGGCGACAGCACGCCGACATCCGCCTGGAACTCGCTGCCGGTATTGTTGCCCAGGCTCTGCGCGAACTGGCCCCAGACCATGAAGGCACCGGTGCCCCAGCGATCGCTGTCGACCAGCTCGGCCCGACCCACGAGGTTGACCTCGTTGTCGTAGATCGCAGCGCCACCGCCCCACTGGTTGATCAGCCGGTCCTCGATCAGATACGAGATGCCGTAATCGGCGCCGAGCTTCTCTTTCCATTCGAAATAGCGATCGGTCCACGCGTCGATCGGGCCGAGGCTGATATAGCCCGTGCGATCCAGCGGGTCCTCGAAGACCGGCGCGATCTCGCCATAGTCGAAGCCGTCCGGCGCCGGCTCCTGCGCCAAAGCCACGGTGGCCGAGGCCAAGACGAGCACCGCACCGGCAAGGCACGATCCGCCCCTGAGCCTGACCTCGGTCATCATCTCGATACTGAAAACGCGCCGCACCCTGACCTTTCCGGCGTGAAGCCCCACCACCAAGCGTCTCGCACTGTCCCGGAACGATGCGGCGTCGGCGGGTGCGGCGTAAGTTGCTAACGTTGGTGCAACCCCGACCGGCGCCTCGTCGGGGCCGGTGAGGTCGTAGCGGGGCCCGCCCTCGACGCTGACGATCTGCTCGCCGATCTCGAGGATCTTGGACACGAAGCGGCCCACCGGCACGGTCCACTCGTCGTCATTCGCGCCCTCACCAATAACGCCAAGTGATTGACGCCAGTCGTCGACACCAGGCCTTGCCAAGGATTGGACGGCGTCACGTGCCGGATCCGTGACGACCGCGGTGCGTTGCCGAGGGGCGGATAAGTTGCTAACCGTGCCGCCATAGTGGAGGCAGGAACACTTGGCCGAGCGGGCGGAAAACGAGAGCTGGGCGAGCACGCGACTGGGACGGCATGCCGCCTGGCTGTGCGCTCAGCCGTCGTTCGAAGCCTCCGATCGACTGAAGCAGCTCTTGCTGTTCCTCGTCCAACGCAGCATCGAGGCACCCGAGGAGCGGATCTCGCAGGCCGAGATCGCCACGGCCGTGCTCGGCTACGATGCCTCGTTCGATCCGACCACCGACGCGCATGTGCGCATCGAGGTGGGCCGCCTGCGCAAGGCCTTGGAGCTGGGTTATGCCCGTTGCTCGAAGGCCGGCACGATGCGTATCGATCTGCCCAAAGGCTCCTACCGGCCGGTCCTCCGTCAAGCGCGGCAAGCAACGGCTGGCGTGCGCCGCACGGCCCGGCAGCGCGCACCGGTCCTGGCCCTGGCGGATTTCCACAGCACCGACGCCCGGGCGGCCGAGCTCGGCTTCCTCATCGGCGAAGAGGCCCAGTTGCGTTGCCAGCAGGCCCCGCTCGTCCGCTCCGGCGCCATGCAGGTCACCCGCCTGCCGGCCGGCACCGAGGTCGATTGCCTAGACGCGGCAAGACTCCAGCGTGCGCGTTTGGTGATGTGCGGCAGCGTGCATCATCTGGAGGGCTGCCTGCGCGTCTACACGACGCTCGTCGACGTCGCGGCCGGGCGTGTTGTCAGCCGCGACTCCCATGACTGCCGGCACGCGCAGACCGACGTGCTCGCTTTCGCCGATGCGGTGGCCGAGCAGATCGCCACTGATCTCGCCGACCCGATGCTCGGCGCGGTTCCTCGCTTCCTGGCTGCCGCGGACGGCCGGAGCCCGCTCGACATCCTGATGCGGGCCTACGACTTCATGGCGACCCAGGACGTGCACCGGGTCGGAGCGGCGATCGAGGGCCTGCGCTGGCTCGACGGTGAGGAGCGGCTGCTCGCCACGTCGGGTGCGCTGCTCGCCGACCTCCTGCGCGTCGCGGCCAACAGCCGGCTGACACCAGATCCAGCGTCGCCTGGCGAATGCGTTGATCTCGCCGGTGCCGCTCTCTGCCGCGATCCGAAGAACATCACCGCGCGTCTGGCCCTGGGCTACGCTTTGCTCAACGACGGTCGACCAGACCGCGCCGCCGAGGTGGCAACCGCCCTGCCGGCTGAACCCGGCACGACGTCGCTCATCGCCGATCGTCGCCTGCTCGAGGTCGTGGCCGCGGCCAATACGCAGCCCTGCTCCGGCCGTGCGGCGGCGGGCCACAACGCGCGGGCATCGACGACGAGCGGCTTCTTCATGGATGAGCTCGCCACGGCAATAACGCTGCTGGCGAACGGCGACAACGAGACTGCCATCGCCCGGCTCGACCGCTCGACCAACCAGGACATCTACTGGACACAGCTCTTCAAGGTTGCGGCGCTGAGCGGTCTTGGCGAGGCCGCGCGGGCATGCGACGCCCGGCAGCGCCTCTGCGCGCTCCTGCCCAACGCCACATCGATCCTCCGTCCGACGATCACCGGCTTCTTCCCCAGCGAGACCATCCGGAGCCCGCTGCTCGAGAGCCTCGGCCAGGCCGGCATGCGTCTGAGCTGAGGGTCTCAGATCGCCGCATCGTCGTCGGGCGGCGCCTCGCCCTGCAGCCAGTACGCCACCAGCTCATAGAGCAGCGCCAGGATGATCGGGCCGAGGAAGAGGCCCGGCAGGCCGTAGGCGATCGTCCCGCCGAGCACGCCGATGAGAATGACCAGCATCGGCGTCTCCAGCCCCTGCCCCATGAACAGCGGCCTGAGCAGGCTCTCGAGCGCGCCGACCGGCGTCATGTAGAGCGTGAAGAGCACCGCCGACGATGGCTCGTGGCTCAACCAGTACCAGATCACCAGCGGCACCAGCACCGGCAGCGTCCCGAGCTGAACGATCCCGAGCACCAGCGCTGTCAACGTCAGCAACCCGGCATGCGGCACGCCCGCCACGATCAGGCCGATCCCGATCAGCAAGGACTGCAGGACGGCGAGGCCGATGACCCCGCGTGCCACGTTGCGGATCGTGGCCCCGGCGAGGTCGACGAAGCCCGAGCCGCGCGGCCCGACGATGCGCAGTGAGGCGCCGTGCACCTTGCCGATGAACCTGGGGCCGTACACGAACAGAAACCCGGCGGCCACCACCGACGTCGCGAACAGGAGGAAGCTCTCGGCGATCGCGGCGACCTCGATCAACAACCAGGCGCCCGGCGCCAGCAGCCGCTCACCATACTCCTTGAGCAGGTCGGTGAGGTTCCCGGACGCCAGGCTCGATGCCTGGTGCAGCCAATCGCCGACATAGGGCAGCGTGGTCACCGACTCGGGCAGGCTCGCCAGCGACAGCTTGCCGGTCTCGATGTCGATCACCAGCCGCTCCAGCGTGCCGGCGAGGCTGGCGGTGAGGATCGCCGCCGGGCCGAAGGTGATGGCGAGGCTGACGATGGTGAGCAGCACCGCCGCGATCACGCCGTTGCCGCCGAGCAGCGCGCGCAACCAGGCGAAGGCCGGGTAGAGTGCCACCGTCAAGATCACCGTCCAAATGGCGATGGGCAGGAACGGCTCGACCAGCACGAAGGCGAGGTAGGCGAACAGCGCCAGCAATGCCAGGCGGATCGCCACGTCGATGGCGATCCGCTCCGGTGATCGCGCCTCTTGCCCCTCGGCCGGCTCGCCTGCCATCGGACCGCCGGCTACCGCCTGGTTGCCATCACGGCCATCGGGCGCTCAAAAGTCGTCGACCATCGCCGGCGTCGCGGCGCCCGAGCGTCGCGAGCTGAGCACGAAAATGACGATCACCAACACGGCGAGGCCGAACATGACCCAAAGATACTCTTCCATGAAGGCGGCCCCGGCAGCAGCGATCCCGATGGCCAGACCGACCACCATGAGGCGCCAATTGCTGTGGACACCGGCCAGATAGGTGCCGAGCGCCAGAATCATGGCGTTCGTTAGGCCAGTGTCGGCATTGGCGATCCGGCCCGACCCGACGAAGAAGTAGACGAGCTCGATGGCCAGCAACACGCCGAGCCAGTGCAGCAGGATCGGCATGGCGACCTTGGCAAGGCTGCTGCCCTTCCTCGGGTGCAGGCGGTCGATCGCCAAGGTGACCAGGGCAAACGCCACCACTAGGCCCGACCAATAGATATGCGTGCTGGTGGCCGAAACGTCCGACGCGGCGATCGCAACGAAGGCGAGCATGAGCATCACCGTCCCGACAATCGCCTCGATAATTGACTTCCGCGAGATGAACCCGGACTTGCCGGTCGTCGGCTCGTCATCCGTCATCGACTTGCTCATGTCGTTTCCCCATCGAAGCGCTTACGGTCACGAGTGACCAGAACGGCCACGAAATAGTCTGAGGATGCCGATCCGGCCTGACAAGGCAAGAAGCGATTCGCCGCTACACCGCCGTTCCTTGGCAGATTTACAGCGCGCAGGTCGCTGAGACTAGCCGCGAGCGACGAACGCTCCGCCGTTCCCTGTGCAAGCTTCCGACCACGACAGGCCGCCAGTGTCGCCCATGTGCCCGGCCCAAGCCGTCCCGTCAGCCACCATAGCTAGCCGACGCTGGATAGGCCAACAGCCCATAAGGCTGAGGCATGCCGAAGCGCTTGGTCTGGCAGGCGAACATCGCTAGACCGCCGTTATCTTTCGTCATCCCGAGCTGACCGGGCCCTTCGCGCCCAGCACAGCCGACCCTGCGTCGCTGCCGGCAGCGGCCGGGCCCAGTTGAGAGGCTCCCCACACGTGCACCTCAAGATCACCACCTGGAACGCCAACTCGGTCCGCCTGCGCGAGCAGCCGCTCAGGCGCATCGTCGCCGAGATCGACCCCGACGTGCTCTGCCTGCAGGAGATCAAGGTCGCGACCGAGCTGTTCCCCCACGACCTCATGGCCGATCTCGGCTTCGCGCACCGCTTCGTCTTCGGCCAGAAAGGCTATCACGGCGTCGCCGTTCTGGCGAAAGTGCCGCTCACCGACGGCCACACCCATCACTGGTGCGGCATCGACGAGAGCCGCCACGCGGTCGTCCGCCTGCCCGGCGACATCGAGCTGCACAACCTCTACATCCCGGCCGGCGGCGACGTCCCGGACCCGGACCAGAACCCCAAGTTCCGCCACAAGCTCGACATGGTCGACGCCCTGGCCGACTGGTTCGCGGCCGAGCGCCACGACCAGCGCCGCGCCATCCTGCTGGGCGACCTCAACATCGCGCCCCTTGCCCACCGACGTCTGGAGCCACAAGCAGCTGCTCAAGGTGGTCAGCCACACGCCCATCGAGGTCGAGAAGCTCGCCCGCCTGCAGGCGAGCCACGACTGGGTCGACGCCGTCCGCGCCATCATCCCGCCCGAGGAGAAGCTGTTCAGCTGGTGGAGCTACCGCAACCGCAACTGGGACGCCTCCGATCGCGGCCGCCGCCTCGACCACATCTGGCTCACCCCGGCCCTGGCCCCTGCCCTCCGCAACGCCCAGATCACCCGCGCCGCCCGCGGCTGGGAGCAACCCAGCGACCACGTCCCGGTAACCGTCGAGCTCGAGGTCTAGCCGGACCGAGCCCGGAGACCGGGCGGCTCGAAATCTCGACCTTGCGGGTTGAAGAACCGAGGAGGCTGGCCTCCTCGGG
>CALOAB010000024.1:0-190425 GCA_942491185.1 uncultured Alphaproteobacteria bacterium | reverse complement strand
CGTCGACCATGCGCTCGATGAAGTAGGCCGCCTCGGTGACCCTGAACGAGCAGCGATAGGCGACGCCGCCCGGCGCCTTGTTGGTGTAGACGCCATCGACCGCGAGCCAGGCCATCGGGATGTCGTACGAGCCCGTGCAGATGTTGAAGAAGCCGGCCGGGAATTTGGTCGGATCTGCACAAGCGCGTCGAAGCCGCCGTGATCGGCGGTGACGTGGCACCAGAGCCCAGTGATCTGGCCGTCCTTGGTGGCGGCGATCTTGCCCTGCATCCAGTAGTCGCGGGCAAACGCCGTGGTCATCAGATTGTCCATCCGGTCCTCGACCCACTTCACCGGCACGCCGGTGACGATCGAGGCGACGATCGAGCAGATATAGCCCGGATAGACACCCACCTTGTTGCCGAAGCCGCCGCCGATATCCGGTGAGATCACACGGATATTGTGCTCGGCGATGCCGGAGATCAGGGACGCCACGGTGCGCACCGCGTGCGGCGCCTGGAAGGTGCCCCAGAGCGTGAGCTTGCCGTTCACCTTGTCCATCGACGCTACGCAGCCGCAGGTCTCGAGCGGGCAGGGATGGGTTCGGTGATAGTAGAGCATCTCCTCGGCGACCACCTCGGCGCTGCCGAGGACCGCCTCGGTTCCGGCCTTGTCGCCCTGCTCCCAAGTGAAGATGTGGTTGGGATGGCGCCGCTGCCCGTGAGCCCCTTCCATCTGGTCCTTGATGTCCTCGCGGAGCACCGGCGCATCGTCGGCGAGCGCCTTGAAGGGATCGGTGACGACTGGCAGTTCCTCGTACTCGACCTCGACCAGCTCGACCGCATCGGCCGCGATGTAGCGATCCTCGGCAATGACGAACGCAACTTCCTGGCCTTGAAAGAGCACCTTGCCGTCGGCCAGCACCATCTGCTTGTCGCCGGCCAGCGTCGGCATCCAGTGCAGGTTCAAGGGCTTAAGATCGTCGACCGTTAGCACGGCAATGATGCCGGGCAGTGCCTTGGCCGCCTCGGCATCGATCGAGATCACCCGGGCATGGGCGTAGGGGCTGCGGACGAAATCGCCGAACAGCATGCCCTTGAGGTTGATGTCGTCGACATAGTTGCCCTTGCCCTGGGTGAAGCGGGCGTCCTCGACCCGCTTGCGGCTGCAACCGAGGCCTTGCAGCTTCCGGGTGCGCTCGAGATCGATGGGGCTCTGGTCGGTCATTCGGCAGCCTCCTGCTGTGCTACACCGGCATCGGCTGCAGCCCTGATCGCCTTGACGATATTCTGGTAGCCCGTGCAGCGGCAGAGATTGCCGGCCATGCCGAAGCGGATCTCGTCGTCGCTCGGGTTGGGGTTCTCCTCGAGCAATCGCCAGGCGCGGGTGATCATGCCGGGCGTGCAAAAGCCGCATTGCAGGCCGTGATGCTCGCGGAACATCTCCTGGAGCACGTGCATCCCGCCATCTGCGCCGTGGATCCCTTCGATCGTCGTGACCTCAGCGCCGTTCGCCTGAGCTGTGAAGACCGTGCAGCTCTTGACCGAGCGGCCGCCGATATCGACTGTGCAGGCACCGCAATGCGAGGTCTCGCAACCGATATGCGGCCCGGTGATGCCGAGCTGCTCGCGTAGGAAGTGGATCAGGAGGAGGCGTGGCTCGACCAGGGCCTCGACCGGCTTGCCGTTGACCTGGAGCTTGACGTGCAGCTTGTCCATCAGTGGCTCCTCGCGCCGGCGCGTGCCGCGGCGCTGGCGATAGCCCGGCGCAGCATCACCGCGGCGACATGATGCTTGAACGCGACGGGACCGCGATTGTCCGCGGCGGGATCGATCGCCACTTGCATGGCGGCGACGGCGTTGCCGGTCGCCGCCTCGTCCAGGCTCGAGCCCAAGAGTGCGGCCCCGGCCGCGTCACTGAAGATGGGTGTCGATGCCAGATTGGTCATGGCAATAGCGGCGTGGGTGCAACGACCGCCCTCGAGGGTCAGCGCCACCGCGGCCGCGGCCGTCGCGTAGTCGCCGATCTTGCGCTTCTGCTTGAGATAGGCGTGGCCGCTGTCGGCCGGTGCTGCGGGCACGAAGATCCGGGTCAGGATCTCGTCCTCGGCGCGTGCCGTTACATAGGCCGCCTCGTAGAAGGTGCGGGCCGGAACCTGCCGCTTGCCACCCGGACCCTCGAGCTCGAAGGTCGCATCCAGGCATTGCATGACGCCCGGCATGTCGTTGCCCGGATCGCCGTTCGCGACATTGCCGCCGATGGTGCCGACATAGCGCACTTGCGGGTCGGCGATCTGCAAAGCCGCCTCGCGCAACAGCGCGGCGGCCTCGGCGACGAGCGGATCGGTGATCAGCTGGTGCTGCGTGGTCATCGCCCCGATGACGAGCCGATCGCCGTCACGGGAGATGCCCCTGAGCGCAGCGATATCCTGCAGGTCAATCAGATGCTCGGGTGCCGCCATGCGCAGCTTCATCATCGGGATCAGGCTGTGCCCGCCCGCGAGGAGCTGGGCGTCGTCACCATGCGTCTGCAAGAGTAGTGCAGCGGCAGCGACATCCGCCGGCCGATGGTAGGCGAAGTGTCCGGGTATCATTCTTTTTCTTTAACCTCCCGCGAGAAGCGGTGTTGCGCAAAGCGCGTGTACCACCGCTTAGCATTGCACTTTAGCCTAGTAGCGACCGATGACAATGGCCAAAAGGCCGAATGTGACATACCCCGTTTGACGCCGGATACGCTCGATGAGGTCGTGAAAGGAATCCACGTCCACGCAAGGGCGCCTCTGGCGGCACGGCAAAACGATTTCGCGGCTCGGGACCTTTCTTCGCAGCGGTAAAATTGTTTCTGCAGACTTGCTATTTCAGGTTGTAGAAATTGTTACCACCGATGGTGGCCGTTTGTCTGACTTTGTCGCCCGCCCAGTCGGGCGTGTCGCGCCAGCTTTCCCAGAAATAGATAGCACCGCCCGTGGGATCGGCAGGCCGATTGTCCGAGAGGAGTTCACGGGCGACCGCCTGGGCTTCCTGCCAGAGTTCCTGTTCCTCCGGCCTGTCGCTCTTGCCGTCACACCACCATCCGAACTGGCAGGGCGGGGTCTCGCCCCCTTGGGTGATGACGCCATACACGCTGTCGGGAAAGCTGAGGTCGGCGACGCGGTTAAAGACCACCCAGCCCACTGCAATCATGCCATCGCGGCCGTCTTCACGGGCTTCGTGATAGACGTTGAGCGCCAGCATTCTTTCGATGTCGGTCTCGCTCTGGGCAAGCGCTGGCGATTGCAGTGCGGTCGCCATCAGGAAGGTCGTGAGGGCAAGTGCCTTTGGGCCGCAGAAACGCGCGAATATCATGAACTTTGTTCCCTACAACCGAGGCGTTTTTGAACACGTCAGTAGGGTAGCTCAAGGCGCAGATTGAACAAGGGAAACGACGACGATACCGTTCCGCAATGGTGAGACACAGGGCGCACGGCGTGGCGTTCGTCTTCTTGGTGCTCAGGGAACCGGAACGCTGACCCGGCCAAGGATTTCCGCATCACCGTCGCGATAGCGGAAGACGACGATCTCACCGGAGCCCGTTGCGGTGCCGAGCAAGGCTGCGATGTTGACCTGGTGGCTGACGAGAAAGACCGTATCTCCGGTCGCGACGGTGTCGAGCAGCGCCTTTAGCTCCTCATTCTGCGCCGGCCCGTCCGAGCGGTTCTCGAAGAAGGAATTGAGCGCCTCCACCTCGCGAACCGACCCCAATTGCATCTCGCGGGCCGTGTCGAGGCAGCGGCACCAGCGGCTCGACCAGACCTCGTCGATCCGGACCCCGGCCGCGCGGATCATCTCGCCCGCGCGCCGCGCCTGCGCTCTGCCGCGCGCGTCGAGATTGCGTTGCGTGCTGCAGTCCTCGACGTCGAAGTTCGCCGGGTCGGAATAGCCGGGTGCGAGCGCATGGCGCATGATCGCGTGGACTTCTGGCTCGCCGAGGCGTGCCAGTACAGTCTCCGACGCGGAGGCGGGCAGAGTCGCGAAGAGCACGAGAAGCGCAAGGCAGCGAGCGATCATCAATCCGCTGACCGATAGCCGCGCCGCACCTTCATTTGCGCCAGCTTGGTCAAAGCGCTGAGAGCTTCGCCTTCGTCCCGGTAGAGATCGTGGCGTAGCCGGCCACTGGCGCCGATCCGGCCCCATTCCCGCTGCAATGCGCAGTCGCCAAAGAGCGTAGGGAGGGTGCGCAGCGCGTAGAATCGGCGCTTGTTCTCTTCCGGCACCACCTTGATCAACCGGCAGCGATCCGGAAACAAGCTGAGCTGGTATTGGTTCGCATGGCTAGTCATGAGCAGCACCAACGAGGGCAGGGATATCCCGAGCGCCGTGCAAGACGCGCACGACCTCTATATCACCTCCATTCGCCTGACAGCAAAGCAGATGGTGTCCGAAGATCAACCACCAGGGTTTCGGCAATATCGCGGAACGACGCGTGCCACGAGGTTCCCCTTATCGGCGGCGGCAGAGTCCCCGATTCGAAATCACATGCCGTTGGTCCGTTATGGCGAGAGCACGTTCCGGGAGATTGCTGTTGCCAGGGCGACATTCGAGCCCGACAGTGTCGCGTCATCTGACGTGAGCGAACGACAGCACAGAGCCGCCTATGCCGACCACGTCTTCAATGAAGCGCCTAAGATCCTGGCCGACCATGACGGCGAGCTGGCCAAGCTCCACATGCGGGAGCTGCTTCGCCGTTCCTTTGACGGGACACTTCCGGCCGACGAAGCGAACCCATATGGGTGGGCTATTCGTCGCCTCACTGAGGTGGGGGTGATCGAGCCTGCTAGGGATTCAGCAGTGTACAGAATGCGCGTTGGCCGACTGTAGAGCCATGCAATGGAAAGGCCGTGGAACATGTCTTTGCCGACGGCTACACGGCGGACCTCAGCATGCCACAGCGCATCACCGTGGCGGCCGTCAGCTGGTGGCCAGTACCTTTACTTCCGTTTGCCTTGTTGATCCCGCTTTTCTGAGATGAGGGTGACCGGCAAGGGGTGGCTGCGGCAGTGTCTAATACTGCTCTTCTTTGCCCTTGTGCTCGTCATCGGCTTGGAGCGCGCTGGGGTCGCCGAGCGTATCGACAATGTGGCCCTCGGCTTTCTTACGCCCGTGCTCGCCCCGGGGGCGGACGATCGCGTTGTTGTCGTCGAGATCGACAAGCAGAGCCTTGATCGCCTCGGCCGCTGGCCCTGGCCTCGGTATGTGCACGCGATGCTGATCCACCGGCTCACTCAAGCCGGTGTTTCGGTCATCGGCTACGATGTCAGCTTCGCCGAACGTTCGATCATCGATGAGAGGTCCGATGATGCGCTCGAGGCTGCCGTCGCCGCCGCCGGAAATGTCGTCTTTCCTGTCTTCGCTGAGCCGTGGGCCTATGGTCAGCCACCTTTGGAGACCCTGCCGTATGGCAAGCTGCCAACGCTCGCTGCGGCCATCGGCCATAGCCATTTATCTGCGGACACCGACGGCCGCATGCGGCGTTTGAGCCTTTATGCTGGCATCAGCGAGGCCTACTGGCCGGCCTTTGCGTTGGCGATCGCCAGGCTCGCGCTTCACGGCACGGATGCCAAACTCCCCGATCTGTCGGTCAACGAGTCTCCACCTTTTGACGAATCCCCATTGTTGCTCGGCTGGATTGAAAGCGAACCGCGGATCATGCCGACCAAGGCGGATACAATCCGCGTCGCACATGTTTCAGCCGCCGACGTGCTCAACACGCGCGGGCTCGATGATTTTTTAAGTGGCAAGATCGTTTTGGTCGGCGCGACGGCCGTGGGGCTCGCCAGCTGGGTCAATATTGACTCGGGCGCCGGATCCTCCATTCGCGTGCCATCCTTGCACTTCCAAGCGGCGGCGCTGAGCAACATCCTCAATCACCGACTCCTCAATCCAGTACGGCAAAGCGAGATCGCAGCCGCATCTTTGGTCCTCATTGGCTTCATGCCCTTGCTCTTGGCAGGCGTGGCCCGACCCCGGCTGGCGCCCGCTGCTCTCAATCTCTTGCCCTTACCGCCACTGACGATCGGCTTCGTGTGGCTATTCGGTTTGCACGTCGTTCTTCCGTTCGCCAGCGTCACCCTCCTTCTCCTTTTGATCCTCGGTGCGCTTCGCTTCTTCGAGTTTGCCGAAAGGCTGCGCCAAGCTCAGCTCGAGCGCAACCTCGCCCACGCTGCCCTAGCCAATGTCGGCGACGCCGTCCTGACCACCGACCGCGCGAATGTCGTCACGACCGCCAATCCGGCGGCCAGCACGCTATTCACTCGGCCCGTCGAGACGATCGTCGGACAGAAGCTCAGCCAACTCTCGCCGGTGCTCGCCAGTCTCGTCGAGAGCGCGGCGGTCACCGGCGACCACCGGAGCGATCCGTATCGCTTGCTTCATGAGAGCACGGCCCGGCCAGCCGAAACCGGCCGGTTCGCCATCCCGATCACCGCCGGCGACGGCACCGTGCGGTCAGTAAAGGCCTCGATGCGGCGCCTCATCGATGGCAGAGTCGACGGCTACGTTCTCGCTCTCAACGACGTCACGGCCGAACAGCGCCTGCTCGAGGAGTTGGCATTCACGGCCGCCCATGACGGCCTTACCAAGCTGCCGAATCGCAACCTCATTCTAGACCGGCTGATGATGGCCATTGAGCGCGGCCGCCGGCAGCATCGGCTTGTCGCGGTGGCGATGGTTGACATCGATCGGTTGAAGAGAATCAATGATGCGCTCGGCCACGCCGTCGGCGATGCCGTCTTGACCGAGCTTGCCGAACGGTTGCGCCAAGCCGGTCGTGCGATCGATACGGTCGGCCGGGTGGGCGGCGACGAGTTCGTGCTGCTGCTCGAGAATCTGAACAGTAGGGCTGAGGCCAAGACAGCGATCGAGCGGTACCGCCGCGTCTTCGCCGAGCCCGTGCAGATCGATGGCCAAGCACTCCAGGTCAGGGCCAGCATTGGCGTCGCCTACTTTCCCGACGATGGCGACGATAGCGAGACGCTGCTCAGACGCGCCGATACCGCGATGTATAGTGCCAAGTCCGGTGGCCGCGATCAGCTCGTCAAGTTCGACGTCTCCCAGCACGGCGACGAGCAGCGGGGGCTGCTGCTCGATTCCGCCCTGCGACAGGGGATTTCCCGCAACGAGCTAGTGCTACACTACCAACCGCGCATCGATCTCGTCGGACGACGCCCGTCCGCCCTCGAATCGCTAGTACGCTGGCAGCATCCCGACTTCGGATTCTTGCCGCCCGCTCGCTTTATTGGTCTTGCCGAGGAGACAGGCTCGATCGTCGAGCTCGGCCGCTGGGTGTTGGATCGCGCTTGCGCCGATCTCGTGGGGCCCAGCCTGCGCCAGGCCAACTTACGCCTTTCAGTCAACATCTCGGTCGTACAGCTCAAGCGCGATCAGGGTTTTGTCGATTTCGTCCGCACCACCCTGGCCCGGCACGGTCTGGGGCCGGATCGGCTCGAACTCGAGGTAACCGAAAGCCTCTTCCTCGACCCGTCATTGCCAATGCTCGGCGGCCGCCTGGCCGAGCTTGCGCGTCTCGGCGTGCATCTCTCGATCGATGATTTCGGTACCGGCTACTCTTCACTCGCATATATCGATCGTTTTCCCTTCGATCGGGTTAAAGTTGATCGTTCGTTCGTTCACGCGCTCGGCCGGGACCAGGGTTCCCAGGCTATCGTCAAGGCGATCCTCAGCATGTGCGATGCCTTGAACAAGGCGACGACCGCGGAAGGGGTCGAGGAGGAGGCGCAGCTGGCCTTTCTGGATCATCTCAATTGCAATGAGGCGCAGGGCTACCTGCTGGGCCGGCCGGAGCCCTTAAGTACTCTAACAATTCCTGAATGAATGAAACCAGCCCGGATGGCCGTCATCACTGTCAAGGCGGTGCCAGCGCCGTCCATTTTGCCCCTGATGCTCAAATATCCTGCCGGCATGAGCCCGCGTCAGGTACATCCACAACAATTTCATACTATGCAGGCTGACAAGGACAGGATTGCCCACACCATCCTATTTTTAGCCATGATCTGGAGAGTTAGCCGCTGTATCAGTCGGCCGGCGAATAGCCGCGGCGCACCTTCATCTGCGCCAGCCTTTTCAGGGCACTCAGCGCCTCGCCCTCATCGCGGTAGAGATCGTGGCGTAGGCTTCGGCATCATCGCGGAACCACGTATGCCAGGGGGCTCCACTTATCGGCGGCGGCGGAGTCCTCGCCCTGAGATCAGCTGCCGTTGATGCGCCCAAGCCAACGGCATGTTCCGTTCGAGGCGCTGCATCAGCCCCAGTCCTTCGATCTCTCCGTCGAGGATCGACTCCACGATGTCCGGCGCCAATGTGCTGAGTCGGAGGATGCGGGTGACGTAGCTCGAGCTGATGTTCTCGGCTCTGGCAATGTCGCCGAGTGATTTGCGGGTGCCGTCCTCGAGCTGTCTCCGCCAGCGGAAGGCGCGGGCGAGGGCACGGATCAAGGGATTGTCGAGTTCCGGCGGCTCTGGGGCGGGGACCTCGTCCCCCTCGGGCGCGATGACGAGCTTCCTGCCGCCGAAGCGGCGGAAGGTCATGGGCACGCGGACGGTGATGGTGTGGCCATCGCTGGCTGGCTGGCGATCGACGGTCATGCGGCCCTCGCTGGCTGTTTGGTCCGGGGTGCGAGATCGCGAGCGAGCGCGCCGATGCCGTCGGCCCGCAGCTGGACGGTGATGCCGAGCCGGTCGACCTCGACCCGGGCGACGAGGAGCTGGACGATGCGCGCCTGCTCGGCGGGGAAGAGCTCGTCCCAGAGCGGGTCGAGGCGGTCGAGGGCTTCCTTGACCTCGGCCTCGGTAATGTCGTCGCACTCGGTCCTGGCCGCCCGCCAGGTGGCGACGATGACCTCCGGGCTGCGCAACATGCCGCGCAGCTGGTCGATGACCGCGGCTTCGATGTCGGCGGCAGGAACCCGGCCCAGCGGGCAGGCGCCCTTGCCCTGCTTCAGCACGGCCTGGCTGATATAGTAGCGGTAGAGCTTGCCCTTGCGGCGGGTGTGGGTCGGCGACATGGCGTGGCCGGTGGGGCCGAAGATCAGGCCCTTGAGCAGCGCCGGGGTCTGCGCCCGGGTGCTGGCGGCACGGCTGCGGGCGGGCTTGGCGAGGAGCAGCTGCACCTTGTCCCAGAGCTGCCGGTCGACGATCGCCGCGTGCTCGCCCGGATAGGCACACCTTTATGCACCGCCTCGCCGACATAGACCCGGTTGCCGAGCAGCTTGTAGAGGAAGCCCTTGTCGGCGGGCCGGCCGCGCTTGGTGGTGACGCCCTCGGCGGCGAGGGTCTTGGCGAGCGTGGTGGCCGAGCCGATGCGGACGAAGCGCTCGAAGATCATCCGCACCGTCGCGGCCTCGGCCGGGTCGACCACGAGCTTTCTCTCGTGGACCCGATAGCCGAGCGGCGGGTGGCCGCCCATCCACATGCCGCGGGCCCGGGATGCCGCGAACTTGTCCCTGATCCGCTCGCCGATCACCTCGCGCTCGAACTGGGCGAAGGAGAGCAGCACGTTGAGGGTCAGCCGGCCCATCGAGGTGGTGGTGTTGAACGACTGGGTGACGCTGACGAAGGTGACGTTGTGCCGGTCGAACACCTCGACGAGGCGCGCGAAGTCCATGAGCGAGCGGGAGAGCCGGTCGATCTTGTAGACGACGACGATGTCGATGCGGCCCAATTCGATGTCGGCCATCAGGCGCTTCAGGGCAGGGCGCTCCAGCGTGCCGCCGGAGAAGCCGCCGTCGTCGTAACGGTCGGGAACCAGCAGCCAGCCCTCGGCCTTCTGGCTCTTGATGTAGGCCTCACAGGCCTCGCGCTGGGCGTCGAGCGAGTTGAAGGCCATGTCGAGACCTTCCTCGGTCGACTTGCGGGTGTAGACCGCGCAGCGCTGCTTGAGGGTGGGCCGGCCCGACTTCACAGCCGAACCTTCTGGCTCTTGAGCCCGAAGAAGGTCCAGCCGTTCCACCGCGTGCCGGTGATCGCGCGGGCCACCGCCGAGAGCGACTTGTAGGGCCGACCCTGCCAGTCGTAGCCGTCCTGGGTGACGGTGACCGTGTGCTCGACCCCCTGCCACTCGCGGATCAGCCGCGTGCCGGCGATGGGGCGATCGTTGGCGGCGGGCTTCTTCCGCTTCTCGCGGCCACGGCCGTCGATCTGCTCGCCCAGCGCCTCGAGGCGCCGCACCGTCTCGGGCTTCAGCCCGCCATAGGCCAGCTCCTGGATGCGATAGGCGAGCCGGCTCTCGAGGAAGCGGCGATTGTAGGGTGGTGCCGGACGGTCGAAGAGCTCCTGCCATTGCTGCTTCAGGTCGCTCATCGAGGCGGTCTGCAGCGCCGCCAGCCGGGCCAGAACAGTATCGGTCATCGCGTCGTCTCGGGCCGTTGTCGTGGACGGCCATGACCGCTTCGGGTGGGCGAGAAGTCCAGTCGACTTTCTCCGCTGTGGGCGGAGAGTTCCGTTGACTGCCGGGCGCGGAGACGGATGAGGCCCTGGGCCAGCAATGCCGCCAGCTCGGCCAGGCGTTCGGCGGGTGTCATGAGATCCGGGTGCAAGGCGTTCATCGGGCAGTGCTGCCACGTTGATGATCGGGCGTGGCGCAGGGCTCGGCCGCGATCAACGCGGCGAGCGTCGAAGAGAACTCGAGTGTCGGAGATTGTCGCGCGGCCGGGAGACCGCGCAGCTAGCGTCCTAAGTCGGCGTGGCGCCTTGTGACCACTTGCGGTTGCCGCCGCGCTGGGTCTCGGGCTGTCGGATGAAGGTGGCGAGGTAGTTGGCCATGATCGCCGAGACCGGTTGGCCACCGACAGTCCGGTTCCTGAACCACTCGACCAGCACGTCCTTCTTCGGTCTGTTGCTCGCGCCGATCTGGAAATTGTCGATCGCCTGCAGCATCAGCTGCAGATAGGGCGTGGTGTAGGCCGCATGTTGCGGTGTTCTCGTGGGTGACATTGACATTGGTTTATCAAGGTCGGGCCATAGGGCTTCGACCAGGATTTTCAGCAGCTGGATATCAACGTATTGGCCGTCCGCGACCTCGAGGGTGTCGTTTCGCCAATCGTACCGGCCTTCATGCCAAGCCTCGATCGGGATCGCAGTATGGCGCGACGAGTGCATGATCCAGGAGCGTTCCGAGCGTCGTTTCTCATGGGGATCCGCAGGCCGCCGCGATAAGCGGCCTGCCGCAGTGAGCAGGCCGTCCTGAAGCGGTATGAGCAGCGCCTCCCGGCTGGCCATAAGCAGTGCTCGCGAGCTTAGCGGCCAGGCGGCGCCGCCGTTGGGCCAGAGCAGCCGGAATTCCTGGTAGCCCAGCCGCTTGCTGGTGGCGCAGCTGATGATCTGTCGAGCAGCGGCTCTCATCGTAACGGTTGTTCGATCGAAGCACGTAGCGATCACTTGTTTTTCCTGCAGACACTTGTTTGTCGAGCCACCGTTGAATGTGACCGGCGGTGAGGATCGCTTGCCAAGGCCATGCTGGGAGGTCAACCCTTGCGGCAAGCGTTTTCCACGACTTTCGCGTTAGCCGCAGTGCCTCGCGCTCGTAAACGGTCAAAGGGTTCAACCCATCATCGGTCGATTGGGTTGAACCCTTTGACCGTTGACAGCTCTGCCCAGCTGACGGGTGGCTGGGAGCGCCTCTGCGAAGCCATTCAGAGGGCCGGCTTCGGCGTTCTCAAGGACGGATTCTCGCAATTCTAGCGCGTGGAACGCGTTCCTCGCTCTTGTCAACGGTCGAACCCTTCAACCCGAGAGGGCGAACTGGGTTGAACCCTTTGCCCGTTGACAGATCTCCGAACCACATCTGAACGCGCGCGTGTCGAGGTCGATTTTGAGGATTGATTGCCTGAACTCAGCCTTCACGAGTTGGCGTTTTCGATCCCCATCCGGGGTCAATAAGGCCGTCAATAGGTCAAAGGGTGCAACCCATTGGCTTGGCGAGAAGGGTTGAACCCTTTGACCGTAGCGCGGCGATTCGTTTTCGGTGCAGGCTTGGCTTCCGCACTTTCGAGCGAGGAGCCTGAGCTTTGAGTTGTCTTGCCGTCCCACCCGATCGAGCCCGGCGAACGTCGGCGGCGTTGCCGGCGTCACAGCCGGCGCTGGACGCCAGATTGCTCCAGGCCTGGTGTCATCGGGCCCGGGTTGGCGAGGCGTTCGAGTACCACCGGGGTTTGCTGGCGGTGGAGCGTAACCGGCTCGGGCCGCCGATGGCGAAGGCCAGGCGGCAGGCGCTGGATCGCCTCGCCAACGCAGCCTGGGCATTGGCCGAGCAGGGCCGCGTGCATCTGCTGCAGAGACGCATCGAACCGGGCAAATTCAGCTACCTCGCCGTCGCCCGACCGACACCATCCACGCCGGAGACAGCGCGATGACCGACCTCGCCAACCACCCGAGCGCGGCCGAGCTGGAGCAGCTGCCCGTCGTAGCCATTGCCGCCCTGCCGGCCGATCAGCTGGTGCTGCTGCAGGACGAGGTCGGGGCCCTGGTCGACACCGCCAAGCGGTTGTCGTCGCGGCTCGAGAGTGCTCTGGCATTGCGCTACGCCGAGCGGACCCAGGGCCTGCGCCAGGCGCTGCAGAAGGACACCGGCACCATCCGCTTCCACGATGGCGAGGTGGTGGTGGTCGCCGACATCCCGCGCAAGGTGAGCTGGGAGCAGGACGTCCTGGCCGACCTCGTCCAGCGGATCCAGGCGAGCGGTGAGACGGTCACCGACTACGTCGAGCTTGTCTATCGAGTGCCCGAGCGCCGCTTCAATGCCTGGCCCGGGCGATCCGCGAGGCCTTCGCCCCGGCCCGCCGCGTCCAGCCCGGCAAGGACCGATACCGCTTGGCGCTCGCCACCTAGCCGGCCCGAGACGAGCGGCGGGGCGGCCCGCTCCGCGAGGACGGGCAGGCCCTCCTTCGGCGCCCGGTCAACGCCCCGCCGTTCCCCTTGTTCACGATCATTCCGTCACGCTCTGGAGGCAGCATTGCCGATCCGCATCGTCACCGCCGATGAACGCCTGGCCCAGGCCAACAACAAGACCTCGCTCGCCGTCTTCGGGCCGCCGGGTGTCGGCAAGACCTCGCTCCTCAAGACCCTGCCGCCCGACCGCACCGTCTGCCTCGACCTCGAGGCCGGCATGAAGTCGGTGCAGGACTGGCCAGGGGCCAGCATCCCGGTCAGGAGCTACAAGGACTTCCGCGATCTCGTCGTGCTGATCGGCGGGCCCGATCCGGCGGCCGATCCGAGCGCCTGGTACAGCGAAGGGCACCACGCCCACGCCCGGAGCCTCCACGCCGAGAGCGGGCTCGAGGCGTTCCTCGCCGGCATGTCGATCGTCTTCGTCGACAGCATCACCGATCTCACCCGCCAGGTCATGGCCTATGCCAAGCAGCAGCCCGAGGCCTTCTCGGAGAAGACCGGCAAGCCGGATGTGCGCGGCGCCTACGGGCTCTTGGGCCGCGAGGTGATCATCGCCTTGAAGCATCTGCAGCACGCCCCGGGCAAGACCGTGATCTTCGTCGGCGTGCTGGAGAAGGTCACGGACGATCTCAACCGCACGACCTGGCAGCCGCAGATGGAGGGCTCCAAGGCCGGGCGGGAGCTGCCCGGGATCGTCGACCAGGTGATCTCGATGCAGCTCTTCGGCCGCGATGCCCAGGGCAACTTCATCCTCGACGAGAAGGCCAGCGAGCGCCGGCTGGTCTGCCGCGCCGGCAATCCCTTCGCCCTGCCGGCCAAGGACCGCTCCGGCCGGCTCGACGTCACCGAGCCGCCCGACCTCGGGGCGCTGCTCACCAAGATCAACACCACCACGAAAGGATGAATGAGCGATGACGTTCGACATGAACGATGCCGAGCCGCAGAAGGGCGGCGATCTGATCCCCGACGGCGCCCACGCCAAGCTCATCATGCACATCCGGCCGGGTGGCATCGACGGGTTCTTCGAGGCCGACAAGGGGCTGCTCAAGGCCTCCAGCAGCCCGGGCAGCGACGTCCAGTCCATCGATGCCGAGCTCACCGTGGTCGAGGGACCGCACGCCCGCCGGAAGTTCTGGCAGCACTTCACCGTCAGGGGCGGCAAGCTCGACGACAAGGGCCAGTCGATCGGCTGGAGCATCAGCAAGAGCACCTTCCGGGCGATGATCGACAGCGCGCTCGGGCTCGACCCGAACGACATGAGCGAGGCGGCGAAGAGCAAGCGCGTCCTGCGCGGGCTCGCCGATCTCAGCGGCATCACCTTCGTCGGCAAGATCCGGATCGAGGCCAGCCAGGACCCGCGCTACGGCGACAGCAACCGGCTCGACCGGGTGATCCTGCCGAACGAGCCGATCTGGCAGAAGGTGATGAACGGCGAGACCGTGCCGGACGCACCGACGGGCCGCGGGCGGGCCGCCGCCCAGGCGCCGACGCAGGCGACGCCGGCATGGGGCACCGCACCGGCCGCCACGCCCGCCCAGCCACCGGCAGCGGCCGCCACGCCTGCCTGGGCGCCGGCGGCGACAGCGGTAACCTCCGCTCCAGCGACGCCTGCCCAGCCGCAGCCGCAGGCGCCGGCACAGCCGGCCGGGCCAGCGTGGCTCAATAGCTGAGCAGTGGTGGCAACGCGCCGTCGACCGACACGGGGCAAGCGGCAGGCTGAGCGGCTGGTCGAGCAGGCGGTGGTGTTGCAGCGACCACCACCGCCGCGACCATCCCGAGCCCCGTGCGCGCTCTGCGGCCGCGAGGCGCGCGGCTTCTCCTACCTGCATCGACGCGATCCGGCACGCTTTCCCGAGCACCGCTTCTGCTCGATGGCGTGCCTGGATGCCGGCTCGGCCTACGCGCACTGGAAGAACGGCATGATCGACAAGACCGAGATGGAGGCCAGGGCGATCAAGGAGGCGCGGCGCTTTCTCGCCGAGGCGCTCACCGAGCTCGGCCTGATGGCGCCGTTCCACGATCGGAGGCCAGAGGAGATCGACCAGATCATCGAGGCCTGCATCGATGGCTTCCAGGACTCGATGCAGCGGCAGGCCAAGGCACACGAGCCGTTCGATGACCCTATTCCGTTTTGAGGGGGCATCGCCATGCTGATGCCCCCGGTGGTCGACCTCAACCACGGCTCCGGCTTCGTCTATGGCGGCCCGCCCGCCCCGACGACCTCGGAGCAGGTGAACCAGCTGATCGACGCCGCCCTGGTCGAGCAGAACCGCCGGCAGCGGCCCCGCGACTATCTCGGCGGCAGCCGGGTCGGCGAGCCCTGCGCCAGGAAGCTCGTCTACGAGGTCACCCATACCGCCAAGGATCAGGGATCGCCGACTTCGACGGCCGGGTGCTGCGCATCTTCGATGTCGGCCACCAGTTCGAGGTGCTGTCGGCGCGCTGGCTGCGGGCCGCCGGCTTCGTGCTCAGGACCGAGCGCCGCGATGGCGGCCAGTTCGGCTTCGTGACGGCCGGCGGCCGGCTGCGCGGCCATATCGACGGCGTCATCGTCGACGGACCGGATGTCGGCATCGCCTGGCCGGCGCTCTGGGAGCACAAGGCGCTGAATGCCCGGTCCTGGGCGCATCTGGCCGAGCACGGGCTGCGCAAGTCCAAGCCCGTCTACTTCGCCCAGGTCCAGCTCTACATGGCCTATCTCGAGCTCGGCCAGACGCTGTTCACGGCGCTCAACAAGGACAGCCAGGCGCTGCACCACGAGGTCGTGCTGCTCGATCCGGCGATCGCCCAGGCGCTGTCCGACAAGGCCGTCGCCATCATCCGTGCCGCCGAGGCCGGCGAGCTGCCGCCGCGCGTGACCGACGATCCCGATTACTACCTCTGCCGCTGGTGCCCTATGCCCGGCGCTGCTGGGAGACGACGCCATGACGTTCGCGCCCTCGCCGCAGCAGGCGGCCGCCATCGAGGTCATCAAGGACTGGTACAAGCACCGCACCCACGAGCAGCAGGTCGCGCGCATCTGGGGCTTCGCCGGCTGCGGGAAGAGCACGATCACGCGCTACATCATCGACGAGCTGGGGCTCGAGACGCTGGATCGCGACAACGCCTCGGGCGGCGTGCTCTACGCCGCCTTCACCGGCAAGGCGGCGCTGGTGATGACCCGCAAGGGCACGCCGGCCTCGACCATCCACAGCCTGATCTACCGGGTGTCGGAGGCGACGCCCGAGGAGATCGCCCGGGCCGAGCAGGAGCTGGCCGAGCTGCGCGCCGGGCTCGGCCGCATGGGCCCCGCCGAGCGGTCCTTCGCCGAGACGCAGATCCGCCGCCTCGAGCTGCGCCTCGCCGACATCCACCAGCCACGCTTCGTCCTCAACGACCAGTCGCTGATCCGCGACGCCGATCTCGTCGTCCTCGACGAGGTGTCGATGGTCGGCAGCGAGATGGCGAACGACCTCCTGGCCTTCGGCAAGCCGATCCTGGTGCTGGGTGATCCGGGCCAGCTGCCGCCGATCAAGGGCGAAGGGGCGTTCAACAGCGACAAGCCCGACGTCATGCTGACCGAGATCCACCGCCAGGCCGGCGAGAGCGCGATCATCAGGTTGGCGACCATGGCGCGGCAGGGTCAGCCGATCCCCTATGGCGGCCATGACGAGCACGTCTGGAAGATGCGGCGGACCGATGTGCCGCCGGAGCAGATGCTCAAGGGCGGCCAGGTGATCTGCGGCATGAACGCGACCCGGCTGTTCCTCAACACCGCCATGAAGCGTGCGGCCGGCTATCCCGGCGACTACCCCGAGGGCCGCGGCGAGAAGATCATCTGCCTGAAGAACCGGCATGACCTCGGGCTGATCAACGGCCTCTTCGTCGAGCTCACCGACATCCGCGACGAGGGCCCGCTGTCGTTGAGCGCCAAGGTCACCACCGAGGACGGCACCGCCATCCCTGGCCGCCAGTGGCTCTACAAGGGCCACTTCGACGACCACGTCCACTTCGACCGCGATCGTGGCCGGCGCGACTGGCGGCAGATGAAGGGGCTGGTCGAGGTCGTCTGGGGCTACGCCATCACCTGCCACAAGGCGCAGGGTTCCTCATACCCGACCGCGGTGGTCTGGGACGACGGGCTCGGCCGCACCGCCGAGGATCGCGCCCGCTGGCTCTACACGGCGATCACCCGGGCCGAGTGGGGCCTGGTGCTGCTTGACTGAGGTGGCAGCCATGCTCGACTTCAACGACGTCGTCGCCGTCCCGGTGCGCTACGATCTCGACGAGATCGTGCACCGCCTGCGGCTCAGCGCCGAGAGCTGGGTGCCACGGCATTTTCCCAATGGCCGCCGCCTGGGCGACGAGTGGCGGCTCGCCAACATCCAGGGTGCGCCACCCCGCAACAGCGGCTCCTGCGTCATCACGCTGGTGGGCGAGCATGCCGGCAACTGGCACGAGTTCGACGGCGGCCAGGGCGGCGGGCCACTCAGCACGCTCGAGCAGGCCGTAGGCCTCGACGGCACCGCCCTCTTCGCCGAGGCGGCACGGCTGACCGGCTGGTCGGCCACGGCACCGGCGCGCGAGGCGCCGCCCATGCCCCCGCCGGCGAAGCGCGACGCGACCCAGGAGATCGCCTTCATCCTCGCTCATGCGACGGCGATCCCGGGCACGGTCGCGGAGCGCTATCTCGAGAGCCGTGGCCTGGTCGTGCCGCCGGCGGCCGATCTTCGGTTCCACCCCGATCTGACCCACTACGAGAGCCGCATGGGCTATCCGGCCCTGATCGGCATCGTCCGTGATCGCGACGGCGAGGTGGTGGCCCTGCACCGCACCTATCTCGAGGCCACGGCCGACGGCGTCGCCAAGGCCGCCATCGCCAAGCCGCGGATGATGCTGGGCAAGGTCGCCGGTGGGGCGGTGCGCCTGGCCGAGATCGGCGCCGACGGCCTGCTCGGTCTCTGCGAGGGGATCGAGACCGGGCTCGCGGTGATGACCGCCTGTCCCGAGCTGCCGGTCTGGGCCACGCTCTCCACCCAGCATCTGGAGCAGGTGCAGCTGCCGGGAGCGGCCAGGATCGTCCTGATCCTCGCCGACAACGACGGGTCGGGCGCCGGGCTGCGCTCGGCCGAGGCCACGGCGGCACGGTTGCGCGCCGAAGGCCGCCACGTCGTCATCGTGGCACCACCCGAGCCGGGCCAGGACTTCAACGACCTGCTGCTCGGCGCTGGCCCTGAGGCAATCCGGGACGCGATCAAGACCGCCTGGCGACAGCCGACAAGGGCAGCCGAGCCGGTGCGGCCAGTCACCGGTCGGCATCTGCCCATCGGCTTCGTCCAGCCGGCCGAGCCACCGCCAGGCCTGCGTGCCGACGAGGGCGATCTCGACCGCGCGGCCGGCCGTGCCTGGCGCCTGCTGCTCGCCGCCAACGACCAGCCCTGGCTGTTCCGCGTCGCCGGCCTGCCCGGCTGGATCGTCCCCGACGACGACGGCCGGCCGGTGGCGGCGATGCTGACCGAGGAGCGGCTGCGGCTGATGCTGGCCAAGCTGGCGCTCTGGCGCCGGCTCGCCCGCAACGGCGATCTCGTCCCGGCGCATCCGCCGACGCCGGTGATCAAGTGCGTGCTGGCGACCCCCGATCCCGACCTGCCGATCCTCACCGGCATCGTCACCGCACCGGTGTTCGGCCGCGGCGGGGCGCTGCTCACCTCGCCCGGCTACCACCCGGACGCCCGGCTCTACTACCACGCCATGCCGGGCTTCGACCTGCCGCCGATCGCCGTGCAGCCGACCGCGGCAGAGATCGCGGCCGCACGGCAGCTGATCCTCGACGACCTGCTGGGCGACTTCCCGTTCACCGGCCATGCCGAGCGGGCGCATGCCGTGGCTCTGCTGCTGCTCGGCTTCCTGCGGGCGATGATCGACGGCCCGACGCCGCTGCACATGATCGAGAAGCCGACGCCCGGCACCGGCGCCACGCTGCTGGTCGATGCCGTCGCCACCATCCAGACCGGCAGTGGAGCCGCGGTCACCACCGAGGGCCGCGACGACGAGGAATGGCGCAAGCGGATCACCGCCAAGCTGCGGCAGATCCCGGCCATCGTGCTGATCGACAACCTCCGCCACGAGCTGGACAGCTCGGCCCTGGCGGCAGCGCTCACCGCCCCCTATTGGGAGGACCGCATCCTCGGCGTCTCCGAGATGACCCGGCTGCCGATCCGCGCGGTATGGATCGCGACGGGCAACAACCCGAGCTTCTCCAACGAGATGGCCCGGCGGATCGTCCGCATCCGGCTCGACGCCCGGGTCGACCAGCCCTGGCGCCGCGACGGCTTTCGCCATGCCGACCTCATGGGCTGGGTGCGCGCCAACCGGGCCCGGCTGGTGGCGGCCTGCCTCACCCTCTGCCAGGCCTGGATCGCCGCCGGACGGCCGCGCGGCAGCCGCAGCATCGGCAGCTACGACGCCTGGGCGCAGACCATGGGCGGGGTGCTCGAGGTCGCCGGCATCGAGGGCTTCCTCGGCAACCTCGACGAGATGCTCGAGGCCGCCGACGGCGAGGGTGCCGTCTGGCGCAGCTTCGTCGGCAGCTGGTGGGATCGCTTCGGCACCGCCGAGGTGGGCACGGCCGATCTCTTCGACCTGGCGCTGAGCAGTGAGCTGCCCTTGCCGCTCGAGGGAAAAGCAACGAGCGCGCCCGCCGAACCAAGCTCGGCAAGGCGCTCGGCAAGCTGCGCGACCGGACGTTCAGCGTCGGCCGGCTCACCGTTCAGGTCAAGCGTGGGGAGCCCTATCAGGGTGCCCAGCGTTGGCACCTCGCTGTTGATGAAAATATAGGCACGGATGAACGTTCACGACGTTCACCAACACCTGCCGATTCGGCACCAACACCTGCCGATCTCGTGAACGTCGTGAACGTTGGTGAACGTTGCGACTCCAACGTTCACGAAAAAACATCACTGCAAATCAATGGGTTGAGTGAGTTTCGTGAACGTCGTGAACGTCGTGAACGTTTTCCGACCCCTTACGCATGCGCGGACGCGCACGCCCCCGCGAGGGAGAACCAGGAAAAACGTTCACGACGTTCACAACGTTCACCGGACCCAGCAACGGCGCGGGATTCCGCCCGTGAACGTTGCGGTGAACGTTCGCCGGCATGCTCACAACGTTCACCGGGGCCGACTCAGCCCGCCTGGCTCGAGGACGTGCCATGAGCCGGCTGCCCATGCCGACCGGGCCACCGCGGTGACCCCACCCGCGCCTCGAGCGGGCGACGACGGCCAGCTCCGCCAAGAACACAGCCGTCGCCGCCCTGACCACGACGACCCCGATCAAGGAAGCCCATCATGGCTACAGCCACTCTGACAGCAACGCCTGCCCAGGCAAGACCGGCACCCGATGCTGCCGGCCCGCAGGACACGGTGATCCTCGCCCTCGATCTCGGCACCACGACCGGCTGGGCGCTGCGTACAGCCGATCGGACCGTGGTGTCCGGAACGGTGTCGTTCAGGCCCAGCCGCTACGATGGCGGCGGCATGCGCTATGTCCGGTTCCGCGGCTGGCTCGATCGCTTGGACGAGGACGCCGGGCCGCTGACCGAGATCCACTTCGAAGAAATCCGTCGGCATGTCAGCACCGACAGCCGCGCATGTTCATGGCGGCTTCCTGGCGACATCCTGACCGCCTGGGCGGAGCGGCTGAAGCTCGCCTACCAGGGCGTGCCGGTCGGCACCATCAAGCGGCATCTGACCGGCAAGGGCAACGCCGACAAGGCGGCGATGATCGCGGCCGTGCAAGACCGCGGGTTCGCCCCCGCCGATGACAACGAGGCGGATGCCCTGGCGCTGCTGCTCTGGGCGATCGAGACCCATGGAGGCGTGCGATGACCGGCGAGGAGCTGCTGACCCGGGCGGCTGCCGTGGTGCGTGATCGGCGGCGGGTCTACGGCGAGCCGGCCGACCTGTTCGAGCGGGTGGCCGTGCGCTGGTCGCAGGTGCTCGGCGTCAAGGTCACGGCGGCCCAGGTCGGGCTCTGCCTCGCCGACCTCAAGCTCGCCCGGCTGACCATGGATCCAGGGCACCTCGACAGCCTGGTCGACGTCGCCGGCTACGTCGCCTGCGTGCGGGAGGTGCAGCGATGAAGTGGCACCCACGCGGCTATGGCGGCGAGCGGCGGCCAGCCGACGCGATCAAGCGCGAGGGCTGGCGCGAGCAGGGCGTGCTCGTGGTGAGCCCCGAGGACGAGCGGCTCAGCTGGCCCGAGCGGGAGCTGGTCCGGCAGCTCGGTGAGAAGCTCTATGGGCGGAAGCCGGAGGCCCGGCGATGAGTCGCAAGACCAGGCGAGCCAAGCGCCTGGCCAAGCCCAAGGGCTGGCAGAGCCCGCTCCAGCTCGAGGCGGTGCGCGAGCTGGATCCCGAGGGCAAGATCGTCGTCCACCATCGGGTCGTCGACACGCTCGGCCGGATGCTCAAGTCCGGCACGATCACCGAGCCCATGGTCGATGCCGGACGGATCTTCGAGCGCCAGTTCATCCTGGCCCAGCTCGATCCGCTGCGGGCGCCCGACGTCCGCCGGGTGCCGGGCAATGGCCGCGAGCCGGACCCCGACGACATGACGCTCGGCGCCCGTCAGCGTGTCCACGCGGCCATGCAGGCGCTGGGCGGTCATGACGGGCCCTTGGGCTCGGTGGCGTGGCACGTGCTCGGCTGCGGCTGCTCGGTGCGGGACTGGGCGCTGCGCCAGGGCTGGGGCGCCCGTCGTGTCCGGCAGGAGCAGGCGCAGGGCATGCTGATCGCCGCCCTCGATCTCCTGGCCGGGCATTACGGGCTCAAGGCGGGGCGGGCGGCATGAGAGTGCATTTTGTGGTTGACGACTGTGTCCGTCACAAGATATAGAAATATGGATCATCGCAAGAGCTGTCAGAGAGCCCGCCCCGCCCGGCGGGCTTTCGTGCGTCTGGAGGGGCGGCCATGGACCGTCTGGTGGTGCGGCTGCTGCGGCTCCTGGGGCAGCGGCTCGGCTGGGCCCGGATGCTGTTCGTCGTGCAGCACGAGACCGGCAAGGTGGCCTGGTCGGTGACGCCCGAGGACCTGCCGCTCTCGGTCCGGGTCAACACAGATTACAGCCTGAGCGTGACGCTCGGCCATCGCGATCCGGGTGATTCGTTCCTGGCCGAGCTCGAGACGCTGCTGGAGAGCCGGACTGCGAACCAGGGTGCGCACGGTGCGCGAACCGGTGCGCAGGCGGTGCGTAGCGACGCCGGGTATGGCGAGGGCAGCGGATCGGTTGAGAGAAAGTCGGGGAAATAGTCCTTGACCCAGGTTCTGCCCTAAGCTATATCTATGGGTGCATCGGGACAGAGGTCCCCGCGAACGTGACAAGCATGGTTGCCTGGATGAGTTGAACGATCCCATCGCTGACCGAGAGGTTTCGAACTCTCGCCGATTGGCCAAGCGAACAGCTAAGTCTGAAAGATCAACGGGTCCTTCCTGCGCGAAGTGTATACGGGGGGGCTAGGCCCGAAAGACCCCTACAGCCAGCCGGAAAATCCGGGTTCGCAGTTCGCACTCCAGGTTCGCACCCACCGCCTGAAAGCCGCCAGATTGGCGGCTTTTTTCGTTTCAGGCCCTGCGCACCCCGGGTGCGCACCCGGGGCTCAGGTTCGCACCCAGGTGCGCAGTTCGCAGTCGAGGTCGCCGATGAACGCCACGCCGTCCACGTTGACAGCATTGGCCGAGCGGCTGGAGCTCTGGCCGATCGACCGGCTGCGGCCCTACGAGCGCAACCCACGGACGCACAGCGCCGACCAGGTGGCGCAGATCGCGGCGTCGATGGTCGAGTTCGGCTTCACCAACCCGATCCTGGTCGACGAGACCGACGGCATCCTCGCCGGGCATGGCCGGCTGATGGCGGCCCGCGAGCTGGGGCTGGCCGAGGTGCCGGTGGTCCGGCTCGGGCATCTGACGCCGGCGCAGAAGCGGGCCTATGTGATCGCCGATAATCAACTTGCCCTACGCGCAGGTTGGAACGACGAGTTGCTCGGTGAGGAGTTGGCCTGGCTCCGGGACGAGCGCTTCGATCTCGATCTGCTCGGCTTCGATGCCGGCGAGCTGGAGCAGCTGCTGGCGCCGGCCGAGGGCGAGAGCAGCGAGGCCGAGGACGAGGTCCCGGAGCCACCCGTCGAGCCGTCTCCAAGCCCGGCGATCTCTGGCTGCTCGGCGACCACCGTGTGCTCTGCGGCGACGCCACCGTGCTCACCGACGTCGAGCGGGTGCTGGCGGGCTCCCTCGCCGACATGGCCTGGACCGATCCGCCCTACAACGTCGACTACGGCAACTCGGCCAAGGACAAGCTGCGCGGCAAGGACCGGCGGATCCTCAACGACGCGCTCGGCGACGGCTTCGGCGCCTTCCTCCAGGACGCCTGCACCAACATCCTGACCGTCACCAAGGGTGCCGCCTACATCGCCATGAGCAGCTCCGAGCTGCACACGCTGCAGGCGGCGTTCACCGCTGCCGGCGGCAAGTGGTCGACCTTCATCATCTGGGCGAAGAACACCTTCACCCTCGGCCGCGCCGACTACCAGCGGCAGTACGAGCCGATCCTCTACGGCTGGCCGGCGGGGGCCGAGCATTACTGGTGCGGGGCTCGTGACCAGGGTGATGTCTGGTTCTTCGACAAGCCGGTGAAGAACGACCTGCACCCGACGATGAAGCCCGTGGCGCTGATCGAGCGGGCGATCAGGAACTCGAGCAAGCGGCGTGACATCGTCCTCGACCCCTTCGGCGGATCGGGGTCCACCCTGATCGCGGCGGAGAAGACCGGGCGGCAGGCGCGGCTGGTCGAGCTGGACCCCAAGTATGTCGATGTCATCGTCAAGCGCTGGCAGGATTGGACCGGTGGCTCGGCCGTACTTGGAGGGCGATGGGCGCAGCTTCGAGCAGCTTGCGACGCCCGCATCTGGCTGACCATCCTCGGCAACGACAAATCTGCGGCAGTCGATGCGAGCAAGAGCTTGCTTCGACCGTTCTTTCCGCCTTCGGGTTGTTCGGCCGGAACCATGCGTGCCATGATGCCGCCTCAGAAGCTTGGGGGCGCCCATGGTCGATAAAGTCGATCGTTGGCTGGAGACTCTCGACCTCGGAAAATATGCTGCGCTCTTTGCCGAGAACGAGATCACGGTCGAGGTTCTGCCGGATCTGACCGAGGCGGATCTGAAAGGAACTCGCCGTCGACGCTGGTCGGGCTCGACCGCTCTTTCGGCGCAGCTGGACCCGGAGGAGATGGGCGCGGTGCTGCGCGCCTACCAGAACGCCGTCGCCGGCGAGATCGCGCGCTTCGAGGGCCATGTCGCCAAGTTCATGGGCGACGGCGTCTTGGCCTATTTCGGCTGGCCGGTGGCGCACGAGGACGAGGCGGAGCGGGCTGTTCGGGCCGGGCTGGCGATTGTCGCGGCGGTCGGGCGGCTCAGCGCTGGCGAGGCGCCGCTCGCCTGCCGGATCGGCGTCGCCACCGGGCTCGTCGTGGTCGGCGAGCTGATCGGCGAGGGGGCGGCGCAGGAGCAGACGGTGGTCGGCGAGACGCCCAATCTGGCCGCCCGGCTGCAGGGCGTGGCCGAGCCGGGCCAGGTGGTGATCACCGAGACCACGCGGCAGCTGGTCGGCGGTTCGTTCGAGCTGACGCCGCTCGCGGCGCAGACGCTGAAGGGCCTGTCGGTGCCGGTGACGCCGTTCGCGGTGCTGGGCGAACGTGCCGCCGGCAGCCGCTTCGAGGCCAGGAGCTGGCGCCGCTTTCCTGCCGATGGCCGGCCGCGACCAGGAGCTGGCGCTGCTGCTGGAGCGCTGGGGCCAGGCCAAGAGCGGCGAGGGCCAGGGCGTGCTGCTGGTCGGCGAGGCCGGCATCGGCAAGTCGCGGATCACGCGCGCCCTGCTCGACGCAATGCGGGCCGAGCCGCATGTCCGCGTCCGCTTCCAATGCTCGCCCTACCACGCCGACAGCGCCTTCTGGCCGGTGATCCAGCAGCTGAGCCGTGCCGCGGGGCTCGCCGACCAGGACACGGTCGAGCAGCGGCTCGACAAGCTCGAGGCCGTGCTCGCCAGGGCCGGCGACACGTCGGCGGCACCGCTGCTCGCCGACCTGCTGGGCCTCGACGGCACCGGCCGCTACGGTGCGATCGAGCTGACCCCGCAGGCGCAGCGCACGCGAACGCTGGAGGGAGCTGATCGACCAGATCCTTGGCCTTGCCCGGCAGCAGCCGGTGCTGCTCATCCTCGAGGATGCGCACTGGATCGACCCGACGACGCTCGAGCTGATTGAGCAAGTGCTCGATCAGATGGCCGAGGCACGCCTCCTGATGCTCGTGACCAGCCGCCCGGACAACCAACCGACCTTGGCCGGTCATCCGCATGTTACGAGACTTGGTCTCAACCGCCTCGGCCGCACCGGCGTCGAAGCGATCGTGGCGCAGCTCAGCGGAAACAGGCTACCGGCATCGACCATCGATGCGATCATCACGCGCTCGGACAGTGTCCCGCTCTATGTGGAGGAGCTGACCAAGGCGGTGTTGGAGACTGGCGACGCGGCGATCCCGCCGAGCCTGCACGATTCGCTCATGGCCCGCCTCGATCGGATCCCCGACGTCAAGGGCGTGGCCCAGATCGCCGCCTGCATCGGCCGCGACTTCGCCTATCGACTCCTTGCCGCGGTCGCCGGCTTACCGGATGCCCAGCTCACAAGTGCCCTCGAGAAGCTGGCGGATGCGGAGCTCGTTTTCCGTCGCGGCTCTCCGCTCGAAGCACGGTACACTTTCAAGCATGCGCTGGTCCGCGATGCAGCCTACGAGAGCCTGCTGCGAAGTCGTCGGATCGATATCCACTCGCAGCTCGCAGCGATTCTCGAGGCAGAGGCTGACAGCGGCGTCGCCGTTGCGCCCGAGATGCTGGCCCAGCATCATGCGGCTGCTGGCAGCACCGAGCGCGCGGTGGACTATTGGAAGATAGCCGGCGATCAGGCGCGCGACCGGTACGCGAACCGCGAGGCGAGCGTCAGCTACGCGAAGGGTCTCGAGCTCCTCGCCGGGCTGCCGGAGAGCGCCGACCGCGACAAGGTCGAGCTCGACTTACGGCTGGCCGCGAGTCGCCCCATTCTTGTCGGTGAGGGCTACACCTCGGCCGCACTCGAGCAGAATGCCACTAGAATCGCCGGCTTGGCACGATCGGTTGGCGACGATGTCATTCTCTGGCGAGCCCTCTATGATCTCGGGCGCTTTGGCAATCAACGCGCCAACTCGCTCGGTATGGAAGGTGTGGATATTGAGGCAACCGGTCTTGAGATTATCAAGATCGGCGAGCGACTGGGCGACAATTGCGCGGTCGCCGCGGGTTTGTACACCCTTGTGGGCAACAAGCTGCTGAGAGCCGATTTTTCGGCGACCAAGAAGCTTTGCGCGCGTTGCGCTGCTCTTGGCCTTTCTGCTCAAGAGCAACTCAATGTTGCTGATAACTTTCAGGCAGCGATAGGGTGTGGGCTGGCCAACGCGCAATTGCATTGGCACTTGGGCTATATTTGGCAAGCACGGTCGATGGCCGACGGCGCCATGCAGCAAGCACGAGAAATGGACCGTCCATTCACTTTGGCTTTTGCGTTTCAGCGTACGGCGATCCTACGACAGCTAGAGCGCTTATCGGGACCAGCGCTTCAGGCCATCAGCCAATTTCTGGTCGTGCATGAGCAATATCCTGCTCCCCATTGGCTGCCTTGGGTGATGATCATTCGTGCGTGGAGCCATATGGCCGAAAACCGCATGGACGCCGCGCTTGCCGATCTCGAGCGGGCATGGCCACTCTGGCACGACCGCGGCGGATCCGAGTTCCTCGGCCCATTCTTCAGGTGCATCTCCGCCGAGGTACTGCTTGCTGCGAGCCAACACGATCGGGCGGCGACGTTGCTCGATGAGGCCTTCGCGTTGCAGGAGTCGACTTTGCAGCGCCATTGGGATGCCGAGCTGCATCGGACGAAGGCGGCACTTGCCCTCGCTCGGGAACAGGCTAACGCAGCAGCCGAGCATGAGCTGCGCACGGCCTTGAGTATCTCGCGATCGCAAGCGGCAAAAAGCCTAGAGCTCAGAGCCGCCCGCGACCTCGCCCGGCTCTGGGCCGAGCGCGGCGAGCGGCAGCGGGCGCTCGACCTCCTCGCTCCCGTCTACGACTGGTTCACCGAAGGCTTCGACACGCCCGATCTCGTCGAGGCGAAAGCGTTGCTGGAGGAGCTGCGATGACCGATATCGGCGACTGGCTGAATGGTCTTGGCCTGGGTCAGTTCGCCGAGCTGTTCCGCGACAATCTGATCGATCTCGACGTGCTGCCCGACCTGACCGAAGCGGACCTGGAGACGCTCGGCCTGCCGCTCGGTGCGCGCAAGAAGATCCTCAAGGCCGCTGGTAGCCTGGACTCGTCGCCGGGCTCTCTCGAAGCGCTGGACCCGCCTGCGCGCCTGGCCTCATCACCTCCTCCGCCCACCGCCGAGCGGCGTCAGCTGACGTTGATGTTCGTGGATCTGGTTGGCTCGACGGCTTTGGCGGAGCGGCTCGATCCGGAGGAGATGGGTGGGGTTCTGCGCGCGTTTTCAGAACTGCGCGGCGGGCGAGATCACGCGGCTCGAGGGGCATGTCGCCAAGTATATGGGCGACGGCATCCTCGCCTATTTCGGCTTTCCCAGCGCGCACGAGGACGATGCGGAGCGGGCGGTTCGCGCCGGGCTCGCCATTCACCAGGCGCTGGCGGCGGTGCGGCCGCCGGGCGACGCGCCGCTCAGCGTGCGGATCGGCATCGCCACCGGTCTCGTCGTCGTCGGTGATCTGGTCGGCGAAGGGGCGGCGCAGGAGCAGACGGTGGTCGGCGAGACGCCCAACCTGGCGGCCCGGCTGCAGGGCATTGCCGCACCCGGGCAGGTGGTGGTGGGCGAGGCGACGCGGCGGCTGCTGGGTGATCTGTTCGAGCTCGAGGACTTGGGCGGTCAGTCGCTGAAGGGCATCACTGGCACGGTCGCGGCCTTCGTGGTGCTCGCCGAGCGGCCGATCGAGAGTCGCTTCGAGGCGCGCCAGGGCGGTGTGCTGGGTGCGATCGTCGGCCGCGAGCACGAGCTCTCGCTGATGCTCGAGCGCTGGCGGCGGGCCAGGGACGGCGAGGGCCAGGTCGTGCTGCTGAGCGGCGAGGCCGGGATCGGCAAGTCCAGGCTCACCCGCGGGCTGATCGATGCTGTGGCCACCGACCAGCATGTCCGCATCAGCTACCAGTGCTCGCCCTACCATGCCGACAGCGCGCTGCATCCGGCGATCGTCCAGCTGACGCGTGCCGCCGGCCTCGCCCCGGGCGACCCGGTCGAGCTGCAGCTCGACAAGCTCGAGCGCCTGCTGGCGAAGGCGCAGGTCGATGTGCGGCGTGCCGCACCGCTCATGGCGACCCTGCTCGGCTTGCCGTTCGAGCAGCGCTACGGCGCGCTCGATCTCCGGCCGGAGCAGCTTCGCGCCCGGACCCTGCAGATGCTGGTCGACCAGCTGATCGGGCTGGCCGGCCAAGAGCCGGTGTTGTTCGTCGTCGAGGACGCGCACTGGATCGATCCGACCACGCTCGAGATGCTCGACCTCTGCCTCGACCCGATCGCGGCGGCGCGCGTCATGCTGCTGGTCACCGCCCGGCCGGTCTTTCGGCACGGCTTCGGCGGTCATCCCATCGTCTCGAGCCTCGCCCTCAACCGGCTCGGTCGTGACGACACTGCCGCCATCGTCAGCCGGCTGACCGGCGGCAAGAGCCTGCCGGACGAGCTGCTGGCGGAGATCGCCGCCAAGACGGATGGGGTGCCGCTGTTCATCGAGGAGCTGACCAAGACAGCGCTCGAGTCCGGCATGCTGCGCGAGACCGCGGATGCCTTCGTCCTCGACCGGCCGCTGAGCGAGCTGGCCATTCCGACCTCGTTGCACGATTCGCTGATGGCCCGGCTCGACCGGATGCAGCCGGTCAAGGAGGTGGCGCAGACGGCGGCTGTGATCGGCCGCGAGTTCGACCACCGGCTCCTCGTTGCCATCGCCCCGCAGCCGGAGAGCGAGGTCAGGTCGGCGCTCGAGCGGTTGGCCGAGGCCGAGCTGATCTTCCGCCGCGGCCTGCCGCCCGATGCCAGCTATCTCTTCAAGCACGCCCTGGTCCGTGATGCGGCCTATGAGAGCCTGCTCAAGTCGAAGCGCCAGGAGGTGCACCAGCGCATCCTGGAAGCGCTCGAGGCGGCCGATGCCCTGCCGCAGCTCCTTGGCTACCACGCCAAAGAGGCGGGCCTCATCGAGCAGGCGGTCGTCCACTACGAGGCGGCGGGCCGGCAGGCCCTGGCCAAGCCCGCCTATCTCGAGGCCATCGCCAATCTGCGCCAGGCGGTCGAGCTGATCGCCGGGCAGGGTGACGACAAGCGGCTGCGCGAGCACGAGCTCGAGCTGCAGATCGCCATCGGCCAGGCCTTTCTCGGTGGCTTCGGCTACAGTGCTGCCGAAACGGGCGCCGAGTTCGAGCGCGCCTTGGCGCTGCTCCGCGAGCTCGGGCACAGCGCCCATTGGGCGCCCGTCTACTACGGCAACTGGGCTGTCCGCTACGTGCGGGCGGAACTCCATGAAGCGCTGCGGATTGCCCAGGAAATGGTCGAGAGGGCGCAAGTCTCGGCCGACGACGTGGCGACGCTCGTCGCGCATCGGTTGCTCGGCACGAGCCAGATGATGATGGGCCGCAGCGGTGAAGCGCTGGTCAATTTCGAGCGCGCTTTGCAGATATACGATCCGTCGCGGCACCGGGCGCTTGCGGGACCGTTCGGCCAGGAGCCTGGTGTCTCGGCGCTCGTCTACAAGGCCATTTGCCTGGGCGTGCGCGGGGAACTGGCCGATGCCGCTCGGACGGCCGAGGCGGGTGTCGCACTGGCGCGGAAATCGAAGCACCCATTGACGATCGCCTACACGCTCGGCCATGCCAATTTGCTCTGGATCCTGCTCGCCGACTTGCCTCGGGCAAAGGCGACCGCGGATGAGAACCTCGCCTACAGCGACGCCAACGGCATCAAGACCTGGCAGATCTACGCGCTCGGCTGGCGGGCCATTACGGATGCCTTGGCCGGCCGACATCTCGAGGCCCTAGAGGCTGTCGGACAGGTTTTGCAGCGCTCCGCCGCGGCTGGAACGGGGCTGTTCGTGCCGTTCCTGCTCAGTGGCGAGGTACGTTCGCTGCTGGCACTCGGTCGGCATGCCGAATGTGCGGCAAAGCTAGACGAGGCGAAACAGAGGATGGCCGATAGCGGTGAACGGTGGATCGAGGCCGATATCCTTCGTCTCGAAGGTGACTTGCACCTGGCGAAGGGCGATACGGCCGCTACCGAGCGAAGCTATGGCATGGCGATCGAGGTCGCCAGTCAGCAAGAAGCGAAGCTGCTCGAGCTTCGGGCCGCAACCTCGCTGGCCCGGCTCTGGGCGGACCAGGGCGAGCGGCGGCGGGCGCTCGATCTGCTGGCGCCGGTGCATGGCTGGTTCACCCAGGGCCTCGATGCGGCAGATGTCGCGGCGGCGCGGCGGCTGCTCGACGAGCTGGCTTGAGGCCCTCGCGACTGGACGACCGCACGGCGGCGTTGCGTTCCGCCGCGGTTTCTTCCACGATCCACTAAGTTCCGGCATTGATTCAAGCCAGCACACCAGGATGCTGGCGATAAGGAGGTCACGACCTTGAGGCATTTGACTGCGACACTGCTGCTCGGTGCGGCGTTCGTGCTGGCGGCTCCGGTCGATCGGACCCAGGCGGAGACGCCGCCCGACGTGTTCGTGCAGGCCCTGTCGATCGACGACATCATCACGCTCGATCCGGCCGAGATCTTCGAGTTCTCGGGCGCGGAGTACGGGGCGCAGGTCTACGATCGGCTGATCACCTACCCGGTGGACGATGTCGAGAACATCCAGGGCCATGTCGCGGAGAGCTGGGAAGTCTCCGAGGACGGCAAGACCTATGTCTTCAAGATCCGCGACGGCATCACCTTTCATTCCGGCAATCCGCTGACCGCCGAGGACGTTGCCTTCTCGTTGCAGCGAGTGGTCAAGCTCGACAAATCGCCGGCCTTCATCCTGACCCAGTTCGGCTTCACGCCCGAGAACGTCGATGAGAAGATCCGGGCGACGGGCCCGATGGAGGTGACGGTCGAGGTCGACCAGGCCTACGCGCCGACCTTCTTTCTCTACTGTCTGACGGCCGGTGTCGGCTCCGTCGTCGACGAAGAGCTGGTCATGGCGAACGAGGTGGATGGCGATCTCGGCTACAACTGGCTGAAGCTCAATTCGGCCGGCTCCGGTCCGTTCGTGCTGCGCACCTGGAAGCCGAACGAGAGCCTGACCCTCGACGCCAATCCGGACTACTGGAAGGGTGCCCCGGCCATGACCCGGGTCATCACCCGGCACATCCCGGAGGCCGCGACCCAGCAGCTGCTGGTTCAGCAAGGCGACGTCGACGTCGCGCGCAATCTCGGCCCGGACCAGGTGGCGGCGATGGCGGACAATCCGGACATCGTGATCGAAGGCGTGCCGAAAGGCGCCATCTATTATCTCGGGCTCAACCAGAAGAACGAGAACCTCGCCAAGCCGGAGGTCCGCCAGGCGCTCAAATACCTGATTCCCTACCAGGAGCTGGCCGACACGGTGGTCAAGGGCGATATGGTGGTGCACCAGGCGTTCCTGCCGGTCGGCTTTCTCGGTGCGCTCGAGGACACGCCCTATTCCCTCGATGTCGAGCGGGCGAAAGAGCTGCTCGCCGAGGCCGGCCTGCCGGATGGCTTCAGCGTCACCATGGATGTGCGCAGCGTCACGCCGGTCACCGAGATGGCGCAGGCGATCCAGGCGGTCTGGGCCGAGGCGGGGATCGAGCTTGAGCTGATACCGGGCGACGGCGGGCAGACGCTGACCAAGTACCGGGCGCGCAACCACGACATCTATATCGGTCGTTGGGGTCCGGACTATCAGGACCCGCACACCAACGCCGACACCTTTGCGAGAAACCCGGACAATTCCGACGATGCGCAGTCCAAGCCGTTGGCCTGGCGCAATGCCTGGGAGATTCCGGAGATGACCGCGATGGCCGATGCCGCGGTGCTCGAGCGTGATCCGGCGAAGCGCGCCGAGATGTATCTCGAGATCCAAAAGCTGCACCAGGAGACCTCGCCGTTCGTCATCATGTTCCAGGACATCGAGACGATCGCCGAGCGCTCGAACGTCGACGGGACCATCTGGGGACCCAGCTTCGACGATAACCGCTACTGGAAGATCACCAAGAACTGAGCGGGGTGACGCTCTTTTCGGGGGCGCTGGAAACCGGCACGTGCTGAGCCGATCCAGCGCCCTGCTCAAGGTTCTGGCGACGCTGGCCCTGACGTTCCTGGGCCTGCTCGTGGTCACCTTCCTGATCGGTCGCGTGGTGCCGGTCGATCCTGTGCTGGCCGCCGTCGGTGATCGGGCCTCGCCGGCCGTCTATGCGCGGGTGCGGGCCGAGATGGGGCTCGATCTGCCGCTCTGGCAGCAGTTCCTCACCTATCTCCAGAACGTTCTGAGCGGTGATCTCGGGCAGAGTGTGCTGACGGCGCGGCCGGTGCTCGAGGACATCCTTCGGGTCTTTCCGGCGACGCTGGAGCTGGCCACCGTGGCGACGCTGCTCGGTGTGGTGTTCGGTGTGCCCATGGGTGTGACGGCCGCCGTGCATCAGGGCCGTTGGCCCGACCAGGTCATCCGCTTCTTCGGGCTGATCGGCTACTCGATGCCGGTGTTCTGGCTGGGCCTGGTCGGTCTTCTCATCTTCTACGCCAAGCTCGAGCTCGTTCCTGGTCCCGGCCGGCTCGACGTGTTCTACGAGGATCTGGTCCCGTCTGTGACCGGTGTGCTGCTGATCGATGCGGCGCTCGCCGGGGATTGGGCGGTCTGGCGCAATGCGCTCTCACATCTCGTCTTGCCAGCCTCGATTCTCGGCTATTTCAGCCTCGCCTATATCAGCCGCATGACGCGCAGCCTGATGCTCGAGCAGCTGCAGCAGGAATATATCCTGACCGCTCGGGTGAAGGGCCTGTCCGAGACGCGGATCATCTGGCGGCATGCGCTCGGCAACACCGCCGTGCCGCTGGTGACCGTCATCGCGCTTTCCTATGCCAATCTGCTCGAGGGCTCGGTGCTGACCGAGATCATCTTCGCCTGGCCCGGGCTCGGGCTCTACATCACCAACTCGCTCCTCAACGCCGACATGAACGCCGTGCTGGGTGGCACGATCGTCGTGGGCTGTGTCTTCATCGGCATCAATATCCTGTCCGATCTGCTCTACCGCACGCTCGATCCGAGGGCGCGTTGATGCAGGCACGGCTCGAGCACACGGGCTGGAAAGGGTGGCTGCTGACCGACGCGCCGACCTCGCCGCTTCAGGCGCAGGCGGGACGTGCCTATCAAGGATGGCTGCAGCTCAGCGCCAACCGGCTGGCGATGCTGGGCCTCGCGATCGTCATCGTGTTGCTGCTCACGGCTGCGTTTGCACCCTGGATCGCGACGCAATCGCCGACCGCGCAAAGCCTCAGCGACCGGCTGCAAGCGCCGTCCGCCGCGCATTGGCTCGGCACGGACGAGCTCGGCCGCGATATCTTCTCGCGCATCGTCTACGGCTCGCGGCTGACGCTCTATGTGGTGGGCCTCGTCGTTATCATCGTCGGGCCTGTGGGGCTGTTGGTCGGCACGGTGGCGGGCTATTTCGGCGGCTGGGTCGACACGGTGCTGATGCGGATCACCGACATCTTCCTGGCCTTTCCGCGCCTCATCCTGGCGCTGGCCTTCGTCGCAGCGCTCGGCCCCGGCATCGAGAATGCGATCATCGCGATTGCGATCACCGCCTGGCCGCCTTATGCGCGCATGGCCCGCGCCGAGACGCTCACCGTGCGCAATGCCGATTTCATTGCCGCGGCGCGAATCCAGGGTGCCGGGCCCGTCCGCATCATCTCGCGACATATCGTGCCGATGTGCCTCTCCTCGGTGATCGTGCGCCTGACCCTGGACATGGCCGGCATCATCCTCACCGCCGCCGGGCTCGGCTTTCTCGGGCTCGGCGCCCAGCCGCCTCTGCCGGAATGGGGGGCGATGATCTCGACCGGGCGGCACTATCTGCTCGACCAATGGTGGGTGGCGACCATGCCCGGGCTCGCCATCTTCACCGTGAGCCTGGGCTTCAACCTGCTCGGCGACGGGCTGCGTGATGTCCTCGATCCGCGGAACGTTCGATGAGCGCGCGCGCGAAGCCGGACGATATCCTGCTCGAGGTTGCGGACCTGAGCGTCACCTTCAGCACGACCAAGGGACCGGTGCAGGCGGTGCGCGGGGTTTCCTTCAAGCTCGGCCGGGAGAAGCTCGGGATCGTCGGCGAGTCCGGCTCCGGCAAGTCGCAGACCGGCCGCGCCATCCTCGGCCTGACGGGGGCCAGCTCGACCGTGGAAGCCACGACCCTCAGCTTCGCCGGCATCGACCTTCGCGGCGCCAGCAAGCGGACCTGGCGATCGGTCCGCGGCTCACGCATCTCGATGATCATGCAGGACCCGAAATACTCGCTCAATCCGGTGATGACCATCGGTCAGCAGCTGGTCGAGGCCGCGCGGGTGAAGAAGGGGCTTTCCGGCAAGGCCGCGCGCGATGCTGCCATCGCCATGCTCGAGGCCGTGCGCATCGACGATCCGGAGCGGGTGTTCAGCGCCTACCCGCACGAGCTCTCCGGTGGCATGGGGCAGCGGGCGATGATCGCCATGATGCTGATCCCCGATCCGGACGTGCTGATCGCCGACGAGCCGACCTCGGCGCTCGACGTCACCATCCAGCTGCAGGTCATGGCGATCATGGATCGGCTGGTCGAGGCGCGCGGCATGGGGCTGATCCTGATCAGCCACGACCTCGAGCTGGTCGCCACCTTCTGCGATCGGGTGCTGGTCATGTATGGCGGCCGCGTGGTCGAGGAGCTGGACGCCAATCGTCTCGACGACGCGCAGCATCCCTACACGCGAGGGCTCCTGGATTGCCTGCCGCGGCCGGAGAAGCGGGGCGCGCCGCTCGCCGTCATGGAGCGCGACCCGGCCTGGCTCGACCTCTGATGATCGAGGTCGAGAGCCTGAGCGTCGGCTTCGGGGTCGGCAAAGCGCGGGTCGAAGCCGTTCGAGAGGCGAGCTTCACCGTGCCGGCGAAGAGCGCCTTCGGCCTGGTCGGCGAGAGCGGCTCGGGCAAATCGACGATCTTGCGCGCACTCGCGGCCCTCAACCCGGATTGGCAGGGCGTCGTGCGGATCGCCGGCAGCGATTTGCAGCGCAAGCCGCCGCTCGCCTTCTACAAGCACGTGCAGATGGTTTTCCAGGACCCGTTCGGCTCGCTGCACCCGAGGCGGACCATCGATTCGACGCTGCGCGAGCCGCTGACGATCCATCGCCTCGACGAGGCGGATATGCGCATTGCCCGGGCGCTGGACGAGGTGCGGCTCGGGCCCGAGTTCCGCTACCGCTTTCCGCATCAGCTGTCCGGCGGGCAGCGCCAGCGCGTGGCGATCGCACGCGCCTTGATCCTCGAGCCCGAGGTGCTGCTGCTCGACGAGCCGACCTCGGCGCTCGATGTGTCGATCCAGGCCGAGGTCATCAATCTCCTGAACGATCTCCGCCGCCGCCGCGGCCTGACCTATCTCTTCGTCAGCCATGACCTGGGGGTGGTGGCACATGTCTGCGACCGGCTCGCGATCATGCGCCAAGGCCGCATCGTCGAGACGGTGGCGAGCGACGATCTGGCGACCGGGGCCTTGCAGCACCCTTATAGCCGCCAGCTGCATCTCGCGAGCCAGGGCTACGATCCGGCCGCCATCGCGCAGTTCAAGGACAGCTTCGACTAGGCAGTCCGGGTAGCGGCAAGCGGCGCCGCTACTTCGGCTCGTCCCCGTCCTTCTGCCGGTCGCTGTCGTCCGGTGGCGTCTCTTGCTTCTTGAGCGCGCGCAGCTGCCAGATGCCGAAGGCGAGAACACCGCCGAAAACCAGAATGACCTCGATCAGGATGATCGGGAAGTTGCTCATGCTTCCGCTTGGCGATACCCGGCGGCGCTAGCCGTCTGGCCAGACATCGATCGCTGGGCGGCGTTGCGCGCCTCGGCGACAGCGATCAGCTCCAGCATTCGACCCAGGCCACGGCTGACCTCCCACCATGGGATATCGGGCGGCATCGAGGGAACGGAGCTCTCGATCGCGTCGATGAGGAACTGCGCCGCGGGCAAAGCAGGCGCCTCCTCGCGGGTCGTGAGGATCGGCGCTTCGGCGAAGGCGAAAGCCAGGAGCGCCGCCTTGCGTCGGGCCGGCACCACCGCTCGACGGGACATGGAATCGAACTGCGCGCGTTCCACCTCGCGGCCGATCTCGGCATAGAGCCGGCGGGCCGCCAGCATCGCCGGCCGGCAGCCCAAAGGCAGCTTGGCGATGCCAGGCGTCGCCCGCTCATAGAGATGATCGGCCGACTCGAGCAGCCGCCTGACGACGGCCGCCAGACGATCGTCGAACACCGGCGCACGGCGCCAGGCATCGGCGTCGATGCCCGCTTCGGTGAGCCAGGTTCGCGGCAGATAGAGCCGGCCGTTCGCTGCGTCCTCACCGACATCGCGGGCAATGTTGGTGAGCTGCATGGCGATGCCGAGATCGGTGGCACGGGCCAGCGCTACAGGGTCACGAACGCCCATCACCAGCGTCATCATGGCACCGACCGTGCCGGCGACGCGCGTCGCATAGGCCTCGAGCGCCGCCAAATCGTCGTAGTGGCGGCCTTCCGCGTCCCAGCGCAGGCCCTCGAGCAAGGCTTCGGGCAAGGTGCGTGGCACGGCAAAACGCTCGACCATCCGCGCGAAAGCGCGATCGGCCGCGAGGTTCTTCGGTCGGCCCTGATAGGCGAGGTCGAGCCGCTCCTCCAGGCGTTCCAGGGCTGCCAGCCGGTTGGTGCCGAGGTCGACCGCATCGTCGGCGAGGCGGCAAAACGCGTAGAGCGCGTAAGCCGGATCACGCACCTTGGCGGTCAGCAGCAGCGAGGCGGCATGGAAGGTCCGCGAGCCGGCCTTGATCATGGCCCGGCATTCGGCGAGGTCGGCCTGCGCTTGGCGATCCGTATCAGCCATGCTGGACACCTTGTGGCACGATGCTGTCGAGCACCTTCGCCGAGGAGAGGACGCCCGGCAGGCCGGCGCCCGGATGGGTTCCGGCTCCCACCAGATAGAGGCCCTCGATATCCTCGCTCCTGTTGTGCGGGCGGAACCAGGCGCTTTGCGTCAAGATCGGCTCGAGGCCGAAGGCAGCGCCCTTGAACGATGACAGGCGGTGCTCGAAATCGTCCGGGGTCACCATGCGTGACGTGACCACGCAACTCTCCAGGCCGGGCAGCATGGTATCCTCCAGGTATTTGGCAACGCGTGCCCTGAACACTTCGGCCATCACCGACCAGTCGATGCCGCTGTCGTTGTGCGGCACGGGTGAGAGCACGTAGAAGGCGTCGCAGCCGTCAGGCGCGAGTGAGGGATCGGTCTTGGTCGGACGGTGCAGATAGAGGCTGAAATCATCCGCCAGCACCTTGCGATGGAAGATGTCATGCAGCAGCTCTTTGTAGCGCGGCCCCATGAGGATCGTGTGATGCGGCACGTCCTCGAAGCGGCGGCTGGTGCCGAAGTACCAGACGAACAGGCTCATCGAGTAGCGCGCCTTGGCGATGCGCCGGTCGGTCCAGCGACGCCGATGCTCCGGCTTGATCAGTGACTTGTAGGTCATGGCCGAGTCGGCGTTCGAGACGACGACCGGGGTATCGATCGTTTCGCCCGATTCGAGCCTGACGCCCTCGACCTTGCCGGCATCGACCAGGATCTCGGCCACGCCGGCATTCAGTCGCACGGTGCCGCCCTGGCCGTGGATCAGGTCGACCAGGCCGGTGACGAGCCGGCCGGTGCCGCCCATGGCGTAATGGACGCCCCAGCGGCGCTCGAGGAAGGCGATGAGGCAGTAGATGCCGCTCGCGGTGAACGGGTTGCCGCCGACGAGCAGCGGGTGATAGCTGAAGATGTGCCGCAGCCGGTCGTCCTTCACGTAGCGGCTGACCAGGCTGTAGACGCTGCGCCAGCTCTGCAGCCGCAGCAGGTCCGGGGCGAGCTTCGCCATGTCCGTGAGCTTGTCGAACGACACGTGGCCGAGCTCGACGAAGCCCTTGTTGAAGATCGCTTCGGAAAGCTCGAGAAAGCGCTCGTAGCCCTCGACGTCGGACGGCGACAGCCGCGCCACCTCGGCGCGCATGGCAGCAGGGTCGCCCGAGTAGTCGAAATGCTCACCGTTGTCGAAGCGGATGCGGTAGAAGGGCGCGATGGCCCTGAGCTCGACATCGTCGGCCAGTGTCTTGCCGCAGAGCTGCCAGAGCTCCTCGAACAGGAAGGGTGCGGTGACGATGGTCGGCCCGGCATCGAAGGTGAAGCCGTCCTGGCGGAAGACGCCGGCCCGGCCGCCCGGTGAATCGAGCTTCTCGAGCACGGTCACCTTGTAGCCGCGGGCGCCGAGACGGACGGCAGCCGCAAGGCCGCCGAAGCCGCTGCCGATGACCACCGCATGCGGCCTGTGATCTTCGTGCATAGCACCCAGCGGCGGCCCGCTTGGCACGGTTGAAGACGGTGAGGCGGCATCGAGTGTCAACATGGCCTGACACTTGTAACCCGATTTTTCGCTGGAGGGCTAGCCTTTTGCGTCGATTTCGCGCGCTTGCCGCGTGCCGATGTGTCCGGCCGCCTCAGCCTCCTCGATGATCAGCTCGGCCACGCGCTCCGGTGCTTCCTCGTGCGCCAGGTGGCCGAGCCGCTCCAGCGTCACCAGGCGGCTCTTCGGCACCAGCTCGCTCACCCGCGCTGCGTTCGAGGGTGGCACGGTTCGATCATGCGCGCCGACGACCAGCAGCAGCTCACAGGGCAGGTGCTGTAGATCTCGGGCGATGGGCTCGAGATCCCACTCGGCCATCATGCCCAGCGCACCCGCGACATGGCGGTGGTCGCTGGCGAGCCTGCCATAGAGCTCGACCCCCCTGGCATCGAGCTTCGAGCCGGTATTGCCGACCAGCCGGCCGAGGACCGCTGGATCGCGCGCGCGCCTGGCGAACAGCCGCGGCACCAGCGGGTTGAAGGCCATCAGCCGGGCTGCCGGTCGAAAGACGGTGCCGGCGAAGCCCTTGAACGGCAGGAAGGCGCCATTGAGGCTGATCAGCGTCGAGGGCTCGATCAGCCGGTCGACGATCATCCGCACCAGGATGGCGGCACCGGCCGAGTGGCCGACGGCGATAGCCGGGGCCGCGTCGAGCTGATCCAACAATTGGCCCAGTGATCGGGCCATGGCCGGCAGCGACAGCCGGCGCAGGCCCGGCTTGTCGGTGAAGCCGTGGCCCGGCAGGTCCATGGCGATGACGCGAAAATGTCGCGCCAGGAGCGGCGCCACATCGCGCCATGAATGGGTCGCCGCACCGGTGCCGTGGACCAGGAGGACCACCGGCGCTTTTCCGCCCTTCGGCCCCATGTCCTGGACGTGCCAGCGCAGTTCCGCTGCGCGCACGAAGCGGCTGGCGTCACGATTGGGCCAGTCCTTGCCGTCTCGCTCCCACAAAGCCTGATCTCCAGGGTGGCCCATCGCCAAGTATCAGCTAGCCGGGCCGGCCTGCCGTATTGGCCTTCACCGCGCGCGACAGCGTTGCCGCATCGGCCCGCGGCATTGCCAGATAGCGCGCATCCATTGCCGCCGCCAGCGCTTGCGCCTTGGCCTGCGGCCGTGGCGAGGTGTCGACGAAGAGCGTCGTGACGCTGGCGAGGCGGAGCCGGGTTGCGGCATCCTGGGCGTCCGCCTCGGCCGCGGCGCGGATCGCCTGACCATCGAGCGCTATATTGCCGCGACCGTCGGAGAGCAGAATGAGGATGGGTGTCTGACCTTTGCGGGTGACGGCAGCGGCCAGCTCGGCCGCGGCGTCCAGCCCGGCGGCCAGTGGCGTGCCGCCGCCGCCCGGCAGGCCGGCGAGCGAGCGCTTGGCCCGGGTGAGCGAGCGGGTCGGCGGCAAGAGCAGCTCGGCGCTGCTGCCGCGAAAGGCGATGAGCGCCACCGATTCGCGCCGCACGTAGCAGTCGGCGAGCAGCAGCTCGACGGCACCCTTGGCCTCCGCCAGCCGATTGAAGGCGGTCGAGCCCGAGGCATCGACGACGAAGATGACCGTCGTCTCGGTGCGCTGCTTGAAGCGGGAGATGCGCAGATCATCGGGGCGGACCTCGATGCGTCGTGTGGCCGAGCCGCTTTCCCCATTGTCGCGCGCACGATTGTCCCGCTCACGGCGGCGGAGTGGCTGCCAGGGGGCTGCCACGCGCAGCGTGTCGACCAGGGCCAGGCGGTTGCCGCCGCGCGGTTGGCCGCGTCTCGTGCCGATGGGGCGCCCCCGTCGCTTCGCCTTCTGCAGTTGCCCGGCCTTGCCGGCGGCGCGTGCCTGCGCCCGCGAGCCACCTTGCAGTTTCAGGCGGTCGAGCAGGCCTGGGGGGATGGCGGCGGCTGCTGCGGCCAGGATGATGTCGTCGAGGTCGGGGAGCGTCTCGTCCTTTTGCTCCTGCTCGTCCTTCGTCTCCGGCTCGGGCGAGTCTGGCGGTGGGGGAGGTTGGTCGTCCGGCGGCGGCGGCTCGGTCTCGTCCATCGCCTCGTCGGTGTCTTCCGGCGCTGGCGGCAGTTGTGTTGCGCGCGGTGCGAGGACGAGGCGCGCCGCCAGCGATGCGTCCGCCTCCTCGACCATGTTGCGGCCGGCGAGGGCTGCCGCGGCCCGCGCGACGCGCAAGCATTGAATGACAGCGCGCAAGGAGAGGATGCCGAGCGCCATGGCGGTCGACACCAGGGCCTCGGCCACATCGTCGCCGGTGGCTACCGCCGCCAACCGCGCGCGCGCCTCGCGCACCTCGTCCGCGCCCGCATCGATCGCTGCCGCCTCGGCGATTGGCGTATTGCGGGATGAGATGTCGCCGAGATCGATCCAGAACGCGAGGCGGTCGGCAAGCGACGACGGCAAGCCTTCGTCGGCCTCGATCCCTTCATCGAGTGCGACGATGCCGAAGCGGGCCGGGTGCTGGAGCGTGAGGCCGTCACGCTCGACCATGACCGCGCCCAGATCAATGGCTGCGGTCACGCTCGACGTCGTCGAGCTGCTCAAGCGCTCGGCCATGGCGAGCAGCAGCACGCCGCCATTCGCCGCAGCCAGCAGGCCACGCTCGGCGACGGGCCGGCCGGCGGCCAGGGTCGCCGTGAGGTCGAGGCCGCCGAGCAGTCGGTCCTCGCCGACGTGAAGCGGCACGCGGACCACAGGCGTCGCAGCCGGGAGAAAGGCCTTGAGGCAGCGCAGCCATGCGTCGCGCACCGGGCTCGCCTGGGCGCGAACCGCGACGCCGCCCATGCCGGCCGGGTCGACGGCGAACAGCCTGGCGACCACCAGCGCCTCGTCGAAGCGCCTGGCACTCCGCTCGTTCAGGTCATCGCCGCTCGGCTCATGACCACTCATCTGGGGCATCGCCTCGGACGTGCTCTCGGCAGTCGATGTCACGAACCGAAGAGCTCCTCGATGGCCCGCTCGACGCGCACCGTCGAGCCCGCCTCGTCGAGCGGGTTGCGGCGAAGCCGGTGGCGGAGTGCGGTTGGCGCCACACGCTTGAGATGGCTGTCGCCGACCACATCATCGCCGTCGAGTGCCGCCAGTGCGCGTGCCGCGCGGACCAGGGTCAGCTCGCCGCGGAGGCCGTCCGTGCCCAGCGCCATGCAGAGTCGGGCAGCGGTTTCGAGCACGGAATCGGGCACCTCGACCGACGCCAGCTTCTTCTTGCCCTTGTCGAGGCGGCGCCGCAGCTTGGCTTCCGCCTTGGCCCATTGCGCCTTGAAGGCTTCAGGATCGCGCTCGAAGGCGTCACGACGCCGAACCACGTCGACCCGGGTGGCGAGATCGCGCGGCGTGGTGACCTCGACGGAGAGGCCGAAGCGATCGAGCAATTGGGGGCGAAGCTCGCCTTCCTCCGGATTGCCACTGCCGACCAGGACGAAGCGCGCCTGGTGGCGAACCGACAATCCCTCGCGCTCGACGACGTTCTCGCCGGAGGCTGCGACGTCGAGCAGCAGGTCGACCAGATGGTCCTCCAGCAGGTTCGCCTCGTCGATATAGAGGAAGCCGCGGTGCGCGCGGGCGAGCAGGCCCGGCTCGAACGCTTTCTCGCCATGGCTGAGCGCGCGCTCCAGATCCAGAGCGCCGACCACGCGGTCCTCCGTGGCACCGAGCGGCAGGTCGACCACCGGCACCGGCTGCTTGTGGTGCTTGGGTGCCTTGCTCTGGGATTTGAGGTCACAGCCATCGGCGCAGGCGCCGGGCGCGGCCTCGGGATCGCAATTGTAGCGGCAGCCGGCCACGACCTCCATCGGCGGCAGGAGGGCGGCCAAGGCACGAACGGCGGTGGATTTGCCGGTGCCGCGGTCACCGAAGACCAGCACGCCGCCAATCGCAGGCTCGATCGCCGCGACCAGGATGGCGGTCTTCATCTCGTCCTGTCCGACGATCGCCGAGAAGGGAAACGCTACTGCCATGCTGCGTCCGGCCCCATCACGCCAACGATCAATTCGCTCAACCTTTTCTACCTTTCTCGTGCCACCCGTCAGCGGCCGCCGAGCAGCTAATGCCAGCAGCACCGCCGTCCCAGGCGCAGGTGATCCCTTCCTTGACTCTGTCGAGCCCGGCGTGTCAACCTAGCTAGACACTGGAGGGATGATGCCAAGCCTCGAGCATCCAGAGATTATGCACGAGCTCGATGAAATCGTGCCGGAAGATCGCCGCGAGCACCTGCTTCTCGTCGACGAGGACGATCAGGTTCTGGGCGTCGAGGAGAAATTCGCCGCGCATCGCAGCGGTGCCCTGCATCGCGCCTTCTCGGTTCTGGTCTACGATCACGAGGGGCGTTGGCTCCTGCAGCGGCGCAGCCTTCGCAAGTATCACTCGGGCGGGCTCTGGACCAATGCTGCCTGCGGCCATCCGCGGCCGAACGAGACGACAGAGGCGGCTGCCGGCCGGCGCTTGTTCGAGGAGCTTCGCTTCGCCTGCCCGCTCAGCTTCGTCACCAAGGTCCATTATCGGTCCGCCCTCGACCACGGCATGACCGAGCACGAGCTGGTCTCTGTCTACATGGGCACCTACGAGGGGCCCATTGACCCGGACCCTCGCGAGGCGGATGCCGTGCGCTGGATCGAGCCCGCCGCGCTCGCCGCGGACATGAAAGACCATCCTGAGCGCTACACGGTCTGGTTCAAGAAATACGTCACCGAGCTCTGGTCGGCGTTGAACGCGGGCTAAGCCTCGCTGCGGTCTCGTGTGAGCGCCGCCACCCCCATGCGACCTGACGACGATCGCTAGCTCACGCTCAACGGGGCAGCGCCTCTAGTTCCTGTGCTATTTGTCAGCGCCGCAGCGGGGAGGCCGGGTCGGCTGACCCAACCTCCCAAGAGCGCGATTACTCGGCGAACAGCATCTCGACGCGGCGGTTCTGCGGCTCTCTGACATTGTCGCCGGTCGGCACCCGCAACTGCGTCTCGCCAAACCACGTGACCTCGATCGCCGTCTCCGGCACGCCGCGAGCAACCAGCTCGGCGGCCACGGCGCGCGCGCGTCGCTCGGACAGGGCCATGTTGTACTCGGCGGTGCCGGTGGTGTCGGTGTGGCCCGAAAGGACCAGCGTCGGCACCTCGCCCTCGGCGAAATCATTGGCCACCTGATCGAGAATGGTGGCGGCAACCGGTGTGACGTCGGCACGATCCCAAGCGAAGAAGACCAGGTAGACATTGCCGATATCGCTGGCCAGCGCCTGCTCGACCTCGGCCATCGCCGCCTCGAAGGCCGCCTTGCATTCGGCGGCACCGGCGAGATCGCCTTCGCCCTCGTTCTCGAGCCAGCAATCGAAGGAGGTCTGCGCCCGCGCGGCGGCACCTGGGGCCTTCAGGCGTCCATTGCCTTCGAGCCCGGCCATGAGCCGTGCCCGAGCGGCGCTGAGCTCATCGACCTGGGCATCGCTCAACGGCCACAGGCTGACCATGTCGGGCATGATTGCCAGCCCCTTGGCGGAGCCGACGGCCTTGCGAATGAAATGGTTGTAGCTCGACGCGAAGAGCTCGGTGGAGGACTCGGTGTCGGCGAGCTCGATATAGCCGTCGCGCAGGCCTTGCGTGAAGGCAGAGCCCTGCGGCGCCATGTTGCGCACGTCGTCGACGTCCCAGACGTAGAGATCGAAGTCGTCTTGCTGGGTCGGATCCAGGTTGGGCTCGCTGAAGTCGGCCGGGCCGGGCACGACGTTCGGATCCTGGTTCAGGTTCATGCCGCAGGCGGTCAATGCGCCACAGAGGGCACTTACTGCAAGCAACCTGTTGCCGTTCCGCATCACACCGTTCCTCTGACTACTGCATCCGCGACCCGCACGCCAACAGCTCAAGCACCGTAGCGGAGGCGGACCCGGCAAGACTGGCGCGATAACAGTCGAAACCCCGATCGTGATCAAGGGAATTCTGGTGGAACCCGCGGTTGTGGCCGCGGTGTTGCCGCGATCCAACGCAGTCGTGGAAACACGACAATTCCTGCTTTTCAGTCGCGTTGGAGCCTTGGCATGACAGGTGCGTGACCGATCGCTGTCACGAGGTCGACACGAGCAGCGATCGGCGACCGGCCGCCAGCGAGGTTGCTACGGCAGATGTCGCTCCAAGGTTGCTTTCGTTTCTGCAAAAATGGCTTGCAGTTGAGCGAGAAGGGCTGTGTCCGGCGCCTGGTGCTCGGCGCGCTTGGCCAACTCGGCCACCGCCACAGCGCCGAAATTGCCGGCGGCGCCCTTGAGGCTATGCACGGTTCTGCTCCAGTCGCGCGGGTCTGCCTGATGCAGCGCCAGCTCGTCCAGATACCGTGTCGCCGTCTCGACGAAGAGGCCGCAAAGCTCGGCCTCCAGCGCTGGGTCACCATTGGTGAATGAATGCAGGCGGCCGAAATCGACAATGCTGGGCATCTTGGAACCCTGAAGCCGCGGTCCGCGACCGTCTCGCCGACCTCACAGCTACCGGTTTTGCCAGCGACCTCTTAAGAAATGGCTAACGGCAGAGCCGCGGATGAAAGCGAGAGAGCGATGGCAGAGCCCGGAACGGTTTCGCGCACGATCTTGACGACGCGGGCGATGGCTGCGGTCGATCGAGCGGCGATCGCGAGCGGTGTGCCGGGAATCGAGTTGATGGAGAATGCCGGCAAGGCGGTCGTCCGCGCGATCGTCGAGCGATTTCCGCCATGCCGGGTCCTCGTGCTCGCCGGCCCCGGCAATAATGGTGGCGATGGCTACGTCATCGCGCGTCGGCTGCAGGCGGCCGGCTGGCCCGTGCGGGTCGCGGCCTTTGGTGATCCGGCCCGGCTACGCGGCGATGCGGCGACTGCCGCAGGGCGCTGGCGCGGCTCGGTGGCGGACCTGGACGAAGCTGCCGGGCTCTCCGCCGAGCTGGTCGTCGACGCTGTCTTGGGCGCCGGGCTCGACCGACCGTTGACCGACGGCTTGGCTGCCAGTCTCGAGCGAATCGTCGCCGGGCGCCGTCATGTGGTCGCCGTGGACGTGCCGACCGGCGTCGACGGCAGCACAGGCGCTGTCTCGCCCGGCACGCCCAAGGCCGATCTCACGGTCACGTTTTGTTGCCTGAAGCCGGGCCACCTGCTCGAGCCTGGCCGCTCGATGGCGGGCGAGATCGTCTGTGCCGATATCGGCATTCCAGCCTCGGCCGTCGAAGCGCATGACGAAGGCTTGCGCGTCAATGTGCCGGCCGAATGGTGTGGCCGACTGCCACAACGTCGACCGTCGGCGCATAAATACAGCTTTGGCCATGCGCTGGTGCTGGGTGGTGGTGCGACCCGGACGGGGGCCGCTGGCATGGCGGCAGTAGCAGCGGCACGGATAGGTGCCGGGCTGGTGACCGTCGCCGCACCGAGCGACGCGCTGGCCGGCTATGCGGCGGCCTGCCAGAGCCTGATGACGCGTGCTCTCGATCGGCCGGGCCAGCTCGATGGGCTCCTTGCCGACAGCCGATACAATGCTGTCCTGCTCGGCCCGGCGGCCGGGCTCGGGCGGCGGACGGAGCTGCTGCTCCGGCGCCTGCTCGGGGCCTCGCGACCAACCGTTTTGGATGCGGATGCCATCACGGTGCTGGGTGCCGCCATGCGCCGTGGCTCTGGGCTTGCACTGCATGACCGATGCATCGTCACGCCGCATGATGGTGAGTTCAGCCGGATCAGCGCGGCCACGGGCGATCGGTTGAGCCGGGCGCTACAGGCGGCGCGCGAGCTAGGCTGCACGGTCCTCCTCAAGGGCGCCGACACCGTTGTCGCTGCTCCGGACGGTCGGGCGCGGCTCAACCCGACGGCGCCCGGCAATCTCGCCACGGCCGGCAGTGGCGATGTGCTCGCCGGGATGATTGCTGGTCTTCTGGCGCAAGGTCTCGAGCCGTTCGACGCCGCCTCGGCGGCTACCTGGCTACATGCCGAGGCTGCCCGCAACTGCTCGACGCCCATGCTCGCCGTCGATCTGCTGCCCCGGCTGCCCGGCACCCTGGAAGCGCTCCTGGAGCGCTGAGCGCACCTGCTGCGACGCCAGCCACGAACGTTGCAAAGCCGCGACGCCGATCGAGCGCGCTTGCCTTGCGGCAAGGCAAATATTGCGTCTAAGGATAACATAATGCAAAGTTTTTCCCGTTTTGGTAGCTAGTGTCGTGCCTTGGCGATCGCCCGCCTAAGGCAGACAATCGAACCCGGACCATTGAGTGTCATCGGAATTACCCGCGCTTCATCCGCCTCCAACCCCCGTCTCGTTCCTCGACGCCCTGCCGTTCGCTGCCCTTCTGCTCGCGCCTGGCGACGCGTCGAGCGGCACGCCGGACCGATCGTTCGAGACCGTCCATTGCAATCGGGCGTGGCGCGCTCTTTGGCATGGCAACGCCATTGCCGCTGAGGCGGGTGGTCTGGCCGACCTGGTCGACCGGCTGGTCGATGCCGCACGAGCGGACGAGCTGAGACGCTGCATCGCCGACGGTCGCACTGCCGATCTGCTCGCGGCCTGCGATCTGGACGGGCCTCGCCTGCTGCGCGTTCGGGGCTTCCGCCTGGGCGGGCTTTACGCCTTGATCCTCGAGCCGGTGACGGACCCTGAGCGACTGGAAGCGTGCTGGCCGGCGCAACCCAGCCTCGACCCTCGTGCCCAGGAGTTCACTTATGCCGCCGGGCTTGCCCCGGACGGTCGCTGGCGCGTCACGGCGTCGAGCCCGGATTTCCGCAAGGTCCTGCAGATCGACGAAGCGGTGGATGGCTGGCTGCACTGGGCCAGCGCTGGCGATCGGCAGGCGCTCCGCTCGCGCCATCACCGATTGCTGAGCGGGGCGGCGCTCAGTGGCTGCTACAGCCTGGCGCTGCCGGACGGGCGATGCGTGTGGTTGGAGGACTCGGTTCTCCCGGTCCGGCATCCAAGCACAGAGGAGGTCATCGGCCTGCTCGGCCGGGCTCGGTTGCTGCCGAGCCCCGAGGTCGTCCGGCAGGACCAGGCCGCAGCGGCGGCGACCCGCCTGTCCAGCGAGAAGCAGCAGCTGGTCCGCATCCTCGATCTGCTGCAGATCGCGGCGCTGCTGCTGAAGCCTGATGGGAGCCTATCGGCGTGCAGCCGTGCGGCCGCAGAGCTGCTCGGTGAGCCCATGGCAGAGCTGGTCGGTCAATCGGCGATCGACCTGCTGTTCCCGGACGAGGATTGCGGCTTGGCGGCGCTTGCCGCGGCACTGTCGGATAGTTCTGCGATCGACGATTCGAACGGGTCGCTCGATGTCGCCCGGGATGGCGGTGGCATTGCCGGCGGGCTGATGCCCATGACGCTGCAGCCGGTCGTCATCGATGGGGATCGGCACGTCATGGTGCGCCTGACCGCCGATCCGGTCTCGGACAGTCGGCTTCGCGACGCCCACTACTTCGACAGCTCCACGGGCCTGCCCAATCGCTTCCTCTGTCTCGATCGGCTTCGCCAGAACATCGCGCGCAACGCCGATGCCGAGAGCATGCTTGCGGTGCTCGTTCTGGAGATCGATCGCCGGTCCTTGATCGATTGCTCGCTCGGCCGCAGCGCTGCCGACGCCGCGCTGGCTGCCATCGCCCGACGCATCGTCGGGTGCATCGGCGGGCTCGATACGGCCGCGCGACTGGCCGAGCTGCGCTTTGCGGTCATCGTCGGTGGGTTGGCCGGTCCCGATGACGCCGCGCGCAAGGCCCAGACCCTGCTCGACCAGCTGCGCGAGCCCTTGACCGTCGCTGACCGCGAGATCGGTGTCGACGCCACGATCGGCATCGCCGTCTACCCGGATGACGGTGACGGTGCGGAGACACTGGTCGCGCACGCCGAGGCGGCGCTCGATCAACCCGCTCAAGATTCCGGGCCGGGCTACAGCTTCTTCACCGGTGCCATGAACGCCGCCTCCTCCGATCGGCTGCTGCTCGAGCAGCAGCTGCTGGACGCGGTGGAGCGCAACGAGTTCCTGCTGCTCTACCAGCCGCAGATCAGCTTCGCGTCGTCGCGCATCGTCGGCATGGAGGCACTGATCCGCTGGCGCCATCCGGAGCTCGGCATGGTCCCGCCGGCCGAGTTCATTCCGCTCGCCGAGGAGACCGGGGCCATCGTCGCGATCGGCGAATGGGTGCTCGAGACCGCCTGCGGTGAGCTGCAGCAATGGTTCGAGGCCGGCGTCGCACCGCTGCGCCTCGCGATCAACATCTCGGGCCGGCAATACAACGATCCGAACCTCGTCGAGGGGATCGGCCGCACGTTGCAGGGCACCGGGTTTCCGGCCCATCTGCTCGAGCTCGAGCTGACCGAGAGCGTCATCATGGAGGACGTCGTCGACGCGGCGCGACGGCTCGGCGCCTTGCACGCGCTTGGCATCAACCTCGCGGTCGACGATTTCGGCACCGGCTACTCGTCGCTCTCCTATCTGAAGCGGTTTCCCATCCGCTCGCTCAAGGTCGATCGCTCCTTCGTGCGCGATATCGCGCACAACGAGTCGAGTGCGGCCATCGCGCGCGCCATCATCGCCTTCGGCTCGGCGCTCGGCCTCAAGATCATCGCCGAAGGCGTCGAATCTCACGACCAGTACGATATCCTGCGCGGTTGTGGCTGCGACGAGCTGCAGGGCTATCTGTTCAGCCGACCGGTCCCGGCAGACGATGCGCGAAAGCTCGCCATCGAGCGCCGCCACCTCCCGCTGGTGCGCGGCTGATGGCCATCGATGTCAGCGCTGGCTGGTTTGCCACTTCGGATGCAGCCACGGCGATGCCGGGTCTGCCGGCAGTGGCGCCTTGCCGAGAATGCAGTCAGACGCCTTCTCGCCGACCATGATCGACGGTGCGTTCAGATTGCCGTTGGTGATCTGCGGGAAGATGGAGCTGTCGGCGACACGCAGCCCGTCGACACCGATCACCCGGCATTCGGCATCGACGACAGCCAGCGGGTCGTCGCTGCTGCCCATTCGGCAGGTGCCGCAGGGGTGGTAGGCACTCTCGGCATGCGCACGAATGAATTCATCGATGTCGGCATCCGACTGGATGTCAGGACCCGGCTGAAGCTCAGTCTCGACGTGATCACTGAAGGCCGGCTGCGCGAAGATCTCGCGGGTGAGCCGGACGCAGCGGCGAAAATCGGTGACGTCCTCGGGATCATCCAGGTAGTTGAAGCGGATGGACGGCGCGTCACGAGGATCGGTCGAGACGAGGCAGACGCGGCCGCGGCTCTTCGCCCGCATCGGACCGACATGCGCCTGGAAGCCGTGCCCGCCAGCGGCGGTCTGCCCGTCATAGCGAACGGCGAGCGGCAGAAAGTGGTACTGGATATCGGGATAGGAGATGCCGGGCGCGGAGCGGATGAAGGCGCAGGCCTCGAAATGATTGGTGGCCCCCGGGCCGCGCTTGGCGAGCAGCCACCAAAGGCCGATCAGCCCCTTCATCGGCGCATTCCAGTAGCGATAGAGCGTTATCGGCTGCTTGGAGCCATACTGGATGTAGACCTCCATGTGGTCCTGCAGGTTGGCGCCGACCCCGGGGCGATGCGCCTTGTTGGTGATGCCGAGCGCGTTGAGCGCTGCGGCATCACCAATGCCTGATTGCAGCAGCAGCTTGGGCGAGTTGATGGCGCCGGCGGCGAGTATGACCTCGCGGCGGGCGCGGATCGTTCGCCGCTCGCCGCCCTGGTCGACCTCGACGCCCGAGGCGCGGTTGCCCTCGAACAGCACGCGGGTGACCAGGGCGCGCGTCTCGAGGTCGATATTGGCCCGTAGCAGGGCCGGGCGGAGATAGGCGTTGGCGGCTGACCAGCGACGGCCGCCGAAGACCGTCATCTCCATCGGCCCGAAGCCTTCCTGCTGTCGGCCGTTGTAGTCTTGGGTCGACTTGTAGCCGGCCTCGCGGCCGGCCTCGATGAAGGCTCGGTAGAGCGGGTTGGCAAGGGCGCCACGGGTCACATGCAACGGGCCGTCCGTGCCGCGCCAGCCGGGCTCGCCACCGTGGCTGGTCTCCATCCGCTTGAAGTAGGGCAGCACATGGCGGTAGCCCCAGCCCGCAGCACCCATGGCCTCCCAGGTGTCGTAGTCCGCGGCGTTGCCGCGGACATAGACCATGCCGTTGATCGAGGACGAGCCGCCGATGACCTTGCCGCGCGGGCAATGCAGCCTGCGGCCATCGAGGCCGGGCTCTGGCTCGGATTGGTAGCCCCAATCGTAGGTCGCCATGTTCATCGGCATCGAGAGTGCCGCTGGCATCTGGATCAGCGGCCCGATGTCGGTGCCGCCATATTCCAGGACCAGGACAGTGTTGCGGCCGTCCTCGGAGAGGCGGTAGGCGAGCGCGCAGCCGGCGCTGCCGGCGCCGACGATGACGAAATCGACCTCCATTACTCTGCAGCCCCGAGCCGAGGCGCGAGCGATGGTGCCGTCACCGGGCTCACGTCCACGGCCACCTCCGGGTCGTGGCTGCCGCCGCCATAGACGATGCCGGCAACCGGGCTGACGTCGCTGTAGTCGCGGCCCCAGCCCAGCGTCACGTGCTCCTGCATCGGCAGGCAGTTGTTGGTGGGATCGAGCTCCACCCAGCCGCTGCGCGGCACGTAGAGGGCTACCCAGGCGTGGCTGGCATCCGCACCGACGAGCTTGATTTGCCCTTCCGGTGGACGGGTCAGCAGGTAGCCGGATTGGTAGCGCGCGGCGAGGCCGATGGCGCGCAGGCAGGCGAGCATCAAATGGCTGAAATCCTGGCAGACGCCACGCCGCCGGGCGAAGACCTCCGCCACCGGAGTCGCCAGCGTGGTGGCGGTAGAATCGAAGGTGAAATCCTCGAAGATGCGCCGGTTCAGGTCGATCCCGGCATCCAGGATCGGCCGGCCCGGCGTGAAGCTCTCTCTCGCATAGAGCTCGAGCGCGTCGTCCAGCTCGACGAAGGGCGAGGCGAAGGCGAAGCGGCTCGCGTCCAGCGATGGATCGTCCATGGCGGCGAGCCGCAAGGCGGCAACGCCCTCCCACGGCGGGGTCGCCAGCGGGTCCGGCAGCTCACGGTGGGCCAGATGCACGCGGCTTTCCGCCTCGATCACCAGCCGGTCATGGCTCTGATCGAGCGTGATGGTGCGTGTCGGGTTGCCGAAGGCATCGGTCGCCCGGTCGTCGAAGCCAGGCTCGGGGTCGACCCGAAGGGCAAACCACTCGACCTGCTGATGGCCGGTGTCGCGCGGCTCGAGATGCAGCAGATGGTGCGACATCGAGACGGCAAGGCCGTAGCGATAGACGGTCTTGTGGCGGACATCGTAGATCAATGCTCGATGGCCTCGGCGGTTTCCTCGCGACGCATCGCGAAGGTGCTGGTCGGCGTCTCGGCGAGGACGAAATAGGCGCGGCCCAACAGCTCCGAGATCGGTGTGAGATCGGCTCGCGCCTTGGCGAAGAACGCCGCCAGTCGGGCGCCGCCGTCATCCTCGGCGAGCCGATCCGGATCTGCCAGCCTGACCTCGGTCAAGAGGCCCAGCACCTTGCGCAGGCTGGGCGAGCGGTAGGGGCCGTCATGCGGCAAGGCCGCCAGGTGCGCCTCGAGCGCCACGAGCTGGTAGGCCAGCGAGCGCGGGTTGCTCTCGTCGAGGATCAAGAGGTCGAGCACCGGCACGGCCATCGGCGTCACGGCGTAGCGCGAGCGGTAGGTCATGTAGCTGTCGCCGATCTCCAGGAGCGCCGTCAGCGCCAGGCTCTCATCGACCTCACTCGCGCGCTTGTGGGTCAGGGCCGCCGTGAGATCGACCATTTGCAGCGCCCGTTCCAGGCGCTTGCCGATATCCAGGAACCGCCAGGCGTAGTTTCGGGTCATGTTCTCGGCCGCCGTCCCGGCAAAAGCGACGAGCTCGTGAATGCCGTGATTGACGATATCGATCGGTGCTGCGGCCATGACCGGGCGCTGGCTCTTGCGCCAGCGGCGATCGTTGAAGAGGTTGTTCAAGATCCACCAGCCATCCTGGCTCAGCACGCCGCGCGCCAAGGTGGCGTTGCGGCGGCAGCCGTCCAGCGAGCTGCGCATGCCGTAGGGCGGCTCCGGCGCATGCAGCAGCCGCTCCAGCGCGCTGGTGATCCGCTGGCGGTGGCTGCCCGGCGTTGCCTGGTCGGTGGCAATATGGACCGACAACAAGGTCTCGAGCAAAGCCGGCTGTCGATCTGGCCCACCATCCTCGATCAGCCGATTCAGCGTGGCCCTGAGCACCCTGAGCACCGTCTCGGCGCGCTCGGTGTAGCGGCCGAGCCAGAACAGGTTCTCGGCCGTGCGGGACAGCAGGTCGCGGCCGGTGCGGCGCAGATGGACCTGGGCGAAGCGCCGGGTCAGGATGCTCGGTACCGAGCCGTCGCCGGGTGCTCGGAGCACCCAAAGATCCTTCGAGCCATGACCGTTCGGCAGGCCGACGGCAGCCGGCTCCGACGATTGCCGAACCAGGCCGCCGGGAAGCACATGGCAGCCGTCATCGTCGATGGCGACGAAGACGCGCATCGCCCAATGCACCGGCTGGAGGCCCTTGCCGTCGAAGCTCGGCGTCGTCGGCAGCGGGCTCGCCCGCTCAGCCAGCCAGAGATGTCCCTCGCGGGCCAGGAAGCGGCGCCGGGCGTCGTCATCGGCGAGCATCGGCAGCGGATCGATGCGGTCGCCGGTGAGCCCCGGATCGTGTCGGGCGGTGACCCGGCTGACCCGCCAATCGGCTTCCTCCAGCACCCGTTGCTGGGCCTCTGCGTCACCGAGCCAAAGCGCCTCGGCCTCGCGCAGGATCGCCGGCTCGCCGAGCAGCGTCTCGGCGAGAGCGCCGGAGAAAGCGGCAAGTGCGCGGTTCTGCAGCACGCCCGTGCCGAGGCCGTTGGCGATGACGGTTCGCCCGAGGCGGGCCGCCTGGACCAGGCCGGCCGTGCCGCCTCCCGTGCGATTGGGCAGGTTCAACGGATCTGCCAGCCTGCCGCCGATCTTGCGAATGGCGAGATCGACCCGCTGCAGGCCTTCCAGCGTCTTCAGATAGAGCTGCCCGTCGCGCTCGGTGAGATCGGCGGGCTCGACGAGCGCATAGCCCAGATAACGGGCGAGATAGGCGTGGCTGAAGTAGCCGGGGTCGCTGGGGCCGTTCGACAGCACGACGATGCGGCCCTCGTCGCCGGGTGCTGCCGCCTGAAGACCGGCCTGCAGGCGGCTGTAGAAGCTCGCGACCCGGCGCACGCCGCTTTCCAGGTAGAGCTCGCCGAGCCCTTGGCTGAGCGCCACCCGGCTGGCCAGGAGCCAGCCATTGCCGGCCGGGGCGTCGATCTGGTCCGCGAGCACCCGCCAGCCGCCATCGAGATCGCGCGCCACGTCGCAGGCGTAGATGTGCAAGTACCGCTTGGGCGGCTCGGGCCAGCCGGCGCAGGCGTGCAGGTATTCGGGGTTGCCGAAGATCAGGGATGGCGGCAGCAGCCCGGAGCGGAGCAGGCGCTGCGGCCCATAGAGGTCCTGGAGCGCGGCCTCGATCAGGCGTGCCCGCTGGATCAGCCCGGCCTCCAGCTCCTGCCAGGCGGGTGCATCCAGGATGACCGGCAAGAGATCGAGGCGCCACGCGGCCTGCCGGTCATCAGGATCGGCATGGACGTTGAACGCGATGCCGCTCTCGAGCAGTTTCTGCTCGGTGGTCCGGGCGATGGTGGCGCGGCCGTCGGCGCCGATGCTCTCGAGCTTGTCGAGGAACGGCAACCAGGTCGGGCGCGGTGCGCCGTCCTGGCCGATGAGCTCATCGAAGCCGTTCGGCCCCGGCGCATAGCGCGACAGCAGCGTTTGGCCCTGGTCGGTGGCCGCCGAGAGCGTGATCGTCAAAGTGCGCGGCCCCGCTCAACCGGCTGCATGAAGCAAATCCAGGGTGTGCGGCAGCTGCATGGCTGAGGATGAACGCCTTGGTTGCATCATGCCCGCGGTATGCCGCATGGCCTCGAATCGCGCAAGCCGGCGGGATTCCGCGGCCAGATCGTTGATCGGCGCGACGTCGTAGACGCCGCCATCCGGCTTCGTTGCATGGTAGCGGCAGCCGCCGAGCGATCGACCCTCGCGCTGGTCGACGAGATCGAAGGTGAGCGGTGACTGAACACCGATCGTCGGATGGAGCATGGCAGGCAGGTGCCGCGCGCGAAAGCGAATGCCGGCGATCTGCGCACCGTCGGGCGTCGGCGTCAGCGGCAGCGTCCAGCCATTGCAGGTGACGGTCTGGTGGCTCGGCAGGTCGCCCTGCACGAGCAGCTGCAGCCGGTCGAGCGAATCGTCGACGAGGCGGCTGGTGACGCCAGCTTCGGAGCGGGCGCGGAGCAGCCGCGGCGGCTCGAGTGCGGCGCGTAGCTCCAGGCGAACGCCGGCGATCTCGGCTGTCCCGAGCAGCGGAAAGCGGTACTCCTGCTGCGCGTCGAACCAGGCAGGCTCGAAATGAAGGCCAAAGCTCGCAAGCTCAGCCAGGACCGAGTTTAGATCGCGGGCGAGCCAGTAGGGCAGCATGAACCGGTCGTGGAGCTGGATGCCGTGATCGATCAGCGGCGAACGGCAGGGTTCGTGTGAGAACCGCAGCGCCAGGGCGCGCACCAAGAGCTCTTCGAGCAGGGCCATGCGCGGCTCCGGTGCCAGGCCGAAGGCGTTGATCGCCAGACGGCTCTGGGTTGCCGTCGAACGCGAGTTCCGCACCCTCTGATCGGCCCGCAGCATCGGTGAGCAGATCGCCGAGGCAGTCATCTGGCTGGGCCTCGCTCGCGCCCAGTAGGCGAAGCGCCAGGTCGAGATCGGCGAGCCGGTCGCCGGCCAGCTCGTCCACCCGCGGCGCCGCTCCCTCCGGGCCGACCTGCCCGCCTGAGAACGCATAAGACAAGGCCGGATGGCGCTGCCAGTAGCGGATGAGCGAGCCCAGCAGGTCAGGTCGCGTCGCGAACGCTGCCTCGACGACGATCGGCGACGGTGCACTGCTTGCCGGCAGGCCATCGAGGCGGAAGGCGTCGGTGGCGCTGGGCGCCGAGCCCTCGAGGCTGGTGAGCGATGTCGCCCAATCGGCCATGATCGCGCCGCCCGGCTCGCCGGTCTGCAGCCGGCCGATCCTAAGGTCCGTGTCGGCATGCAGCCGCTCGTCGATCGTCCGGGCAAGGGCGTCGATGGCCGACCACGTGTCGGCCACGAAGGGCCTCAGCGGTCGCGGCCGTTCGCCAAGGCGATGCACCACCATCTCGTGCTCGAAGCTCGCACTCGGCAGCTCGGTGGTGCCGGTGATCGGTGCTGCGTGGTCGGGCCGGGGTGAGGCGGCGAGCGGGATATGGCCCTCGCCGGTGAGCATGCCGGAGGTCGGGTCGAGGCCGATCCAGCCGGCACCGGGCAGGAACACCTCGGCCCAGGCATGCAGGTCCGGGATGTCCTCGGCAGGCCCGTCCGAGCCGTCCGGATCACCGGCCAGCTGGATCAGGTAGCCCGAGACGAACCGCGCAGCGATGCCGAGATGGCGATAGAGCTGCACCAGGAGCCAGCTGGTGTCCCGGCAAGAGCCGGAGCCCAGGGACAGCGTCTCCTCGAGCGTCTGGATGCCCGGCTCCAGCCGCACGACGTAGTCGATCGATGTGGCGAGCCGGCGATTGAGGTCGACCAGGAAATCAACGGTGTAGAGCGGCGTGCGGGGAATCGACTCGAGCATCGCCGCGAGCCCTGGCCCGGCAGGCGCCGTCTCCAGATAGGGTGCCAGGTCCTCGAGCAGCGCCTGGTCGTAGGCGAACGGCCAGGTCGTGGCCTCTGGCTCGACGAAGAAGTCGAACGGGTCGACCACAGCGAGCTCGGCGATGATGTCGACCGTGACCTGCAGCCGGTCTGCGGGCGCCATAAAGAACACCCGGGCCTGCCAGTTGCCGAAAGGGTCTAACTGCCAGTGCAGCCGATGGTCTTTCGGCTCGACCTCGAGGCTGTAGCTCGAGATGGTCGTTCGAGTGTGAGGCGACGGCCGCAGGCGAATGACGTGCGGTCCGAGCGTGACGGGTCTCGGAAAACGGTAGTCGGTCCGATGGACGAAGCCTATTCGGGTGGTCATGCTGTTCCAGCTGGCTGATGGCGTTAAGGAATGGGCCGTTCGGCGGCTGGCGGCAAGCAGGCATCTGCGCTAGGCGGAGCGTCCAACGCCGCTCGACGCGGTCAAATGATGGGTGCTCGTTCATGGCAGATTCGACCTCCTCGCAGGCCACGCTGCTGGCGCATGACGAGCTCGAGCTCTTCGCCTTTGCCGGCGGCGGCGGACCGGTGGTGCCGCCGATCCACCAGAGCTCGCTCTTCACCTTCGATTCCGTCGCTTCGATGGAGGCGGTGTTCGCCGGCGAGCGGCATCAGCCGATCTACTCTCGCGGCGACAACCCGACGGTCATGGCGCTCGAGGCCAAGCTCGCGGCACTCGAAGGCACCGAGGCGGCGCGCGGCTTCGCGTCCGGGATGGCCGCCATCAGCAGCACGGTCCTGGCGTTTCTCGCCGCGGGCGAGCGGATGGTTTGCGTGCGCCATTGCTATCCCGATGCCTACCGGCTCTTTCGGCGCCTGCTGCCGCGGCTCGGCATCGAGGTGACCTTCGTCGATGGCCGCGACCTCGGCGCTGTCGCCGAAGCGGTGGATGGTGCCAAGCTGCTCTATCTGGAAAGCCCCACCAGCGTCGTCTTCGAGACCCACGACGTGCAGGCGCTGGCCGGGCTCGCCAGGGATGCCGGTGCCGTCTCGGTCATCGACAACAGCTGGGCCACGCCGCTCTTCCAGCAGCCGCACCAGCTCGGCGTCGACCTCGTCATCCACTCCGCCAGCAAATACATCTCCGGCCACAGCGATACCGTGGCCGGCGTGGTCTGCGGCTCTGCTGCGCACATCGACCGCATCAACCGCCTGACCTACCCGTTTCTCGGCGGCAAGCTGGCCCCGTTCGAGGCGTTCTTGTTGCTGCGCGGCCTGCGCACGCTGGAGGTGCGGCTCAAGCGGCAGGAGGCGTCAGCGCTGGCGGTGGCGCATTGGCTGGTGGCCCGGCCCGAGGTGGCCAGGGTCAATCATCCAGCTTTGCAGCAGGCGCAGGGCCTGTCTGGGACGACCAGCCTGTTTAGCATCGAACTCGCCCCGGAGGTCGACGTCACCCGGTTCTGCGACTCGCTTAAGCTCTTTCGTCTGGGCGTCAGCTGGGGCGGTCATGAGAGCCTGGTGTTTCCGGCCGCCGTTGGTCTCCGACAGGCTGGCGAGCACAACAGCCTCGTCGATTTCGGTGTGTCGCCGCGGCTCGTTCGCCTGCATGTCGGGCTGGAATCGCCGGCCGATCTCATTGCCGACCTGGACGGCGCCCTCGGCACCGCGCCATAACGGCCGCCATACAGCATCAAAAGGGAGGACACCCCATCATGCGCAGACGCCTGCTTACCGCGGCCGCCGCCCTCATGCTCGGGGCGAGCGGTGCCGCAGCCCAGACCATCAGCCTCGTCGAGGTGATCACCAGCCCGCCGCGCACCGAGCAGCTGCGCGCCATGGTCGATGCCTTCGAGGAAGCCAATCCGGGTGTGACGGTCGAGATCACGTCGCTGCCCTGGGGCCAGGCGTTCGAGCGCCTGGCGACGATGGTGCAGGGCGGGCAGACGCCGGACGTGGTCGAGATGCCCGACCGCTGGGTGGCGCTCTATGCCAACAACAACCAGCTCGTCGATCTGACCCCCTACATGGAGGCGTGGGACGGCACCGCTGAGCTGACCGACGCCACGAAAGAGTTCGGCAGCGTTGTTCCGGATCAGACGCACATGATTCCTTATGGCTTCTACTTGCGGGCCATGTTCTGGAACAAGAAGCTCTTCGCCGAGGCCGGCCTCGATCGGGCGCCTGAGACGCTGGAGGAGTTCTACGACTACTCGGCCAAGATCGCCGAGCTCGACGGCAAGTACGGCTACTGCCTGCGTGGCGGGCCGGGTGCCACCAACGGCTACATCATGATGATGCTGAACTTCCTCGGCGAGAACAAATACTTCAACGAGGACGGCACCTCGACGCTCGACGATCCCAAGGCCATCGAAGGCCTGCAGTTCGTCGTCGACATGTACCAGAACGGCCTGGTCCCGCGCGACAGCGTCAGCTGGGGCTTCAACGAGATCGTCGCCGGCTTCTACTCCGGCACCTGCGCCATGCTCGACCAGGACCCGGATGCGCTGATCGCGATCAAGGAGCGGATGCCGGCGGAGGACTTCGCCGTGGCGCCGATGCCGCTCGGCCCGGCGGACAAGTCCTTCCCGACCATCGGCTATGCCGGCTGGTCGATCTTCGAGGCCGCCGAGGACAAGGATCTGGCGTTCGACCTCGTGGCGCATCTGTCGAGCCGCGAGATGAACCTCGAATGGTCGAAGTTCGTGGGCGTGATCCCGATCCATCAAGGTGCCGAGCAGGACCCGTTCTTCACCGGGCCCAACTTCGAGGGCTGGTTCACCGAGATCAACGACCCGCGCTGGGAGCCGACCTCGATGCCGACTTATCTCGAGGAGTTCGGCTACTTCGCCGATGTGCTGTCGATCCAGAACGGCCAGGAGGCGCTCTTGGGTGACCGCACCGCCGAGGAAGTGGCCACTGAGTGGGCCGCCTACCTGACCGAGGCCCAGCAGAAGTGGCTGGCGGCCCAATAGGCGCCGCGGTGAATGAGAGAGCCGTCCGGCCACCCGGGCGGCTCTCCGTCGTTCTCGAGCCCTGGATCTATCTGTCGCCGGCATTGCTGCTGCTGGCGCTGGTCATGTTCGTGCCGCTCATCGTCGGCTTCACTTATGCGTTTCAGGATATTCGCATCCTCAACCCGTTCGCCGGCGGCTGGGTCGGCACGGCGCATTTCGAGACGCTGCTGACATCGGATACGGTGTTTCGCCGGGCACTGGTCAACACGGCCTGGTGGACCTTCGGCTCGGTGACGCTGCAGTTCCTGCTCGGGCTCGGCCTCGCCTTGCTGCTCAACCGTGCGTTTTGGGGCAAGCGGGTCGTCCAGGCGGTGGTCTTCCTGCCCTGGGCCGTCCCGACATTTCTCTCGGGCCTGACCTTCGTCTGGCTGTTGAACCCGGTGATCGGCCCTGTCCCGCACTGGCTCTTCGCCATGGGCCTGCTGGAGGAGCCCTACAGCATTCTGGGCAACCCTGATCTCGCCATGTGGGGGCCCATTGCCGCCAATGTCTGGTTCGGCGTGCCGTTCTTCGCCATCACGTTGCTGGCAGCTCTGCAGGCGATCCCGGGTGAGATGTACGAATCGGCCTCGATCGATGGTGCTACGGCTTGGCAGCGCTTCTTGCACGTCACGCTGCCCTATCTGGCGCCGATGATCGCGATCACGGTGCTGCTAAGGACGATCTGGATCTCCAATTTCGCCGATCTGATCATCGTCATGACCAATGGCGGGCCGGCGAACGCGACGCAGATTCTGCCGTCCTACATCTTCACGACCGCCTACCGGAAGCTCGACTTCGGCTACGCCTCGGCCGTGGCCATGGTGCTGCTCCTCCTGCTCTTCTTCTACGCCGTGCTGCTGCATCAGCTGCGGCGGACCTTCAAGAGCACCGCATGACCAGCGTCACCCGAACCTTGGCGCAACAGCTGGCACTGGTTGCCGCCCACCGGCTGGCGATTGGTCTCTATGTCCTGGCCGCCCTCTTTCCGGTCTATTGGCTGGTCAAGATCGCGCTCACGCCGGAGGCCTTGCTCTACAGCGAGGGGGTTCGCCTCTGGCCGTCTGCGATCACCTGGGAAAACTTCTCCAAGGTTCTGCTGGCGAGCGATTTTCCGGCCTTCTTCCGCAACTCCGTCATCGTCTCGTTCGGCACGGCGGCGGCCGTCACGGTGATCGCCAGCGCGGCTGGCTACGCGTTCTCGCGCTTTGCCTTCCGCGGTCGGGCGGCCATCGTCTTCGCCATGCTGCTGACGCAGATGTTCCCGCTGGTTCTGCTCATTGCACCCATCTACCGGTTGATGGCCCCGCTCGGCCTCACCGACTCCTTGTGGGGCCTGATCATCGTCTACACGGCATTCAACACGCCGTTTGCCACGTTCCTGATGCAGTCGTTCCTCGAGAGCATCCCCAAAGAGCTCGAGGAAGCGGCGATGATCGATGGCTGCACGCGGCCCCAGGCGCTCGTTCGGGTCATTCTGCCGCTGACGCTGCCGGGCATGGGGGCGACGCTGGGCTTCGTCTTCACGGCAGCCTGGTCCGAGCTGCTGTTCTCGCTCATGCTGATCAACAGCGAAGACAAGATGACGTTTCCTGTGGGTCTCTTGTCCTTCGTTTCGAAGTTTTCGGTCGACTGGGGGCAGATGATGGCCGCGGCCGTGATGGCGCTGATCCCGGCCTGCGTGTTCTTCGCCTTCATCCAGCGCTATCTGGTCCAGGGACTCACCGCAGGTGCGGTGAAGGGCTGAGCGAGCCGGGCTCGCGCGCCGCATTTGCATCGCATGACGTCGCCTTCGTCGCTGGCGCACTGCAGTCCGCAAATCTAACGTCTCCGCGTTTCTAGCGGGAGAAGACCGGATGCGGACGACGGCGCGCGTGGTGGTGATCGGTGGCGGCGTGGTGGGGGCGAGTGTGCTCTACCATCTGGCCAAGGCCGGCTGGTCGGACGTGCTGCTCATCGAGCGTGACCAGCTGACCTCTGGCTCGACCTGGCATGCCGCGGGCGGCATGCACACGCTGAACTCGGACCCCAACGTCGCCAAGCTCCAGGCCTACACGATCGAGCTCTACAAGGAGATCGAAGAGCTTTCCGGCCAGTCCTGCGGCGTTCACCTGACCGGCGGGGTCATGCTCGCCGGCACGCCCGAGCGGCTCGATCTCCTGAAGGCGATGCATGCCAAGGGCCGCTATCTCGGCATGCAGACCGAGCTGATCACGGCCAAGGAAGCGGCCGAGCTGATGCCGCTGCTCGAGCCCAGGCACTTCACCGGCGCGCTGTTCGATCCGATCGAGGGCCATGTCGATCCCTACGGCGTCACCCATGCCTATGTGAAGGCGGCGCGCCTCAAGGGTGCCGAGGTGGTGCTGCAGAACCGGGTCACGGAGCTGAGCCAGCGGCCCGATCTGAGCTGGGACGTCGTGACGGAGCAGGGCACGGTGCATGCCGAGCACGTCGTCAATGCCGGTGGGCTCTGGGCGCGCGAGGTCGGCCGCATGGTCGGGCTCGAGCTTCCCGTCCTCGCCATGGAGCATCAATACCTGATCACCGAGGACATGCCCGAGGTTGCGGCAGCACCCAAGGAGCTGATGCACGCCATCGACTTCGAGGCGGAGATCTATCTGCGCCAGGAACGGGGCGGCATGCTGCTCGGCACCTATGAGCGGGCAGGGGTGCCGTGGTCGGAGAAGACGACGCCCTGGGATTTCTCCACGCAACTGCTGCCCGAGGATCTCGACCGCATTGCACCTTCGCTCGAGGTCGGCTTCGAGCACTTCCCGGCGATCGGTCGCGCCGGCATCAAGCGCGTTATCAACGGCCCGTTCACCTTCGCGCCGGACGGCAATCCCCTCGTTGGGCCGGTCCGCGGGCTGGCGAATTATTGGTGTGCGTGTGCGGTGATGGCCGGCTTTAGCCAGGGCGGTGGGGTCGGCCTGGCGCTTGCCAACTGGATGACCGAGGGCGATCCCGGCTTCGACGTCTGGGCCATGGATGTTGCCCGCTTCGGGCCGTTCGCCGGTGTCGGCTACACCAACGCCAAGGTGCGCGAGAACTACAGCCGGCGGTTCCGCATCACCTTCCCGAACGAGGAGCTGCCCGCCGCCCGGCCGTTGCGGACGACGCCGATCTACGACCTGCTCCTGGCCGAGAACGCCGTCATGGGCAGCTCGTATGGTCTCGAGCACGCTCTCTGGTTTGCACGCGTGGGCACTGAGCCCGTCGAGAAGGTCACTTTTGGCCGCTCGAACGCCCATGCAGTGGTCGCCGAGGAGTGCCGCGCCGTGCGCGAGCGCGCCGGGCTCCTGGAGATATCGAGCTTCGCCAAGTACGAGATCGCGGGCGCAGGGGCCGAGGCCTTCTTGGGCCGTGTTCTGGCGGGCCGGCTGCCGGCGCTCGGTCGGATCAGCCTCTGTCCGATGCTGAACGAGCGGGGCAAGCTGATCGGCGACTTCACGCTTGCCAGGCTGGCGCCGGAGCGCTTCATGCTGACCGGCTCGGGCATCGCCGAGGGGTACCATCTGCGCTGGTTCGAGCAGCACTTGCCGGGGGCCGGGGTCACCTTGCGCTCGGTGACGAGCGAGCGGCTCGGCCTGTCCGTCGCCGGGCCGGCCTCACGCGCCATTCTGGAGACGCTGACCGACGCCGATCTGTCGAGCGCGAGCTTTCCTTTCCTCGCCATGCGCGAGCTGGAGATCGACCTCGTGCCGGCCCTGGTCGGTCGGATCACCTACACGGGCGATCTCGGCTATGAGATCTGGGTCGAGGCGGCCAATTTGCGCCGCCTCTTCACCAGCCTGCGTCGGGCCGGCGAGCCGTTCGGCCTCCAGCTCTTCGGCGGCCGTGCGCTCAACAGCCTCCGACTCGAGAAGAGCTTCGGCAGCTGGGCACGCGAGTTTCGCCCGCTCTACGGCCCGGCCGAGGCCGGGCTCGGTGTTTTCGTCGATTACCGGCGGGGCGGCTTCATCGGTCACGAGGCTGCGCGAGCGGAGCAGGAGACGGGCCCCGAGCGGCGGCTGGTGACGCTCGTCGTCGATGACGCCGGCGTGGATGTGATGGGCGACGAGCCGATCTGGCACGAAGGTGCTGTGGTCGGCTGGGTCACGTCGGGCGGCTATGCGCATTACAGCCAGGCTTCTGTGGCGTTGGGTTATGTGCCTTCGGCCCTGGCCGGAGCTGATGCGCTCGAGGTCGAGATTCTGGGCGAGCGCCGCCCGGCGCGTGTCGCCCCGAGTCCGCTCTTCGATCCGGATGGTCGGCGCATGCGGGACTGAGCAGCCTGTCGGGCTTGCGCGACGATGCCGCGAAGCGTGCTCGGGCCATGGCCGCAGCGCGGTTCACGCACTAATTCAGGTTATCGCGCGCGTTGATCGAGGCATCGTTCGTGGAATGGGCTGTTGTGCAAGGCCGCATTGCGCGATCGCGATCGATTGCCTATCAAGCGCCACGCATCGAGACCGGTAAAGGGTAGGGAGGCGGCGGCTAGGTATGAAAATCGGCATTCCGAAAGAGCGACGCGATGGCGAGAAGCGCGTTGCCGCCTCACCCGAGACCGTCAAGAAGCTGAAGGCTGCCGGTGTCGATCTGATCGTCGAGAAGGGTGCCGGCGAGGGCTCGGCCATTGCCGACGAGGCCTTCGAGAAAGCAGGCGCTGAGCTCGGCGATGCGGCGGCCGCCTGGAACGCGGACATGGTCTTCAAGGTGCAGCGACCCACCGATGAAGAGATGGGTCACCTGCGCAAGGGGCAGATCCTCATAGGTGCCCTCGATCCCTATCCCAATCGCGACCTGGTCAAGGCGTTGGGCGAGAAGGGTGTCACGGCGTTCTCGCTCGAGCTCCTGCCGCGCACGACGCGTGCCCAGGCCATGGATATTCTCTCGAGCCAGGCCAACCTCGCCGGCTACAAGATCGTCGTCGACGCCATCGCAGCCTACTCGCGGTGCATGCCGATGATGATGACGGCAGCCGGCACGGTCACGCCTGCGAAGTTCTTCATTGTCGGTGCCGGTGTCGCAGGACTGCAGTCCATCGCCACGGCCAGGCGGATGGGGGCGGTTGTCTCGGCCACCGACGTGCGGCCGGCGGCGCGCCAGGAGATCGAGAGCCTGGGCGGCAAGTTCGTGGGCTTCATCCCCGATGACGGTGCGACGTCAGGCGGCTACGCCCGTGCGCTGACGCCCGAGGAGCAAAAGCAGCAGGCGGAGATGGTGGCCGAGCACCTGAAGGCCCAGGACGTCGTCGTGACGACGGCGCAGATCCCTGGCCGGTCGGCGCCGCGCATCATCACGGCCGACATGGTCAAGTCGATGAAGGCGGGCTCGGTGATCGTCGACCTGGCGGCCGAGTCGGGTGGCAATGTCGAGGGCAGCAAGCCCGGCGAGACGATCGTCACCGAGAACGGCGTGACGCTGATCGGGGCGCAGAACACGCCGTCCAAGCTGGCACCGGCTGCCTCCCTGCTCTACGCCAAGAACCTCATGAATTTCGTCATGCTGCTGATCGACAAGGAAAAGAACGCGTTCGCAATCAACGAGGAGGACGATCTCGTCAAGGGTGCCTTGATCACCAAAGACGGTGCCGTCGTTCATCCGAACCTCAAAGACGCTTGAGCGAGAGGTCATAAGGTAACGCCATGGAAGCGATCGATCCCGGGGTCTTCAACCTCATCGTCTTCGTGCTCGCGATCTTCGTCGGCTACTACGTCGTCTGGTCGGTGACGCCGGCTCTGCACACGCCGCTCATGTCGATCACCAACTCGATCAGCTCGGTGATCATCGTCGGCGGCCTGATCGCGGCCGGTGCTGCCGGTGGCTTCGGCACCGTGCTCGGCTTCATCGCCGTGCTGCTGGCCGCCGTGAACATTTTTGGCGGGTTTGCGGTCACGCGCCGCATGCTCGCCATGTTCAAGAAACGTACTTGAGGGCCGTGGAGAACAGTCAATGAGCGTCAATCTCGCTGCCCTCGGCTACCTCGTGGCCTCGGTCTGCTTCATCCTGGCCCTGCGCGGGCTGTCGCATCCCACCACCTCGCAGGCCGGTCTCCGCTACGGCATGATCGGCATGGCCGTGGCCATCGTCATCACGCTGCTGGTCCTGCCCGATCCGTCGTTCATGGCCTACGTCCTGATCGTCGCCGCCATCGCGATCGGCGGTGGCATCGGCTACGTCATCGCGCAAAAGATCGAGATGACGGCGATGCCGCAGCTGGTGGCGGGCTTCCACTCGCTGGTCGGCATGGCAGCGGTCCTGGTGGCTGCAACGGCCTTCTTGAACCCGGTCGATTTCGGCCTGGTCAACGCCGACGGCTCGATCAAGATGCTGTCTTTGTTCGAGATGGGGCTCGGCACCATCATCGGTGCCATCACCTTCACGGGCTCGGTGATCGCCTTCGGCAAGCTGCAGGGCAAGCTGCCGCCGAACATCGAGAATGCGCTGGGGCCGCTCAAGGGTCCGGTGGCCTCCGTCATGAGCAGCAAGCCCATCATGCTGCCCGCTCGGCACGTCCTGAACGCGCTGATCGGCCTCTTGATCCTGGTCATTCTCTTCTGGTTCGTCACCGGCGAGAGCGGCTGGGCCTTCTTCTTGATGACGCTGCTGGCCTTCGCCATCGGTGTCCTGCTCATCATCCCGATCGGCGGCGCCGACATGCCCGTCGTCGTCTCGATGCTGAACTCCTATTCGGGCTGGGCGGCGGCCGGCATCGGCTTCACGCTGCAGAACCCGATGCTGATCATCACCGGTGCCCTCGTCGGCAGCTCGGGCGCCATCCTCTCCTACATCATGTGCAAGGCGATGAACCGCTCGTTCATCTCCGTGATCCTGGGCGGCTTCGGCGAGACCGGGGCGGCGGCGGCCGATGACGGCGACAAGACGGTCAAGTCGGGGTCGGCCGACGATGCGGGCTTCATCATGGACAACGCCCAGTCGGTGATCATCGTCCCGGGCTACGGCATGGCGGTGGCGCAGGCGCAGCACTCGGTGCGCGAGCTCTACGACGTGCTGACCAAGAAGGGCGTCAATGTCCGCTTCGCCATCCACCCGGTGGCGGGCCGCATGCCGGGGCACATGAACGTGCTGCTGGCCGAGGCCAACATCCCCTATGACGACGTGTTCGAGATGGAGGACATCAACGGCGACTTCCAGCAGGCGGACGTAGCCTACGTGATCGGCGCCAACGACATCACCAATCCGGCGGCGAAGTCCGATCCGCAGAGCCCGATCTTCGGCATGCCGGTGCTCGATGTCGACAAGGCCAAGGCGGTCTTCTTCGTCAAGCGATCCATGGCGGCGGGCTATGCCGGCATCGAGAACACGCTCTTCTACCAGCCGAACACCATGATGCTGTTCGGCGACGCCAAGAAGATGACCGAGGAAATCGTCAAGTCGCTCGAGTAGCGCCAACGGCCGCCCAAGCGCGGCCCGCGGCGGCTCGACGCCGTTAGCATCCGTCGCCGCTCGGCCGGCGCGCACGCGGCAAGGCACGACAAGGGGAGCGGGGGACTGAACCCGCTCCCTTTTTCGTGCCTAGTCGTTTCGCTCCAGGAAGATCTTCGCGCCCGGTTTCTGCTGCTGCAGTGCCCGCGCCGCCTCGAGATCGACACAGACCGTCTCGCCCGACGAATGCATCACGCGAAAGCGACAGCGCCCTGCGCCCTGTAGCGTCATGCCCGTCGCCACCTGTGGCATTCCGGCCTGCATTTGTTGCGCCAAGGCGCCACTGGTTGGTTGCTGGAAAGCTCCCACTATTCGTCCATCCCACAGCAAGCATATCAAGACATTTAGAGTGCGCATGGCGTGGTTGCGATTCCACTAACGCTCGGGGCGAAACTCCGATCGTGATGGAATTGTCACAATCTGGTATGCCGCCGTTCATCGATGGCTGCCGGTGCATCGCTGCTCGTGCAGCCACCCTGGCGATCGCTTCACGCAGTCGTGTGGCGCTTTGCCCTCGATCCGTTGCCGCATTCGGGCTAGGGCGTAGCCATCGAGAGCGTGGATCATGATTGCCGATCGGCCGCGGCCGCAGTCCGGCGTCGAGCATGGAGACGGACGATGGCCCTGAGCTGGAAGCAGAGTGGTAGGGTTTGGGCTCTAGCCGGCTTGTTGGCCCTGAGCTCGAGCCTGGGCGTCGGCACGGCCCAGGCACAGACAGAGCCGTCGACGGAAGAGATCGAGCGCATCGTTCGCGAGTATCTGTTGCGCGAGCCGGAAGTCATCATGCAGGCGATCGAAGAGCTGCAGCGTCGGCGCGAGGCGTCCACGGTGGCCGAGCAGCGTGAGCGGCTGTCGAGCGGGCGCGATGCGCTGGTGGCTGACGACCGTGATCCGGTCATCGGCAATCCCGATGGGGACGTGACGCTGGTCGAGTTCTTCGACTACCGCTGTGGCTATTGCCGGGCGATGGTCGAGCCGATGCAGTCACTGCTCGAGGGCGACCCGCAGCTCCGTGTCGTGATGAAGGAGTTCCCGATCCTGGGCCCGGATTCGCTGCTGGCCTCGCGGGCGGCGCTCGCCGCGCACATGCAGGATGGCTACGAGGCCATGCATTGGGGGCTGCTGGCCGAGAGCACCATCGACGAAGCTGCGATCCGGCGGCTGGCCGAGGCGCAGGGCCTCGATGTCGAGCAGCTGATGGCGGACATGCAGAGCGACGCCGTGGCCGAGCACATCCAGGACAACATCCAGCTGGCGCAGGGTCTCGCCATCAACGGCACGCCGAGCTTCGTTATCGGCGACACGATCCTGCCGGGCGCCGTGCCCGCCGAGCGTCTTGCCGACCTCGTCGGCCAGGAGCGATCGACCGGCGGCTGACGGCGCACGCCGCACCTCTCTCCACATACCTGCCAGTGTGACTAGCGGCGCAAGCCCTGCACGGCTTGCGCCAGGCCGATGCCGGTCGCAACGCCACGTGCGCCGAGGCCGCGCAGCGTTGCAAATGGGCCGAGCCCAGCCTCGCTCAAGCGGTCGGTGAAGACGACCCGCTGCCGCCCGAGTGCGGCGAGCGTCTTGCTGGCGACGGTCTCCGGCGGAATTGCGCCTGGAATGCGCCCCCCCTGGTAGCCGGCTCGATCGCCGAAGGCCGTGCTCACCGAGCCAGGGAGTACGAGGAGCAGATCGATCGGCTCGCGCGCCAGCTCCGCCTGCAAGGCCTCGGTGTAGCTCACCACATAGGCCTTGCTGGCTGCATAGACCGCGAACTGCGGCACCGGCGCAAACGCCACGGTGCTCGCCATGTTGACGAGCCCGGCGCGTTCGCCCTCGGCCCGAGCACGATCCAGCAGCCCCGGCAGGAGCTCGCGGCAGAGCCGGGTCATGACCTCGACGTTGACGCGGACGGTCATCGCTTCCGCCTCGGCCGGGTTGTCGAGATGCCGGCCGAAGCGGCCGAGCCCGGCATTGTTGATCAAGAGATCGATGCCGAAGCTCTCCGCCGCCTCGATGACCTGGTCGGGGCCACTGTCGGCTGCGAGATCGGCCGGCAGGACCTCGATGCGCCGTCCATCCCGTGCCAGCTCTGCCGCGAGGGCGCCCAGCGCCTCGGCATCGCGGCCCGTCAAGATGAGGTCGGTCTCGGCTGGCAAGGCACGGGCGAAGGCCGTTCCTATGCCGCTCGAGGCACCAGTGATCAGTGCGGCCCGATAAGGCCGCGTACCACGCTTTCGACAATGCATCATGTTACTCCGTTTAGCAGGGTTACGCGGCGAAACGGGTTTCGGCTCAACGCCGAGATCAAGTCATTCGGCTTCAGCCGGTCGTGCGCCAGATGATTCCTGCTCCGAGCAGGATCAACGCCACGAAGAGCAGGCGGCGGAATCGTTCCTCGGCGATGCGTCGACGCAGGCGAGCGCCGAGCCACAGACCGAGCAGCGCCGGTGCCAGCGCCAGCGACGACAGCAGCATCAATTCAGGCGTCAGCAAGTCATAGCGGGCAAAGGCCACCATCAGGATCGCGGTGGACACGCAGAACAACAGCCCCATGCCCTGGACCAGGCGCTCCTTGTCGAGGCCGAGCGCCTGCAGATAGAGGACGCCCGGCAGGATGGCCGAGCCGGTGAAGCCGGTGACCAATCCATTGGCGAGGCCGGTCAGCGGCGACAGCCAGCGCTCGTGCCGGCCAGGGTGGGGCAATGGCGGGGCCAGCAGGCTGATGGCGCCGTGCAACGCGATCAGCACGCCGAGCGCCACGGCAGGGCCAGTGCCGCTGCTTCGTGCCAGAGCACCGGTGCCGACGATGATGCCGAGCGCTGCCATCAACAACATCGGCCAGAGCCGGCGACAGGTCTCGAGCGCGTTCTTGCCGGTCAGCCCCTGCACCGCATTGGTGACCAGCGATGGCACGAGAAGGACCGCGATCGCCTGGGTGATGCCGAGCGGCACGGTCAGCATGCCGAGGACAATGGTCGGCAGGCCCAGGCCCACCGTGCCCTTGACCAGGCCCGCGGCGAGGAACGTGAGCGCAACCAGGACCAGCGTGTCCGCTTGCCACATGGCTCAGCCAACCACCGGACTGTAGATCGATGCCGTCACTTGCAGGCTCACCCGACATCCTCTTCAGCGGCGTGGTCCCGAAGCTCTTACAATCGGAGCCGCCTTCATGCTGTGGTCTCTTCTGGCAGGTTTCGTCCTGCTCGTCCTGGGCGGCGAGGCCCTGGTGCGTGGCTCGGTCGCCCTGGCGGGGGCGCTCGGCTTGTCGCCGCTCTTCATCGGCATTGCGCTGGTCGGTTTCGGCACCTCGACGCCGGAGCTGGTGACCAGCCTGCAGGCGGCTCTTGCCGGGTCACCGGGTATCGCGGTCGGCAATGTCGTCGGCAGCAACATCGCCAACATCCTCTTGATCCTGGGGATTGGCGCCTTGCTCCTGCCGGTGGCCTGCGATCCGAAAGCCTTCTACCGAGACGGCGCGGTGCTTGTCGTGAGTGCCGTGGCGCTCACCGCAGTGGTGCTGCTGGGCCATCTCGATCGGTGGACCGGGCTCGCTTTCGTGGCGGCTGTCATCGCCTACGTCGTCTTCACCTACATCAAGGAGAGCCGCAACCCCGACGAGGCGGCGGCCGTCTACGAGGCCGAAGCGGCGCTGCAGATGAGCAGCCGCAAGCTGACCATCCTGGCGTCGACGGCATTGGCGGTCGTCGGTATCGCCGTCACCATTTTCGGTGCTCACCTGCTCGTCAAGGGCGCCATCGAGCTCGCGGCCAGTGCTGGCATCTCCGAAGCGGTCATCGGCCTTACGGTCGTCGCCATCGGCACGTCGTTGCCGGAGCTCGTGACCGCCGTGATCGCGGCGCTGAAGAAGCAGGGCGATGTCGCCTTCGGCAACATCATCGGCAGCAATATCTACAACACGTTCGGCATTCTCGGCATCACGGCGGCCGTCCATCCACTCGAGGTGCCCGTCGAGATCATCGAGTTCGACATCTGGGTCATGCTGGCGGCGACCGTGATGATGCTGTTCTTCGCGGTCAGCGGCTGGCGGGTCTCCCGGCGCGAGGGCGCGGCGCTGTTCGGGCTCTATATCCTTTATATCGGGATTTTGGCCTGGGGTGCGCTCTAGGTACTCCGCTATTCACGTAGGGCTTCCGTGCGCGGATGCCCACGCCGTTGGAGCGAAGGGCCGCCATCCGGGCAACTCAATCCTGTTGCACTTCCGGCAAGCCATGGGCGAGCCAGACACCCAAGGTCGCGAGGATGGCAAGCAGTAGAAGGATAGCGCCAGTTCCGGCCCATTCAGCGAGGATGCCGAGCAGACCGCTGAGCAGCAGGACAACGCCGATCAGGGTGTTGCTGAGCGCCACATAGCCGGCGCGGCGGTCGCTGCCGGCGAGATCGACGATGTAGGTCTTGCGGCCGATGCGCATGCCGGCATGGGCGAGCGCCACGAGGAAGATCGCGGCCGGGATGAGCAGAGGAATCGCCAGCATCCCTGGAGCGGCGAAGGCAAGGGCGCCGATTGCAAGAGCGGCAACACCAGCGAGCGCGCCGGCTGCCATCATGACGAGTCGGCTCGATCGATCGGCGAGCCTTCCCCATACGGCGGAGCTGAGGCCACCGGCGATGCCGCTTGCGAGGATCAGTTGGCCGAGGTCGAAGAGCCCTGCGCCCTCGCTCTGCTGGAGCAGGCTGACGAGGTAGGGCGGCATGAGGGCCGTTGCCACGAAGAGCGAGCGGGCGGCGATGAAACGGGTGAACGCCGGGTCGTCCTGCAGACGCGCGAGTTCCCGCTTGGTGAAGTCGATCGCATTGCCGCCGCCCTCGGTAGCGCCGGGCTGCTCTTCGAGACGAGCGAACGTTGCGGCCGCGGCGAGAAACAAGGCAGCGGCAGCCGGCAGCAACAAGCCGAAGAAGCTGGGGTCGTCCGGCGTGGTGAAGGCAATGAGGTACAATCCGAAGGCGCCGGTGCCGAGGCTGGCGATGGTGCCGGCGTAGCCGGAGACGGTGCCGCGCCTCGTCTTGGCGATCGTCTTGCCGAGGACGTCCTTCTGGGCGATCGAGGCGACGCCGCGGCCCACGCTGAAGACGGCGAGACAGAAGATGATCGCCCAGCCGGCGCCAGCCCCGTCCAGCAGCAGCGCCGCCAGCGCCATGAGGATCAGCGCTAGCCCTTCGATCGTCGTGCCGGCGACCCAGAACCACTTGCGGATCGCATGGCGGCGAATCTGCGCCGCCACCAGCAATTGGGGCAGCAGCGAGAGCGATTCCCGAACTGGCACCAAGAGGCCGATCAGATAGGCTGGGGCGCCCAGGCTGGAGAGCAGCCAGGCGAGCACCAACTTGGCATCGGCAAGGCCGTCGCCGAGCTTCGTCAGTGTCAGCGCCGTGCCGTGGATGAAGAAGTTCTTGGGCTGCTCACGACAGGCGTCGTCTGGGATGTCCTTGCAGACGCGCGCTTCGTCGTCGCCGGTCAAGAGGTCGTAGGCATCGCGCCGAAGGCCCGGCGCGGGGGCGGACTTGGTCATTGGCTTGTCGCGAATGGGGTTATTGCGCGGCGCCGAAGAGGGCGAGTGCTATGGCCAGGACGATGGCGCCGGCGATGATGGCCATGGCGATCTTGAGCCAGCTATAGGGGCGCTCACCCTGCACGGCACCGGTGCGGGCGTTGACGCACAGATGATAGCTCTTGCCACGAAAGAGATAGGCGCCGAGCCAGCTGGGCAGCAGCACATGCTTGAAGGTGCGGTCGCTGTGCTCGATGTCCATGCGCTGGATCTCCTGGAGATCGCCGCCGATGTCCCGGCGAACATCCTGGCTGATCACCTCGCGCATCTTGATCGTCGCCGCTTTGAAGCCGTCGTCGAGGCCGAGCTGATACGCCTCGGCCTGGAAGCCTGCGACGTATTCGGGCGCATAAGGCTTCAGGCCCAGCAGATCCCATGGCTCGAGGCGCTCGGTCATCCAGGTCGGCAATGAGCGGCTGGCCAGCACCAGAACGTCATCGAAGAACCGGCTGACCTCGCCGCCGGCGCGCCGCCAGCGAACCTTTTGCACCTGTCGGGTCTGGGTCACCATGCGGCCGTTGACGCGGGTGCGGACCTGCATCGGCACCGTGTAGAAATCGCCGCGCCGGCCGCGGTAACGCGTCCGCGTCCGACTGTCGAAGGTCCAATACGGCAGGTAGACGCCGCTGAGCCGTCCCTCGTCACGGGCGTAGGTCTTGAGCTTGGTGGGCGCGAACCAGAGGTTCTGCAGCCAGCGCTTCACCTCGGCCTTCGCCTCCTGCTCCGTGACGAGGAAAGGCAGCATTGCCGCCGGCTTGATCTGCCGATTGACGCCGGTGCTCTCGACGATCGAATGGCCGCAGAACGGGCACGAGCCGGCATGGGTGGCGGGATCGAAGGTGAACTCGGCAGCACACGATGCGCATTTGACGGTCCGCGTCTCCTCGATCGGCGCCTTGCCGACGCCGCTCGCCAGCGCATCGTCGAGGCTATGCTCGACGATCTCCGTCTCGACCTCGTGGATCGTGTTCTCGTGGCCGCAATAGAGGCAGCGGAGCTTGTCGGTGCCGGGCGCATAGGCCAGAACGGCGCCGCATTGTGCGCAGGCAAGCTTCGCCTCGGCGCCTCCGTGGGGTTGCTCGAGCGGCACCTCGGGCGTGCTAGGCGCCTTCTTGCGCGGCCCCCAGGGCCCGATCTTCAGCGGCATGAATCAAACAGGCTCTAGCTCAGGTTCCCGGAATCGGCGGGGGCGAGCCACGGAAGAGGCTGGCGAGATCGGCCACGCCGTCGGCTTTCTCCCAGCCGCCCATCCCCTCTGCCCAGACGAGATCGTCGGCGGAAAGACTGCCGGCGCGTTTTTGCTGGCGAAGCTCGCCCAGCTCGAACGGGCCGTCCGGCTGGCCGTTCCGGGCGACGAAGAAGCTGCGCGCTTGCGGGATTGGCGGTGGTGATGCTGCAGCGCCAGTGGCAGCCGGGCCGGCCATGCCCGCCATGGCATCGGCCATCTGCTTCGCCATCGCCATGCCCATGCCCATGCCGATTCCTGTGGCAGCACCGCCGCCTTCGGCCGGATTGGAAGCCGCCGCGCGCATCGCCTCGGCTGCCTGGAACTGGGTGTATTTGCGCAGATCCCCGATCACGCCCATCGAGCTTCGCCGATCCAGCGCCTCCTCCACCGCAGGCGGCAGCGACACGTTCTCGACCAGGAGCTTGGTGAGCTCCAGCCCGTAGTTCGCGAATTCCGGCGCGATGCGGCCATGCACGAACGTGCCGAGCTGGTCGTAATTGGCGGCCAGATCGAGCACCGGAATGCCCGAGCTGGCGAGGATCGTGGCGAATCGGGAAACGATCAGGTTGCGGAGCTGGTCGCTGATCTCGTCGATCGTGAAATGGCCGTCCGTGCCGACCACCTCGCGCAACAGGATTGCGGGGTCGGCAATGCGGATCTCGTAAGTGCCGAAGGCGCGCAGCCGCACCGGCCCGAACTCCGGATCTCGAAGCATCGCCGGGTTGCGCGTGCCCCATTTGAGGTCCGAGAAGCGCCGCAGGTTGAAGAAGTAGACCTCTGCCTTGAACGGGCTCTCGAAGCCGTGCCGCCAGCTTTGCAAGGTCGACAGGATGGGCAGGTTGGCGGTGCGAAGCTCGTACATCCCAGGCGTGAACACATCGGCGATCTCACCTTCGTTGACGAAGACCGCCGACTGGCCCTCGCGCACGGTGAGATTGGCGCCGTACTTGATCTCGTTGTTGTACCGCTCGAACCGCCAGACCAGCGTGTCGGACGACGAATCGGTCCATTCGATGACGTCGACGAACTCGCCGAACAGCTTCTCCATGATCAAGGCGCTTGCTCCTTCGCTCGCTGCGGCACCAGGCTCGCTCAGCCGGTTGTCGGGGGCACGGTACCCTGTTGTCCGGCGGGCAGGCTCTGCGCTCTGGCCGAGGCAGACTGCAGGCTGCTCTTCAGGTTCGCCTCACACTCGATGAGCTGCAGCTCGGCCTCCTTGCGCTTGGCCTTGCCCTCGTCGGCAATGCGCAAGCTGTCCTCGATGGTGGCGATCAGCTGATCGTTGGCGTGCTTGACCACCTCGATGTCGAAGACGCCACGCTCCACCTGCGTACGCACCTCGGCGTTCACCTCGCGCAAGTTGTCGGCGTTCTTCTGCAGCAGCTCGTTCGTCAGGTCGGTGGCGCCCTTGACGGCGGCGGCGGCCTGACCGGAGCGGTAGATCGTGATCGCCTGCGCCAGCTGCTGGCGCCAGAGCGGCACGGTGTTGGCGAGCGTGGAATTGATCTTGGTGATCAGCGACTTGTCGTTCTCTTGCACGAGGCGGATCGACGGCAGGCTCTGCATCGTGACCTGGCGGGTCAGCAGCAAATCGTGGACGCGCCGCTCGAGATCGTCGCGGCTGGACCTGAGGTCGCGCAGCTTTTGCGCCTCGATGACATCGGTCGAGGCCTCGACGGCCTTGGCCAAGGCCGGGATGACCCCTTCGTCGAGCTCCTTCAGCTTGGCCCGGCCGGCGGCGATATAGACCTCGAGCGAGCGGAAATAGTCGAGATTGACGTCGTAGAGCTTGTCGAGCTTGGTGATGTCGGTGAGCAAGGTCGTCTTGTGGCGCTCGAGGTCGGTGGTGATCCCGTCGATCTGGTCGCGGACCGTCTCGTACTGGTCGAGGTATTCCTGCAGCTTGTTCTTGGCACCGAACAGGCGGGCGAAGAAGCCGGGCTTGTCGCGCGGGTCGATGGACTCGAACTTCAGCTCGCGCAGCTTGCTCACCATGGTGTTGAGCGCGTCGCCGGCCGGGCCGATATCCTTGGTCCGGACCGATTCGAGCATCGAGTCGGAGACCTCGGTCAGCTGCGCCTGGGCCTTCGAGCCGAAGAAGATGATCGAGTTGCTGTCGGTGACGTCGAGCTCGGCCATCGCCTTCTCGACCTTCTCGACGTCGGTTCCCTCCAGATTGAGCTCGAGGTCGTGCACCAGCTCGTTCGAGAGGGCGGCTAGCTGTCCGGCAAGCGCGGTGGTTGGTTGTGCGACGACCGCAGGTGCTGCCGCTGGCTTCGGTTCGGGCGTGGTGGACATACAATCTGCTCCAGGCATGGCACCCGCGAGGGCGCGCTCAGTGGACACCTTCGCGTTCGAGCTGGGTCTTCAAGACGTCGATCTGCACCTCGAGATCGAGCGATTCGTTGCGCCTCAGGATCTGCGCCTGCTCGGCGAAGACCTGCTCGACGGTTTCCAGCACATGGCGAAAATTCTCGGCCAAGGGGGTTTCGGCCAAATCGTTCTGCTGGGCCCGATAGCCGGCGACCACGTCGCGCGTGCCATCGAGATAGGTCACCAGGAAGCGCCGGGCCCGACGCAGGTCGCGGGGGTCTTTCTCGATCTGCTGCAAGACGCCGCGAGCGCTGGCGGTGATCCGCGTCAGCCGCTCCTTGAGCTCCCGCGAGTGCAGGCCGCGCGCTTCGGTCTCGATGGCGCGCACTTTGCCGCGTGCCTCCTCCAGCGCCTCCAGCACGGCCTCCACCTTGAGCCCGGCGCGCTCCGCCATGGCCGCATCCAGGCCTTTGTCCCGGCGCGGGTCCATGCCGTAGGCGAGGATCGACGCAAAGCCCATGATGCCGCCAGCGAGGATGCCGAGCAGCAGCGGCTGGCCGCCGGCGATCGTCGCCAGGCAGAAGCCGGCAAGGCCCACGAGAGCATGCCCGGTCGTCTTGAACGGCAGCGGTGCCTTGGTGATCGCCCTCGCGTCGTAGTCGCGCTCGGCGAGCCGGCCACGACGGATGAGGCGGGCGGCCAGCTGCAGCCCTGCGATTGCCAGCAAAGCGCCGAGCACCTTGCCGCTCGCGCCGAACAAGACGCCGGCGATGATCGGACCGACGCAGAAGAAGGTCGCAATATGCAGCGTCCAGGGCTCGCTCACCGCCGCCGGCAACAGCTCGGCGCGATCGGCATCGATCTTGGAGCCGATGCGGCGCGAGAAGGCGCTTCGGTCGTTGCTCATGAGCCTCCGTTGGGTTGTCTCGGGCCGCTCAAAAGAGCGCCAGGGTCGCCATCAACCAGAATCCGAACAGCAATATCGAGATGCCAAGGCCACGTGTCATTCGCTTCCGCCAAGCTCATGCTGTCCAAAGCACAGGTTCAGTAGACCATTCCAGGCGGTGCCGGAAGGCGCCATGTGGAGTGTCGCATCCTTTCGGTCGAGGCTCGAGGTCAATGTTGCCGAGCCCGTGCCGGTTAGCTGCATGTTTGCCCGAATGCCGCCAGACCTTCCTCCAGATAGTCCGCCAGTAGCGGCATGCCCATCAGGTATTGCGCGGTGCGGTCGTTGTGCACCCGCCCCGCCTCGGTGATCGCGTCACGCCATTCGTCCACGCCGTAGCTGCCGCGGCCGAGCCAGGCGAGCGCCACGAGCTCGATCTGCTCGTCCTCGTTGAGGCCGGCAATCATCTCGCCGAGCTCGTCCTCGGTGTTGTCGTCGTCATCCTCGTCGACTTGCTCGTCATTGGCCTCGAGATCGTCGACCTCGCCATGTGCCAGATCGGAGCCTGGATCGTCGCCGGCGGTGTCGAGATCAGCATCGAAGACCCGCGCCTTGACGATGATGGCGCAAACCTTGTCCGGATCGATCGTGATCATTAGGGTAGAACCTCCGCTTTTCTCTTTCGCCAAATTGTTGATCCTGCTGATCCGGCGACGACGGGCAGCATAGGCCTGCGGCGCCCGCGCAACAATCGTTAGGCGTTAACCCTTCCGCGACACATTTCTGGTAGAGCATCGTCGTGAGTTGCGATCCAGAGGACCGACCAGTCTTGAAATGCCTCAGAGCCTGCTTGAGAAGATTTCATGATGTTTCATCGGCTTGCGATCGACCGCCCTTGCTGTGCCGAGCGCAGCCCGATGCCGGGGCATCGGGCAAGCTCGGCGACAAGGCCGGAGCCGATCACAAGCCGACCGGAGGTGAGCTTGGCAGCAGCACCTGCTTCGTACTTGGTCGGCCGACGATGCTCTGCATCGACGACCGGCCAACTCCTCGCATCTGCTCGCTGCCAAGCTCATGAAAAATCATGAAATCTTCTCAAGCAGGCTCTAAGCGCGCCAATGCTCGACCCGTGGCCGACCAGCCTCGCCCGTCGAGCCGAGCGGCGGGGAGCCGAGAGCGACGATGACCAAGCCTAGCCGCTTCATCATCCGCGTTGTGCTGTTCCTGCTATTGGCGCTGTTCGTCGTGGCGGCGCTCTATGACGTGATCGCGCGGGCGTTCATGCAGAATCCGGCGCTGAACGGCCTGATCATCGGCGTTCTCCTGCTCGGGATCGCTTACGCTTTGCGCCGCATCTTGATGCTGCGCGCCGAGGTTGCATGGATCGAGGCGTTTCGCACGGCCGGCCCCGGCTTCTCGATGGCCGCACCGCCTCGGCTCCTGGCACCGGTCGCCGGCGCGCTTGGCGAGCAGGATCGTCGCGAGCGCGCATCGCTCAATGCGCTGTCGATGCGCTATCTGCTCGACAGCATCAGCGCGCGTCTCGACGAGAGCCGCGATATCACCCGCTACCAGACGGGTCTGTTGATCTTTCTCGGCCTGCTCGGCACGTTCTGGGGCCTGTTGGAAACCATTACTGCGGTCGGCCGGGTCATCACCGACCTGTCGCTCACCGGCGACGACATGATCGTCGTGTTCGACGATCTGAAGGCTGGCCTGGCAGCGCCCCTGAGCGGCATGGGCACGGCCTTCAGCTCGTCGCTGTTCGGCCTGGCCGGCTCCCTCGTCCTGGGCTTCATCGATCTGCAAGCCACCCAGGCGCAGAATGGCTTCTACAACGATCTCGAGGAATGGCTCGCCAGCCTGACCCGTCACTCGTCGGCGGACACGGCGATGTCCGGCAGCGGTGCCGCGCAGTCGATGCCCGCGTACCTGCAGGGAATGCTGCAGCAGACGGCGGAGAACGTCGACCAACTGCGGCTGGCGCTCGAGCGCAGCGATCACGCGCGCAGCGATCTCAACAATACGCTGACGGTGCTGAACGACCGCTTGGGCCAACTGCACGATCAGATGCGTCATGATCACGAAGTGCTGGGACGGCTCATGCAGGCTCAGCAGGACGGCCAATCGGCGCTGGGGACAGGCGGCAACGTCACCCTCGACGAGGCGACGCGCGAGCATATTCGAAGCACCGATCAAAAGCTCGGCCGGCTCATCGAGGAGCTTGCCTACGGCCGCGAGGAAACCACCCGCGAGCTCAAGAACGAGATCAAGCTGGTCTCTCGGACGATTGCGATCGCCGCTGGTGAGCCGCAATCGCTGCGGCCTTGAGCGAGCAGCGCCGGCCAGCGGTGCCGGCCTCGATCCGACCGGGCTCGTCGATTTTGAGCCATCGCTCAGCGGCGTGTCGGTGGTCGCTCGACGGTCTTGCGGGCAGGAGCATGGGCGGTCCGTCGCGAGTTCATTCTGTTGGGCAGGCTCTCGTGACGACTGTCGCGAACGCTGGCCGGTCGTGGTGCGAGCCGGAGAGCAGCAGCGAGCGAGCCGTCATGCTGCTGGTGCGGACTGGGCTCGGCCATGCCGCGTAGCCGCAGCCAGCGTGGTGGCTCTACAGATGTCTGGCCGGGGTTCGTCGATGCCTTGTCGGCTCTGCTCATGGTCATCATCTTCCTGCTTGCGGTCTTCGTCCTAGCCCAGTTCTTCTTGAGCCAGCAGCTGGAGGGTCGCGACGAGGCGGTGGGTCGTCTCGAGAGCGAGCTTGCCGATCTCGACCGCGAGCTCGGCCTCGAGCGCGATACGGCAGCCGAGTTGAGGCGCAGCGTCGCCAGATTGTCAGCCGACTTGCGCGGCTCGATCGCCGAGCGTGACTCGGTCAGCGACCGGCTCGACGATGTCGCGGCGGAGCGCGACCGTCTGGCGGAGAGCCTGGCGCTTTCGGCCAATCGCCAGGTGCAGCTCAACGAGACGCTGGCCGCGATTGGCTTGGAGCGCGACCGCTTTGCGGCGGAGGCAGAGGCGGCCCGGCTCGACCTCGAAGCCGCGTCTGCGACGATCGAGGCTGACCGTGAGCGTCTCGAGGCGCGCTTGGCCGAGCTGGTCCAGCTGCGCCGGGACATTGAGGCCCTGAGCACGGTGCGTGCCGAGCTCGAGGCCGAGATCGCGGCGCAGGCGGACTTGCTCGAGATCGCCGAGGCAGAAGGCACCGACCTGCGCGAGACGCTCGGTGCCGTCCGCGACGAGCGGCAGGCGCTCGAGGCTCGGTTGGCGGACGAGCAGGAGCGTACGCGGCTCGCGCAGAGCGAGCTGCAGGATCGAGACATTCGGCTCGATGAGCTGTTACGCAGTGCAGCCAGCCTCGAGACGGCGCTCGACGAGACGGATCTGGCGCGTGAGGAGGCGCTGGGCGAGGTCGCGCTGCTGACCCGCCAGATCAATGCGCTGTCGGTGCAGCTGGCCGAGCTCGACCAGACACTCGACCGCCGCGAGCAGGAGGTGGCCGAGCAGAGTTCGATGATCGAGGAGCTGGGCGCGCGGCTGAATGTGGCGTTGGCAGCGCAGGTCGAGGAGCTGTCGCGCTTTCGCTCCGACTTCTTCGGCCGGTTGCGCCAGGTGCTCGGCGACCGCGACGAGGTGCGCATCGTCGGCGACCGCTTCGTCTTTCAGTCCGAGGTGCTGTTCGGCTCGGGCGAGGCCGAGATCGCTGCCGAGGGTCGCCGTCAGCTGGCGCAGCTCGCGGCGACCCTGACGTCGATCGCGGACGAGATTCCCGAGGAGTTGCCTTGGGTGCTCCAAGTCGATGGTCATACCGACGTGCGGCCGATCCGGACACCGCGCTTCCCGTCGAACTGGGAGCTGTCGACCGCGCGAGCCATCTCGGTGGCGCAGTTCCTGGTCAGCCAGGGCATCCCCCCGGAGCGTGTCGCCGCACGCGGCTTCGCCGAGTTCCAGCCGCTCGATTCGGCCGACAGCGAGGATGCCTACCGCCGCAATCGCCGGATCGAGATCAAGCTGACGACACGCTGAAGTGTCGCCGGCGGAGCAGGTGCCGCTGCTCATGCGGTGTCCGGCTCCCGCCTGACAACCAACCGCTTAGTGCGCACAGAACTGTAGCATGGTCGCTATTCGAGCTAGCCAATGGCGTCGTGGATGAGAGCGCGGGCCGACCAGCTGCCGGAAAGGCCTTTGGCCACGCTCTTCACAGCAGCGTTTTGCGGCGTCGGCGATTGCTTTTCGAAGTTGATCGCGCGACACTGGCAGGGCTTCGAACGATCCCGTGCTCATCGGCGAGTGGACCGCGAAGCAGCGGCCACGATTACCTGGGTGCGCCGTCTGCGGGAAGTGGGGACGCTTGCCGGCACGGCTGTTGCTCGGGTGACCGGCGCGGCGGAAGCAAACGCTTTGGCACCTGTCAGCGGTGCCCGGCGCTTGTGAAACGTCCGAGCGGGAGGGAACAAGACAATGGCAGTATCGCGACACCGGCGGCGAGGTGGGGTGGCGGCTTGACCAGCACCGATGGCACCGCTCTGGCGGGGCAGACACGCCTCTCGGATTTGCCGCGCATGCCCTTCGACAGCCTGATGGCCACGCATCGTGGCGCGCGCCGTCGTAACCAGCTGCTCTTCTGGGGCTTGCTGGTTGGCGGGCTCGCGATACTCGGGCTCGGCCTCCTGGGCGTGCTGCCGCAGGTTGGTGCCGTCATCGTTGGCCTCGTTGCTGCCGCCGTCGCCGTGTTTCCGCATTGCGAGATGGCCGAGCGTGACGAGCGGATCGAGGGTCTGCAGGTGCTGCAGGACGAATGGCGTGAGGCAGCCTTGAACAGCGGGGCGCCGGATCAAGACGCCGACCGCTTCATCGAGCTGCTGTGGAAGCTGTACGACAAGCGTTGACGTCGATTTTGGCAGGGTGGCATGGCGAACAGGATCTCTGAGCTCGAGGCGCATCTGCGCCAGTGGGAAAGCGGCAAGCAGAAGCGCACCGCGGCGTTCACGCTGGTGCCGATCGCTGCTGCTCTCGGCGTCGGCTGGTATGCCCAAGATCGTGTCGGCAGCCTCGAGCAGGGCCTCGATGACACGCTGGCGTCGCTCGAGGCGCCGATGGTCGAGGAAGACGGCGGACCCGCTCGGCTGGCCCGTCTCGACGGCTTGCGCGACGAGGTCGTCGAGCTTCGGGCATTGCCCGATGCGCTGAGCGCGGCCAATGCCGAACGAGAGACACTGACGACGCAGCTGGCGAGCCTCGCCGGCGAGGTCGAGACGCTGCAAGCCGAGATCGAGAACGTATCGGCTGAGCGCGAGGCTTTGGCGACGCAGCTGAGCGGTCAGCAGGCGGGCGCCGGCGAGACGGCGGCAGCTTTGCGCGCGGCCGAGAGCCGCTTGGCCGAACTCGATGCCGTGCAGGCTGCTGCGGCCGAAGGCGAGGCCGAGCGCGCCGCATTGGCAGCGCAGTTGGCGGAGCTGCAGGCGCTGCCCGATGCGCTCGACGAGGCCAACGCCGAGCGCGACGCGTTGACGGTCGATCTGGCGAGCATGTCCAGCGAGGCCGAGAGACTACGGGCGGAAATCGACAACGTTTCGAGCGAGCGTGAAACCTTGGCGAGCGAGCTGGCCAGCCAGGCGGCGGTGCTCGATGAGACGACCAACGCCCTGCGCGCGGCCGAGGGCCGATTGGGCGAGCTCGACGTGGCGCAGGCTGCCCTCGCCGAGGCCGAGACGGCTCTCGCCGAGGTCGAGGCCGAGCGTGCCGAGCTGGCTGCACGCGCAGACGAGCTGCGCGGCGACCGCGATGGCCTGGAGCGCGAGAGCGGCATGGCCGAGCGGGAGCTCGAAGCCTATCGTGCCGTCGTTGCCGAGCAAGAGGCGGCTCTGGCCGAGACGACGGACGCCCTGATCGCTGCCGAAAGCCAGCTGGCTGCTCTGGGCGACGTCGAGGCCGAGGCAGCGGCGGTCAACGCGGCGCGCGACGCGCTGGCCCGCGACGCAGCCATGGCCGAGCGGGAGATTTCGGCCTACCAGGCCGTTGTCGGCGAGCAGGAAGCGACGCTCGCCCAGAGGACCGACGCGCTGATCGCGGCCGAGGCGCGCATCGCCGAGCTCGAGGCTGCGCAGGCGAACGTTTCAGCTGCTGCGGACGCTGATCGGACGGCCTTGCAGGCCGAGCTCGCCGAGCTCCGTGAGGCAAGGGATGCGATCCAGCGTGAGGCCGAGCTTGCCGAGCGCGAGCTCGTGTCCTACCGCGCCCGGGTCGCCCAACAGGAAGCGACGCTGGCGGAGATGACCGACGCCGCCATGGCGGCAGAGAGCCAGGTGGCGCTGCTTCAGGCCGATGAAGCAGCGATGAGAGATGCGCTCGACGCTGCTGAGCAGCAGCGGGGCAGCGCCGAGGCGGCGCTCGCCGAGGCCGAGCAGGCACAGGCTGCGGAGGTGGCAGCAGCGAGCGCGGCGAAGGCCGAGCTGGAGGCCGAGCTCGCCCTTGCCAGGACGCAGATCGCCGAGCTGCAGGCGAGCGAGGGGCTGGCGGCCGATGAGCGGGTGACCCGGCTCGAGGCAGCGCGCGATGCGGCATTGACCGACCTCGAGACGCTCCGGCAGCGCTTCGCCGCACAGGAAGCCGAGCTGGCGGGCAGTGCCGAGCTGGAGCGTCAGCTCGGCTTGGCGACCAACACGGTGACGGCACTGCAGACGGTGCGCGACGACCTGGAGACACGCCTGGCCGCAGCGGAAGATGCGATCATGGAGGGCGAGGCGGCTGTCGTCGAGCGTGCGGCGGCAATGACGGCGCTCGCCGCCGAGCGGGACACCGCTACGGCACGGCAGGCGAGCCTGGAGGCGCGCCTCATCGAGCTCGAGGAGCAGCTTGCCGAGCGTTCGGCGATGTTGGCCGAAGCGGAGGCCGAGCGTGTCGCCGTGCGCGATACCGCAGCAGCGCTCGAGGCGGATCTCGAGGCGATGCAGGCGGAGGCGGTTAAACGGGAGGCAGTCCTCGCGGAACTGGCAGCGGAGCGCGAGGCAGCGGTGACGGAAGCGCGAGAGGCCACCGCTCAGGCGCGTGAGTCGGCCGCTGAGCAGGTTGCCTCGCTGGAAGCAGAGCTGGAGGCGGCGCGCACGGAGCTTGGCGCATTCGAGGACCGTCTCGATGAGGCACGCGCCGCGGTCGGCGCGGCGACCGCGGAGATCGCGGAAGCCGAGCGCCTGGCGGCAGCGGAGGCCGAGCAGCGGCAGGCGGCAGAGGCCCGTATCGCAGCACTCGAGGCGGAGGCCGTAGCCGGTGCCGCAACGCGACCGCTCGCTGCTGATGGAGCCCAGCCGATTGATGCACTGCTCGACGTCGATGCTGCGACTCGCGAGCGGCTGGCCGCTCTGGCGGCCGAGCTTGCCGAGCTTCGCGCCGTCACTGAGGCACAGCGTGCTGAATTGGCCGGCCAGGAAGCGGCGGCGGCAAGTCGGGTCAACGCCATTAGCGCGCAATTGAGCTCCAGCCTGCAGCCGCCGTCAGGGGATGTGACGGGGGCCGCTGCTGCGACGGTGGCACGCGAGGCCAGGGTGACGGGCGAGTTGCTCGCGCGGATCGCCGGGGCGGATGATGTGCCGTTGGTGAACGGGCGGGACGTCGCCTACACGGCAGGACTGATCTTCAACTCGGGCGAGGCCGAGCTGTCCCCGGCCGGGCAGGCGGAGCTGAACCAGATCGCGCTGCAATTGCGTGAGCTCGTCGATGCCTTGCCGGACGATTTGCCCTGGATGCTGCGGGTCGATGGGCACACGGACGACCTGCCGGTCCGCCGGGGCCGCTTTCGCTCGAACTGGGAGCTGTCGGCGGCGCGTGCGAGCACGGTGGCGGAGTATCTGACCGAGTGGGGGATCCCAGCCGATCGGCTGATCGCCGCCGGTTTTGCCGACACCCAGCCGATCGCGGCGGGTGCCGACGAGGCGGCGCGACAGCAAAATCGGCGCATCGAGCTGCGGCTCACCGTCCGTTGAGAGACGGTCGGCGGCGACCGGTAGCGATGACGGGCGCCTAGCTTCATGCAGGCGGCGGAACTGGGCATTCGGGCGCGGCTCGAGGCGTTCGTCACGTCGATGCCGTTCGAGCGCTTCATCATCGCGGTCATTCTGGTCAATGGTGTGTGCCTCGGGCTGGAGACCGTTCCCTGGGCCATGGAGCGATTCGGCGGGCTGCTGGTGGCGCTCGACAATGCCGCGCTCGCCATCTTCGTCGTCGAGCTGACGCTGAAGCTGATCGCCATGGGCCCGCGGTTCTTCAGCCGTGCCTGGAACATCTTCGATCTTGTCATCGTGCTGGTGTCGCTGGCCCCGGCGTCGCAGGGCCTCTCGGTGCTGCGCTCGTTCCGCATCCTGCGCGTGCTGCGGCTGATGTCGATGCTGCCATCGATGCGGGTGGTCGTTCAGGCGCTGCTCGAGGCGATACCGGGGATGGGCTCGGTGGTGGCCCTGTTGAGCCTCGTCTTCTACGTCTTCGCGGTGATGGCCACCAAGCTCTTCGGATCGGCCTTTCCCGAGTGGTTCGGCTCGATCGGCGCCTCGCTCTACAGCCTCTTCCAGATCATGACGCTGGAGAGCTGGTCGATGGGCATTGTGCGGCCGGTGATGGATGTCTATCCGCTCGCTTGGCTGTTCTTCGTGCCCTTCATCTTGATGACCACCTTTGCCGTGCTCAACCTCTTCATTGCGATCATCGTCAATGCCATGCAGTCGACGCACGCGGACGAGGCGGTCGCCGTGGCCGCCGAGCAGAGCCACGCCGATCACGAGGCGCTGGTCGTCGAGCTCCGCGAGTTGCGTCGCGAGATCGCCAGTCTCAAGGAGCGGCTGCCTCAGGGGGCCGCCGCATCTGGCGAGCAACAATAGGGCGAGCCGCCCGACCGGTTGCATCCCCGAGCTAGCGGATCCGTCGTGCCCGTTGCTGCCGGCTAGCGGCTGGACACCTCCGGAAACCTCCCCTTTGGCGTCGTATTCGGCTAGTTTCGGGACGGCGAACGAGGGAGGCGGCAATGCCGAGGCAGGCGGGGTTCTGGAGTGTCGAGGATCGTCTGCGGGAGTTGTCGGCGCAGGTGGATCTCTTGGAGAAGCTTCTGGAGATCGTCGATTTCGAGCTGTTTCGTGTGGTCTTGAAGGAAGCGCTTGGGGTCTGACGCGCGGCCGCAGGGTGGCCGGCCGCCGTTCGACGCCGTCTTGAAGCTCAAGATGTTGTATCTGCAGGCGCAGCACGGGCTGAGCTTCGAGGCGACCGAGCATCTGGTGCGTGATCGTCTCTCCCTCCGCGGCCTGCTGGCCGCGTCTCCTCCGGAGATCGGATCGATGGCCTGCTGACCATCGATGGATGCGGTTCTGTGGTCTCTCGATCGCTGATCCCGTGCCGGATGCGAACACGCTCTGGGACTTCCGCGAGGCGCTGATCGGGGCCGATGCCCTGGAAAAGCTGTTTGCCCGTCTCGACGAGGCGATCAAGGATGCCGGCTATCTGCCGATGTCGGGGCAGATCGTCGATGCCAGCCTGGTGGCGGCACCGCGGCAGCGCAACACCGAGCGGGAGAAGGCGGCGATCAAGGCCGGCAAGAGCGCTGCGGAGATCTGGCCGGGCAAGCCGGCCAAGGCGGCGCAGAAGGACACCGACGCGCGTTGGACGGTGAAGACCAGCAAAGGCAAGGTCGAAGCCGATGGCACACTCAAGCGCGATCTCGCGATCCCGGCGTTCGGCTACAAGTCGCACATCGGCATCGATCGCCGGCACGGCTTCATCCGTCGCCAGAAGGCGACCGACGCCGCGGCGCACGACGGCGCTCGGCTGCGCGAGGGTCTGGTCGATCCGACCAACACCGCCTCCGACGTCCCTCCGCGGCCTGCTGGCCGCGTCCCTTCCAGGGATCGGATCGAAGGCCTCCTGGCCTTCGATGGGCCGACACCGCCTACCGCTCGAAGGCGAACGAGAAGTTCCTGGCCGATCGCGGCAAGCGGAGCCAGATCCACCGGCGAAAGCCCACTGGCAAGCCGATGGCGAAGCGGACGGCCAAGGCCAATGCCCGGAAATCCAAGGTCCGCGCCAGCGTCGAGCACGTCTTCGCCCAGCAGAAACACCGGATGAAGCTCACCATCCGCAGCATCGGCGTCAAGCGCGCCGAGGCCACCATCATCATGGCCAACATCGCCTACAACATGGGCCGATGGCGATGGTGGGAGGGGCGAACTGCGTCCGCTTGACGAGAAACCGACCGAAACTGCCGCAAATCACCCGAACAAATCAGCCCAAATGCCCCAAAACTGCCCCGTTGAGCCGAAACGCGCGCCAATCCACGCTCAAAGTGGCCAAATCGCTCGGTTGCCGGAGGTCTTCAGTTTCCTTCGATCGTTGGCCTGATCGTCGGCGCGATGCCAAAGGTGCGGCGCAGCGGAACTAAAATCGGTGAATGCATTTTTGGGCCGATCGCGTCGGTTGGACGGGCAGGAGCGAACGACCCTTTGGTCCGCACTGCGGTCAAATTGGGGGTTGCTGCCGCATGGCAGCATTGGCTCAAAGCGGCCATAAATATAGAACGAACGACGCAGCGTGAGTGGACATGCCCACCCCTCGCGAAGCCATCCTAACCGCGCTGCCCGCCACCGCATTGCGCGGTGAGGTGCTGCCCGAGCGCGTGCCGGCAAATGGCCTGCTAATCCTGCGCGACGGCGGACCGGGGGAGCCGGAGGTGACGCTCTCGCCGCTCGCCTGCCAGCACCGTGCCGCGGTCGTCCACCCCAGACTCTCCGAAGACGAGGGAGCGCGCTGATGTCTCGTTGTGAAGGCATTCTCGCGGCTATTCTTGCGACGCTCGACAGCACTCTAACGGCGAACGTCCGCCGCAACGAAGTGCTGCCCGAGCGGGTGCCCGACGCCGGCCTCGTCATCGTCCGCGACGGCGATCCTGGCGAGCCGGACGTCACGCTGAACCCGCGCACCGAGTTCTACAGCCACCGCGTCGAGATCGAGGCCTGCGTGCCACGCGATGCCAATGGTGGCGGCGATGCGGCGCTCGATGCGCTGCTCGGGGCCATCGGCGCGGCGCTGCGAGTCGATCCGTCGCTGGGCGGTCTCGCCGAGAACCTGACGCCGTCGGCGCCCGAGACGGGTGCCCTCGCCATCGAGGGCGCGGCGCCGATCCTGACCGCGCGCCTCGTCGTCACGGTCGAGTACCTGGTGAGCGACCCGCTCACCGCCTGACGCCTCCATCGCAAGGAGTATCTGATGCCCAAGGTGCGCGCCTACGGCGCGGACGCCACGCTGAAGGCTTGCCGCGAGGCGAGCTATGGCGTGGCACCGCTCACCGGCTATCGAAGCCTCGACTTCAAGTCGACGGACCTGTCCTCGGCCCAGCCGCTGGGCGATGACCCGCTGCTCGGCCGCGGCCGCAACGCCCAGGATCCCTATCGCGGGCTGATCACCGACGAGGGCCAGCTCGACATCCCGCTGGATCTGCGTGGCACCGGGTTCTGGCTGACCGGCCTGTTCGGCGATCCGGTGACCACGGCCGTCGAATGCCAGCGGCACGATCGCCTTCGCCGTCAATCCGTCACCCGGCGACACGATCACCCTGAACGGCACGGTCTGGACCTTCGTCTCCGGCACAGCCTCCGGCGATGAGACCGAGATCCAGGCGAGCCTCGAGGACACCCTCGACCAGCTGGTCAGCGATCTCAACAGCTCGGCCGATCCGGAGATCGCGACGTGCACCTACTCCCGGCCGACCGGCACGCAGACCCTGGCGATCACCTTCGACACGGCCGGCCCGACCGGCAACGCTTTCACCCTCGCGGTCTCGGCGGCTCTCGTCTCCGGGGCGACCCTGACCGGCGGCGGCTATGCCCATGTCTGGGAGAGCGGTGCCGACGACATCCCGAGCTACACCATCGAGGTCGGTCATCCAAGCTCACCACACCGGTCTTCTTCCGCCACCTCGGCACGGTGATGGAGAGCCTGAACCTCGAGATGGGCCAGGAGGGGCCGGCCAACGCGCGGCTGCAGCTGGTGGCGCAGGGCGAGGAGCAGTTCGCCGCCACGGTCGATGCCAGCCCGGACGCCTTCTCGCTGCGCCGGTTCAGCCAGGGCCGCGGCTTCATCCGCCGTGGCGGAGCAGCCCTCGCCGGCGTTACCGGCGGCAGCCTGACCTTCTCCAACAACCTCGAGCGGGTGCGGGTGATCCGCGAGGACGGCAAGATCGAGGCGGCCGATCCCACCTTCGCCTCGGCCGAGGGGTCGATGTCGGTGCGCTTCGACGGGGCGACGCTGGTCGCCGAGGCCGCCAATGGTGATCCGGTCAGCCTGGAGTACGGCTTCAGCCTTCCCCGAGGGCTACGCGCTCCGCTTCGAGCTGCCGCGGGTCTTCCTGCCCAAGCCCAAATACTCGGTCTCCGGCCCCGGCGGGGTCGAGGCCAGCTTCGACTGGCGCGCCGCCTTCGACGACGGCGAGGGCACGATGCTGCGCGCGCATCTCCTGAACGACGTCACCAGCTACGTTTGAGGATACACGCATGATCCGCCTCGACCTCTCGCGCGAGCCCCGCTGGCTCGATCTCGGCCATGGCGTGCGCCTGCACGTCGCTCCCTTGACCACGTCCCTCATGGCGGCGGCGCGCAGCGATGCCTCGGTGACTGGTCTACCCGACGGCGCCTCGAACGAGACCATCGCGGTCACCATGGCCAAGGCCCTGGCACGGCTCGTCGTGCTGGACTGGGAAGGCGTCGGCGACACGGACGGCAACGCCGTGTGCGTCAGCCCGGAAGGGATCGACGCACTGCTCGACATCCTGCCGCTCTTCGAGGCGTTCCAGCTGCGCTATGTCTCGAAGGGCCTGCTGCTGGAAGAGGAAAAAAACGTCTCCGCGCCCTCAGCCAATGGCACTTCAGCGGGGGCGATCGGTATTGCCGATCCTGCCGCCGAACCTGCGGCGAGTGCCCAGCCGTCCTGAACCGGCCGCTGACCATCGAGGGCTGGCAGGTCTGGGACCTGGCCCAGCGGCTCACCGGCCAGCTGCGCGCCGTGCCGGGGGCCATCCTCGGCCTCGACATGAGCGCCGCACTCGCGATGGCCGATGCCCTGGGCCTCGACAGGCTGGCCTGCGCCGAGCTGCTGCCCGAGGTCGAGGGCATGATGGTGCGCGGCCTCAACGCCCAGATCAGGGCTGAGCACGATGGTTGAGAAACGCGTCTCCGTTCGTCTTGCGGTCGTCGGTGGTCGCGAGGTCCGTGCCGAGCTGCAGGGCATCGGCGATGCCGGTGAGAGCAGCATGCGGCGGCTGTCGCGTGAGATGGAGGCGGCCAACACCCGTGTGGCGGCGTTCTATCGCCGGCTGCAGATTGCCGCTGCCGCCGCCGCCACGGCGTTCGCTGCAGGGGCCGCGGCGATGATCCGCTCTGGCCTCCAGGTCGTCGACGCCCAGGCCAAGCTCGCCCAGTCACTGGGGACCACGGTCGCGAGCATCCAGGTCCTCGAGCGTGCCGGCGAGCTGGCCGGTGTCTCGATGTCCGGTATCGAGCAGGCGACCAAGGATCTGACCCGGCGGCTCAGCCAGGCGGCTGCCGGCACCGGCCCGGCCGTCGCCGCTCTGGAACGGCTCGGCCTCTCAGCGGCGGCGCTGCTCGCCCTGCCGCTCGACGAGCGCGTCGGGCGGATCAACCAGGCGATCCTCGACTTCGTGCCGGCCGCCGAGCGCGCGGCCGTCGCCGGTCAGTTGTTCGGCGAGGAAGGCAGCATCGCCATCGCCCGGATCGACACCGGCACGCTGCGGCAGGCGACCGAAGATGTCCGCGCCTTCGGTGTCGTGGTCTCCGAGCAGGATGCCGATCAGATCGAGCGCACCAACGATGCCATCTCCCGGCTGGGGCTCATCTGGCGCGGTCTTTCCAATCAGCTGGCCGTCGCTGCCGCACCAGCGCTCGAGGCGGTGGCCGATGCATTGGCCGCCATCTCGCGCACGACCGGGCCGTTCGGCCAGGCCATTCGGTTGCTGTTCGACAGTATCGGCCGTTTGGCGTCCTCAGCCGCTGCCTTCGCCGCCTTCATCGCCGGCCGCTGGGTCGCCGGCATGGTGGTGGCCGCGGCCTCGGTGCGTGGTCTCGCGACCGCCCTCGTGTTGCTGCGGGGTGCCTTGATCCGCACGGGGATCGGTGCTGTCGTGGTGGCAGCTGGTGAGTTGATCTATCAGTTCGGCCGGCTGGTCCAGGCCAGCGGTGGGTTCGGCGCAGCGCTCGGTCTGCTCGGTGACGTAGCGAGCGAGGTCTGGGAGCGGATCGGGATTCTCGCCGGTATCCTTCAGGCGCGTGTCGCCGCTGTCTGGAGCGGGATCCAGGCCAACATCACTGAGGCGTTGCAGGGCGCGCTGGAGGCCGTCGTCAGCTTCGGCAATCAGACCGTCAACACGTTCCAGGGCGCCTTCGATGCGATGGTCGTCATCTGGAGCAACCTTCCCGAGACCATCGGCGACCTGACGATCCGCGCTGCCAATGCGCTGATCGCCGGCCTGGAGGCGATGCTGAATGGCGCCGTCGGCGGCATCAACCGCCTGCTCGAGAGCGTGAACGCTGGTCTGGCGGCCATCGGCATTGAGCGGTCGATCACGCTCGTGCCCGAGATCGATCTGGGCCGAATCGAGAACGAGCTCGCCGGCGCCGCTGATCGTGCCGGCACCGCGGCTCGGGACGCCTTCGCGGTCGCCTTCGAGACCAATGCCTTCAACGCGCCGGATGTCGGTCTTTCGGGCTTTGCCGAGGATGCGCGCGCTGTTGGTTGGGCAATGTGCCCAGCTGCCGCTCAGCGGTACCAGATCTCGTTCTCGAGGTCGGGGTAGAGGCTCGCCACCTGCTCGGCGTAGCCGTTGAACAGCTGCGTCGGCACGTCCTCCTTGGTGCCGAGCAGGCGCTCCTCGGCCTGGCTCCAGCGGGGATGCGGCACCTTGGGGTTGACGTTGGCCCAGAAGCCGTACTCGTCGCCGGCGATGGTGTTCCACATCGTGGCCGGCTGGCTGTCGACGAGGGTGATGCGCGTCACCGACTTGATGCTCTTGAAGCCGTACTTCCACGGCAGCGCCAAACGGAGCGGGGCACCGTTCTGGTTGGGCACGGGCTTGCCGTAGAGGCCGGTGACCATGAACGCCAGGTCGTTCATGGCCTCGTCCAGGCGCAGGCCCTCCGTGTAGGGCCACGGATACCAGAAGGCGCGCTGGCCGTGCGCCACCGACGAGTCCTCGAAGGTCTCGAGCGCGACGTAGCGGGCGTCGCCGAGCGGTCCTGCGAGGTCGAGCAGATGATGCAGGGCAAAGCCGCTCCACGGCACGATCATCGCCCAGGTCTCGACGCAGCGATGCCGGTAGACCCGCTCCTCCAGCGGCATGCGCGCCAACAGCGCGTCGATGTCCATGGTCAGCGGGGTCTCGACCAGCCCGTCGACGACGACCGTCCAGGGCCGGGTCGGCAGCGCCTGGGCCGCGAGCTGGATCTTCTTGTGCGAGCCGAACTCGATGAAGTTGTTGTAGCCGGCCGCGAGCTCGTGGGGCGTCCAGGGCTGGGGCAGCTGGTAGGCCGGATTGGCCGGCACGGGATAGAGACCCGCCGACGGGTCGGGCTTCGCCGGCGGCAGCGCAGCGGCGTCGCCTGACGTGGCCTCGCCCGCCATGTCGCGCTCATCGCGGCAGCCGGCGAGCAGCAGGCCGCCTGCGGCCATGGCACCCAGCATGCGCCGGCGGGGCAGGCCCGAGCGCCGCCACATCTCGCGATCCTGAAATACGCTCTCCGTGGTGGCTTGGCGTTCGTCGATGCGCCAGGTCGGCCGGCTTCGGGTCAGCATGGCGGCGGTCTTCCTCCGGGCTATCGCGTCATCGCGTGTCTTTAGCCTTGGCAGAGATAGCGCGCCGGTGCCGCATGGCGAACGGGTCGGTGACGTGATCGTGACCCGCCGGGAAGCACCTGACATTTTGTCAGATCATGACAATCTGTCAGGTCAGCCGATTTCATTTTCAGATCAATCGCTTAACAAGCTTGGCTGCAGCCGGCCTGACATTTTGTCAGTTCCAGGTCGCTTCGGCGGGGGCGCATGCCAAACTCGATAACACTGACTATTCAATAGTTTAAGACTATTTCTTCAGATTGGCACGCGACTTGCGAGAGAATGGGCAGGACAAGCAGCGAAGCAGGGCAACGATGTCGAGGGCACCACACGTGGCGATTCTCTGGTGGCCGATGCTGGGAATGCTCGTCGCCATCTCGGCGCCGGGCGTCGCGGCGGAGATAGCCGGGCTGGCGCCGGACCGGCGGCCGGTCAATGCGCCCACGATCACGGAGGTCAGGCATCCTCCGGGCTGGATGGAGCAGGCCCTGAGGGGCGTGAGTGAGCCGATCCCGCCCGGGCTCGGCTTCTTGGCGGACCAGGGTGCCTGGTACACGCCGTTCGATCGGCCGAATGCCACGGGTCTCTACGATATCCGTCAGCTGCACGCGCCACGGCCGGCGCCAGAGGGCTGAGTCGGACAGGTCACCCGGCGAGGAGCCGGGGGGCGGGTGGGGAGGCGCCCGCATCGATAAATGCTCGATCCTCCAGTCCGTTCGAGCAAGAGCTGAGGGGTACACAGGGATGACTGCGACCAAGCGCTTTAAGGGCCTGATGGGCACTGCCTGCATGCTGGCCCTGTTGGCAGCGCCGATCGCGGCATCCGCCCAGGGTATGGGCGGCATGTCCGGTATGGGCGGCATGGGTGGTATGAGTGGCATGGGTGGCATGGGCGGCATGTCTGGGATGGCCGGCAACGCCATCAGCCCATGGGTCTGCACGCAGTGGACCATGGCCGCCGCGCCCGTCGGCATGGGCGGCATGTCCGGTATGGGTGGCATGGGCGGCATGTCCGGTATGGGTGGCATGGGCGGCATGTCCGGCATGGGCGGCATGTCCGGCATGGGCGGCGGCATGGGCGGCATGTCCGGCATGGGCGGCATGGGCGGCATGGGCGGCATGTCCGGCATGGGCGGCATGTCCGGCATGGGCGGCGGCATGGGCGGCGGCATGTCCGGTATGGGCGGCATGGGCGGCATGTCCGGTATGGGCGGCATGTCCGGCATGGGCGGCATGTCCGGCATGGGCGGCATGTCCGGCATGGGCGGCATGTCCGGCCCAGGCTGGGTCTGCACGCAGTGGACCATGGCCGCCGCATGGGTGGCATGTCCGGCATGGGTGGCATGTCCGGCATGGGTGGCATGTCCGGCATGGGCGGCATGTCCGGCATGGGCGGCATGTCCGGCATGGGCGGCATGTCCGGCATGGAGGGCATGTCTGGCATGGAGGGCATGTCTGGCATGTCTGGCATGGAGGGCATGTCCGGCATGACCAGCAACTAGGCTCCACCACGGCGGAGCGGTCGGTCGACCGCTCCGCCTGCGGGCGGAGCAGCGGTCGCCTTTCTGGTGGTCGCCCGTCCGCGATGTTCTCTCCAGGTCTGCGACGGAGCAGTCCGTTCGATGAGCAACAAATCGACATTCTTGATCTTCGCGGGCGGTGCCACCTTCCTGCTCGTTCTCACGTTTTTCATGGTGCGCATGGTCAGCCAGTGGGAGGTCGCCGAGGCCGAGCAGGCCGCGAGGCTCGAGGCGGCGCGCATTGCCACCGACGCCGTCGCGCCGGCGCTGCAGACCGTCGAGGCCGCAGCGGCTCGCGCATCGGACGCGGCCGAGCAGGCGGCGACGGCTGCCGGTCGGGCCGAGGCGGTCGCCCGCGACGCCACGGCGGCTGCTGCGGCCGAGATCACGCGGCAGATGGCCGAGGAGGCGGTTCGCGCGGTGACCCGCGAGCAGGCACGCCTGGCCGACGAGGAGACCGCGCGGCTGGAGCTGGCCCGCGTCCGGGAGCGCGCGGCGAACGCGACCTATCTCGAGGCGCAATGGGATCCGCTGCACTTCAGCCCGGCGATCGATCGGGCGCGCGACGAGCAGTGCCTCGTCTGTCACGCCGAGGTGCTGGAGCGGAAGGTCAGCGCCGAATCGCCGGCCGGCGTCGTCGCGGCCGATTCGCTCGCCTGGTACCAGACGCTCGACACCTACGCCGGCGCGCAGCAGACCTTCCATCAACGGCATCTGACCAGCGACTTCGCCAGCGCGGTGATGGATCTCTCGTGCAACTCCTGCCACCGGGGCAACGATCCGCGCGAGGAGGCGGCCATGACGCGCTTCGAGCAGGGCCGCACCCAGCTCGCCGCCACTGGCCGCGACGGGGACCTGCCCGCCTTCACCCTGCGCAAGATGGTCAACCCGTCGGACACCTGCCTGCGCTGCCACGGCAGCTTCCCGGCGGAGCTGATGGGCCTGCCCGGGCCGTGGCACGAGATCCGTCAGGACTTCGAGTTCGCCGAGAACGAGAACGGGTGCCTCACCTGCCACACCGACCTCTTCCGCACCGTTCGCCATCAGGTGACCTACCTGCAGCCCGACCGCATCGAGGCGCTGGCGCAGACCAGCTCGGACGTCTGCTACGGCTGCCACGGTGGCCGCGCCTGGTATCGCAATTCCTTTGCCTATCCGCGTCATCCGTGGCCGGGGATGCCCGAGGAGACGCCCGAATGGGCGCTCGGACGATCGATCGACTCTGATCCCCGCTTTCGCATCGACGCACCCTGAGACCGGCCGAGAGGGCTAAGACCATGACCATCACCTCAAGCCTCAATCTCGCGCGCCGGCGCTTCCTGCAGAGCAGCGCCGCCGCGGGGTTAGCCGGCGGCCTGGTCGGCACGACGGCGCCACAGCCGGCCGCGGCCTTCCCCTTCGCGCCCTACCCGACCGACGACGAGCTCGAGACCGTCGTCACGAGCTGCGCCCACAATTGCGGCTCGCGCCACATGCTGGTGGCGCACAAGAAGGGTGACGTGATCGTTCGGCTGTCGACCGACAACGGCAGCTACCAGGGTGACCCCTGGGGGACGGACACCGAGGAGAAGCCGCAGGTGCGCGCCTGCCTGCGCGGGCGCTCCTATCGGGTTCGGCTGTACTCGCCCGAGCGGCTGCTCTATCCGATGATCCGGGTCGGGGCGCGCGGCGAGGGCAAGTTCAAGCGGGCGTCATGGGACGAGGTGCTCTCCCAGATCGCCGAGAAGATGGTCGCGATCCGCGACACCTACGGGCCGCAGGCGCTGCTCGATCAGAGCTATGCCGGTGCCTCCTACGGCGTGCTGCACAAGTCCGATCAGATCGAGGGTCTGCTCGGCCGCTTCCTCGGCACGTTCGGCTGCCGCACCAGCTCCTGGTCGGTGCCCTCATACCAGGCCACGACCTTCAGCTCGCGCACCACCTTCGGCACCATCGAGGACGGCAACGAGGACGACGCGTTCGCCCACACCAAGCTGATGATCATGTGGGGCTGGAACCCGGCCTACACCTTCCACGGCGGCAACACCTTCTACTTCATGCGCTTGGCCAAGCAGCGGGGCTGCAAGTTCGTGTGCATCGATCCGCAATACACCGACAGCGCCGCTTGCTACGACGCCTGGTGGATTCCCATCAAGCCCAATACCGATGCCGCGATGATGGCCGGCATGGCGCACTACATCTTCGCCACCAACCTGCAAGACCAGGCCTTCATCGACCGCTTCGTGCAGGGCATGGATCAAGGAACGATGCCGGGGTGGGCGCAAGGCCGCGAGAGCTTCAAGGACTATATCCTGGGCACCTATGACGGCCAGCCCAAGACCCCGGAATGGGCCGCCGACATCTGCGGCGTGCCCGCTGCCGACATCGTCAAGCTGGCGCATATGTACGCCACCACGAAGCCGGCTGCGCTCAAGGCCAGCTGGGCGCCGGGGCGCAATGCCTATGGCGAGCAGTACAATCGTATGGCGGCTGCGCTGCAGGCGATGACCGGCAATATCGGGATGCTCGGCGGCTGCGCCGAGGGTGTCGGCAAGGCCTGGCATCCCGAGGCGGTGGCGTATCCCTACGACCAGTACTCGAACATCTGGTACGCCTCGATCAAGTCCGACCGCTGGGCGCATTGCGTGCTCAACTATCCCGACCTGCGTCGCGAGGAGGTGGGGCTGTGGCCGCGTAACGACCAATTCGACGGCGTCGTGCCCAACATTCGCGGCATTTTCTGGCAGGGGTCCGACTGGTTCAACCAGCTCACCAACGTCAACAAGGAGATCCAGGCGATCAAGAAGCTGGATCTCGTGGTGTGCATGGACTCGACCATCACCCCATCGGGGATCTGGGCCGACTACCTGCTGCCCGTCGCCACCCACTTCGAGCGGCACGACGTCGCCCTGCCCTGGTACAAGGGGCACTACTACATCCACCGGCCGGTGGTCATTCAGCCCCTCGGCGAGAGCAAGTCGGATTTCCAGATCTTCACCGAGCTGGCCTACCGGCTGGGCTTCGGCGAGAGCTACAATCCGAAGGCGTCACGGGCGTATTTCGACGATCCGACCGAGGTCGACGAGGCCTATCTGCGGGAATGGTGGGAGGGCCGCGTGATGGCCCACCAGCACGTCGAGCTGCCGTGGGACGAGTTCAAGCGTCGCGGCATCTACAAGTTCGTGCTGCCGGAGCCGCACGTCGCCTTCAAGGCGCAGGTCGAGCAGGGCATGCCGTTCCAGACGCCCTCCGGCAAGATCGAGATCTTCTCGACCACGCTCGGCCAGATCACCGACTGGACGCGCACCCAGTACGGCTACGAGATCCCGGCGATCCCCAAGTGGATCGAGCCCTGGGAGTCGCTCAACAGCCCGCTGACCGCTCGCTATCCGTTTCATCTGGTGAGCCCGCACCCGCGCTGGCGCACGCATTCGATCTTCAACAACATCCCCTGGCTCCGGGAGACCTATCAGCAGGAAGTCACCCTGAACGCCGCGGATGCCAAGCAACTGGGTGTGCGGACGGGCGACGTGGTCGAGGTCTACAACGACCGCGGCACGGTGGTGGTGCCGGTCTTCGTCACCGAGCGCTGCATGCCGGGCGTGGCCGTGCTGCACGAGGGGGCCTGGATGGATCTCGACGAGCAGGGCGTCGACCGCGCCGGCAACCCGGATTTCCTGACCCTCGACGAGCCGAGCCCGGCCGGCGCCTTCGCCTACAACACCGTGCTCTGCGACATCCGCAAGACCGAGCTGCAGCACAAGCCCGGCTGGGACGTGCTCGCGACCGCGCGCAGCGCCATCTTCCGTCGCGATCTTTAGGCCCGAGAGGACGCCATGGCGAACAGCACGATGGACAAGGACAAGATCAAGGAGTCGGCGGCAAGGAAGAAGCGGGAGACCTACGTGCCGGTGGTCCCGGACGTGCAGCTCGGCTTCATCCACCACAATGTCGATTGCATCGGCTGCCGCGCCTGCGAGATCGCCTGCAAGGACAAGAACGGCCTGCCGCCCGGGCCTCGCTTCCGCCGCGTGCAGTATGTCGAGGGCGGGACCTATCCCGAGGTCTACGCCTACAAGGTCAACATGTCCTGCAATCACTGTGCCGAGCCGGCCTGCCTGCCGGCCTGCCCGACCGGAGCGATCTGGAAGCGCCAGGACAACGGCGTCGTGGACATCGACAGCACGCTCTGCATCGGCTGCCGGCGGTGCGAGGCGGCCTGCCCCTACGGCGCGCCGCAGTGGGATCCGGAGAGCGAGACGGTCAAGAAGTGCAACATGTGCATCGACGAGCTCGAGGCCGGTCGCAAGCCCTACTGCGTCATGGCCTGCATGATGCGGGTGCTCGACATCGGTCCGATCGACCAGCTGCGCGAGGGCACCTACGACACCAAGGCGCGTGGTGGTGCCGACGAGATCGTGGGGCAGGTCAAGACCATGGCCGACCCCGAGCTGACCCGTCCCTCCATCGTCTTCGTGCCGCATTCGAAGGGCAAGGTCTGAGATGGGGGCGCTCATGGAGCGGCCGCCGCGCCTCGACCCCGTCGCCTGGCGGGAGATCGCCGAGGATCTCGAGACGCTGGCACGGCTGCACGATCGCGAGCCCGATGCGGCGCTGATCGAGACGCTGCGGCAGGCGCCGATCGCCGACTGGCTGGCGCTCGACCTCGCCGGCAGCGACGCCGCGTGCATGCTCGATGCGGCGCTGGGCATGCTGCCGAGCCCGGTCGACGAGGCGACGCTCGATGGCCTGGCCGCCGACTATGCCGACATCTACCTGGTCCACGGGCTGCAGGCGGCGCCGATGGAGTCGCCGTGGCTGGACCAAGATCGGCTGGTCTGCCAGGAGCCCATGTTCGAGGTCCGCGAATGGTATACCCACTACGGCCTGGCGGCTGCGGACTGGCGGCAGCGTCCGGACGATCATCTGGTCCTGCAGCTGCGCTTCATGGCGCATCTGGCGCGCCTGGCGACAGTCTCCAGCGTCACCGATCTTGGCCGCTTCATGGACCTGCACTGCCTGCGCTGGGTCCCGGATTTCGCCAGTCGCGTGGCGGCGCGCTGCGCCACGCCCTTCTTCGCCGGCCTGGCCCGGCTGACCGATGCGTACCTCGCCGGGCTGCGCGATCTGGCCGAGACGGCCACCGGCATCCAGCGACAGGTCCCGGCAACGCCGGCAACGGCCGAGAGCGCCGCGCCGCCGACCCCCTATCTGCCCGGTGCGGGGCCAGGGTGGTAGCCGGTGCACGCTGCCCCGTCCGACTGCGCGCCCGGGCCTGATCCGGGCGAGCCGCCGCAGCTCGCGCGCGAGCGCTGCGTCGCTTGCATCAGCCCGCTCGCCAGCTGTCGGGCCTGCGCCGCAGCTTGCCCCAGCGCCGCCTGGCGCATCGCCGTCGACGGGCCGAGACTCGACGAGTCGCGCTGTGACGGCTGCGGCCGCTGCGTCGGCGTCTGCCCGCAGCAGGCGCTGTCCGTGCCGGGCGGCATCGAGCGCCGCAGCGACGCGCGCGGCCTGCTCGGCCTCGCCGTCTGCGCCGCCGTGGCAAAGACCGATGACGCTCCCTGCCTGCCATGCCTGCACCAGCTCGGCTGGCGCGAACTCGTTGCCTGGCGCGAGGCGGGCATCGACCGGCTCTATCTGGAGAGCGGCGACTGCGACCACTGCGCCCGTGGTGGCAGCGACCTGCTGGCGGATGCCATAGCCTCGGCGCGCCGGGTCTGGGCTGAGCGCGGGGTCGCGCCGCCGACCATCCGGCGGTTGGGCCCGGGTGCCCGGTTGCGCCTGCGCGCGGCCAGCGACGCCGCGGACGGCCGTGGGATCGGCGCCAGTCGCCGCGGTCTCTGGCGCCGGCTGACCCGCACCGTCGCCCCTGACGTGGCGCCAGCGGGACACGCCCGCTTTGCCCCGTCAATCGATGCGCGGCGCTGCGCCGGCTGTGATGCCTGCGCCCGGCTCTGCCCGACCGCCGCGCTGTCGCTCGACCGAAACGATGACGTCACGTCATATGTAGTCGAGCCCCATCGCTGCTCCGGTTGCGGGCTCTGCGCCGACGTCTGCGAGGTGGCGGCGGTCGTGATCGAGGACTGGGCACCGGCTGCCCACTCGCGGCTGCCGCTCGCCGAGAGGCGCTGCCGGAGTTGCGGCGCCCGGTTCCACGAGCCGGTCGCCGATCTTGAGCCTCGGACACACTGCGCCGTCTGCACGCTTCGCCCCGCCGTCGATCCGCGCCTGCCGATCGTTGCCCCATGAGCGGCTGGCTCGATCCGCTGCTGGAGCGGCTGGCCGACGGTCCGGCGACGCGGCTGCTGCTCCTCGCGATGCCCGCCTACCGGCCGGAGCTGATCCGCGCTGCAGCCGAGGTCACGGGCTTCGTCCATCTGGACTTCCGGCGCGACGTCATGGTCCGCGCGGGGGAGGATCCGGCGCGCCTGCCGCTGGCGCTGATCGAGGCGACGATCGAGGCGCATGCCGGCGCGCCCGGGCTGATCCTGCAGAACGTCGAGGCCCTGCTGGCGACGCGGCCGCCGGCGGAGCGCCGCGCCTGGCTCGGTCGGCAGGCGGGGAGCACCCAGCCTTTGCCGGTGGTCCTGCCGATCGCGCTCTTCGTCGCGGAATTGCCCGATGGCCCGGCGGTCGTGTCGATCGATGCTGACGACCTGCCCGCTGATACGCTATTGATGCGGTTATGGGGCAATCCGTGACCATAGGTGCCGCTCGGGCGGGCCGGCGAGGGTTGGACGATCTGCGTGCCTGGCTCGGCGCGTCGTTGCGGCGGCAGCTGATCGGCATCCTGGTGCTCGGCCTCGCCTTGGCATCCGCGGTGTTCCTGGCGGTCCTGGTCAGCCTCTATCAGCAGCGCCTGGCGAGTGAGCGCACCGCCGCCGCCGACCAGGTGCAGCAGCTGCTGCACGCCGCCCTCGAGAACGCCATGCTCAAGCGCGACATCGACGGCCTGCGCGGCATCGTCGAGCGACTGGGGCAGCAGAGCGAGATCGAGGGCGTGATGATCCTGGCCCCTTCGGGCGAAGTGCGTTTCGCCGACGAGCCGTCGGCTCTGGGGCGCCACTACGATCTGGCCGGCGGCGAGCTCTGTCCGGGTTGCGCCCTGCCGCCCGGTCGGGCGCTGTCGACCAGCGCCTTCACCGAGCGCGCCGACGGCATCGAGATCTTGCGCAGCGTGGTCGCCGTGCCCAACCGTGAGCCCTGCCAGACCTGTCACGGGTCGGTCAGTGAGCATCCGGTCAACGGCATCCTCGTCGTCGACTACGCCGAGGGCGGGCTGCGCCGGTCGGCGCTGAGCAGCGCGCTGACGATGAGCGCCGCCGGCCTAGCCGTGGTCGGATTATCGATGCTGGCGCTCTGGCTGGGGCTCGAACGGTTGCTGCTGCGACCGCTGGCCAGGCTGAGCCATGCCAGCCGGGGCCTCGCCATGGGCAACTACGGTAGCCGGGTCGGGCTCACCGGGCGTGACGAGCTGGCGCAGCTGGGCAACAGGTTCGATCACATGGCGGCGCGCATCGCCGGCCATGTCAGGGCGCTGGCGACCAACGAGCGCTACCTGCAGGCGCTGCTCGACGCCATTCCCGACGGGGTGCGCGTGATCGGCCCCGACTACCGGGTCGAGCTGGCCAACCGGGCGTTTCTCGAGCAGCAAGGATTGCCCACTGAACAGGTCGTCGGCCGGCCGTGTTACGCATCGAGCCACAACCGGGACACGCCCTGCGAGACGACCATGGTCACCTGCCCCTTGCACGAAGTAGGTGCCGACCGCACCAGCGTGGTTTGTCGGCACCGTCATGTTCGCGCCGACGGCAGCGATCTCTTCGTCGAGATCTCCGCCGCGGCGGTGGTGCTGGACGGCGAGGGTGACGGCAACCATCGTCGCATGATCGTCGAATCGATCCGCGACCTCAGCCAGGACATCGCGCTCGGCCATGCGCACAAGCTCTCGGAGCTGGGGATGCTGGCCGCCGGCATCGCGCACGAGATCCGCAACCCGTTGAGCTCGATCCGGGTCGGGCTGCAGGCGATGCAGGCGGGATCCGCCACGGTCAGCGCCGACGTCTACATGGAGCTGATGCAGGAGGAGATCGACAAGTGCATCGAGGTCACCGAACGGCTGCTCAAGCTCTCGGTGCCGTCGCGCGGCCACGACACGCTGGTCGAGCTCGACCAGCTCGTGGCGGAGGTGGCGACGCTGCTCGCCAGCGACGCCGAGCAGCGCTCGATCGCCGTCGCGATCGAGCCGCTCGACAGCCTGCGCGTGATCGGCAGCGACAGTGATCTGCGCATGCTCGTTCTCAACCTCCTGCAAAATGCCTTCCACGCCATGCCGGAGGGTGGTCGGCTGACGATCCGGGGCAGGGCCAAGGAAGGGCAGGCCTGGTTGACGGTGCAGGATACCGGCTGCGGCATCGCACTTGAGGATATCGAGCGGATCTTCCAGCCCTTCTGGAGCCGGCGAGCCGATCGCGGCGGCGCCGTCGGCACCGGTCTCGGCCTCAGCATCTGCCGGGAGATCGTCAAGGCACACCACGGCCGGATCGAGGTCGCGTCGCGCCCCGGCGAGGGTGCCGCGTTCACGGTGTGGCTGCCGCTCGCGGCCGACGCCTGATGCTGGAGGGCAACGGCCGCACGATCCTGATCGTCGAGGACGACCGCACGCTGGCCCGCATGCTGGTCGACGTCCTGAGTGCGCAGGGCTTCGTTTGCGCCGTCGCTACCGATTGGCAGAACGCCAGTGTCATGCTCACCGAGCGCAGCCCGGCGCTGACGCTGCTCGACATGCGGCTTCCGGATCGTGAGACGCTCGACTGCATTGAGGAGATCGCCGAGCAATGCCCGGTCATCGTGCTCACGGCCTACGGCACGATCCACCAGGCGGTCAGCGCCATGCGGCTCGGCGCCTTCGAGTATCTGACCAAGCCGCCGGACCTGCGCGAGCTGGAGCTGGCGATCGCGCGCGCCCTCGAGGCGGCCGCGCTCAAGCGTTCCTATGCGTTCTGCCGCAGCCAGCTCAATCCGACGATCGGCGGCCTCATGGTCGGCCAGAGCCCCGCCTTTCGCGAGGTGGTGCGGCTGGTCGAATCCGTAGCCCAGACGGATTGCACTGTGCTCGTTCAGGGCGAGAGCGGGGTCGGCAAGGAGCTGGTCGCCCAGGGCCTCCACCAGTTGAGCGGGCGCGCCGGGGGCAATTTCGTGCCGGTGGACTGCGCCACGCTGCAGGAGAACCTCTTCGAATCGGAGGTTTTCGGCCACGAGCGCGGTGCCTTCACCGGCGCCGATCGGCGCAAGGAGGGGCTGATCGAGGTGGCCGAGAACGGCACCGCGTTCTTCGACGAGATCGGCGAGCTCACCCCTGGCCTGCAGGCCAAGATGCTCCGCTTGCTCGAGACCGGCCGCTTTCGCCGGCTGGGCGGCACGGTCGATCACGGCGCCAACGCGCGCTTCGTTGCGGCGACCAATCGCGATCTCGCCGAGGCCAGCCAAGACGGCGCCTTCCGCAGCGATCTCTACTACCGCCTCGCTGCGTTCGTGATCGAGGTGCCGCCGCTCCGCGCTCGGCTCGAGGACATTCCGATCCTGGCAACGCTGTTTCTCGAGCGGCGTGGCTTTCTGCGCAATGTCGAGAAGCACTTCAGCCAGGGGGCGATGGATCGGCTCGTTCAGTATGACTGGCCGGGCAATATCCGCGAGCTGCGCAACATCGTCGAGCGCGCGATCTTGATCTCCGGCAACGCGTCGGAGATTCGGGCGCGACACATCGCGCTGGAGGTGACGCTGGGCAGCCGGCCGAGCCCGGAGCAGTTCGTGACGGACGAGCCCAGCCTCGAGGAGCTGAAGCGTTCCTACCTCGCGCGGCTCCTGGAGCGGCATGGCGGGCATCGCGCCCAGATCGCCAAGATCCTGGGGATCAGCGAGCGCAACACCTACCGGCTGATCAAGCGCTACGGCCTGATCCAGGCCCCATGATCGGCGGCTTATCACCCCTCTGGGCGCCCGGCGCTGCCTCGCCAAGCGCCGGGGCTTCGCGGATGCAGCCGGCGGGGGTGACGATCGCACGTTACGCGTTGATCCGGCTGATGAGATGGCGACGAGGTCGCGCATCGACACGGCGTCCTAGTCGGCGATCGTGCCCGATCGTCCGGGCGACGGCGTCGGGCCGACATTGACCTTCTCCCCTGAATTCGGACTATTGCAAGCTGGAGTTTTCTCTCTTTAGCAGGCTGCTGAAAAAGTCGCGATGGCCGCGATGCGGTGAGAATGACCGGAAGCGAGGAGACGTGAGGGCCAGCGATGCAGCGCGCATCGCGCCCGAGCGCCGACGAAGCTCGCCGGTCATTCTCACCGCATCCCTTTGGGACGGAACGCTTTTCGCCGCTGCGGGCGTTGCTCGACGCTCGACGATGCGTTGCATCGCCTTCGCGCCGAGCGCCTACTCAGCGACGAAAATCGATCCCGTCGCGGCCGTCGGGACTTTTTCAGCAGCCTGCTAGACCAGGGCCGGAGGAAGCTCATGAAGCGCAGCAGGTTCAGCGAGGAACAGGTTATCGGTGGCCTGAAGGAGCAGAAACACGTCGCGAAATCGGTACAGATCGAGGGCAACCGCATGGAGCTTCTGACCCAGGGGCCCGAGTTCTGCGCAGGCTACGGCCTTTTCATCGGCAACGCCGAGACGGTGCGCATCCTCGGCAACGACATGGCGCTTTCCCCGCATCCGAATTTCACGCGCTTCTTCGCCCAGGGCATCCGCATCTGGGGCTTCATCGGGCGTCATGTCCTGGTCTCGCAGAACCGCATTTCGATGGCGACTATCGGGATCAGGCTTTGCCATGTGGAAAGCGAGGTGATGAATTCCGAGGAACAGGACAACCCGTGGCTATTCAGCCAGAATCTGATCGAGGGGCCGACCGGCACGAAGGGGTTCAAGGCGACGCCGGCATGGGCGGTCGAGGATCATCTTAATCGCACCTTCCGCGGTCTTTGACACTGTTCAAAAGGGCTGTTTCGTGCTTTCGGAGCCGATTCGGCGGGTGGCGCATAGAATATATGGTGCCGTGGGGTTCGACTACCTGTTGGGAAATGGCGAGGCGGAGCGGCAACAAGACCGGTCCGCCTCTCGCTTTTTTGGATACTCGGATCGTGTTGGCGGGGATCGGCCTGCCTGCGTCGTTTCGAGGTGATATCGCGATGGGGGCCGCATAGCGTACGACTATGACCAAGCGATGCCCCTTCAAGTACTTCAAGACGTCGCCGGAGATCATTCGTTTGGCGGCGATGCTGTGCGTCTGGTTCCTGCTGTCGCTGCGCAACGTCGAATACCTGCTGCACCAGCGTGGCGTCGATATCGGCCACGAGACCGTCCGCTAAGAGTGGCATCGGTTCGGTTCGATGTTCGCAGCCGAGACCGTCAAACGCCGCTTCGGGTGCAAAGTCACCCACGCTCCAATGCCTTAGATTGTTCTTTGTGGAGCCGTTGATCCTCCCCTTGTGAATTGGTCCACCCTTGTGTTCAGCAATGAGTAGGACCAGAGATGGCGAGGAAGCGTTACAAGGCTGAGGAAATTGTCGGTAAGCTGCGGCAGGCTGAAGTAATCCGGCAACTGGGTATCAGTAGGGTGACATTCTGACGTTTGCGCACTTAGGTAGGCTGAGAAATGGCCAGCGCAGTCGACTCCAGGTGCTGGAGATTGAGCTGCTTCAAACAACCGCCCCCTCCACCGCGATCAGGAACTTCACCGTCCCGAACGCCGCCGGCGCCTGGCCGATGCCGACACCAACACTGTCGAGCTGAGGCGTTCCCAAGACGGTCTCGCCCAGGGCATTGAGGTTCCAGCCGGAGCTGCCGCCGCGGGAGATGACGCCGGCGCGGTTGACGGTGTGGCGGATCCGGAGGCGTTGACGGCAGCAAGCAGGTAGGTCTTGCCGGCCTCGAGCAGCACGGCCGCTGCGAACGGAAAGTGGCAGAGCTTTAGCTCCAGCGAGCTGCTGGCGATTGTTGCACTGGTACCGAGAACGGCGGCGACCGTGTCGGTCGCGGTGATGCCACTGACCTCTGCGATCTGGGCGTAGTGGTCTTCGCCGATGCTGGCGGCATCGAGATGGGTGCGCAGATGGCTCACCAGGATCGGTTGGTAGGCTGTGAACAGGAACCCCTTGGCCACATAAGCTGAGGTCGAGCTCGAGCCGAGATTGTCGGTGGCACTGGCGACGAAGCTACTACTGACACGGCTCCCGCCCGTCGCCGACAACGTCGCAAAAACTGGAATGCGTCCCTGGGCGTCGACGGTAATCCGAGGGACGTTGTCGCCATCGCCGTAGCTGCCTGGGGTGACGCCGGTGCCGCGTCGCCCCGGCCCAAGGCATTGGCCGCAGTTGCCCAGGCCGCTCTGCCGGGCGCCCTGACCGCCTGCGTCCAGGCCGTCGGCGCAGCGCTAGAGGGTGGCGCCAGGCCAAACCGCTCGTATTGTGGGTCGTGTCCAGCTTGTGTCGAGGCGAATGCAATTGCGGGATCATCGCCGGCTCGGTCCACCTCGGGCGAATGGGCCCAGGTCTTTGCGCCCCTGCGAACCAAAGCGAGCCGTGCTGATAACAACGAGTGCGTCCACCCTAGCTGTTTGATCCCGGAGTGTGCTGGCGTATTCATCTGCCATCACGTGAAGGAAGAGCTATGGGCCAGGTACTTCACGGCAGCGCCACGACGACGCACGCGGTTCGAGCTGCGATACAGCGATCGGAGGCTTCGATCGCGGCGTTGAGCCGGCGCTACGGGGTCAACCCGAAGACGGTGGCCAAGTGGCGCCGAGCGGGAGACCGTGGCCGATGCGGCGATAGGACCGAAGGAGTGTCGCTCGAGCGTTCTCAGCCATGAAGAGGAGGCGCTCGCCGTCGCGTTCCGGCGGCACACGCTGCTGCCGCTGGACGACTGCCTCTACGCGCTGCAAGCGACGATCCCACAGCTGTCGCGCTCATCTTTGCATCGCTGCTTCCAGCGCCACGACATCAGTCGCCTGCCCGAGGTGGAGGGCGATAAGCCGAAGCAAGCCTTCAAGGATTACCCCATCGGCTACTTTCACATCGACATCGCCGAGCTGCGCACCGAGGACGGCAAGCATCACCTCTTCGTCGCCATCGACCGTACCTCGAAGCTTGCCTTTGCGGAGCTGCACGAGAAGGCGACCCGCCGCGTCGCCGCCGACTTCCTCCGTCGCCTGATCGAGGCGGTGCCCTATCGCATCCAAACGGTCCTCACCGACAACGGCACGCATTTCACCGAGCCTTCCGGCGACGGCTGGTCACCCGCCGACATCCGAAGGATGCTCGACGCCGGCGAACTCTTCCGCTGCCATGCCTTCGAGCTGGCCTGTGCACAGAACGGCATCGACCACCGCCTGACGAAGCCGAACCATCCCCTCCGCGGTCTGCTGACCGCGTCTCCTCCAGAGATCGGATCGAGGGCCTCCTGGCCCTCGATGGACCAACGGTCAGGTCGAGCGGATGAACCGCACCCTGAAGGAGGCGACCGTCCGCCGCTACCACTACGAGACGCACGACAAGCTCCGCGCACATCTCAAAACCTTCCTCGATGCCTACAACTTCGCCAAGCGGCTCAAGACCCTCAAGGGCCGCACGGTCTTCGAGTTCATCACCGAAAAGTGGGCTTCAGAGCCGCAAAGATTCAAGCGTCATCCAGACCACCTCATGACGGGACTGCACAGCTAGCTGAAACCGAGCCGCCAGGCAGTGTCACCCTGCGTTGCGGGCGGTTGCGGCACCAGTGCCGAGCTCGATGATCTCGGCGGTGATCGCCTCTTGCCGGACCCGCCGCAGGGTGGCCTGAAACACCTCGAGCTCCCGCTCGATCTGGCTGGCCGCGGCGGACATCGCCTCCATCCTCGCCTCGTTCTCGGCGGCAAAGGCATGCATCGCGGCCTTGCAGACGAGGGCGTGGACGTAGTCTCCGCTGAGGCTGGTGATCAGGGCGTCCGTGGGAAGCTGGGTCAGCGGTCGTTCGGCCGGCGGCGGCGGCAGATCGGAAAGGTCGATCGGTAACATGATCTGCCGCAAGACGTTGGTCTGCCCGGACGCCCAGCCGGCATAAACCACATCCAGCCGGTCGAAGCGGCCCTCGTCCAGGGCGTGGTAGATCGCCTTGGCGATCCCATCGGCCAGTTTTGGGACGCCCAGCGTGTGCGAGGACATCGGCGCGGACCAGACCGGATCAAGGCCCCGCATGGCGGCAATCGACAGACCGCGGGTGCCGATCAAGAACAGGCTGGCCGTCGCCAGCTCCTCGCCGATACTGTCCAGAACGCGCTCGCTGAACGCACCGGCAAAGCCCTGCTCGGCGCAGAACACCAGCAAGCCGATCTTGCCCGAGGGCGGTGCCTCGGGCTTGGAGATGGTGTCGGCTGGGCCAAGCACGCTGGACATGGCGGCGGCCACGGTCGCGGCATAGCTGTCAATCGCCTCGAGCTGCTCGCGGGCCGTGCGGGCGCGGGCGGCGGCAATGCCCTTCATCGCGTTCACGACGGCCCCCAACTGACCGATGCCGTCGATCCGGGCGCTGACATCCGCGAGCCGTTCGGTCATGCCACGGGCTCAGCGTCGCTCAGCGACGCGGCAAGGCTGGTGACCGCGGCAATCAGGGTGGCACGCGCGTCCGCATCGAAGGCACCGGTCTCGTTCTCGCCATGCAGCACCCCGGCCGCGTCCCGGTCCAGCGCCGCCGGCAGGCCAGCGCGGAACGCGGCCACCGCATCCAGCGACAAGGGGTCCAGCAGCCCCGATTGCACGGCCAGCATCAGCGCCACCTCGTCGACCAGGCGGAACGGCGCATGCTGGGGCTGGCGCAGGATCGCCCGGATCCGCTCCCCACGTCTCAGTTGGTCGCGCACCCGGCCCTCGGGCATGCCGCCGAACCGGGTGAAGACCTCGAGCTCCAGAAACTGCGCATAGTCCAGCCGCAGCGTTCCCGCCGCCTCGCGCAGCATGGGCGCCTGGGTCTTGCCGCCCACCCGGCTGACGCTGAGCCCCACATCCACCGCCGGTTTCTGGCCCTGATGGAAGAGTGCTGCGTCGAGCACGATCTGCCCGTCGGTGATCGAGATCAGGTTGGTCGGGATGTATGCCGAGAGGTTACCAGCATCGGTCTCGGCAATCGGCAGGGCGGTCAAGGACCCGCCGCCACGCGCCGCAGACAGCTTGGCCGCCCGCTCCAACAGCCGCGCATGGATGTAGAACACATCGCCCGGATAGGCCTCGCGCCCCGGCGATTGCCGGGTCAAGAGCGCGATCTCGCGGTGGGTGGCGGCATGCTTGGAGAGATCGTCGATCACCACGAGGGCGTGTTGCCCCTTGTCGCGGAAATATTCCGCCATGGTGAAGCCGGAATAGGGTGCTATCCATTGCAGCCCCGGTGCTGCGGCCGACCCTGCGACCAGAACGATGCAGCGTTGGAAGTCACCCTCGGCCTGCAGCGCGTCGATGGCGCGGCGCACGCTGGACGTCTTTTGCCCGACGGCGACGTAGACGCAGATCATGTCGCTGTCGCGCTGCGCGATCAGGGTGTCGATGGCCAGCGTCGTCTTGCCGGTGGAATGGTCACCCACGATCAGCTCACGCTGGCCCCGGCCGAGGGCGAACAGCGTGTCCATCGCGACCAGCCCGGTCTGCACCGGCTCGGTCACGAGGTCGCGCTCGATGATCGACGGGGCGGGGCGCTCGATCGGCAGACGCGCCTCGGCCGCGATCGCCCCCTTGCCGTCCAGCGGGCGGCCCAGCGGGTCCACAATCCGCCCCAGCAGCACCTCGCCGACCGGAACCTGGACGATCTCGCCCGTGCCGAACACCACATCGCCCGCCTCGACATCGGTCGCGGCATCGAGAAGCACGCAGCCGATGCGATCCGGGTCCAGCACTCGGGCGAACCCGACCTGACCGCGCTCGAACCGCAGCACCTCGTCCAGCCGCACGTCACGAAGGCCTGAGATCAGCGCCACACCATCGCCAATCTCCTCGACGCGGCCCCGGTGCTCGGCCCGCGGACCCAGTGCTGCGCTCTGCACCGCGGCCTGCGCGGCGGACAGCCAATCCGGCGCGTCAGGCCGCATCCTTCAGCTCCTGCAGGATCTCTTCGAGGTCCGCCTGCCAGCTGTTGCGCAACACGAAATGCGCGCTGCGCAGTTCCAGACCGGCGATCAGGCCGGGATCGGTTACGAAGCTCAGCTTGGCGGCGCCACCCAGTGCGCCGATGACCGCTTCTTCGATCTTCGTCTTGTCGGCGTCCTCCGGGGCGGTGGCGGTGACGATCTCGATATCAGCTGCTGGTGTCGACCAGCGCCGCGCGGTCGGCCGCAGGCATCCGGTCGATGGCCTCGACCAGCAGGTCGAGGAATGCTGCCTGAACCGTGGGCGTGTTCAGCCGGCCCAAGAGCCTGGCGGCGATGTCCACCGACAGCGCTGAGGCTTGCACCGCGTTTTCCTTGGTTGCTGCAGCCGTGTCGCGCTCGATGGTGGTGCGTGCTGTGGCCAGAAGTGCCTCGGCCTTGCCCTGCGCATCGGCAAGCGCGGCCTCGGCGGCAGTGTCGACTTTCGCCCTGGCCGCGGCGAGAAGGGTCTCGCGTTCGGCTGCGATGCCGGCGCGGGTTTCGGTCACTTCGGCCAGCGCCGCAGCGGCCTTCACCTTGGCCGCCTTTGCCTCGTCCATCATCCCCTGGGCCGCTGCCTGGCGCTTGGTGATGGCGCCTGCGACCGGGCGCCAGAACACCCGGGCGAGAAGCCAGACGAGGATCAGGACATTGACCGCCTGCAGGCCAAGCCCCCACCAGTCGATCGTCATTGGGTCATGCCAGCAACGGGTTGGCGAACAGCAGCAGGAGGGCAACCACCAGACAGTAGATCGCCGTCGTCTCGATCATCGCCAGACCGACGAAAAGGGTCCGCGAGATCGTATTCGCCGCCTCCGGCTGACGCGCGATCGCATCCATCGCAGCGGCAACAGCGCGGCCCTCGGCAAGCGCCGGGCCGAGCGCCCCAAAGGCGACGGCGAAGGCAGCACCGATAATGCTGGCCAGGCTGAGATAGTCCATCAGGGATCCTCTTGGGTTAGGGGAGAGGCCGCTGCCACGTCTGTCGATTTGCGCGCGCCGTCCTCGACCGCTGCGGTGATGAACACCATGGCCAGGACCGCGAAGATATAGGCCTGCACCAACCCGGTCAGCAGATCGAGCGCCATCAGCGGGATCGGCACCAACAGCCCCGCCAGCGAGGCGACGATGCCGATGACGAAGACCCCGCTCATGACATTGCCGAACAGGCGAACGAACATCGAGAAGGTCCGGGTCACGCTTTCCAGCATGTTCAACGGGATCATCACCGGGTTCGGTGCGGCGAAGGATTTCAGGTAGCCGCCAACGCCCCCTTTGCGCACGGCGAACCAGATCACCGACAAGAACACCAAAAACGCGAGGGCCGCGTCGGTTTCGAGCTGTGCTGTCGGCGGCTCGATTCCCGGCACCAGCGAGGACCAGTTGGCGACGAGGATGAACAGAAAAAGTGTGCCGATGAAGTCGCGATAGGGTGCTGGCTCCGCCCCCGTCGTTTCGCGGATCTGGGTGTCGAGGGTCGCTACCATGAGCTCCAGCGCGGCCTGGCGCCGGGTCGGCCTGAGATCGAGCCGCCGGGTCAGGAGAAACGCCCCAAGGACCAAAATCGCCATGATCGCCCATGTCGTGACGATCGCCTGCGTGATCGCAATCGGCCCCAACTGGAAGAAGACGACTGACTCGAGCGGCGAGTTCATATGCTGGCCCACCGCACGGTGCGGAGCGTCAGCGCCTTGGCGCACAGCACGCCCGCCAGTGCTGAAAGCAAGGCAAGGCCGCCGCCCTGCACGGCGACATAGAAGACCGCGCCCAGACAAGCGAGCCGCCCAAGGGTCAAGGCTAGACCGAGCAGCGGACGGCTGCCGCTGACGATCAGGTCGGCCGTCGCCCGCAAGGCACGGAAATAGGCAAACCCAACGCCGAGCCCTGCTGCAAAGGCGACCGGCAAGGTCAGCAAGAGTGGCGCTGTGTGCGGGTCGATCATCGCGCGTTCATCCATTTCCAGGCGGTCCAGCCGCCGATGCACAAGCCCAGCAGCATGAAAGGCGCGCTCCAGAAGATGCCTGTCTCGAGGCGCGCATCGAGCCAGCGTCCGAAGAACAGACCCGCCAGTGTCGGCACCACAAAGATCCACCCCAGCACACCGATCTGCGCCAGACGGCGGCCAATGGACATGTCGCCCTCGCGCAGCCATCGGTCATGCCGGTCGCGGCGCAGGCGAGCTTCGCTGACCAGCGGATCGTCGTCCGGTTTGGTCGAGGGCTCGGCAGTCACCGGAACTCTCCCCCTGTTGCGCCGGGCCGGAGTCGGCTGATCATGCGCCGGATGGCATGCAATTGCAGCCGGACGGTCTCGACATGCTCTGTCCGTTCTTCGTCTGCATCCGACTGAAACCGGGCCAGCACCTCGGCATCGAGCGTGGCCAGGTCATCGCCAGTCACGGCCTCGCGCGTCGCGATGGCGATGGCGGTTCCGCCACCCACGGTCATCACCCCGCCACGCACGGCGCAGAACCGCTCACCCTCGGCCTTTCGCCAACTGACGATGGAGATCGTAAGCGCCGTCAGGAACGGCGCATGCCCGGCCAGGACGCCGAAGCTGCCGCTCGCATCCTCGGCGCGCAGGCTCGCGATCTCTTCATCCACCACGACGGCGAGCGGCGTCACGATCTCCAGCCTCATCCCGCGGCCTCGGTGTCAGCGGCATCAGCGCTTTGCGCGGCGGCCTCCTTCTGTCGCGCGTCCTCCAGCGTGCCGACCATGTAGAGGGAGCTTTCGGACCACTCGTCGGCCTCGCCGTCCAGAATGGCGCGGCAACCCTCGAGCGTGTCGGCAAGGCCGACGCTGGCGCCCGGTTGACCGGTAAAGGCCTCGGTCACCATGAATGGCTGGGTGAGGAAGCGCTGCAGCCGCCGGGCGCGCTTGACGATCTGCCGGTCGGCGGCGCCCAGCTCCTCGATCCCCAGAAGCGAGATGATGTCCGTCAGCTCCCTGAACCTCGCCAGCGCCTGGCGGACGGCCTCGGCCGTATCGTAGTGCTCGGCACCGACGACCAGCGGATCGAGCAATATCGAGGACGAGCCGAGCGGGTCGATCGCCGGGTAGAACCCCTCGGCCGCCTGGGCCCGCGACAGCACGATGACGCAATCCATGTGGCCGGAAATCGTCGTCACGGCGGGATCGGTGAAATCGTCGGCGGGTACATAGACCGCCTGAATGGCGGTCACGGCCGACCCGGCAACCGAGGCAATGCGCTCCTGCAGCCGCGCCACCTCGGTCGCCAGCGTCGGCTGGTAGCCAACGCGCGAAGGCAGGCGGCCCAGCAGGCTCGACACCTCGGCACCCGCCTGGACGAAGCGGAACACGTTGTCCATCAGGAGCAGCACGTTCTGGTGCTTCTGGTCGCGGAAGTATTCCGAGACGGTCAGCGCCGTGAGCGGCGCCCGCCACCGTGCGCCGGGCGGCTCGTTCATCTGGCCGTAGACCAGCACGGTGCGCTCCAGGACGCCTGACGCCCGCATTTCGGTCAACAGCTCGTGGCCCTCGCGCGATCGCTCGCCGATGCCGGCGAAGACCGAGATGCCTTCATACTTCTCGACCATGGCGCGGATGAGCTCCATCACCAAAACGGTCTTGCCGACCCCGGCACCGCCGAACATCGCCGCCTTGCCGCCCTGCGCCATCGGCGTCAGCAGGTCGATCACCTTGATGCCGGTCTCGAAAACTTCGGTGGTGCGGGTTTGCGACCTGAGCAGCGGCGGGCTGGCGTGGATCGACCGGCGCGGCGTGTCCTCGGGCAGCGCCGGGCCGTTGTCCTGCGGCTCGCCCACGACATCCAGGAGCCGCCCGAGGACCGCCTCGCCCACGGGCACGGTGACCGGCCCGCCGGTCGCGCGAACCGCAACGCCGCGGGCGAGCCCTGCCGTGGATTGGAAGGCCACGGCGCGCACCATGTTCAGATCGAGATGGCTGTGGACCTCGAGAACGAGAGCGGTCGGCCGGTCCCACTCGACGACCAGGGCGGCGTTGATCGGCGGCAACTGGGTCTCCGCAAAGACGACATCCACGACCGCGCCCCTGACGGCATGCACGACGCCGTCGGTCGGGAACGGATCAATCGGATGCTCTGCGAACTCCTGCATGCGTTCGGGGTCCTTCGAGCTGGTCGCACCTTCCAAGCTTACGCGCCGACATGACGCGCCGCACTGATCTATGTCAGCAGGGCACTGCTGCGCCCAACAAGCGATCGCCGATAGAAAAACCGCCGACAGCGAATGGAGATCGGCACAACCTGGATGGATTGTGGCTGATGGGCTGACGTTGCCGTTTCAGACCATCTCTCGCCTGAGATGCTCGAACACCGCAACATCAGGCATGTGTCACCGGCGGTCTCGCTCGACGATCTGGTCGCCGTCGCCGAGCGGCGGCAAGCGCCCAAGAGGGGCATGCTCGGCTGACTCGTGAGCGGTTGGCCGCTGATGCCGCTTCTACAGGCTCGATCGCGCCCTTTGATCGCCAGGCGGCGGTGTCATAGGAACCCGGCTTGCTGCGGGGCAAGAAGCTGAGTGGCGTCCCCGGATGTCACACGACGAGATTTGGCGAGCTGATGGTCGTCCCGGCCTGCGGCGGCGTGGGGGCGGCTCACGCGTGCAGGATGATCGGAACCGGGCTCGGCTCGGCACCGTCGGGGAAGGCTGTCACGCGCTCGCCGACACGCTGGAAGGTGAGATCGATCGTCACCTCGCCGACCGCGAGATGAAGCAGGGTCAGCCGGTCGATGCCGTTGGGCAGGCGCGGTCGGTCGATGTGGATCTCGCCGCGTTCGCCGTCGACGGTGATGCCGAGACAGGCCTGGAGCAGCATGAAGGCGGCGCCCGCCGCCCAGGCTTGCGGCAGGCAGGCGACCGGATAGCCGGTCGGCGCTTCGCCAGCCACCCGAGCGAAGCCGCAGAAGAGTTCAGGGAGTCGCATCTCGAAGTGAACCGCCGCCGCAAAGACCTCGCCCAGAAGGCGAACCGCGTCGTCGCGCCCGCCGTAGCGGGCGAGCCCGGCGGCGCAGAGCGCGGTATCGTGCGGCCAGACAGATCCGTTGTGGTAGGACATGGGGTTGAAGCGCGGCTGGCCCTTGGCGAGGGTGCGAATGCCCCAGCCGGAGCTGAACGATCGCCCGCGGAGGTGCACGGCGAGCCGTTCCGCCCTGGCCGGCGATGGCAGGCCGGTGAACAGGAGATGTCCGGCGTTCGAGCCGTGGACCCGACAGGGCACATCTTGGCCATCGAGCGCGAGCGCGTAGTAGCCTTCGGGCTCGAGCCAGAAGCGGCGCTCGACGGCATCGCGGAGCGCTTCGCTGCGGGCGCGCCAGGCCGCCTGTCGGGGCTCGCCATGCCTGACCGCCAGATCGGCCATGGTGCGCAGCGCGGCATAGACGTAGCCCTGCACCTCGACGAGGGCGATCGGCCCGCTTGCGTCGGTGCCGTCGGCGTGGAAGACCGAGTCGTGACTGTCTTTCCAGCCCTGATTGGCAAGGCCGGTTTCCGCCGCACGCGCATAGGCGAGGAAGCCATCCGGATTCGCATCGCACTCACCCTCGATCCAGGCCATCGCACCGAGCAGGGCGGGCCAGAGCGTTTCGATGAACGCGATGTCGCCAGTGTGCCGCACATAGGCACCCGCCAGCATGACGAACAGGGGCGTGGTGTCGACACCGCCATAGTACTGAGCGAACGGCAGCTCACGCACCGCCGTCATTTCACCTTTCCGCTGCTCGTGCATGATCTTGCCCGGTGCTGCGTCCTGGAAAGGTGAGACCTCCTTCGCCTGATTCGCGGCGAGGAAGGCGAGCACGCCACGCGCCAGCGACGGGTTCAGCCAGAGCGTTTGCAAGGCCGTGATGATGGCGTCCCGGCCGAACGGCGTCGAGAACCAGGGAATGCCGGCATAGGGGTAGGGACCGGTCGGCAGCTCGGTGGTGAGGAGGGCGAGATCGGCGCTGGATTTGTCGAGCCATTCGCTGAACAGCCGCCCCGAGCTGCGCACCGTGGCGCCACGCCGTCGCCGGACCCTGATCTCGCGGCGGGCCCGGGCGGCGGCCGTGCGGAAGCGGGCCCGTGACGGCAGCACCGGCGCATCAGGGCCCACCTCGAGATAGAGCTCCCGCCGCGCGCGGGGTGGGAGGCGGACGATGATTTCAGCGTGGTCCGAGGTCAAGCGGTCGGGACGCTCCGAGAACGCCAGCGAGCAGGTGCGAACGATACCGTCGAGGCCGGCGTAGCCGAGGCTGACCGTATCCCCGGTCACCTCCGTCGGCAGGGTTCGGCCGCGGACCTGGCGGCGCGAGCCACGGACCTCGAACATGTCATGAAAGTCGGCGGCAAAGCTCAGGCGCAGCGGGGCCGCCGCATCGAAATCCGCGTAGTTCGTGAAGGCCAGACGCTCATAGAGACGCGCCTCCCAGAGAAAGCGCATCCGTTCGACGTGAAGGACACCTTCCGGCAATGGCGATCCGCCGAGCGGTGGCAAAGGAAGGTTGGTGAGGTTGGAGGTGAAGAAGGCGTTGTCCTGGCTGATCCGTGTCCCCAACAGCGACGGCAGGTGTCCGCCGAGCGTCAACGCGAACCGGGACAGGACGCGTGTGCCGTCACGGAAGAGGCCGTCGCCTTCGCCGCAGATGTCGCCGAAGGCATCGGCGACCAGGAAGGTGTCGGCATGCTTCAGCACGAGCAGGTGAAGCGGCACGCGTGGCTCCCCCAGTCCGGTGGCTTCGAATGGATCTCCTGCCGAAAGAGTTTCCGGGTTCGGAACGGGCGCTAAAGACGTTGTCATCGCCAACCTACCCTGCCACCGCGATCGGGAGGGCGGGAGCGGAGCCGTGGGCAATGCGCCAGTAGAGCTCGAGGTAGTTGCGCGCCATGATCTTGGATGAGAAGCGCTGCTCGAAAACCCGGCGGATCTCGGCCCGGTCCAAGCCCGCCACAGCCTCGACCGCCCTCACCGCTTCGTCCTCCGAGGTCACGATGAACCCGGTCACACCGTGATCGACGATCTCGGGCACGGCGCCGCAGCGCCACGCGATGACCGGGGTGCCGCACGCCATGGCCTCGATCATGACGAGGCCGAACGGTTCTGGCCAATCGATCGGGAACAGCAGCGCCGAGGCATTGCCGAGAAACGCGGGCTTCTCGCGATCACTGATCTCGCCGATGAACTCGACCCCTGAATCCCCGAGCAGGGGCTCGATCACGTCGGCGAAGTAGGCCCGGTCGACGGCGTCGACCTTCGCCGCGATCTTGAGCTCGAGGCCTGCGCGCTTCGCGATGGCGATGGCTCGGTCGGGTCGCTTTTCAGGTGAGATTCGGCCGAGGAAGGCGAGATAGTCGCCCCTCGGCTCGCGCGCCTTCCCGAGCGTCTCGTCGGACAGCCCGTGCTGGATGGTCTTCACCCAGTTCGCCGCCGGCAGCGGCAGCCTCTGGTGGTTGGAGATCGAGACCAGCGGGTATTGCGGCCAGCGGGCGTAGGCTCCGGGCAGATCCGCCAGATCCAGCCGGCCGTGCAGCGTGGTCACGGTCTTGTGCGCCAGCTCTTCGAAGAACGGGAAGTGGATCAGGTCGACGTGAAAGTGGATGATGTCGAACTCGTGCTCCAGGAGTTGAACCTCCTGCAACATGCCCAGGTGGGCGGCCAGATCCGACTTGAGCGGGCGCGGGTCGAGCCGGATGGCCTGATTGCGAACCGGAACCAGTCGCGCTTTCGTCCGAGCATCCGCGCTGGCGAACAGCGTGACGTCGTGGCCACTTTCCACCAGCGCATCGGTCAGATGAGCCACGATGCGTTCCGTGCCGCCATAGAGATGGGGTGGCACGGCCTCATAGAGCGGTGCCACCTGGGCGATCTTCATTCCTCTGATTCCCTGCGCGTCATCAACCGCTTCGGGAGGATCTGATCGGTCGCGGCTTCGGATCAGCTGCAGCATGTCGGAGGGCGTGGGCGAGCCGGGGCGACAACGTACCCGGAGAGCCATGCCTCACGAATATTCTTTAAGATCGAATATTTAGCTCTTTTTTATTTTAAAGATATAGAATTGTATTATTTTGTATTATCCTCATCTTCTTAGCGAGGAAGAATAGACGCCGTGAAGCCAAAAGATATGCCACCTGATCGAGAGCGAATTCGGGTGCCGCTGGCGGAATTGCCCGCAGCGTCAAACGCTCGCAGCAACGGCACACGAGACGAGCAATTCCAAGGCCGTCAAGCAGGAGGCCCATGATGACAACGCGCACGAGCGAAAACACAGTGACTTTCAAGAGGCCCTTCGTCCTCGACGGGTTCGATGAGGCGTTCCCGGCTGGCATCTACTCCGTGGAAACGGATGAGGAGCTTCTGGAAGGCCTCTCGTATCTCGCCTACCGACGGGTAGCGAACGTGATTCAGCTGCACAGCAGGTCGGATCGTCCTGGCCTCACGCGAGCGCTGACAATCGATCCGCATGAGCTGGACGCCGTTTAGACCCCATGATCTTGTCGTAGCTTGGTAGGCGGCCTCTCCCGCGACAGTCTCCGTTCGAGGGTTGCGCCAGACGGGCTGGTGCCGAGCCTCGAGAATGGAGGAGCGGCCAAGTTCAGGGTAGCATCTATGTGGGGCTTGATGTCCATAAGTCTTCGGTCACCGTTGCCGTGGCGGAGAGTGGTCGACGGGGAGAAGTTCGGCATTGGGGTGCCATCTCCAATCGGGTGGATGTGGTCCGTAAGCTTGTTGAGAAAATCGGCAAGGGTGGTCGCGATCTGCATTTTTGCTACGAGGCCGGTCCTTGCGGCTATGGACTTTATCGACACCTGAAGTCACTCGGCCATGACTGCGAGGTGGTGGCGCCTTCGCTGATCCCGACAAAGGCGGGCGACCGGCTGAAGTCGGACCGCCGCGACGCGCTTAGAGCCCGTTTCAGACGTTTTCGATGTGTTTCATCGGCTTACGGGTGAGCGCCGGCGAGGAGCCGAGCGCGGGTCGATGCCGGGGCATCGGCCGAGCCATGCTGTGAAGCCGCCGCCAGCCGTAAGCCGACCAGAGGTGAGCGTGGCACCGTGGGGACCCCGCAACCCCACAGGGAAGCACCTGCGTCGTCCTTGGCTGGCCGACGATGCTCCGGCATCGACGGCCATCCAACTCCTCGCATCCGCACGTTGCCAAGCTCATGAAACAGCTCGGAAACGCCTGAAACGGGCTCTGATGCTGGCTAGTCTTCATCGCGCCGGTGAATTGACCGCTGTTTGGGTGCCGGATGCGGCGCATGAAGCGATGCGGGACTTGATCCGGGCGCGAGCGACGGCGGTCCGTGTCTTGGGCAAGGCCTGCCAGCATCTGCAAGGGTTTTTGCTGCGGCACGGGCAGGTCTATACCGGGAAGAAAGGCTGGACCCTGGCCTATCGTCGTTGGTTGACGACGGTGCGGTTCGGGCATCCAGCTCAGCAGATCGTCTTCCAGGACTATGTGCATGCTGTTGTCGACGCCGAGCAGCGGGTCGAGCGCCTGACCGGGCAGATCAATGAGCTGGTTCCGTCTTGGAGTCTGGCACCCGTTGTCGACGCCATTGGGGCCATGCGCGGTGTCGGCTTCATTGTCGCCGTGACAGTGGTGGCGGAAGTGGGTGACTTCTCCCGCTTCGGGAGCCCCAGACAACTGATGGCCTATTGCGGCCTGGCCCCGTCCGAGCACTCCAGTGGTGCTACCGTGCGGCGTGGTGGAATTACCAAAGCTGGTAGCGGACTTGCCCGACGTACCTTGATCGAGGGGTCTTGGGCCTATCGAATGCAGCCGAGAGTCAGTCGCAAACTGCACGACCGCATCGAGGGTTTGCCATCGGTGATCTGTGATATCGCCTGGAAAGGGCAATTGCGCATGTGCGGCCGCTATCGCAAGCTGATGGCCGCCGGCAAGGCCACGTCTGTGGTCATCAACGGCATCGCCCGCGAGATGGTCGGGTTCATCTGGGACATCGCTCGCAAGGTTCAGCCAGCCGCTCCAGCCTGAGCTCGACGATGTTGTCTCAACAAAGCCGATGCTCAGAGTTGAGGGCTGAGCCAAGGTAGGGGAATCCTCGTGCGCTGCTATGAGCCGATCCAATCGACGCTCGCGCTTTAGAGAGAGGCAGCCCCAGGACGAAACCAGGGTCATGCGGTAGCCAATCCGCGAATGAGAGCTTGCCCAACCGCCGTCATCGGTTCCGCCCTCAACCCTGCGCATCGGTTCATCACGGCAAGCCGAAAACGATCGGCCCTGTTGTCATGTCCAAATCCTTGACAACGATCATGAGAGCAGGCTGCTTCTGTGGTTGCCGCCCGTAGTGCAAGAGGTTTCTCTCCAAACGGTGTGTGATCGAGTGCGGTCTTCTGTGAGGCCTTGGTGATGCGGCGCTTCACAGGCCGCGGGCCGGTATGGTGATCAGCGGATCGGGTCCATATCTGAAAAACGAGCTCTATGGCTCGCAGCAGCCTGCTGGTTCTCCCGATCCGGATCTGTTCGATCATGCGCCCATTCGGATCGTCGCCGTCTCACACCCCCTGCCGCCGGTCACGGACTGTCCTGCCATGCATGGGTCTCATGCGACGGCCTCCCGCGCCGGATCCCGAAAATCTTCCTTCTTCGTCAGCATCGCCCAGATCTGCCGCGCCATCTTGTTGGCCAAGGCGATTGCCACCAGCATCCGGGGTTTGCGCAGCATCAGGCGGGCAAGCCACGAGCCCTGGGGGATCGTCCGGCGGCCGAGCCACCCCAACCGCGACATTGCACCGATGATCAGGAGGCGGCGAATGTCGGCCTGGCCGGCCTTTGACACCCGCCCCAGCCGTTCCTTACCGCCGGTGGCGTGCTGACGTGGGACCAGCCCGAGCCAGGAGGCGAAGTCTCGGCCGCTCCGAAAGGTGGCCATATCCGGCGCGAAAGCCTCGATCGCCAGCGCGGTCAGCGGCCCCACGCCCGGCATCGTTTGCAACCGCCGCGCCTTGTCGGTCTGTGCGGCAATGGCCTTGGCCGTTCTCGTCCTGGCGTCGATCCGGGCCGTCTGCTCGGCGATCTGCGCCATCAGATCCCGGCATTCCTCGCGGACGAGCGCCGGCAGATCGCTGTGCTCGACGTCGAGGATCGCCGCGACGCGCTCGAGCTGGCCAATCCCCTGCGGCACGACATGGCCGTATTCGTAGAGCACGCTGCGAAGCGCGTTCACGAGCTCGGTGCGCTGGTGAACCAGGCGCTCGCGGGCCCGAAACAACACGGCGCGGGCCTGCTGGTCCTCGCTCTTCGGGGCGACGAAGCGCATCTCGGGGCGCTGTGCGGCGATGACGATCGCCTCGGCGTCGGCCGCATCGTTCTTCTGGCGCTTCACGAAGGGGCGCACATATTGCGGCGCGATCAGCTTCACCGCATGGCCGAGCCTGATCATCTCCCGCGCCCAATAGCTGGCACTTCCGCAGGCTTCGAACACCACCACACACGGAGGCTGCTTCGCCATGAAGCTGCAAAACCGCTCCCGGGTCAGCTTCTTGCGGAACGCCACATGCCCCGTCATCGAGGCACCGTGCAGCTGGAAAACGTTCTTTGCCAGATCTACTCCGATCATCATATCTTGCACTTGCCGTCCTCTCCGCTTCGTGGCTTTCAACACCACGACTTTGGCACATCGCGATGCCGTCTGGGGAGGGCGGCAACCACCCCATCTGAAAAGTCGCCGCCTCGACCGTTGAACTCGGTCGTGCGCTCACCATCATGCGCCCTCGGCGACGAGGAGCTTGGGCATTCGGGCGAGGTTGTAGGCGGCGAGTGCCAAATTGAAGCCGTGGGCGGTGCGGTCCAGGCCTCGGAACCGCGGCTTGCGCCAAGCCCCGACCGTCTTCAGCCATCGCGCGCAGCAGCGCAGCGATCCATCCCTGAAAGGGCCATGGTCAGGAGACCATGGCGGGCGAAGATCTCCTCGATGCGCTTGCGGCATTTCTGGCTGGCGGCGTAGCCGGCGTGGCGGGTGGTGCGTCCGTCGATGTTGGACCGGCGTTTCGCCTTGCCGGTGTCGTAGGCGTTCTGAGCGACGTGCGGGGTGATCCGGCGATTGCGGAGCTCGGCCACGAAGTCGGCTGTGTCGAAGCCGTTGTCGCCGGCGAGCGTACCGCCCTTGGAGATGTGCGCGTCGGCCAGATCGATCCCGGCCAGGCACTCTGATACACCCGCAGCCCGCGTCAGACGGCCGTCCACCACGAGACCGTTGCGGTTCTCCATCAGCGCGGTCCCGACGAAGCACAGCCGGCTCGGCTGGCCATCCGCCTTCTTGTAGAGCCGGGCGTCGGGGTCCGTGGTCGACGCGTGTGTCTCGTTGGACCGCTTCTGCCTGTGGAAATCACGCTCGGCGTTGCGGCCGGCGTCGGGGCCGTCGCCACTGGGGTCATCTTTCGGCTTGAAGCTCTTCATCGAGGCCCATCGAAGGCCAGGAGGCCTTCGATCCGATCTCCGAAGGAGACGCGGCCAGCAGGCCGCGGAGGGGCATCAATAAGCGTGCCGTCGACCGAGAAGTGGTCGCGGCTCATTTGCCGGCGCATGTCGGGATGATTGACCACGCCGGCCAGCAGTTCCGCCGCCGCATCCATCTCGAGGAAGCGATCCCGCTGCTTCGCGAAGGTGAATGCGTCCCATACCGCATCGTCGATGCCGAGGCCGACGAACCAGCGAAACAAGAGATCGACATCGATGCGCTCCATGAGCTGGCGCTCCGAACGGATCGTGTAGAGCGCTTGCAGCAACAGCGCCCGCAGCAGCTTCTCCGGCGCGATCGAAGGCCGCCCGAGTGGTGCGTAGGCTGCAGCGAACTGACGCGACATCCCGGCCAACACAGCGTCGGCGATCCGTCGAATCACCCGAAGCGGATGCGCGGGTGGCACCCGCGCCTCGAGGTCGACATACGAAAACAGGCTGCCGTTTCGAGCGGCCACGCCGCGCATCGTGCCCTCCGCCGCTCGACGACAACGAATCACCAAAGCCTGCACACCGCCAGGACTTCTTCAGCAGCCTGCTAGAGCACTATACCTGCAAGTTGTCGAGGTGATCTTCGGCCAAAGCTACTTGGGCACTAGCTGGCGCGACGAGCTCGACCGACTTGCGGACAACGGTCTGCCACGCGACTGAAGGAGGATGATTGCCGGCGGCGGCTTCAGCTGACCAAGCATGGCCGCGAAGCCGTGATTGCGGATGTGGCCTTTGGCGTCAGTCGAACCCCGACATGGGCGACCGGCTCCCGCGGCGCGCCGGGAGCCTGGGGCCGTGCCGAGGCCGCTCCGGCAGCGGCTCCGGTGGCTGGCATGGGACGTCGGCGAACTGACGGCTCCAGGGCGTAAGTGACGTTGCGGATGTGGTCGGCCAGCGCTTGGCGATCCTGCAGCTGGGCCAACTTCGGATACGGCATGAGGTCGCCGATGGTGACGCCGATTTGGGCGCCGATCTTGTTGTGCATCTCGTTGAACGGCAGCGACATTCTGAGCGTTTGGCCCAGGTGGCTGCCGATCTGGAAGAGGCGGCTGTTCTACCCGGTGAAGCGGGCCGGCAGGACGGGCGCGCTTGCCGCCTGGATGAGCCGCGCGGTGAACGGCTTCCAGCTGTCGTCGACGGCGGTCCGGGCGACGCTCTTGGGCTTGCGTCAGCTCAACGAAAGCTGAGGGTGAGGCCGGCTTGGAGCGGCAAGGTTTTCGGCAGCAGCGGCAGCGGCAGCGACGGGTGCCAGGTCTCGGTCAGCCGGATCGCAACATGGGTAGCCGCGCCGGGCGTGGCGTCGGTGCAGCGCGCCGTTGCGCCGCTCGGCAGCTCGCAGAACATCTCGACCGAGAGATGCTGGTTGCCGGTCGGGCTCTGCGGGGCTGCCGCACGAATAGCGGCGGTGATGTCGCCCAGCGTCTCGGCGGTCGGCGGCCCCGTCACCACCGATTGCACGCCGGACCGAATGGCGTTCGCCAGCAGCGCTTGCCGGCTCATCGCGTCCTCGACGAAACCGCCCACGAGCGCCATGGCCAGCAGCGGTGCCACGAGCACGAGGTCGAGCGCCAGGCCGCGGCCCCGCATTGGGGCAAATCGGGCGAGCTCGGCTAGCAGCGACATCGCCCAGGCCTCAACCGCGCGGCTCGACCTGCGGCGGCCGGTCGTTGTCGCGGTCGAGCCCGTCGCCGGCGATCCCGGCGTGGCTGCAGCTCGGCTTGCGGCGGCAATGCTGCCTGCCGTCGGCCTCGAGCGATCGATCAGTGCGCCTGCTTGCGGTCATTCGATTCAGCCTTCTTCGCGCTTCCACCTCTTTTGTGGATTTGACGAAAAAGCTTACCGCAGCAGCGTTTACCTATCGTTAAGGCGCACGGTCTTCCGCGTTGATGCGTACCCTGAAGCTCAAGCCGTTTCGGGCACGTCCCAGGCTTCGCCCGGGCGGAGCGGGCGGAAGCGGGTGGTGGGGATGGCCTGGCCGGCGAGTGCCACGTCGAGCGCCTGGAGCGGCTCCTCGATGCCTTCGTCGGTGAGCTGGAAGGTGCCCCAGTGGTGGCCGCAGGCGAAGGCGGCACCGCACTCGGCGAAGCCCTGGACGGCTTCCACAGGGTTCTGGTGCTGGGCCTTCATGAACCAGCGGGGCTCGTAGGCGCCGACCGGCAGGATGGCGAGGCGAAAGCCGCCATGCTTGGCCGCGGCCGTCCGGTAGTTGATGCCCGAATGATAGCCGGTGTCGCCGACATGGTAGGTCTTGCCGGCGTCGCTCTCGATGACGAAGGCGGTCCAGAGCGCCATGCGGCGATCGCCGAAGCCCCTGGCCGACCAGTGGTGGCAGGGCTCGAGGTGGAGGCGGACGCGGCCGTTGGCGTTCTCGTGCTCGACCACGTCGCCCCAGTCGTGGGCGGCGATGCGCATGGCCGGGACGTCGCCCTTGACGATGGTGTCGTTGCCGAGCGCGGTGACCACCAGCGGGTCGTGGGCGGCCTGGAGCATGGCCAGCGTCGCCAGGTCGAGGTGGTCGTAGTGGTTGTGGGTGAGGAGCACGAGGTCGATGGGCGGCAGCTGGTCGAAGGGGATGCCCGGCGGGTTGACCCGCTTGGGCCCGGCGAAGGTCACCGGGCTGGCGCGCTCGGACCAGATCGGGTCGGTGAGGATGTTGAGCCCGCCGGTCTGGATCAGGAGCGTGGCGTGGCCGACCATGGTGACGCGCAGCGCGTCCGGGGCCAGGCGCTCGGCTGGGGGCGGCGGGGCTGAAGGCGCTCGGGTAGTGCTCCGGCCATTGGGTGCGGCTGCCGCCGAGCCGCCAGCGGAGGAAGCGCCCGAAATTGCCGGGCGGTTCACCGTTCGGATTGAAAAAGGTAGTGCCGTCGAAATGGTCGGAGGGCGGGCCGGCATAGTAGCGGTTGCCGCCCGTGCCACGCCCGGTGGCGCAGGCGGCGAGAAAAGCGGTGGCGGCGGCGAGCACGCCAGCGGAGACGAAATGACGCCGGTGCATGACTTGAGCAGGTAAGCCGTTGCGCCGGCTGGTCAAGCGGCGGGCGGTCGGGCAGGGTGGCGCCATATTCGGGTGCGTTGAATGGGGCGGCCTCGATGAATCCCATTGGTCCGATTGTCGGTGCGTTCACGAGCTTCTGGCTCTGGACCGTCGTCATCTTTCTGACTGCCGCCTTCGCGTGGCTGATCAATGAAGCGTTGGGCAAGAAGCTCAACCGCGAGCAGCTCGACCGGCTGCTCGATGGCCGCCGCTATGCGGTTCTCTATCACGAGCTGCTGCAGGCGGCGCTCGGCCGGATCGATCGCTGGCTGACACCGGCGATCGGGCCGTCGGACGAAGCGCGCGAGGCGGAGGGGCGGCGGGCGTGGTCGTGGCCGCTGTTCGACTTCAGCATGCGGCTGGCGCTGGCCTACCCGCTGCTGACGCTCTTCATCGCCTGGGCGGTGCTCGGCACGGACGGCAAGCTCGGCAGCCTGGTGATTCTTCCGACGGCGGGATCTGGCGTGCGGATTGGCGCATTGCTCGGGCTGGCCTTGGTTTTCTGGCTGGTCTTTCTGGCCCGTCGAGCGCAAGCTCAAGGTAAGCGATACTGGGCCATTGCTTACCTTGTGCTTGGCTTGGCTGTCGCTGGCGCTTTCGCTGTCGCTGTCGCTGTCGCTGGCGCTGGCGCTGGCGCTGTCGCTGGCGCTGTCGCTGTCGCTGTCGCTGGCGCTGTCGCGTCGCTGGCGCTGTCGCTGGCGCTGTCGCTGTCGCTGTCGCTGTCGCTGTCGCTGTCGTTGTCGCTGTCGCTGGCGCTGAAGCTGTTGGTCCCGAGGCCACCACCAAGCGTACCCGCTTCGGCTTGGCGGCCTATGCCGGGCTCGTCGCCTTCTTGCTCGTGGCGCTGGCGGTCGCCGTTCGATACTCGCCGGAGATCGATGCCGCTGGCGCAACGTTGATCGTGTTTCTGGCTCTCCTGCCGCTGCTCAATGCGGTGTTCGACTTCTTTTCAATCGGGCTGACGCGGTTCCTGCTGCGACGCGGCGCCGTTTCGGCGGGATCGGGGGCGCTGGGCTGGGCCTTCGGCGACTTGGCGAGTGCGCTGGTGTTCTTCGCGGCACTGGGGCTGGCGCTCGTCACGATGATCCAGTGGCTGAACGGGCTGGGTGCGGCGCCGCTGCTCGATCTCGGCGCTTTGTTCACTGATATCCGCGCCGATCCGGGCGCCTATTGGTGGCTCTATGTCACGCTCTTCTCGACGCTGTTGCCGACGCTCCTGCACTTCGTGCTGGCGAGCTTCAGCGCGCTCCTGGCGATCATGCCGGAGAGCGTGGCGCTGTTCATCCGCAAGCAGCTGCCGCGGATCGAGGAGGACGCGGTGGCCAAGGCGCTGGCGTTCTGGACGCTGTCGACGATCGGGTTCCTGGCGATCGCGGCGGTGGCGTTCGGGCTCTATGGGCTGGTCACGGGCGTGCTCGCCGTCTTTCCCTATGCGGGGGACGTCTATCTCTACTGGTTCGAGCGGTATGCGGCGTGGCTCGGGGCGCCGGTGGTGCCGGTCTGGCCCGGCTGGCTTTGAGCCTGTCAGCCGAGGTTGATCAGCACGAGCCAGGCGGTGAGGCCGCCTGAGGCGGCGCCGGTGGCGGCGGCGAGGAGCGTGGTGGGGACGCGGCCGGTTCGCGGGCGGTGTGGGGTGATCGGCGCCGGCTCGGTGGTCTCGCGGCGGTCGAGGAGGCGGAGATAGGTGGGTGGGATGAGCATGTTGCGCGCTCCTGCATGAAGCGATTTTGAATCGATTCAATTGATGACGAGTCGGGTGATAGGCGGTCTCGAGCTTGGCTGTCAACGAGATTCTTGAATCGATTCAACTCTGCGGCCTAGAGTGCCGGTCATGACCAAAGTGCGGCTCAAGGATGTGGCGCTGGCGGCCGGCGTGTCGCAGGGCACGGCGTCGAATGTGTTCAACCGGCCAGCGCTGGTGCGGCCCGAGCTGCGCGATGCGGTGCTCGAGGTGGCGCGGCAGCTCGGCTATGGCGGGCCGGCACCTGCCGGGCGGGCGCTGCGTTCGGGCAAGGCGCATCTGATCGCGTTGGTGGTCGAGCAGACGCTCGAATACATGCTGACCGACGGCTACTCGCAGCGCCTGCTCGCCGGCATCGCCAGGGTCTGCGACGAGGTCCATTCGGGGCTCGCCGTGGTGGCGGCGGAGAGCGAGGACCGTGGCCCCGGCTGGTCGGTGGACACCGCCATTGCCGACGGCTTCATCCTGCTCTGCCACGCGCATCGGCTGATCGAGCGCGCCGAGCGGCGGGGCATCCCCTTCGTCGCGGTCGATTCCGGGCCGGTGGCGGGGGCGGCGACCGTCGATACCGACAACCGCGAGGCGGCGGCCAAGGCGGCAGCACATCTCATAGGCCTGGGTCATCGCAAGATCGGTATTCTCTCACTCGAGCTTGCCGAGGATGAACGGAGCGGCCCGATCGATGCGGCCCGACGCGAGGTCAAGGGCTATGCGGTGACGCGCGATCGGCTGGCGGGGTATCTGGGGACGCTGGCAGCCGCCGGTATCGATGCGCAGAGCGTGCCGGTGTTCGAGACCTTCAACGACCGGCCGACGGTTGCCGCTGGTGTCGCGCATATCTTGCAGTGCCTGCCGGGGGTGACCGGGCTGATCGCCATGTCGGACACCATGGCGCGGGCGGCCATTGCCGAGCTCGGGTGCCGTGGCCTCGAGGTGCCGGCGGATGTCTCGGTGGTGGGCTTCGACGATGTCGGTGCCGCCGGTGCTTTGCCGCTCACCACGCTCGCCCAGCCGATCGAGGCCAAAGGCGCGCTGGCGGCGCGGATGCTGTTGGGCCTGGAGTCGCCGGCCGCACACGTCCTGCCGGCGGTGCTGCAGGTGCGCGCCTCGACGGGGCCGCCGCGGCGTGGCTGAGCGGACCGGGGCTGGCCTGCCTAGCGCTGTCGTCCGCGGGCGAGGGTGGCGAGGCACTCGGCTGTCTCGGTGAGCAGCGCGGCCATCAGGTCACGGGCAGGCAGCTCGCGGGCGAGGGTTGCGGCCTGACCGTACTGGTGCACGGCGGCGATCTCGTCGGCGGCAGCGCTGAGTGGCCCACTCAGCTCGTATTGCAGCGGAAAGGGGAGGTGGGCTGCGGCGCGCGCATTCAGCCGCCGCGCCCAGCGGCTGCCGGTGACGCGGTTGGCGCGACCGGAGACGGTGGCGGTCACGATCGTGTCGGTATCGGTGGCACTGGCCAGCCGGGCCCGTCGTGGCGCGTCGGTGGCCGCCTCGGGGCAACGGAGGAAGGCGGTGCCGAGCTGGACGCCGGCGGCACCCAAGGCCAGGGCCGCGACGATGCCGCGGGCATCGGTGATGCCGCCGGCGGCGATGACGGGGAGGGCCACCGCATCGACCACTTGCGGTACGAGGGCCATCGTGCCGATGCCGCCGTCGGGTGCGGTCGGAGCATGGGAGCCCCGATGCCCGCCGGCCTCGAAGCCCTGCGCCACGACGAAGTCGCAGCCGGCGGCCTCGACCGCCCTGGCCTCGGCGCTGGTCGTCGCCGTGGCACCGACGACGATGCCGGCCTGGCGCAAGGCCGCAAGCGCGTCCGGGTCCGGCAGGCCGAAGTGGAAGCTCGCGACCCTGGGTCTGAGCGCCAGCAGCAGCTCGAGCTCTGCCCGGTCGAAGCCGGGCGGACCCGAGGCGGTTGCGGCCGGCGGCTCGCCGAGGCCGAAAGCTGCGTGCTCGACCGCGATCGCAGCGCGCGCGGCGGCGACGTCTTCAGCGGCGGCCAGCGGTGCTGGATGGGTGAAGAAGTTGAGGTTGAACGGACGGTTGGTGAGCGCCCGAAGGGCGGCGACCTGCGCCTCGATGAAGGCAATCGGCCGCCGGCCGACGCCCAGCGAGCCGAGGCCGCCGGCGCCCGCGACCGCGGCAGCCAGCTCGGGCGTGCAGGTGCCGGCCATGGGTGCTTGGACGATGGGGTGCTCGATGCCGACGAGATCGGCGAAGCGACGATCGGGCCACATGGCGCTCATCCCTTCGCACCGGTCTGCTTGCCGCGACAAGGCCGCCGCCGCCGGCCTGATGCCTGGGCCGAAGCCGGCCTAGAACTCGGGCGCCAGCTTGACCTTGAGGCCGTCGAGCTCGGCCGAGTACTTGATCTGGCAGCTGAGGCGGGAGTTGTCCTGCACCTCGAAGGCCTCGTCCAGCATCATGCCCTCGTCGTCATCGGCCTCGGGCAGCTTGGCGAGCCATTCCGGGTCGACATAGACGTGGCAGGTGGCACACGCGCAGCAGCCGCCGCAGGCTGCCTCGATGGGCAGGTTGTTCTCGCGGATGATCTCCATCACCGACCAGCCGACCTCGCCGGTCAGCTCGTGCTCGGTGCCATCGCGATCGGTAACGAAGACTTTTGCCATTCAGGCCACGCCCAATTTCTTGTGGAGGTCGGAGCTCGAGGTGGTGTAGCGGAAGATCAGCCGCTCCTCGGGCCGTGCGTATTTGAAGGCCTTCTGGCACATCAGGGCCCCCTCGTGGAAGCCCGAGAGGATGAGCTTCAGCTTGCCCGGGTAGGTGATGATGTCGCCGATGGCGAAGATGCCGGGCTGGTTGGTCTCGTAGCTCTCGAGCTCGACGTCGATCAAATTGCGCTCGAGGTTGAGGCCCCAGTTGGCGATCGGGCCCAGCTCCATCTTCAGCCCGAAGAAGGCCAGCACGGTGTCGCAGGCGAGGTCGACCTCGCCGTCCGGGGTCTTGATGCGCACGTTCTCGAGCTTGCCGTCGTGGCCGTCGAGCCCGGCGATCTGGCCCAGGAGCAGCTTGGCCTTGCCGTCGGCGACCAGCTTGCGCATCCGCTCGACGCTGTCGGGGGCGGCGCGGAACTCGTCGCGGCGGTGCAGCAGTGTCACCGAGGCGGCGATGGGCTGCAGGCTCAAGAGCCAGTCGAGCGCGCTGTCGCCGCCACCTGCCACCAGCAAATGCTTGCCCTTGAAGTCGTCCATGCGGCGGACGGCGTAGTAGAGCGATTGGCCCTCGAAGCTGTCGGCGCCGGGCAGCGGGATGCGGCGTGGCACGAAGCTGCCGGCCCCGGCGGCGATGACGATGTTGGGGGTCTCGAAGGTGGTGCCGGCAGACGTCACCAGCCGCCAGTTGCCGTCGTCGAGGCGGGTCAGCGTCTCGGCCTGCTGGTTGAGGTGGTAGACCGGGTCGAAGGGGGCGGCCTGCTCCATCAGCCGGTCGATCAGCTCCTGGCCGGTGCAGCTGGGCACGGCCGGGATGTCGAAGATGGGCTTTTCGGGGTAGAGCTCGGCGCACTGGCCGCCGATCTTGTCGAGATTGTCGATCAGATGGCATTTGAGGCCCAGGAGGCCGGCCTCGAAGACGGCGAAGATGCCAACGGGTCCAGCGCCGATGATCACCATGTCGGTCTTGATGGTGCTGCCGTGGGCGGGCTCTGTCGTAAGCGCGATCGGGATGGTGGGGGCCGTCATTGCCTGTCTATCGCGTGCGTCCAGGGGACGTCTGCTGTTGCGGGTGACCTCACCCGCCGTGGTCGGCTAGCACCACAGTTGCGCGACGGCAAGAGTGCCGAGCCGAACCCGGGAGGTAGGCAAGCGGCGCGTGCTCTGCCAGTCGCTGCGCCGGATTGTCCCAATCTTGGCGTCAGCGCCCGGGCGGGGTCGTCCAGGCGATGCTGGATGCCGGGTCGCCCAGGAGGCCCGCCAGCTCGTCGTCGAGACGCATCAGCGTCAGCGACAGGCCGGCCATCTCGAGCGAGGTGACGTATTCGCCGACCTTGATGCTGTGCAGCACGGCACCGATCCCCTCGAGGCGCTGCAGGACGCGGCGGGCGACGACGTGGCACTCCATGAACGAGGTGGCGCCGAGGCCGTTGACCAGCACGGCGACCCGCTCGCCTGACTGCAGCGCCAGCTCGGCCTGGATGGCGTCGAGCAGGCGGTCGGTGACCTGGTCGGCGGGCTCGAGCGGCCCGGCCATCGCCCCCTTCTCGCCGTGAATGCCGAGGCCGATCTCCATGGCGCCGGGCGGGATCTGGAAGTTGTGGGTGAGGTTGGCCGGCAGCGAGCAGGGCTCGAGCGCCACGCCCATGCTGCGCATGGCGGCCACGGCTTTGCGGCCGACGCGGGCGACTTCGGCGAGCGGCCAGCCGCGGGCGGCGGCGGCGCCACAGACCTTGAAGAGGAAGACGCCGCCGGCGATGCCGCGGCGGTCCTGGGCGCGCTCGGGCGGCGCTGAGGCCACGTCATCGGCGCCGAGCACGGTCTCGACATTGATGCCGTCGGCTGCGGCCAGCTCGGCTGCCATGTCGAAGTTCATCACGTCGCCGGCATAGTTGCCGTAGAGGAAGAGCACGCCGTCCGGGCCGGCGGCGGCTTTGGCGGCGGTGAGGATCGGCTCGGGCGTGGGCGAGGTGAAGACGTCGCCGATGACGGCGGCCGTGGCGAGGCCTCGGCCGACATAGCCGAGGAAGGCCGGCTCGTGGCCGGAGCCGCCGCCGACGACGATCCCGACCTTGGCATTGGGTGCCGGGTCGCTGGCCAGCACCACACGCCAATCCTCGTCGTGCAGGCGGACGATCGTCTTGTGCACGGCTGCCACGCCTTCGACCATCTCGCGGACGATCGCGTCCGCGTCGTTCATCAGCTTCTTGGTGGTAGCCCCGCTCACGGCCCGTGCCTCCCGACGGTCTCGATCGGCGCACAGGATCGTCCTGGAGCGACACGGAGGCAAGGCTCGACCTCGACCTCGCTCGCGTGCTAGCCGGCCTCGGCGCCGTGGTGCTGTGCGGCTTGTTGTCTTCCCATTCGACCGAAGGGCTCCCGAGCGATGCAAGCCGTCTTCATCCATGCGCCTTTCGATGTTCGCCTGGGCGATCTGCCGAGCCCCAATGCCGGGCCGGGTCTGGTGCTGGTCGATGTCGAGGCGGTGGGGCTCTGCGGCAGTGATCTGCACTACTACAAGGAAGGTGCCATCGGCGCGGCGCAGACCATTGCAGCACCCTTCGTGCCGGGGCACGAGGTGGCGGGGCGGGTGCGGGACGCGGTGCCGGAGCGGGGTATTGCTGCAGGCGGGCTAGTGGTCATCGACCCGGCGCGGCCGTGCGGGCAGTGCGAGTGGTGCCATTCGGCCAGGGCCAATCTCTGCCCCTGGACGGTGATGCTGGGGGCACCGCCGAACCATGGCGGGCTGACGGCGACGGTGGCGGTGGCGCCGGGGCAGCTCCACTCGGTGCCGGACGGTTTTTCGGCGGTGACGGCAGCCCTGCTCGAGCCCTTGGGTGTCTGCATCCACGCGGTGGATCTGGCCCGGCCGCAATGGTTCGAGACGGTGGCCGTGCTGGGGGCCGGGCCGATCGGGCTCGGCATCCTGCAGCTGCTGCGCACGGCCGGTGTCGCGGCCCCCTTGGTGGTCGAGCCCGTGGGCTATCGCCGCGACGCGGCGCTGCGGCTCGGGGCGGCTGCGGCCATGGGCTCGATCGAGGAGCTGGTCGAGGCGACGGACGGCCGTGGCGCGGATCTGGTGATCGAGGCGACCAACAGCCCGGGCGGCTTTGCCGATGCGGCCGAGGCCGCGGTGATCGGCGGGCGGGTGGTCGTGGTCGGTATTCCCGATGGCAACCGATACGCCTTCGAGGCGGCGGTGCCGCGGCGCAAGCAGCTGCAGATCACGTTCTCGCGACGGATGGGCGAGGTGCTGCCGCGGGCGATCCGGTTGGTGGCCGAGGGCCGGCTCGATCCCGCTGCCTGGGTCAGCCACGAGGTCGGGCTCGCCCAGGTGCCAGACGCCTTTGCCAAGCTCGCGGCCTACCGGGACGGCGCGCTCAAGGTGGTGGTCGTACCACGCTGAGCGCGCCCTGTGGTCGCACCCGGCTTGCGCCGCGAGGACGTGGCGCCGATCTCGACGCTCGCATAAGTTTGTAATTTCCCTTAACAAATGTTCCGATCATCGGCACACCGTCACGAGCGGGGCCCCGGCGGGGCATTGGCATCGAGGCAGTCCGACGCGCCATGGACAAAGATCTCGTCATCGGCATCGACAGCAGCACGACGGCCACCAAGGTGATCGCCTGGGACCGTGCCGGCCAGGCTGTTGCCGAGGGCCGCTGCGGCATCGCGATGCAGAACCCGGCACCCTTGTACTACGAGCAGGATCCGGCCGACTGGTGGCGCTCGCTCTGTGCCGCGCTCAGCGAGTTGGGTGGCAAGATCGACATGGGGCGGGTGGCGGCGCTGGCGATCGCCAACCAGCGCGAGACCATCGTGCCGCTCGACCAGGCCGGCGAGGCGCTTCGCCCGGCGATGCTCTGGCTGGACGAGCGGGGCCGCGAGGATGTGGGCCTGCTCGCCAAGAAGCTCGGCCGCGAGCGGCTGCTCGAGATCACCGGCAAGACGCCCGACCCGACGCCGTCGGTCTACGCCATCCACTGGATGATGCGCAACGAGCCCAAGCTCTACGAGAAGGTCGCCAAGTTCGTCGAGGTGCACGGCTATCTGGTCTGGAAGCTGACCGGCATGTTCCGCACCAGCTGGGCCTCGGCCGATCCCACCGGCGTCTACGACCTCGAGGCCAAGGCCTATAGCGAGCCGATCCTGGCAGCACTGCATCTGACCGAGAAGCAGTTCGCCACCGCCGTGGCGCCGGGCTCGGTGCTGGGCGAGGTGGCGGGCGAAGCCGCCGAGGCCACCGGGCTCGAGGCCGGCACGCTGGTCGTGGCCGGCGGCGGCGACGGCCAGGCGGGCGGGCTCGGCACCGGCACGATCGTTCCAGGCCGCGCCTATCTCAATCTCGGCACGGCCAGCGTCTCGGGCGTTTTCGGCGAGGCTTATGCGACCGACCCGGCGTTCCGCACGCTCACCTCGGTCTCCGGCGAGGGCTATATCTACGAGCTCTGCCTGCGCACCGGGACGTTCCTCGTCGACTGGTTCGTCAAGGGCGTGTTCGGCGGCGATCCGGCGACCAACCCGAAGATCTACGACGAGCTCGAGGCGGCAGCTGCCGCACTGCCGATCGGCGCCGACGGTCTCCTGCTGCAGCCCTATTGGGGCGGCGTGATGACGCCCTATTGGGACCAGGACGCGCGCGGTGTCCTGGTCGGGCTCTCGGGCGAGCATGGCCGGGCGCATCTCTACCGCGCCATGATGGAGGGCATCGCCCTCGACCAGGCGATGGGCACCGCCAATATCGAGCGGGTGACCGGGCAGACAGTGCACGAGCTCATGACCATCGGCGGCGGCTCGGCGAGCGAGCTCTGGTGCCAGATCATCGCGGACGCCACCGGCAAGCCGGTGCGCCGCCTGGCCACCGCCGAGGCGACGTCGCTGGGTGCCGCGATCGCCGCCGCCAAGGGGGCCGGCTGGTTCGCGACGGCGGCCGATGCCGTGGCGGCAATGGGCGGGCGGGTCGAGAGCACGATCGAGCCCGATGCCGGCCGTCACGCCCGCTACCAGGAGCTGCGCGCCCTCTTCGAGCAGCTCTACCCGGCGACCCGCGAGATCCAGGCGGCGCTGGCGGCCTTCAAGCATGGCGACGAGGTGGCTGGCGAGCCGGCGGTCGGCCCATGAGCAGCGGCGACGCCCTGATCCAGGACTTCGTCGCTGGCCGCTATCGGTTGATCGAGACGGGCGCACCGGTCGCTTGCCCGATCCGCGTCATCGTCACGGCACCCAGTCTGGCCGGGCGCGAGGCCGCCCTGGTCAGGGCGGCAGGCCTCACCGGGCGGCTCGCCGTGGTCAGCGACGAGAACACGCATGACGTGCTGGGCAGGCGGGTCGAGGCTGCCTTGCCCGGCTCGCTGTCGGTCGTCCTCGACCATCCGCATGCCGACGAGGCGACGGCCGACCTGTTGCGCGAGCGGACCCGGCATTGCGACGGCTTGATCGCGGTGGGCTCGGGCACGCTCAACGATCTCTGCAAATACGTCACCCATGGCGACGGGCGGGCGTGCGCGGTGTTCGCCACGGCACCCTCGATGAACGGCTATGTGACCAGCACGGTCTCGATCAATCGCGGCGACTACAAGCTCAGTCTCAAGGCGCACGCGCCGGCCGGGGTGTTCTACGATCTCGAGATCCTGGCGGCATCACCCAAGCGGATGATCCGGGCCGGGCTCGGCGATTCGGTCTGCCGCGGGGTCGCCCAGGTCGACTGGCTGTTCTCGCATCTCTTGCTCGACACGCCCTACTTCGAGAGCCCCTACGACCTGCAGCTGGTCGACGAGCCGAAGCTGTTCGCCGCAGCGCCTAGGCTGTTGTCGGGCGATCTCGATGCCATGGCGGCTTTGGTCAACACGCTGACCTTGTGCGGGCTCGGGGTCGTCGTCTCCGGGACCAGCCATTCTGGCTCGATGGGCGAGCACGGCATCAGCCACTTCATCGACATGTTCGCGCGTCCGCATCCAGGCTCGTTGCACGGTGAGCAGGTGGGCATCGCGACCATGACCATGGCACGGCTGCAAGCGGCGCTGCTGGCCGATGCGACCCCGCCCGTGCTGACACCGACTGCGCCTGACGAGGCGGCGCTCGAGGCCCGCTATGGCGACAAGGCGGAGCTGTGCCTGACGGCGCTGGCGGCCAAGGCGCTCGACGCCGAGCGGCTGGACGCTGCCAATGCCAGGCTCGAGCAGAACTGGGACGACTGGCGTCGGGTGCTGGCGCGGCTCTCGGTGCCACCGGTTCGGCTCGAAACGACGCTGGCTGCCGCCGGTGCGGCGACCAGGCCTGCCGCGATCGACCTCGATCCGGACGTCTACCGCGAGGCCGTGGCGCATGCCCACGAGATCCGCGATCGATTCACGTTCCTTGACTTGGCAGCGGCGACGAACCAGCTGACCGACTTCGCTATTGCAGAGGGCTGACGATGGCCACCGTTCTTATTTTGGGTGCAGGCGTGATGGGCAGTGCCTTCACGCTGCCTTTGGCAGATGCCGGCTGCGCCGTGCGGCTTGTGGGCACGCATCTCGATACGGCATTGATCGAGGGGGTGCGCCGCGATCGGGTGCATCCGAGATTGTTGGCGCCGTTGCCGGACAGCATTGCAACCTTCCAGCACGATGAGCTGGCAGATGCCCTGGACGACGACGTCGACCTGGTCGTCATCGGCGTGAGCTCCGCTGGTGTCGATTGGGCGGTCGAGCAGCTGCTGCCGCTGCTGGCGAAACCGCGGCCGCTGCTCATGCTGACCAAAGGGCTTGTCGCCGACGGCGAGCGGATCACGATCCTGCCTGAGATCGTCGAGGCGGCGCTTGGTTGCCCGACCGGGGCGGTCGGCGGGCCCTGCATCGCCGGTGAGCTGGTGGTCCGGCGTTATACCGGGACGGTCGTCAGCTTCACCGATCCGGCGCTGACGGCGCGCGTGCTCGCCATGGTCGATGCGCCCTACTACCACGCCAGGGGCAGCCACGACCTGGTCGGCACGGAGGTTTGCGCTGCGTTCAAGAATTTCATGGCGCTCGGCATCGGAGCGGCGCGGGGTATGCTCGATGTCGCCACTCCAGCGGTCAACGATGCGCGGATGCACAACCCGGCAGCCGCCCTCTTCAACCAGTCACTGCTCGAGCTTACGCGTTTGAACACGGCTTTGGGTGGCACGGCCGCCAGCGTGCACGGCCTCGCCGGCTCGGGCGATCTCTACGTCACGGCGCAAGGTGGGCGGAACAGCCGCATGGGCCGGCTCCTGGGCGCCGGCTGGCGCTACTCGAAGGCCAAGGCCGAGCGCATGGCCGACGATACGGTCGAAGGTGCCGAGCTGGCATTTGCGCTCGGGCCGACGCTGGACGCCATGCTGGCGGACGGCCGGCTGGTGCCGGACGATCTGCCGTTGACACGCGCGATCCTCGACTGCATTCGGGCCGACGCGCCCTTTGCGCCCGACTGGACGCGCTTTCATCGCCGCCACGACGAGGACAGTTGATCATGACCGCCAAGCGGGTCGTCATCGCCGCCGATCATCTGGGTCTGCCGCTCAAGGACGAGGTCAAGGCGCATCTCGAGGGCCAGGGCGTCGAGGTGGTCGACATGGGCGTCAATGCGACGGCACCGGTCGACTATCCCGATCTCGGCCGGGCGCTCGCCGAGCGCATTGCCGCCGCCGAGTTCGCTCGCGGCATCCTGGTCTGTGGCACCGGTGCCGGCATGGCGATCACCGCCAACAAGGTGCCGGGAGTCAGGGCCGTCTGCGTCACCGACCCCTATACAGCCGAGCGCGCCATCGCGTCGAACAATGCCCAGGTGATCACGCTGGGTGCCCAGATCACCGGGCCGTCGGTCGCCAAGATGCTGGTCGATATTTGGCTCGAGAACGAGTTCCAGGCGAGCCGCTCCGGTGCCAAGGTGGCCAAGATCGATGCGGTCGATCGGGACTACCGCGGGCCTGTGCCAGGACCTGGACCCGTGGGCAGCGGAGACTGAGATGGCCGAGGGCGCTGCTGGCGAGCCTGTCTTCTTCGACGCCGGCGAGCAGCAGCGCACGCGGATCGCCTGGCTCTATTATGTCGAGGGCCTGACCCAGAGCGAGATCGCCGATCGGGTCGGCATGAGCCGGGTCAGGGTCAATCGCGAGCTCGCCGTCTGCCGCGAGCGCGGCATCGTGCAGATCCGCATCAACGCCAAGCTCGCACCCTGCGTGGCGCTGGAGCGGCAGCTGGTCCAGCGCTTCGACCTCAAGGATGCGGTCGTCGTGCCGACGCCCGGGGACCCAGCACTGCTGCCGGCGGTGATCGGTGCGGCGGCCGGCCAGTACGTCTCCGATCGGCTGACGGCGGGCATGAGCATCGGCGTTGCCTGGGGGCGGACCCTGCTGGGCTCGCTCCGGGCGATCGAGCGGCGGCCGCTGGACGGGTTCTCGGTGGTCTCGCTGATCGGCGGGCTGACCAGGGCTGCGGCGATCAACACCTATGAAACGGCATCGCGCTTCGCCGACCTGTTTGGGGCCGAATGCTACTATCTGGCAGCGCCGACCTTCACCTCCACGCCGGAGAGCCGCAACATCTTCGTCGAGCAGTCGACGATCGGCGACGTGCTCGAGCGGGCGAAGCGGGTCGACATGGCCTTGGTTAGTGTTGGTGATCTCGGCCCTGATTCGACGGTTCGGCGGCTAGCACTGATCGGGGACGACGAGGTCGACTCGCTGGTCGCAGCCGGTGCGGTCGGCGATTGCCTGGCGCATTTTATCGACTCGAAGGGCGGGCTGGTCGAGCACCCGATCAACGAGCGTGTGATCGGCCTGGCACCCAGCGACCTGGCGGCCGTGCCGACCTCGATCCTGGCCTCCGGCGGGCCCGCCAAGGAACACGTGATGCGAGCCGCGATCGATGGTGGTTATCTCAATGTCGTGATCACCGACGAGGAAAGTGCCCGCCGGCTCTTGGCCGACGACTGAGGCTGCTTACGTCAGACGCAGGTCTGGTGGCCGGGGAGGCGGGCGAATGGCGGACGAACTCGGGCAAGAGCTCGTCGATTGGATCGTCGCGACCGCGCTGGCGAGCACGGATGAGCAGGCCCTGCTCGACGGTCTCTGCGCGCGCCTGAACGAGGCCGGGTTCGAGCTGGCCCGCGCGTTCGTGGCATCAGAGATCCTCCACCCGCTCCACGATGCGCGCGGTGTGGTCTGGCGCGGCAATGGTGCAGCACGGCAGGATTACGGCGGCGATAATCCCGAGGATGAGGCGGACTGGCAGCGCAGCCCCTTGTTCCACATCATCGAGAACGAGCTGCCGAGCTTGCGCATCCGCCTCGATGACACGCTCGAGCCGGGGCGGTACCCGCTGCTCCATCAGCTGCGCGACGATGAGGGCGGCACCGACTACCTGGCGCTGCTGCGCACTTTCGGTGACGGCACGAGCTATGGCGGCTTCCGCGGCGTCGTCGCGTCATGGACGACTCGCCGGCCCAATGGCTTCACCAACGCGCAGATCGCCACGCTCGACCGCTGCATGTCGGCGCTGACGCTGGCCTTCAAGTCGTCGACCATTTTCGACACCGGCCGCATCTTGATGCGCACCTATCTGGGGCACGACGCCGGTGCCCGGGTGATCGCCGGCGAGATCCGCCGCGGCGAGCCGCAGGCGATCGATGCCGTGCTCTGGTCGAGCGATCTCCGTGGCTTCACCCGGCTCGCCGACACCGTCGAATCGAAGCGGCTGATGGGGCTCTTGAACGCCTATTCGGAGGTCCTGGTCAGCGTCGTCGAGCGGCATGGCGGCGATGTGCTCAAGTTCATGGGCGATGGCATCCTGGCCCTGTTTCGCGGCGACGACCCGTGTGCCCAGGCGCTCAGCGCCTCGCTCGAGGCCCGTCGGCTGGTCGACGAGCTGAATGCAGAGCGGCAAGCCGCCGGCGCGCCGGTCACCGACTTCTACCTCGGCCTGCATCGCGGCACGGTGCTCTACGGCAATATCGGCAGCCCGGAGCGGCTCGACTTCACGGTGATCGGACCCGCCGTCAACGAGGTGTCGCGGATCGAGCAGATGTGCCGCTCGCTGGACCAGCCGGTGGTCACCTCGGCCGACTTCGCCGCGGCCTGCGGCACCGACCGCGACCGGCTGGTCTCGCTCGGCCGCTATGCGCTCAGGGGCGTCGGCCGGGCGCAGGAGCTCTTCACCATCGATCCCGAGCACCTGCGCGCCGCCTGAGCGCGCCTCGCCCTCTTTGCCGGCGGCGGCCGGCCGGGTCATAGTGGCGGCGCCGAACCTGCCACCCGCTGACCCGCCGAGCCCTTGGGCCGCAAAGAGACTGCCGCATGATCGACGCGATGCTGCTCGTCATTCTGGTGAGCGCCGGGCTGTTGGTGCTCTCGGTGATCACCAGCGTCGTGGCGCTGCGCCTCGGCGCCCCCTTGCTCCTGCTCTTTCTCGGCATCGGCCTCCTGGCCGGCGAGGACGGCATCGGCGGCATCGCCTTCGATGGCAGCGAAGAAGCCTTCTTCATCGGCAGCGTCGCCATTGCCATCATCCTCTTCACCAGCGGCTTCGAGACCCGCTGGGCCGCCTTCCGCCAGGCTGCCGCACCGGCGCTGGTGCTGGCCACCGTTGGCGTCATCCTGACCGCCGGCCTGGTCGGCGCGGCGGCACGGCTGCTGCTCGGCCTCGACTGGCTGGAAGCGCTGCTGCTGGGGGCGATCGTTGGCTCGACCGACGCTGCCGCGGTCTTCTTCCTGCTCCGGGTCGGCGGCATCACCATTCGCGAGCGGGTGCGCTCGACGCTGGAGGTGGAATCCGGCTCGAACGATCCGATGGCGATCTTTCTCGTGGTTGCACTGCTCGAGCTGGTCGCCGCCGACGCCGGTGCTGCCACCGTTGGCGTCAGCCTGCTCCAGGCATTCGCCCTGCAGATGGGGCTCGGCCTCGTCCTGGGCCTCGCCGGCGGCTGGGTGGTGGTCCAGGTGATCAACCGCACATCGCTCGAGCCCGGGCTCTACCCGGTGGCCGTGATGGGCGGCGTCGCCATCCTGTTTGCCGGCACCGGGCTCCTGGGCGGCAGCGGCTTTCTCGCGGTCTATGTGGCGGGGCTCGTCGTCGGCAACATGCCGGTCCGGGCGACGCCCTATCTGCACCGCTTCCAGGAGGGCTTCACCTGGCTGGCGCAGATCGTCCTCTTCCTGACGCTGGGCCTGCTGGCGACGCCGTCCGAGTTTGCCGACATCCTGGTGCCGGTGGTGGCGTTGGCGCTGGTGCTCACATTCCTGGCCCGGCCGCTGGCGGTCGGGCTCTGCCTCTGGCCCTTCGGCTTCAGGCGGAACGAGGTGGTGTTCATGAGCTTCGTCGGCTTGCGCGGCGCCGTCTCGATCCTCTTTGCCATCCTGCCGATCACCGCCGGGCTGGCGAACGGCCAGCTGCTGTTCAATGCCGCGTTCATCATCGTGCTCGTGTCGCTCCTGGTCCAGGGCTGGACCATCGCCCCCTTCGCGCGCTGGCTCGAGGTGGTGGTGCCGCCGATGACCTCCCCGGTCGAGCGGGTCGAGCTGGAGCTGCCCGGCACCGCGCATCACGAGCTGGTGGTCTACCACATCACCGACGGCAGCCCGGTCGCCAAGGGCCACCGCCTGCCGCGCTGGGCGAGGCCGGCTCTGGTCGTCCGCGACGGCCGCTCCTACAGCGTGCATCTGGCGGGCCGCCTCCGGCCCGACGACTATGTCTACATTTTCACCGGCCCGGCCTTCATCCCGCTGCTCGATCGCCTGTTCGCAGGCCGGGCCTCGCTCGATGCCGCCGATCGCGCCTTCTACGGCGATCTGCCGATCACGCCGGGGGCGAGCATCGCCGCCTTGGCGCAGAGCTACGGCATCGACGTGGCCGCAGCGAGCGAGGACGAGACGGTGGCCGCGTTCCTGGCGCGGCAGTTCGACGGCCGGCTCGAGCTTGCCGACCGGCTGGCGGTGGGCCCGGTCGACCTGATCGTCAGGGCGGTCGATGAGGCCGGCGAGGTGACCGAGATCGGCCTGTCGCTGGCCCGGGTCGACGAGGCTGTCCGCCCGCCGCCTGGCTTCTGGCGCCGGCAGCTCGCCCGCATGCGTGGCCTGCTCGGCGGCTCGCCCCGGACGGCCACGGTACGCCAGGTGCTCGGCGTCGGCCCGCCGCGCTCGGGCGACAACTAAGCCTGGCTACTCGGCCGCCTGGCTGGCGTCGGCCAGGGCCTTGGCATCGATCGATGCCTTGGCGGCGGCGGCATCGTCGGCGTCGCCGGCGACCCGGACGGTCGGGAAGGCGAACTCGATGCCGTTCTCGGCGAAGGCCTTCTTGATCAGCGCGTTGGCGGCGCGGCGGACCGTGAACTGCTTGCCGGGGATCGCCATGAACTTGAGCCGGATGAGGATGCCGCTGTCGGAGATGTCGTCCGCACCCTGCGACTTCAGCGGCTCGAGGATGCCGGCCGCCAGCTCCGGGTCCTCCATGATCTGGGCGCTGACCTGCTTGATCACCTTCTTCAGCTTCACGAGATCGGTGTCGAACGGCACCCGGAAGGACATCTTGACGATGACCCAGTCGCGGCTGGCGTTCTGGATGGCGCCCAGCTCGCCGAACGGCACGGTGAACAGCGGTCCGCGATGGTGGCGGAGCTTGATCGAGCGCAGCGAGAAGCTCTCCACCGTGCCCTTGTAGCTGCCGGCGATGACGTACTCGCCGATCCGAAAGGCGTCGTCGAGCAGATAGAACATGCCGGCCACGATGTCCTTGACCAGGGTCTGCGCACCGAAGCCGATGGCCACGCCGACCACGCCGGCACCGGCGACGAGGGGGGCTATCTGCACGCCCAGGGACGAGAGGACCATCAAGATCGCGACCAGCAGCAGCACGATCTGCATGATGTTGCGGCCGATCGGCAGCAGCGTCCTGATGCGCGCCCGGCGCCTGGCCTCCTCGGGCGGCACCTCCTCGTCGACAACCGCTTCGGCGATATAGCGGTCGATGGCGGTGCGTCCGACATGCCAGGCGAAGTCGACGACGATGACGATGATCGCGATGTTCAAGAGCGCCACCGCCAGCGGGCTGGTGTTGGCGTCCTCGCTGAAGAAGGCGGCGGCGTCGATGTCCCAGGCCCAGGTCAGGAACCAGGCGGCGGCGATGATCAGCAGTGCCCGAGCACCGCGCTCGATGGCGGCGGCCAGCACGCTCGGCGGCCCCTCGGTCTGCACCTCCTGGCCGATCGGCCGGAGCAGGTTGTCGACGGCAGCGCTCACGATCTTGATGGCGAGCGGCAGCACCGCGGCCGTGATGGCGAGCCACATCGCCGGCTTGGCGGCCATGAACCAGAGCAGGTAGACGAGGCCGGCGTAGGCGGTCCAGGCGATGGCCGAAGCGGAGCTACCGCCGACCGCACGGCCAGGCCGGTTCCAGACGGCGTCGATCGCAACGGCCAGCAGGCCGAGGCCGAAGAGATAGGCGATGATCGTCGGCTGCGGCGCTGGCAGGCCCATCTTGATCAGGCTGGTGGCCACGGCCCAGCCGAAGAGGAAGATCAAGGTGAAGGCCCTGAGCCTGTTCGTCCAGAAGGACGCTGTTGCATCATCGACCGGCAGCACCCGCCGGGTCGGCGCTCCCGGCGCCAGGACCAGCTGGCAGACATAGTGGATCAGCCGCGAGAGGATGGCGGCGAAGAGGAAGATGCCGGCCACCTCGCGGATCAGCGGCGGCAGGTCGATCATCACGAAGACGCCGAGGCTGGCGGCGGCGAAGGCGATGACGGTGCCCAGCACGAGGGCGAATCTGAGGCCGAGCTTCTGCAGCCGCTCCTTGACCGTGGTCTCGTCGGCGGTGAGCACGCGACGGCGCAGCTGGCGGGTCAACCGGGTGAAGGCCCATTCGGCGGCGTAGCCGGCGGCGACGAAGAAGACGACCAGGCCGATGACGATCAAGAGGCCGCCATCCGTGGCGTCGGTCCGCAGGCGCTCGAAGGCCGTTCGCGAGATCGCCCGGCAGGCGCGGCAACGCGGTGATCAGGGCGTCTCGATGGGCATGCCAGCGCTTGACGCCGTCGCCGAACCGGACGCTGGGCAGCGCGGCCTCGATCTCCTCGATATCGCGCTCCAGCAGCGGCTCGTCGGCTGCCGGACGTGCGGCAGCCGTCTGACCAGACGCAGCGCCGGGCACCTGCTCAGCTAGCCAGCCCTGCACCTCCGGCTCGGCAAGCAGGCGGATCAGCTGCTCGACGTCGGCGGGTGGCGCCGTGGGGTGGTGGTGCCGTCGGCGGTCTGTGCGTGGGCAGGCGCATGAAGCGCCAGAACCAGCAGCAGGACCGTCATGCGTAGCCAGGACATGCCGATACTCCGGTGGCCATCCACAGCTCGGTGTGGTCAGGCCTGCAAGCTTGTGCTCGTCGTTGCGGCCGGAAGCCGCACGCCACAATCGGCGTTCCGTCGCACAAGCCCAGGGTATTGGCAAGCCGGGGCGTCAGGTGGACGCCCGGCTTGTCGCCTGGCGTGTCAGGCCTGCACGCCCTCGACGTACCAGTCCATCGAGAGCAGCGCGGCGTCGTCGAGCGCCTCGCCCTCGGGCACGCGGAGCTCGCCTGCCTGGTCGGTGATCGGCCCGGCGAAGGGGTCGAGCGTGCCGGCGATGATGCCCTCGCGGACGGCCTCGGCGGCAGCGACCACGTCCTCGGAAAGGCTCTTGTTGTAGGGGGCGATCTCCACCTCGCCGTCGATCAGCCCGTGCCAGACGTTCTGGGTCTCCCAGGTGCCATCGAGCAGCGCCTGGCAGCGCGCGATGTAATGCGGGCTCCAATTGTCGACGATGGCGGTGAGCTGGGCCGTGGGCGCGAAGGCGCTCATGTCGGAGGCCTGGCCGAAGGCGTGGATGCCGCGCTCCTCGGCGACCTGCAAGGCTGCCGGGCTGTCGGTGTGCTGGCTGATGATGTCGGCACCCTGGTCGGCGAGCGTGGCGGCCGCCTCGGCCTCGCGGCCCGGATCGTACCAGGAGTTCACCCAGATGACCCGGACCTCCATGTCCGGGTTGACCTTGCGCGCGGCGAGCTGGAAGGCGTTGATGCCCATGACCACCTCGGGAATCGGGAACGAGCCGATATAGCCGACGATGCCGCTCTCCGACACGTGGCCGGCGATCGTGCCGATCACGGCGCGGCCCTCGTGGAAGCGGGCATTGTAGACGGCGAGGTTGGGGGCGGTCTGGTAGCCGGTGCAGTGCTCGAACATCACGTCGGGGAACTGCTGGGCGACCCTGACCGTCGGGTTCATGAAGCCGAAGGAGGTCGTGAAGATGATGTCGTTGCCGTCGGCGGCGAGCTGGCGGATGACGCGCTCGGCGTCCGGGCCCTCGGCCACGTTCTCGACATAGGTGGTGCTCACCTTGTCGCCCAGCGCGGCTTCCAGGTCCCGGCGGCCGACATCGTGGCGGTAGGTCCAGCCGTGATCACCGATCGGCCCGACATAGACGAAGGCGGCGCGGACATGGTCCTTTTGCGCCCGGACCAGGCGGGGCATGGCGAGGCTGGCGACACCGGCGGCGGCGGTGCCGAGGAGCAGGCGACGGCTGGGACGAAGCAGCATGGGCGACCTCTCGAGGCTGGTTGGCCGGAGCGCGCATCGCCGGCTCTGTTGCGGCGCAACATGTCGCGCGATCGGAGTGCTGGCAAGGGTTTGTTGCCGCGCCGTGACAGAGTTCAGCCTTCGGTCATGCACCGTCCATCGTTGCGCCGCCCGGCAGTTGTGCGGCGCCCGAATCCGTGCAGGCCTCAGTTCGTCGGCAGGAACGGTCGGCCGAGGCAGGCGGGGGCCTGCAGGCGGGCTTTCCAGGGGCCGATGGAGATGACGACCAGCACGATGATGGTGGCGATGTAGGGCAGCATCGACATGACCTGGGACGGCACGGCGAAGAGGCCGAGGCCCTGGGCGTGGAGCTGGAGGATGGTGACGCCGCCGAAGAGATAGGCGCCGACCAGGACGCGGAGCGGCCGCCAGGCGGCGAAGACGACCAGTGCCAGGGCGATCCAGCCGCGGCCCGCGGTCATCTGCTCGATCCACATGGGCGTGTAGGCGATCGAGAGGAAGGCGCCGCCCAGCCCGGCGCACAAGCCGCCGAAGAGGACGGCCAAATAGCGGATGCGGATGACGTTGTAGCCGAGCCCGTGCGCGGCCTCGTGGTTCTCGCCGACGGCGCGCAGGATCATGCCGCCCCGGGTCTTGGCCAGGAACCAGGCGACGACAAGCGTGAGGACCACGGCGCCATAGACCAGGATGTCGTGGCTGAGGAAGAGCGGGCCGATGATCGGCAGGTCGCTGATGCCCGGGATGTCGAGCTCGGGCAGCGCTGCCACGGGCGTGCCGACGAAGCCGGAGCCGACGAGGGCCGAGAGGCCGACGCCGAAGATGGTGAGTGCGAGGCCGGTCGCCACCTGGTTCGCCATCAGCGAGAGCGTGAGGACGGCGAAGACCAGCGCCATGCCGGCGCCGGCGATGGCGGCGGCCGCGATGCCGATCAGGTGGCTGCCGGTGGTGAGCGTGACGGCAAAGCCGGTGACGGCGCCGGCCAGCATCATGCCCTCGACGCCGAGATTGAGCACGCCCGAGCGCTCGGCGACGAGCTCGCCCACGGCGGCGTAGAGCAGCGGCGTGGAGGCGACGATGACGGCGGCAAGCAGGGCTACGGTTGCGTCCATCGGCTCAGCTCCTCCCTGCGGCTTGGCTAGGCGCTACCACTGGCCGGCCGAAGCGCAGCCGGTAGCGGACGAGGACGTCGGATGCGAGGAGGAAGAAGAGCAGCATGCCCTGGAAGACCCCGGTCACGGCCTGCGGCATGCCGACGGTGATCTGCGCGTTCTCGCCGCCGAGATAGGAGAGTGCGACGAGCAGCCCGGCGAAGACGCAGCCGACGGGATGCAGCCGGCCGAGAAAGGCCACGATGATCGCGGTGAAGCCGTAGCCCGGCGAGATGGTCGGCACGATCTGGCCGATCGGGCCCGCCACCTCGAAGAGCCCGGCGAGGCCGGCGAGACCGCCGCCGAGCAGCATGCTGGTCCAGATCATCCTAGAGCGCGAGAAGCCGGCAAAGCGCGCCGCTGCCGGGGCCTGGCCGATCACCGTCACCTGGAAGCCGAAAAGCGTGCGGCTCATGATGAACCAGAAGGCGAGGACGATGACGCCGGTGATGATGGTGCCGAAATGCAGCCGCGTGCCGGCCAGGATATTGGGCAGCTGGGCTGAGGGTGAGAACATCCGGGATTCCGGAAAGCCGAAGCCCTCGGGGCTCTTCAAGGGTCCGTAGATGAGCGCGCTCAAGAGCAGCAGGCCCACATAGGTGAGCATCAGGCTGACCAGGATCTCGTTGACGTCGAAGCGGGCCTTGAGGAAGGCCGGGATGGCGGCCCAGGCCATGCCGCCGATGACGGATGCGATCATCATCAAGGGCAGGATGTGCCAGCCCTCCTGGCCATAGAACAAGAGCCCGACCGAGCCGCCGGCAAGGGCACCGAGCGTCAGCTGGCCCTCCGCACCGATGTTCCAGATGCCGGCGCGAAAGCCCACGGCGAGGCCCACGGCGATGAGGATCAAGGGCGTTGCCTTCACACCCAGCTCGGCCAGGCCGTAGGCGCTGCTCAAGGGCTGGATGAAGAAGGCGGTGAGCGAGCTGACCGGGTCGTAGCCCATGGCGGCGAAGAGGACGGCGCCGGCAAGGACGGTGAGCAGGACGGCCAAGGGCGGGGTCAGCCAGCGCATGGCCGGGCTGAGCTGGGCGCGGGGCTCGAGCCTAAGCATGGGGCTGTGCCTCCGGTTCTGGCAGCGGCGCTTCGTCCGGCAGATCGTGCAGCCCGCCCATGAGCAAGCCGATCTCCTCGATCGAGGCGCCGGCCGTCATCAGCGGGCGGGACAGACGGCCGCCATTGATCACCGCCATGCGGTCGGTGAGTGCCAAGAGCTCGTCCAGGTCCTGGCTGACGACGAGGACGGCCACGCCGTGGGAGGCCATGTCGAGCAGCGCCTGGTGGATGGCGGCCGCCGCACCGGCATCGACGCCCCAGGTGGGCTGGGCGGCGATCAGCACGCCCGGCGTCTGGAGGATCTCGCGGCCGACGACGAATTTCTGCAGATTGCCGCCGGAGAGCGAGGAGGCGCGGGCGTCGGGGCCGGTGGCCTTGACCGAGAAGCGGTCGATGATCTCGGCCGCAAACGCGGTGGCGCGGGCCGGCCGGACGATGCCGTTGGTGATCAGTGCCCGGCGGTCGAAGGCGGCGAGCAGCGCGTTCTCGGCGAGCGTGAGGTCGGGGACCGCGGCGTGGCCGTTGCGCTCTTCGGGGATGTAGGCGAGGCCAAGGCCGCGCCGGGCGCGGGGCCCGAGCCGGCCGGTGGGGACGCCGTCGATGACGATGGCCTCCGGCTGGACCAGCCGCTCGCCGGAGAGGGCCGACAGGAGCTCCGCCTGGCCGTTGCCGGCCACCCCGGCAATGCCGAAGATCTCGCCGGCCTGGACGTCGAAGCTGACCTTCTCGAGCGAGGTGCCGAAGGCCTCGGTGGATTTCAGGTCGAGGGCGTTGACCAGAAAGCGCGGTGCCCGCTTGAGCCGCTTCGCCGGCTTCTCGGGTGCGGCGAAGGCGTTGCCGACCATGAGCTGGGCCATGCTGCGCGCGGTCTCGGCCTTGGGGTCGCAATGCGCCACGACCTTGCCGCCGCGCATGATGGTCGCCGCATCGCAGAGCGCTTTGATCTCCTGCAGCTTGTGGCTGATATAGAGGATCGAGACGCCTTCGGACGCCAGCTGGCGAAGGGTGAGAAAGAGCCGGTCGACCTCCTGCGGCGTCAGCACCGAGGTGGGCTCGTCCATGATCAGCAGGCGCGGGTTCTGCAGCAGGCAGCGGACGATCTCGATGCGCTGGCGCTCGCCGACCGAGAGCTCGTGCACCTCGCGCTTGGGGTCGAGCGGCAGGCCATAAGCGTGGCTGACGTCGATGATCCGCTGGGCGAGGCCCTTCCTGGCGCTGGCCTCGTCGAAGCCCAAGGCCACGTTCTCGAGCACCGAGAGCGCCTCGAACAGCGAGAAATGCTGGAACACCATGCCGATGCCGAGATGCCGTGCGGCGTGCGGCGAGGCGACGGTGACCTCGCGGCCCTCCCAGCTGATCTCGCCGGCATCCGGCGCCAGCACGCCGTAGATGATCTTGACCAGGGTCGACTTGCCGGCGCCGTTCTCGCCCAGGAGCGCGTGGATCTCGCCCTGGCCGACGGTGAGGTCGACATCGTCATTGGCGAGCACGCCCGGATAGGCCTTGCGGATGCCGGTGAGCTGCAGGCGAGGCGGTGTGGTCATCAGGCGCCTTTCTTCCTCAAGCGACGTTCTTCAAGGTCGCTGCAACGCTTTGCCCTTTCGGAGCGCTTCGCTGACGGTGAGCAGTTGGGCCGTGACCGAGGCGGCGATGACGGCCGGCTCCTTGCCGCGGATGGAGGCGAGCCCGATCGGGCAGACGAGGCGTTCCAGGCGCTCGGCCGGGACGCCGCTGGCCCTGAGCTGGCTCTCGAAGCGCCGCCGCTTGGTGGCCGAGCCGATGAGCCCGAGCCAGGCGAAGTCCTGGGCCCGGAGGCGGGCCTCGACGATGGCGAGATCGAGCGCGTGGCTGTGGGTCATGACGAGGACGAGGTCGGTCGGGTCGGTCGTGATGGCGGCGGGATCGGGGATGGTCTCGGCCTCGATCGTGGCGTCGAGCTTGGCCGGAAAGAGGCCCGGCCGGCTGTCGAGCCAGCGGACGCGGCAGGGGAGCGGTGTCAGTGCCCGAACCAGGGCCTGGCCGACATGGCCGGCGCCGAAAAGGACGATGCGGGGCAGCTCCGTGCGCCATGTTTCGAGGCGCTCGGCGAGGCCGCTGCGATCGGTCGGGGCGAGGTGCTGCAGCGACAGGGTGACGTGGCCGCCGCAGCATTGCTGGAGGGCAGGGCCCAAGGGGAGCTGCAGGCGCTCAGGGATCGGCTCACCGGCCAGTGCTTCCCGGGCGCGCTCGATGGCGCGCCATTCCAGCTCGCCGCCGCCGATGGTGCCGGCGATGGCGGTCTCGGTCACCAGCATCAGCGTGCCGGCCTCGCGCGGGGTCGAGCCGAGCGCGTCGATCACCTCGACCAGGATCGCGGGCTCGGCGCGGTCGATGGCGGCGATGGCGGCGGCGAGGGCTTCGCTCATGTGGCGGCCTCGTAGAGGCTCTGGTCGACGATCCAGCCTTCTAAACGATCGACATTGGTCGGTATGCCGTAGTTCGCATCGCGACTGGACCATGCCCAGGCCGCCTGAACAGCGCAGATTGAAGGCGGCCATATGACTGGTGCGCCGCGCTGGGTCCTCGTGAACGCGTAGTTCTGCCGGCGAACCCGCAGTTACGTCCGGTTTGGCTTTAGCACGCCCATCTTTCGTAGCTCGGAATGAAGCTGTGCATAGCCTGTGTCCTCGCTTCCCTGGCCTGCCCAGGCGGCACGCGCCAGCGAGCCAGCTTCCACGATCGAATTCCCCGTCTTCCGAGCGAGCACACGGCGGGATAGGCCATGCTTCTTGTTGTCGAAGCTCGAACGTTGGCGCTTCGGAGACGGGTTTGTGGTCGCCGCCGCTTGTGCGGGAGTCGAGTCGTGCGCAGGAAAATATCTATGCGAAGCGCCGGCAAGACCATCAGCAGATAATCGAGAAAACCCTCCATATTCGCCTGCGCAGCCTCAGACAGGCTTGGTCGCGCCGGGGTAGTGCCGTTATCGAGCACAACCTTGCCAACACCACGAGCTTCTTCGATCAGGCGGGCTTCAAGATACTTGACGTGTGCTTTGTTGAGATTGTTGGCGGCTGATGTGACCAGAATAGCGCTGCTCCACCAGTCCCGTTTTGTGTCATGATTACGGATGCGGTCGCTGATGTCTTCGCCTTCGCCAAAATATGCGCAGGCCTCGCCCTCCTTATCGCCGATCAATAAGTAAACACCCGTATAGCGGGCTTCTGTACTGCCGAAGTGCCGCGGTGATTTGCGTCGGCGTCCATCAGCACATGGCCGTGTCCAGTTGAAGACCTCGGCTCATCAGGTGCCGTCGGGCTTGCCGTCGATGAAGTAGAGCTCGAGAGAGCGTCCTTTTGCCCCGACCGTCATTCGGCAGCCTCCTGAGACGTCGTCAGCTCGGCCAGCCGCTCGATCGCCATCAGCACCTTCTCGGGCGTGGCCGGTGGGTCGAGCCTTGCCGGGTGCTGGTGGTCGGCGGTGGATGCCACGGCGTCGGAGAGGGCCTGCCAGACGGAGATGGCGAGCATGATGGGGGGCTCGCCCACGGCCTTGGAGCGGTGGATGGTGGCCTTGGGGTTCTCGTTCTCCAGGAGGCGGATGTTGAGGATCTCGGGGCGGTCGGCGCAGGTCGGGATCTTGTAGGTGCTGGGCGCGTGGGTTCGGAGCCGGCCCTGGTCGTCCCAGACCAGCTCCTCGGTGGTGAGCCAGCCCATGCCCTGGATGAAGCCGCCCTCGATCTGGCCCTTGTCGATGGCGGGGTTGAGCGACTTGCCGACGTCGTGGACGATGTCGACCCGATCGACCCGGTATTCGCCGGTGAGCGTGTCGATGGTGACCTCGCTGCAGGCGGCGCCATAGGCGAAGTAGTAGAAGGGCTTGCCGCGGCCTGCTGCGCGGTCCCAGTGGATTTCGGGCGTCTTGTAGAAGCCGGTGGCGGAGAGCGAGATCCTGGCCATGTAGGCGTCGTGGACGAGCTGGTCGAAGGCGATGTCGTTGCCCTTGACGGCGATCCGGCCGGCCAGCCACTGGACCTCGGCGGGCTCCGCCTGGTGCTGCTCGGCGGCGAAGGCGGTGAGCCGGTCCTTGAGCGTGCGCGCCGCGGCTTGGGCTGCCATGCCGTTGAGGTCGGAGCCGGAGGAGGCGGCGGTGGCCGAGGTGTTGGGCACCTTGGCCGTCGTCGTGGCGGTGATCTTGATCCGGTCGAGGGGGAGCTGGAGCTCCTCGGCCACCACCTGGGCCACCTTGACGAACAGGCCCTGGCCCATCTCGGTGCCGCCGTGGTTCAGGTGGATCGAGCCGTCCTTGTAGATGTGGATCAAGGCACCGGCCTGGTTGTAGGCGGTCATGGTAAACGAGATGCCGAACTTGAGCGGGGTGAGCGCCAGGCCCTTCTTCTGCCAGCGGTTCTCTTCATTGAAGCGGCGGATGGCGTCGCGGCGGCGCCCGTAGTCGCTGTCGGCTTCGCATTCGCCGACGACCCGCTCGATGACATTGTCCTCGATGGTCATGTGGTAGGGCGTGACGGCCCGCTCGCCGGACCCGTAGAAGTTGCGCTTGCGCACCTCCAGCGGATCGAGGCCGGTGGCGATGGCGATCTCCTCGATCAGCCGCTCGGCCGCCACCATGCCCTGCGGACCGCCGAAGCCCCTGAACGCCGTGGCCGAGACCATGTTGGTCCGGCACGGGTGACAGACCAGCGCCACGTCGGGGTAGAAGTAGCAATTGTCGGCGTGGAAGAGGGCGCGGTCGTTGATCGGGCCGGAGAGGTCGGCCGAGTAGCCGCAGCGCGAGGCGAAGTGCATGTCGACCGCCTCGATACGGCCGTCGGCGTCGAAGCCGATCTTGTAGTCGACGGCGAAGTCGTGGCGCTTGCCGGTCATGATCATGTCGTCGTCGCGGTCCAGCCGGCACTTGGCCGGGCGGCCGGTCTTGCGCGCGGCAAGGGCGGCGATGCAGGCGAAGAGGTTGCACTGGCTCTCCTTGCCGCCGAAGCCGCCGCCCATGCGCCGGACCTCGACCGTGACGGCATTGGACGGGACGCCCAGCACGTGCGCCACCATGTGCTGCACCTCGGACGGGTGCTGGGTGGAGCTGAAGACGGTCATGTCGCCGTCCTCGCCGGGGATGGCCAGAGCGACCTGGCCCTCGAGGTAGAAATGGTCCTGGCCGCCCATGCTGATCCGGCCGTCGAGGCGGCTGGCTGGCGCGCTCCAGGCCGGCCTCGACCTCGCCGCGGGCGAAGCGGGCCGGCGGCCAGACATAGTCCTCCTTGGCGCGCGCGGCGTCGACGTCGAGCTGTGGCGGCAGGTCGTCATAACCGATCTCGGCGAGGCCAGCGGCGCGGCGGGCGGTGTGGACGTCGTCGGCGGCGACGGCGAAGAGGGCCTGGCCCCAATACTGGACGGTGTCGGTGGCGAAGACCGGCTCGTCGTGGCGGCCGACCGGGCTGATGTCGTTGGTGCCGGGGATGTCGGCGGTGGTGATCACCGCGGCGACGCCCGGGGCCGTGCGCACCTTGTCGAGGTCGAGGCTCACGAGCCCGGCATGCGCGCGCTCGGCCCAGGCCACGTAGACTTCGAGGCAGCGGGCCGGCTCCGGCATGTCGTCGATATAGACCGCCTCGCCGGCGACGTGCTTGGCGGCGCTGTCGTGGGTGAGGGGCCGGGCGACGGCGATGGGTTCAGGCATCGACCGGCTCTCGCTGGCCGGCGATCCGCAGAGTGGTGGAGTCGCTGCTCTCGACATAGGCCTTGAGCAGCAAGTTTTGCGCCACCTTCAGCCGGTAGCTGGCCGAGGCGCGCATGTCGCTGATCGGCTGGAAGTCCTCTGCCATGGCCGCCATGGCGCGGCGGAAGCTGGCCTCGGTGAAGGGGGCGCCGGTGAGCGCTGCCTCGGCATGGGCCGCGCGCTTGGGCGTCGCCGCCATGCCGCCATAGGCGATCCGGGCACTCTCGATGCGCTGGCCGTCGTGGCGGAGCTGGATGCCGGCGCAGACGGCGGAGATGTCCTGGTCGAAGCGCTTGCTGATCTTGTAGCAGCGAAGGGTGGTGCCTGGCGCCGGCTTGGGCACGGTGACGGCCTCGACGATCTCGCCCGGGCGGCGGTCCTGCTTGCCATAGGCCAGGAAGAACTCCTCGAGCGGCATGGACCGCCTGCCGTCCCGATGCGCCAGATGCAGGGTGGCGCCGGCCGCGATCAGCCAGGGCGGGCTGTCGCCGATGGGCGAGCCGTTGGCGATATTGCCGCCGATGGTGCCGGCATGGCGGACCTGCTCGGCGCCCAGGCGGCGATTGAGCTCGCCGGCCTCGGGCCAGAGCCGGGCGATGAGGCCGTGCGCGTCGGCATAAGAGACGCCGGCGCCGATGCGGATGGCGGCGTCGGTCTCCTCGATGGTGCCGAGCTCAGGCACGCGGCCGAGCCAGATGACCGGGTCGAGCACGCGGTGCTGCTTGGTGACCCACAAGCCCACATCGGTGGCACCGGCGAGGATGGTGGCCTCGGGATGCGCGGCGGTGAGCTCGAGCAGGGCGTCCAGGCTGCCGGGGCTGAGGAAGCGGCGGCCGTCCTGGCCCACCTCGATCGTGGCGCCGTCGCGCCAGGCCTGGAGCTGGGCCAGCACCTCGGGCTCACGGGCAACGAGGTGGGCGGTGGCGCCTGTGGTGGCGTGCATGGTCCTGGCCGCCTCGATGATCGGCCCGTAGCCGGTGCAGCGGCAGAGATTGCCGGCGAGCGCGTCGTCGATCCGGCGGCGGCTGAAGGGGGGCTGCTCCTCGTGGTGCAGGGCCGCCAGCGTCATGACGATGCCGGGCGTGCAGAAGCCGCATTGCGAGCCGTGCTGCTCGACCATCGCCTGCTGGACCGGGTGCAGCGTGCCGTCCGGCGCCTTGAGATCCTCGACCGTGAGCAGCTGGCAGCCGTCGAGGGTGCCCATGAAGCGAATGCAGGCATTGATCGGCCGGTAGCGCAAACGGTTCTCGTGCGGCTCGGCGATGATGACGCTGCAGGCGCCGCAATCGCCCTCGGCACAGCCTTCCTTGGTGCCGCGGCGATGGGCATGGCGGCGCAGCCATTCGAGCACGGTGAGCGTCGGGTCGACGGTCTCCAGCTCGACCGGGTCGTGGCCCAGGAGGAAGCGCAGCCGCCGGCGCATCAGCTCCCCCGGTAGGTGGAATAGGCAAACGGCGAGGTCAGGAGCGGCACGTGGTAGTGGGCGCCAGGGTCGGCGATGCCGAAGCGGATCGGCACCTCGTCGAGGAAGGGCGGGTTGGCGAGATCGGTGCCCTGCATCTTGAAGTAGTGGCCGACCTGGAAGACCAGCTCGTAGGTGCCGCGGCCCATGGCATCGCCCTCGAGCAGAGGCGGGTCGACGCGGCCGTCCTCGTTGGTCACCGTTTCCTTGATCAGCGTCCGCTCGCCGCCATCGAGGCGGAACAGCGCCAGCCTGAGGCCGCTGCCCGGTCGGCCGCTGACCGTGTCCAGCACATGCGTCGTCAGTCTGCCCATGGCCGCGATCCCGTTCGGTTGGTCTGGCGACCATCGTTAAGCCGCTGGCCGGTAAGGAACAATGACAAAACGTCGCGCTCCTCTGCCGTGGTGCTGCCGGTAGGCACGCCGCTTCGGCTTCGCTAGGGTTTGCCCAGCCTCTCACCTGACGACTGCAAGGGAACCTGTTTCTTGGCGGCAAGCGATGCCTGGTCGGGCAACGACCGACCGGCCATGGCGCCTGTCGACGGTGCCAAACGACTGCTCACCGCAATGCTTGCCGGGTTGCTCGGCGGTTTCCTGACGCTGGCCGCCGCCATCACCTACCCGGCGGTGATCTTCGCCGGGCCCATGGCTGAGCATCTGGGCGTCGGCATCACGCTCGCCCTCTTCTCGGGCACCGTGCTCGGGCTGGTCTTCGCCTGGCAGAGCACCATCCCCTCGGTGGTCGGCAACGCCCAGATGAGCGCTGCCGTGGTGCTGGGCACCATCGCCGTGGTGATCTCTGAGCTGGCGCCCGAGCAGGCCCGGCTCGGCACGCTCTTGGTCGTCATCGCGATTGCGACCTTGAGCCTCGGGCTGGGCTTCGTCCTGCTGGGTGCGCTCAAGCTCGGCAATGCCATCCGCTATTTTCCCTTTCCGGTGATCGGCGGGTTCCTGGGCTACGTTGCCTGGCTGATGATCGCTGGCGCCATCGCGGCCTTGACCGGCGACAACCTCACGCTCGCCAACCTGCCAGCGCTGCTCGCACCGGAGACGCTGCCGGATTGGCTGCCGTCCGCGGCCCTGGCGACAGCACTCCTCGTGCTGCAGCGCCGCCGCAAGCACTTCCTCAACGTGCCCCTGACGCTGCTGGCGACACTTCTGGGCTTTTGGCTCTGGGCCTGGCTCAGCGGCAGCAGCCAAGCGGGCCTGCTCGAGGCCGGCCGGGTGCTGGCGCCGCTGCAGCCGGACGAGGTCTGGTCGCCCTGGCGCCTGCCCGAAGCGCTGGCGGTTGCCGACTGGGCCGTCGTGCTGGCGGTGCTGCCGAAGCTGGCGCTGGTCCTCATGGTGGCGATGATCAGCCTGTTGATGAACGCCACCACGCTGGAGGTGGCGAGCCGGCAGGCGGTCGATCTCAATCGCGAGCTGATCACCGCCGGCATGGGCAATCTCGCGGCTGGGCTCGGCGGCGGGCTGCCCGGCTACCATTCGGTGAGTGCCAGCCTGCTGCCGCAGTTTCTCGGCACCCAGAGCCGGCTCGTCGGCCTCATCAGCGCCGCGATCTGCCTCGCGACCCTGGTCTTTGGCGGGCCCTTGCTCGCCTTTGTGCCGAAGCTGCTGGTGGGCGTGCTGCTGCTCTATTTGGCCTTCGCCATCATTGCCGAGCTCGCCTTCGACCGGGTCTGGCTGGTCAGCCGTGGCGAGCGGCTGGTGATGCTGCTCGTCTTCGTGACGCTGGTCTTCGTCGGTGTGGTCGAGGGCATCGTCTTCGGCGTCGTCGCCGGGCTCGCTGTCTTCGCCATCAACTATGCCAGGACCGACGTGGTGCGCGGCCAGGGCAACGGTCTGGTCTATGCAAGCAACGTACTGCGCCCACCGGCGCAAACCGCACTGCTCGAGGAGGCGGCCGAGGCGATCCATGTAGTGCGGCTGCAGGGCTTTCTCTTCTTCGGCACGGCGCATCGTTTGATCGAGGAGATCGGTGGGCAGCTGGCCGCCAGCCGCACCGTGCGGCTCCGCTTTCTCGTCTTGGATTTCAGCCGGGTGACCGGCGCCGATTCCTCGGCCATCGCGTCCTTCGTTCGGCTTATGGCCGAAGCGGAAAGCCAGGGCTTCGAGATCTTGCTAGCCGCCGTGCCCGACGCCGTCGCCAGCCTGATCGACACCGCCCGGAACGATTCCCAGCCGCTGGTCTTCGCCGATCTCGACCATGCGCTCGAGCATGCCGAGGAGGCGTTGCTCGAGGCCACGGCACCGGCGGCGTCGACAGCCGTGCGGCCAGCCAATCCCGAGCTTGCCCAGGTGCTCGATGACCCGACGATGCGCCAGCGCTTCATTTGCTATGCCAAGCCGGTGATCTGGCAGCCCGGCGAGGCGGTCATCGTGCAGGGCGAGCAGGCGACGGCGATGTACTTCATCGAGACCGGGCAGCTGACGGCAAGGCTGGCGCTGGCCGATGGCGGCATGGTGCGGGTGCGCACACTGTTGCCGGGCACGGTGGTGGGCGAGGTCGGCTGCTACCTGGACGTGCCGCGGACGCTGACCCTGGTCGCCGAGAGCGTTGTCCGGGCCTGGGCGATCGACCGCGATGGGCTGGAGCGGATGCGTAAGGACGCCCCGGACCTCGCCGCCGACTTTCATCTGGGCCTGGTGCGGGTGACGGCAGCGAGGTTGGCGGCGCTCACTCGCTACCTCGAGCACCACGACCATTGAGCAGGCCGGCTGCTGATCAGCAGCGCGACGGCGTGTTGCAAGTCGGTGATATGGCAAGTCTGCGCGCGCGGTAGGCACGACCTTGCCGCTCGACTAGGCTTTGCCCGGTCCTCCGAGAGCTTGCGGCAAGGTGCAATGCTCGGAGCGACAGCAAAAGCGTCCTGAAGCGACGCGGCGAGGCGACAGGGGGGCTTGGTCTTGGCATCAAGCGACGGGCGGGCGGCCGAGACATCAGCTGGGATGGTGCGGCCCAACGCCATGGCGCGGCTCCTGCCGGCCATCACGGCCGGGCTGATCGGCGGGCTGCTGACCCTGTCCGCGGCACTCGCCTATCCGGCCGTCGTCTTCAACGGTCCGCTGGCGCCCTATCTGGGGACCGGCATCACGCTGGCGCTGTTCACCTCGATGGTGCTCGGTGCCATCGTCGCCTGGCAGAGCAGCTACCCGGCGGCGATCGCCCAGGCGCAGATCGAAACGGCGGTCGTGCTCGGCTCTATTGCGACGGTCATCACCGAGGTGGCAGCTGCCGAGGCGCAGCTCGGCACTGTGCTCGTCGTGATCGCCATCGCCAGCATCACGCTGGGCGTTATTTTCGTGCTGCTGGGCGCCTTTCGGCTGGGCAACGCCGTGCGCTACATTCCGTTTCCGGTGATCGGCGGCTTCCTCGGCTACATCGCCTGGCTGTTGGCCAAGGGGGGCATGGCGACCCTTATTGGCCGCCCGCTGGCCATCGATGTGATGCCCGATCTGGTGGCGCCTGCCATGCTGTTGCACTGGCTGCCTGCAGCGCTGCTGGCTGCGGCACTGCTCATCCTGCAGGCGCGTCGCCGTCACTATCTCAACGTCCCGGCCGTGCTGGTGACAGCACTTGCCGCGTTCTGGCTCGTCGCCTGGCTCAGCGGCGCCGATTTGGCCAGCTTGCTGGCGGGCGGGTATGTGCTCGAGCCATTGCCGCTGGGGCAGGGCTGGTCGCCGATGCGCCTGCCGGCGGCCATGGAAGCTGTCGACTGGGGCGTCGTGGTGACAGTGCTGCCCAACATCCTGGTGGTCTCGCTGGTGGCGCTGATCACATTGCTGGTCACCGCCAGCACGCTCGAGGTGGCGAGCCGCCGGCCGGTCGATCTGGACCGCGAGCTGATCGTCACCGGCGTGGGCAATCTGGCGGCTGCCCTGGGCGGTGGTCTGCCGGGCTACCATTCGGTGAGTGCCAGCCTGTTGCCGAGCTACATGGGCACGCGGAGCCGCCTCGTCGGGCTGATCGGTGCCGCCATGTGCGCGGCTACACTGCTCTTCGGCGGGCCACTCCTGGCCTTCGTGCCCAAGCTGCTGATCGGCCTCGTGCTGCTCTATCTGGCCTTCGACATCGCGGCCGAGCTGATCGTCGAGCGCTGGCCGATGCTGCGGCTCGGCGAGCGCGCGGTGCTGCTGCTCGTTCTCGTCACGCTCATCGGTGTCGGCTTCATGGAAGGTATTGTCCTCGGCGTCGTCGCCGGGCTCGCCGACTTCGCCATCAAGTACGCGCGGACCGACGTGGTGCGCGGCCAGGGCAATGGTCTGGTCTATGCGAGCAATGTGCTGCGGCCATCCGCGCAGACGGCATGGCTCGAGGCGACGGCCGAGGCGATCCACGTGGTGCGGCTGCAGGGCTTTCTCTTCTTCGGCACGGCGCATCGCCTGATCGAGGAGATTGGCGGGCAGCTGGCGGGGCCGCGCACCGTGCCGCTTCGCTTTCTCGTCTTGGATTTCAGCCGGGTGACCGGTGCCGATTCCTCGGCCATCGCATCCTTCGTGCGGCTCATGGCGGCAGCGGAGTCCCGGGCTTTTCAGGTCCTGCTCTCGGCAGTTCCAGAGACGGTCGCGGGGCTGATCAGCACCGCCCCGGGCAGCAGCGCTGCGCTGATCTTCGCCGATCTCGACCACGGCCTGGAGCATGCCGAGGACGCGTTGCTGCAAGCGGCGGCACCGGCGGTGGCGGACGAGGAACAGCAGGCGAGCCTCGAGTTCGGCCACGTGCTCGACGATCCGGCGATGCGCCGGCGCTTCCGCAGCTATGCCCTGCCGGTCACCTGGCAGGCCGGCGATCTGGTCATGGGCCAGGGCGAGCGATCGACCGCGATGTACTTCATCGAGACCGGCCAGCTGACGGCGAGCCTGGCACTCGCCGATGGCGGGATCGTGCGGCTGCGGACATTGCTACCCGGAACGGTGGTGGGCGAGGTCGGCTGCTACCTCGATGTGCCACGCACGCTCACTCTGGTGGCCGAGAGCGCGGTCAGCGCCTGGGCGATCGACCGCGACGGGCTGGAGCGGATGCGCCGGGAAGCCCCGGACCTCGCCGCCGACTTTCACCTGGGCCTGGTGCGGGTGACGGTCGCAAGGCTGGCGGCGCTCACCCGTTATCTGGAGCACCATGATCGCTGAGCAGCCGATCCGCGGGCAGGCCGCCGGCGAGTGTCGATGGCGGCGCCAGGAGGCAGCTCAGCGCACCGCCGGCATACTCGTCGAGCAGCGGCTCGTCATAGTCGCCCGTCGCCTCGATCTGGGCTTCGAGTTGTAGGGTGATCGGGCTTTGTGGGAACCGGGCGCGAAACGCCTCGAACCAGGCCATGTAGTGACGCTCGTGGCCGCGGCGATCGAGAAATCCCAGATATTGCGGCTCGGCGGTGTACTGGGCGATCAGCGCCGGATCGGCGATGGCCTCGGTGAGAAAGCCCGCCATCGAGAGCAGGCTGCCGCCTTCCTGATTGCGCAGATCATAGAGGTCGTAGCCCTGGACGGCGGCGATCTCGGCCATCGCCACCAGCGACGAGATGGCGTGGCGCTGGTAGAAGAGCGCGTCCGGCCCGCGGTCGGTCTCCAGCGGCAGGCTGCCATCCTCGCGCATCTGCTCGAGCGCCAGGCGGAAGCGATCGATGCCGGTGAAGAAGAGCGCGTTGTCGCCGATGAGGGCGCCCCAGGCCATGGTGACGCTGTCGCGCAGATAGCGATGGTTGTTGCGGCTCGACACCTTGGTCGGGTCCATCTCCCGCTCCGGCCCGCGCCAGCGCACCAGCTGGTCGAGCCAGGCGGTGATCGCCTCGACCTCGGCCGGGTCCAGCTCCGGGTCGTCTTTGACCAGCGCGAAGCTGGTGATGACCGGCAGCAGTGTGCGGTCGAGATTGTAGAAATGGTTGACGGTGACGGGCTCCACCAGTTGGCTGAACGCCTCCTTCTCGGCAAAGCGGCGAAGGTTGTCGATGATCGCATCGCGGGCACCCGGGTCACCGGTGGCCAGATAGCGGGCGCCGGCCTCCATCATGGTGAACGCCAGGGTCGGCGCCACCTGCTCGTCGCCCGAGATGTTGCGCTGGACGCCATGGCTGGGCCAGCTGTCCCGCGCGGCGCCGCAAAGGGCGTCGCGGTCCTCGGGCGGCAGCTGGTCGAGAACGCGCCGGCGGGCCGCCGGGTCGACCAGCACCAGGCCCGGCCGGTTGACGACGAACTCGCTCGGCGCCAGCGCCGTCGCCGGGACGATCAAGGGCGGTGCTCGTCGTTCGTCGGCAACGGTCTGCGCCGGCTGGCCAACCACGCTCAGCGCCAGCAGCAGGCCGGCCAAGGCCGACATCCCGGTGCGGCGTGTTGGCAACGCTCGACTCCTCCGCTACGACCCATCCTCCAACAGCAAAAGACCTAGGCGCGTCAATGGCATCGGGCCAGTCGTCTCGGCGGACAGGAAGACGGGATGTGAACGAATCGTTCCAATTGAGCCACAAGGTGGCGGTGGTCACCGGCGGCAATGGCGGCATCGGGCTCGGCATGGCGCGCGGGTTGGGCCTGGCCGGTGCGGCGGTGGCGATCGCCGGGCGCGACCGCGCGAAGTCGGCCAAGGCGGTCGCGGCGCTGGCCGAGGATGGCATTCGCGCGCATGCGCTCGAGGTGGACGTCGCCGATGCGGCCTCATGCGCTGCCATGGTGGCCGAGATCGAGGACGTGCTCGGTCGGCTCGACATCTGCGTCTGCAATGCCGGCATCAACAACCGCAAGCCGCCCGAGACCTACACGGCCGAGGAGTGGCGACAGATCCAGGCGGTCAACCTCGACGGCGTCTTCTTCACGGCCCAAGCCGCCTATCCGGCGCTGATCCGCCAGGGTGGCGGCAAGGTGATCACGATCGGCTCGATGACATCGCTCTTCGGCATCGGCCTGGTCGCCGCCTATGGTGCCAGCAAGGGCGGTGTCATGCAGCTCACCCAGGCATTGGCCTGCGCCTGGGCCAAGGACCAGATCCAGGTCAACTGCATTCTGCCGGGGTGGATCGACACCGACCTCACCAGGCGGGGGCGGGTCGAGATCGAGGGGTTGCATGAGAAAGTCATGGCGCGAACCCCGGCCGGCCGCTGGGGCACGCCCGAGGATCTGGCCGGGCTCGCCGTCTTCCTCGCCAGTCCGGCGAGCGATTTCGTCACCGGCACGGCCATCCCGATCGATGGAGGCTATTCAGCTCAGGGTTGAATTCGGCTCGGCTGGGGGGGGGGCGGCTTGCGCAGCGGCTGAACTGGCAGAGCAGCGTGCCCTCCGGATTGAGCGCTCTCTCGTCGGTCTGCCGGAGGCCCAGGCGGGGCAGTGTCGCTCGCGGGTCCTCGCCCGGTGCTGCGGAGAAGAGCGGCAGGCCGGCGTCGAAGGTCAAAGGCTCGATGGTGATGCTGGCCCTGTCGATCCGGCCGGCCGCGGCGAACCAGTCGTGCACGCCGACGCCGCCCAGGATGCCGCAATGCTCGGTCTTGCGCACCAGCCGCAGCAGCTCGAGCATGGCGTCGAGCGTCGTGCGCTCGGGATCGACCCAAAGGCGTCGCGGATGGCGCCAGAGCGGCTTCTTGCAGCTGTGTGAGAACACCACCCGATAGCGCTCGGGGCGCCAGGCCAAAAGGTGCGTGCGGCGGCCGATGAACGACCAATCGAGCGCGTCGACCGCGGCATGGAAGACCTGCTGCTCCGCCGCCGAGGCCCAGGCCATGGGCGGCTCGCCGAGCGGGCCGGTGATCCGCCCGTCCCGGCTGGTGACGGCGATCAACGTGAAGACGGGCGCCTGCGCCTGCATCAGCAGCCTGCTACAGCGCCTTTGTCAGGATGACCATGCCCGAGCCGCCTGCCCGGCGTCGGGCTGGTCGTCCGTCGGTCAGCCGACCAGGTAGGAGAGAGTCAAGATGATGCCTGTCCAGAGTGCGAGGCTCAGTGCCAAGACCAGCAGCTGCGGATGGGCGGCGGTGCCCCTCGCGTCGCTGGTCGGAGCGCGTCTCGGCGTGCGTCGAGACGGGTAGTCATACACGGCCGCAGTGCCATTCTTCCGTTGGTGCATGTCCTAGCTCACATGTGTTGCCGTACGGATTCTTTTGTTCTTGACCGAGGCCAAAGAGTTACACGAGCGCGCGAGTCCGTGCAAGCTTGAACAACCATGCGGTGATTGAACAAGTGTAATGGCTGTTGGCACTTGCGTTCGCTGCACTGCACGATATCAAGTGCTTTATTTCCGCCGCTCAATGTGCAGTGCAGCATTATTTTCGCCCTATGGACGCCATGCTTGCTGCAGGTGGCAGGGTCGCTTTGTCGCCTCGACACGGTCGCCGGCACGCAGAGTTCGCACCGGTCCAAGGGGGGTGCGGCGAAAAGGGTCAGCGAGCCCCGAGTGTCGCTCCAGAGGTGGCGGCGCTCCCGGTCGTTCCGGGCGCATCGCGGCCATCGCGACTTCTGCAGCAACCTGCTAGATCGTTCCTCATGTCAGACGATCTCGAACGCGCCACCATGCCGGCCTACCTGCAGGGCCTCAATCCAGAGCAGCGAGCCGCCGTCACCGCCGCCGATGGGCCGCTCCTGGTGCTCGCCGGTGCGGGGACCGGCAAGACCCGGGTGCTCACCACGCGGCTGGCCCACATCCTGATCACCGGCCGCGCGCGGCCGCACGAGCTCCTGGCCGTCACCTTCACCAACAAGGCGGCGCGCGAGATGGTCGAGCGGGTCGAGCGGCTGATGGGCCGGAGCTGCGCCGGTCTCTGGCTCGGCACGTTCCACAGCGTCGGGCTCAGGCTGCTTCGGGCGCATGCCGAGCTGGTCGATCTCGAGGCCGGCTTCACCATTCTCGACACCGACGACCAGCTCCGCCTGGTCAAGCAGGTGGTGCAGGCGGCCGAGCTCGACGAGAAGCGCTGGGCGCCGCGCATGCTCCTGGGCCTGATCCAGCGCTGGAAGGATCGCGGCTACCGGCCCGACGACGTGCCGGCGAGCGAGGTGGGTGACTTTGCCGCCGGCCGCTCGCTGCAGCTCTACAAGGCCTACCAGCAGCGGCTCTCGACGCTGAACGCCGTCGATTTCGGCGATCTGCTGCTGCACCCCTTGACCATCCTGCGCACCACGCCGGACATCCTCACGACATACCAGCGGCGGTTTCGCGCCATCCTGGTGGACGAGTACCAGGACACCAATGTCGCCCAGTATTTGCTGCTGCGGCTGCTGGCGCAGGGTCACAAGAACATCACCTGTGTCGGCGACGACGACCAGTCGATCTACTCCTGGCGGGGTGCCGAGGTCGGCAACATCCTGCGCTTCGAGCAGGATTTTCCGGGTGCCGCCGTCGTCCGCCTCGAGCGCAATTACCGCTCCACCGGCGCTATTCTCGGCACCGCCTCGGGGTTGATCGCCAGGAACACCGCACGGCACGGCAAGACGCTCTGGACCGAGGACGAGCCCGGTGTGCCGGTGCGCATCGCCGGGCTCTGGGACGACGCCGAGGAGGCCCGCTACGTCAGCGACGAGATCGAGGCCCAGCAGCAGAACGGCGCCAGCCTCGCCCAGATGGCCGTGCTGGTCCGCGCCGGGTTTCAGACCCGCGCGTTCGAGGAGCGCTTCATTCAGATGGGCCTGCCCTATCGGGTGGTGGGGGGACCGCGCTTCTATGAGCGGGCCGAGATCCGCGATGCGGTGGCCTATCTTCGCCTCACGGCCCAGCCGAGCGACGACCTGGCCTTCGAGCGGATCGTCAATCTGCCCAGGCGCGGCATCGGCGATGCCGCCTTGAAGGTGCTGCACAATGCGGCGCGGGCGGCTGACATGCCGCTGGTGCAGACAGCACGGCAGATGGTCGAGACCGACGAGCTCGCGACCCGGACCCGAAACGCCCTTCTGGGGTTTCTCGCCATGCTCGACAATTGGCGCCGCGCCTTGGCCGAGCTGCCGCCGCGCGACCTGGTCGAGCAGATCCTGGACGAGAGCGGCTACACGACGATGTGGCAGAACGACAAGTCGGCGGATGCGCCGGGGCGGCTCGACAACTTGAAGGAGCTGGTCAAGGCGATCGAGGAGTTCGAGACGGTCGGCGCCTTTCTCGAGCATGTCAGCCTGGTGATGGATGCCGTGGGCGAGAGCGGCGCCGATCTGGTCTCGGTGATGACCCTGCACGGGGCGAAGGGCCTCGAGTTCGACACCGTCTTCCTCGCCGGCTGGGAGGAGGGGCTGTTTCCCAGCCAGCGCTCGATGGACGAGGGCGGGGCCAAGGCGCTCGAGGAGGAGCGGCGGCTGGCCTACGTGGGCATCACCAGGGCACGGCAGCGCTGCACCATCAGCTTCGCCGCCAACCGGCGCATCTACAACCAATGGTCGTCGTCGGTGCCGTCGCGCTTCATCGACGAGTTGCCGGCGGACCATATCGAGCATTTGCACCGCAACCCCGCCATGCGCCCCGACACGGATGCGTTCGCGGACGAGCTCTTCAGCCAGCCCAGGGTCGCCAAGTTCCGCTCGCGCCGCGCCGAGCTCGGCAAGCTGATCGAGGGCCGGGCCGAGATCCTCACCACGCCGCCCCGGAGCGGCGGCAACTTCAGTGTCGGTGATCGGATCTTTCACCAGAAATTCGGCTATGGCCGGATCAACGTGGTCGACGGCGACAAGCTGGAGATCGCCTTCGACAAGGCCGGCACCAAGAAGGTCATCTCCAGCTTCGTCGAGGCGGCCTGATGGCGGCCTCCAGCGATCCGAACCGGCCCTGGCCGGCGCCCAATGACCCGGACGGGCTCTGGCAGGTGGGCTTCCACCTGACGGCGGAGCCGCCGCCGGCGCTGCTCGAGGCGCTCGAGGCGATGGCGCTCTCCGCCTCGATCTTCGCGAACGAGGTCGACGACGCCGATCAGGCAATACGCTGGCGGGTCGACCTGCTGTTCAAGGCGCAGCCGGACGCAGCAGCGCTCACGCACGAGCTCGACCGGCTGCTCGCCGACCATGGCCTGCTGCTCGATGGTGCCATCGGCATCGACTGGCTGCCGCACCAGGACTGGCTGGCGGCTGTTCGGATGATCCGCCAGCCTCTGCAGATCGGCCGGTTCTACGTGCACGGGGCCGACGATCCGTTGCCGTCGCGGCCGCGGCTGGTGCCGCTCCTGATCGAGGCCGGCCTCGCCTTCGGCTCGGGCGAGCATCAGACCACGGCCGCCTGCCTCGAGGCCTTCGACACGCTGCTGCGCCGGCGCCGGTTCGCCCGGGTGCTCGACATGGGCTGCGGCTCGGCCATTCTCGCCATTGCCGCTGCCAAGGCCGACCATCGCTGCAGCGTCACCGCGGTCGACAACGACCCGCTGGCGGTGGCCGTCGCTCGCGACAATGCCCGGCGCAATGGCGTCGCCGGGCGGGTGCGCGCCCTGGTGGCCGAGGGCTATGCGGCAGCCGCCATTCACCGCGCCGGGCCTTATGACCTGGTCTTCGCCAATATCCTGGCCGACCCGCTGATCGGCATGGCCGGCGCCCTGCGGCGGCATCTGGCGCCGGGCGGGATCGCGGTGCTCTCCGGCCTGCTCGATCGGCAGGCGCCAGCCGTCCTCGACGCCCATCGGTTGCACGGCCTGCGCCCGATTGCCCGGATCGACCGGCTGCCCTGGACCGCGCTCGTGGTCCGTCGCCTGCGGCCAGCCGGCCGGTAGGAAGGCCAGTCGGGACATCGCGACGAGCATTTGTCAGCTTAAGAAGTGACTGCTGACTGCTTTGTACTTACCGCTGATTGAAAGAAGAGGCGTTTTTCTCTATTTCTGTTGACGATCATGCGGCCGGAACGAATTGTAAAAAAAATCGACAGTTCCAGTGCCGCGAGGGTCATTTGAGCACCTGCCGAGCCAGCCAGTCATCCGCCAGCGAGCCCGGCCTCCGTCGCCGCCTGGGTCAGCTGATCGCCGGCGAGATCGTGCCCGAGCCTTGGTCCATGGCCGAGCCACCGGAGGATCTGGAGCTGGCGTCCGGCCTCGCGGACGATGGCGGTGCTGCGGCCGATTTCGGCACGGCAATGGGCGGGGCAATGCGCGGTGAGCGCGCGCTCGGCGATCCGCTGGCCGACTATATCGAGCTCTGGCAGGCGCTGGAGCGATTTCACGAGCGCGCCAGCCTGACCGAGGATGGCTGGCGCTGCCTCACCGAGGATTTGCAGCGACCGCTCGAGCTCAGGCTCTCCGAGCGTCGCCCGGCGACGGTCAGGGGTGCGCTCAAGGCGCTCGAGATGGCGCGCTATCTGATGGAGAATCTCGACGTGGCCGAGAACGGCGAGTCGGGCGACTGGTATCGCCGGCTGCGCAATCATCTGGTCGAGGGCGCGCATCTGGCGCTCGAGGCCGGACTGGAGCCCAGGGCTTCTGGCGAGCGGCAGCAAAGGAGCGCGCATGGCGATCGATGAGCGTCCGAACGGCGAGGCCGACACCGCCTTGCAACCCTGGCAGCTCCGCGTTGCGGTCGCGGACGATGCGCTCGAGCCGCTCCTGCAGGAGGGGCAGACGATCATTGTCGATTGCAGTGATCGCCAGCTCGAGAATGGCGGCATCTATGCCGTGCGCGATGGTGATGCGCTGGCGCTCTGGCTCTACCTCGTCGGCTTCAGCGGCCAGGGCTGCTGTCTCGGTGGCCAGTCGATCGGCACGCTGGCGGTGCTCGGCGGTCAGTTTCGCCTGCGCGGGCCGCTTGCCACGGACGCCATTTTGGTGGTCGGCCGGGTGGTCGAGCCGTTGACGGGCAGCCGGCCGGCGCTCGCCGACCTGGCGTCGCAGCAAGCGCGGCTCGGTGCCTTGCGCGAGACCACCCGGGCGGCCCTGCTGCAGCTCCCGGCGGCCCGGCAATGCCTGCCGGCAGCGACCAGCATCGAGCAGGCCACATCAGCCCTGCAGCGGGCGCTTGCCGATCGCAGCTTTGCCGACCGCTTCGCCCTCGAGCAGCGGCTCGATTCGATCGATGCCCGCCTGGCGCTGACCGATGAGCTGATCGCCCAAGTGCCGGCCGACGGCCTCGGCGACGTGCTGATCAAGCTGGACACGCTGGCAGCACTCGACGTCGAGGGCTCCGATGGCCTGGAGCCACGCCTGTTGCACTCGGCGCTCGACGCCTTGCGGCGGCTGGCCGGTGCTGCCAGGCGACCGGGCCGCGAGACGCCGCTCGCCGAGGCGATGGCAACGAGTGGCAAGGCGCGGACCACGTCAGGCGCGGTGGCGCAGCCGCTCGAGCTCACGGCCTCGCCGCGCCGCCGTGGCTAGTTGAGTCATGGCCGCTCCGGGCGCGCAGGCGGTGGTTGCGTCGGGGCTGCGGCTCGGCTATAGAGCCGGTCGCTGTTGTTGCCGACGGGGTCGTCCTCCTTCATTTCGGGGGTGGCGGCGCTGTCGTTCGGAGATTCCCGGCATGACCAAGTTGAAGACCAAGCGGGCCGCCGCCAAGCGGTTCTCGTTCACGGCGACCGGCAAGATCAAGCGCGGTCACGCCAATCATCGCCACAACTTCACCGGTCAGCCGAAGAAGGCGAAGATGCGGCATCGCAAGACCGGCTATCTGCGGCCGGGCGACGCCAATCTCGTTCGGCTGATGATGCCGCACGCCTGAGGCGTTGCGGCTGGATGATGTGCAAGACGACTGACTGAGGATACGGAGCCATGGCTCGGGTCAAGCGCGGTGTCACCTCCCACGCCCGCCACAAGGCGGTGCTGGAGAGTGCCAAGGGCTATTACGGCCGCCGCAAGAACTGCATCAAGACGGCGCGCCAGGCGGTCGAGAAGGCCGGCCAGTACGCCTATCGTGACCGGCGGGTCCGGAAGCGCGAGTTCCGGGCGCTGTGGATCCAGCGGATCAACGCCGCGGCGCGCGAGCGCGGCATGACCTATGGCAATCTGATGCACGGCCTCAAGGTCGCGGGCATCGATCTCGACCGCAAGGTGCTGGCCGATATCGCGGTGCATGATGCCGCGACGTTTGCGGGCTTTATCGAGAAGGCCGGAGCCGCCCTCAAGAATTGAGCTCGAGGGGGCGCCGGCGTTTTTCCGGTCCCCTTGCCAAATTTGAGAAGAGGGGGCCGGACGGGCCCCCTTTTTTCGTTTGAAGATCAGAGCCTTTCCGAGACGTTTACGAGGTTTTTCATGAGCCTGGCAGCGAGCAGATGCGAGAAGTTGGTTCGCCGTCGATGCAGAGCATCGTCGACGAGCCAACGACGAAGCAGGTGCCGCTGCCAGGCTCACGAAAGACCTCGTAAACATCTCGGACAGGCTCTCAACAACGGTAGTTGAGTGATGCTGGCTGATATCGACGCGTTGGAAGGCGAGATCGCGGCCGAGGTGAAGGCTGCAGCCGACCTCGAGCGACTGGACGCGCTGCGCGTCGCCTATCTCGGCAAGAAGGGCCGGGTGACCGAGCTGGTCAAGGGCGTGAGCAGCCTGCCCGTCGAGGAGCGGCCGAAGGCTGGCCAGGCCTTCAACGTGCTCAAGCGGCGGATCGAGGAGCTGCTGGCCGAGCGCCGGGCAGCACTCGCCGAGAGCGCGCTCACCGCCAGGCTCGAGGCCGAGCGGATCGACGTCAGCTTGCCCGCCAGGCCATTGCCCGAGGGGCGCATCCACCCGGTGAGCCAGGTGACCGACGAGCTGACGGCAATCTTCGCCGATATGGGCTTCTCGGTGGCCGAGGGGCCGGACGTCGAGAACGACTTCCACAATTTCACCGCACTCAACTTCCCGCCCGAGCATCCAGCGCGGGAGATGCACGACACGTTCTTCCTCGAGGCCACCGAGGACGGCCAGCCGCTGATGCTGCGCACCCACACCTCGACCATCCAGGTGCGCCACATGATGACGCACAAGCCGCCCTTTCGGATCATCGCGCCTGGCCGCACTTATCGCTGCGACAGCGACGCCACCCACACGCCGATGTTCCACCAGGTCGAGGGCCTGGTGATCGACCGGCGCGCGCACATGGGCCATCTCAAGGGCTGCCTGATCGACTTCGTCCGCGCCTATTTCGAGCGCGACGACATCACCGCCCGTTTCAGGCCGAGCTTCTTCCCGTTCACCGAGCCGTCGGCCGAGATGGATATCGGCTGCAGGCGAACCAAGGAGGAGATCGTCGTCGGCGAAGGCAGCGATTGGCTCGAGATCCTCGGCTGCGGCATGGTCCACCCGAACGTGCTCAAGGCGGTCGGGCTGGATCCTGCCGAGTGGCAGGGCTTCGCCTTCGGCATGGGGATCGACCGCATCGCCATGCTCAAATACGGCATGCCGGACCTCCGCCCGTTCTTCGAGGCCGACCTCGCCTGGCTCCGCCACTACGGCTTCGTGCCGCTCGACCTGCCCACCACCTTCGCTGGTCTCTCGCGATGAAGCTCACCTTGCCCTGGCTCAAGGAGCATCTCGAGACCGAAGCCTCGGCCGCCGAGATCGCGACCGCGCTGACCTCGCTCGGCCTCGAGGTCGAGGACGTGCACGACCGCACCAGCGAGCTCGCCCCCTTCACCGTCGCCCGGGTCATCGAGGCGGTGCAACATCCCAATGCCGATCGCCTCAGGCTCTGTCGGGTCGAGACGGCTGCGGGCGAGGTCCAGGTGGTGTGCGGCGCGCCCAATGCGCGGACCGGGCTCTACGGCATCTTCGCGCCCACCGGCAGCACCATCCCGGCGAACGGCATGGTGCTGACCGCGAGCAAGATCCGCGGCGTCGAGAGCCACGGCATGCTGTGCTCGGCGCGCGAGCTCGGCATCGGCGAGGAGCACGACGGCATCGTCGATCTCGAGGGCGAGCCGCCGGTCGGCACAGCTGCGACCGAGGTGCTCGGGCTCGAGGGGCCGGTCTTCGAGATCGGCCTGACCCCCGACCGCGCCGATTGCTTCGGCATCGTCGGCATCGCTCGCGAGCTGGCTGCGGCCGGCCTCGGCACGCTCAAGGAGCGCGACTTCACGCCGGTGCCGAGCCATGGGCAAGGGGCCGGCTATTCGCCTCGAGCTCGGCGAGGGCGATGAAGCGGCCTGCCCGATGTTCATCGGCCGGCTGATCCGCGGCGTCACCAACGGGCCGAGCCCGGAATGGATGCAGCGGCGGCTGAAGGCGATCGGGCTGCGGCCGATCTCGGCGCTGGTCGATATCACCAACTATGTGATGTTCGACCTCAACCGCCCGCTCCACGTCTTCGATGCCGACAAGCTGCGGGGCGACGTCACCGTTCGCTTCGCGAAGCCGGGCGAGACGCTGCTCGCGCTCGACGGTCGCGAGTACGCGCTCGAGCCTGGGATGACGGTGATCGCCGACGCCAATGCGCCGCATGGGCTCGGTGGCGTGATGGGTGGCGAGGAGTCCGGCGTCACGTCGGAAACCACCAACGTGCTGCTCGAGGTGGCGCTGTTCGATCCGATCCGCACCGCGCTCACCGGGCGCAGGCTCGAGCTGGTGAGCGATGCCCGGACGCGGTTCGAGCGCGGGCTCGACCCGGCCATGGCGGTGCCCGGCATGGAGCTCGCGACGCGGCTGATCCTCGAGCTGTGCGGTGGCGAGGCGGCCGAGCCGGTTGTCGCCGGAGAAGTGCCGGCGCTGCCGGCGCCGGTGGTGTTCCCGGTCAAGGAGCTGGCGCGCCTCGGCGGCATCCAGCTCGAGCAGGCCGAGATCGAGGCGCATTTGCGGGCCCTCGGCTTTGCCCTCGACGGCGGGCCAGAGCACTACATCGTACAGCCGCCGAGCTGGCGCCACGACATCACCAGCTCGGCCTGCATCGTCGAGGAGCTGTGCCGGCTGCACGGCTACGACCGCATCCCGCCGGTGCCCGTCACCCGCACCGAAGCGGTGAGTGCCGGTGTGCTGTCGCCGGAGCAGCGGCGGCGCGGCTTGCTGCGGCGGACGGTGGCAGGCCTGGGCTACACGGAAGCAGTGACCTGGGCGTTCACCGGCGAGGCCGAGGCCGGAGCCTTCTCGACCGCAGCGCCGGTGCGGCTGAAGAATCCGATCTCCAGCGAGCTTTCGGTGATGCGGCCGTCGCTGTTGCCGAACCTGCTCGTGGCGCTGGCGCGCAACCAGGCGAAGAAGCGCGGCGACGGGGCGCTGTTCGAGCTGGGTGCCCGGTTCACCGGTGGCCAGCCGGGTGACCAGGTCGAGGCGCTCACCGGCCTGCGCTGGGGCTCGACCAGCGGCCGGCACTGGACGGCCGAGCGGCGGCCGGTGGATGCGTTCGACGTCAAGGGCGATGCGCTGGCGGTGCTGGCTGCGGCCGGCGTCAGGCTCGAGCCGCTGCAGGTGACGGCCGAGGCACCCGACTGGTACCATCCCGGCCGCTCCGGCACGCTCGGTCTCGGGCCCAACCGGCTCGCCAGCTTCGGCGAGCTGCACCCCAAGCTGCTCGAGCAGTTCGACATCGAGGGCCGGGTCGTCGCCTTCGAGCTCGATCTCGACCGGCTGCCGAAGATCAAGATCCGGCCCGGCCGCACAAGGCCGCCGCTCGAGGCCTGGCCGTACCCATCCGTCGATCGCGATTTCGCCTTCATCCTCGATGCGGCGGTCAGCGCCGACCAGCTGGTCAAGGCGGTCAGGAGTGCGGAGAAGAAGCTGATCCGCGAGGTCGAGCTGTTCGACGTCTACGAAGGGCAGGGGATGGAGCCGGGCAAGAAGTCGCTCGCCATCGCCGTCCGTCTGCAATCGGCGGAGAAGACCCTGGTCGAGGCGGAGATCGAGCCGGTGGCGCGGAAGATCGTGGCGGCGGTCGAGAAGCAGCTCGGAGGGAGCCTGCGGGCGTGATTGCCTACTAGAGCTAAAGTGGCTATTTTGGGCGTTATAGGCTTTTGGGGTCCGTCATGCGCACCATGTCCGCGAAAGAGGCGAAGAACCATTTCGGCGAACTCCTCATGGAGGCGCAGAAGAGCCCGGTGACCATCGAGAAGAACGGCAAGCCGGTGGCCGTGCTCTATTCGATGGAGTGGCACGAGGCGGCCGAGGAGGCCAAGCTGGATTGGCTGAAGCGGGCGGTGGCGGAAGGCATTGCCGAGGCGGACCGCGGCGAGCTCCTGGAGCTGACGGACGAGGTCATGGAGCAGATCAAGCGGCGCGGGCACTCGCCGCTCGATGATCCGCGCTGATGCGCCTTGCGTCGCGGGCGCAGTTCACGCCTCCTGCCTTGCGCGATCTGCGCTCCATCTGGACCTGGGTGGCCGACGACTCGGGGGAAGATCGGGCAGACCAACTGATCGACGGCCTCGCTGTCGCCACGGACCGGCTGGTGGATATGCCGCAGCTTGGCTCGGCGAAATCGGAATTCGGCAAAGCTATGCGCTGCTATGTCGTTCGACCCTATCTGATCTTCTACCGGAGTGCCGTCAAAGGCATCGAGATCGTCCGTGTCATCGACGGACGGCGTGACATCCGGACGGTTCTCCAAAGCGAGCAATGACCGCATGACCGACCTCTCGCATATCCGCAATTTCGCCATCATCGCTCATATCGACCATGGCAAGTCGACCTTGGCCGACCGGCTGATCCAGACCTGTGGTGGTCTCGCCGACCGCGAGATGCAGGAGCAGGTGCTCGACTCGATGGATATCGAGCGCGAGCGCGGCATCACCATCAAGGCGCAGACCGTCCGCCTGCTCTACAAGGCGAAGAACGGCCGGGACTACATCTTCAACCTCATCGACACGCCGGGCCATGTCGACTTCGCCTACGAGGTCAGCCGCTCGCTCCGCGCGTGCGAGGGCTCGCTGCTGCTGGTCGATGCGAGCCAGGGGGTCGAGGCGCAGACCCTGGCCAATGCGTACCAGGCGATCGAGGCCGACCACGAGATCGTGCCGGTCTTGAACAAGGTCGACCTGCCGGCGGCCGAGCCCGACCGGATCAAGGAGCAGATCGAGGACATCATCGGCCTCGACGCCGCCGACGCCTTGATGATCTCGGCCAAGACCGGGCTTGGCGTCGACGCCGTGCTGGAGGCCGTGGTCGACCGCCTGCCGCCGCCCAAGGGCGATGCCACCGCCCCCTTGCAGGCCTTGATCGTCGATAGCTGGTACGATGCCTATCTCGGCGTCGTCACCTTGTTGCGGATGCGCGAGGGCGTGCTCAAGAAGGGCATGAAGGTGCAGATGATGGGCACGCGCGCCGTCCATCAGATCGACCGGGTCGGTGTCTTCACGCCCAAGCCTCTGGTCGTCGAGACCCTCGGGCCCAGGCGAGGTCGGCTTCATCACCGCGTCGATCAAGGATATCGCGGACGCCCGGGTCGGCGACACGATCACCGAGGAAAAGCGGCCGGCGGCCGCCGCTCTGGCGGGTTTTCGGCCATCACAGCCTGTCGTCTTCTGCGGCATGTTCCCGGTCGATGCGGCGGACTACGAGGATCTGCGCGACAGCCTTGGCAAGCTCAGGCTCAACGATGCGAGCTTCGAGTACGAGCCCGAGAGCAGCGGGGCGCTGGGCCTCGGCTTTCGCTGCGGCTTTCTCGGGCTGCTGCATCTCGAGATCATCCAGGAACGGCTGGATCGCGAGTTCAATCTCGACCTCGTCATCACCGCACCCTCGGTGGTCTACCGCCTGCACCTGCAGACCGGCGACATGCAGGAGCTGCACAATCCCTCGGACTATCCCGATCCCACCAAGATCAAGATGGTCGAGGAGCCCTGGATCAAGGCCACGATCCTCGTGCCCGACACCTATCTCGGCAAGGTGCTCGAGCTCTGCACCGAGAAGCGCGGCGTGCAGCTCGACCTCACCTATGTCGGCACCCGCGCCATGCTGGTCTACAAGCTGCCCTTGAACGAGGTGGTCTACGATTTCTACGACCGGCTGAAATCGGTGACCCGCGGCTATGCCAGCTTCGACTACCAGCTCGAGGGCTACGACGAGAGCGACCTGGTCAAGCTCTCGGTGCTGGTCAACACCGATCCGGTCGACAGCCTGGCGCTCATCGTGCATCGCTCGATGGCCGAGCGGCGCGGCCGGGCGCTGTGCGAGAAGCTCAAGGAGCTGATCCCGCGGCAGATGTTCAAGATCGCCATCCAGGCGGCGATCGGCGGCAAGGTGATCGCGCGCGAGACCATTTCGGCCTTCAGGAAGGACGTTACCGCCAAGTGCTACGGCGGCGACATCACCCGCAAGCGCAAGCTCCTGGAAAAGCAGAAAGCCGGCAAGAAGCGGATGCGCAATATCGGCAATGTCGAGATCCCGCAGGAGGCCTTCCTGGCGGCGCTCAAGATGGACAGCTGAGCCGGCACGTAGCGCACCGAACCAAGTCGAGATCGGGCGTTCTCAGTCCGCCGAGCTCAGCCCGAGCAGGCGCAAGGCTCGCATCAGATGCTCGATGCGCAGCTCGTGGCCGCCGTCGAACAGGCAGAGCTCGAGGCGCTGACCGCCAGCGTTGCGTCGAAGCGCGCAGTCCAGGCCGGGCGCCGGCTCGCCGTCGACCGGGCTGTAGCCGCCGGCTGTGGTGAAGAGTGCCATGGCCTCGCGGACGTCGCCCTGGCGCGTGTCCGCAATGGTCCGACCCTCGATCGGCACGATGCTGTCGGCGGTGCCGTGATAGTGGATGAGGTCGACGGTGGTGGTCGGACAGCTCTCCGGCAGCGGCGCCCAAAACGTGCCGGCGAGCGGCACGAACCCGGCATAGGCGTCGCCGCGATGGCAGGCGAGGTGCCAGGTCATCATCCCACCGGCCGAGAAGCCGGTGGCGACGATCCGCTCGGGATCGATGGCGAAACGCTGGATCAGGTCGTCGCGCAAGGCGTCGAAATAGGCGAGTTCGGCCGCGCCATCGGCACCAGGAAAGCTCGGCACGCCCGGGATCTGCCAGTCTGGCCCATCGGCGTCGGCGGCGACGACCGCAATGTTCAAGGTCTGGGCGAGACCGGCGAGCGCGTCGCTGCGCATCGTCCCCGCGGCTGAGCCACGATAGCCATGCGCGAAGATGATGGCCCCCAGGGGCTCGCCCGGCGCGTGGCTCTCCGGCAGCACGATCCGATAGGACCGCTCGCCGAGCCCGCAATCGGTGGTCCGACCGCAGGCGAGGGCCGGCTGGCCGAGCACCGCGAGGAGCAGTGCCGCGACCCCGATAGCGGTGGCCGCACGGCACCGGACCGATCGATCGCGCAGCGCCGCCTTGGCTATTTCCATCAGCAATTCTCGTCTGCAGCTTGCGCGAGTGCGCTGCCCTGCTGGGCGAAGTGGTGCCGAGATCGTCCGCGGCAAGGGACCGGCAAGGGGTGACATCTGGCGTGATGGCACCAATCTTTGCAACGAGGGCGGCGTGTCGGCGCGTTGTCCATTGAGCCCACCAAGCCCAGGAGTTGCAGCATGCAGGCAGGAAATGGCCAGACCGTTCGGGTCCACTACACCGGCACGCTCGAGGATGGCAGCACCTTCGACAGCTCGCGCGACCGTGATCCGCTCGAGTTCACCGTAGGCGGCGGTCAGGTGATCGGCGGTTTCGACGATGCGGTGACCGGCATGGCGCCGGGCGACACGCGGACGGTGACCATCGCTGCGGAGAACGCCTATGGCCCGCACCGGCCCGAGCTCGTCCAGGAGATGCCACGGAGCGCGATCCCGGCGCAGGTCGACCTGACGCCTGGGACCAAGCTCGCGGCGAAGGACCAGGCCGGCAACGAGCTGGTGCTCACCGTGGTCGAGGCCGACGACGCGACGGCCAAGCTGGATGCCAACCATCCGCTGGCGGGCGAGGATCTGACCTTCGAGATCGAGCTGGTAGAGGTTCTCTGACCGGCGGAACCTCGTCTCAGAGACCGCCGAGGCCGCGCTGCCGTGGCCGGCAGAGCAACGCCAGGATGGCGCCCGGGACGGCGACGCTGAGCCAGGCTGGCAGGGTCAGCACGAACTGGATGGGCGCCCAGACCATGCCTCCCAGATTGCGCTCGACCAGGCCCTGAAAGCCCACCAGGCTGTTGCCGTTGAGGCTGTACCACATCGAGCCGATCGAGATCGGCCGATAGGCGCCGCTGGCCCAGACGGCGAACAGCTGGGCGACCAGCGAGGCGCCCGCGAGGATCAGAAAAGCCAAGCCGATCACATAGCCGAATTGCCGCATCAGCACCGTCTCCCGTTGCGTCGTCCGTCTGCGTTGTCGCTCCGGCCAAGTCTCCGGGCAGGCGGCATAAAGCACGCGCGACCTCGTGTTGCACAGCACGATCGCGCTGGCTATGGTTCGCGCACCGCGGAGGGATGGCCGAGTGGTTTATGGCGCACGCCTGGAAAGCGTGTTGGGGGCAACTCCTCACGGGTTCGAATCCCGTTCCCTCCGCCAGCTCTGACCATCGCGCAGGGTCTCTGCCGCCAGCGCGTCGCCGCTAAACCCCATTGAAATAAAAGACTTTTCTGGAGCGGCCGTTCACCGGGTAGGCGGCTAATTTCTCCCTGTTTGCCTCTCTTTGCGCCGTTTTCTCCGTCGGCTGTTGACTCGGCCAAATCGGTCAACAGCTTAGCTTTTCTTTTTTTATCAATGAGTTAAGGGCGCAGCCAATTAGGGCAGTTTCGAATTCCTCTCGGATGAGGGAAAGACTGCATTCCGCCCCATTTCTCTTCCTGACTATCCGTTATTGTCATCCCGCGATGATGAGGCGGAAGGGCCGCGGCTTGGTATGCAGTGCGACCCACGTCGGCCGCTCGGTCATGGTGTCGAGCTGGTAGCGACGATTGAAGCGCTGGGCGAAGCTGGCGAGATAGCGATTCTGTCGTCCAATGGCTGGGACGCCACCGGCGCCGGCACGTTCGGCAGGTCGCCAATCTGTGTCAACCGCAGGAAGCTCGCCTTCGACTTCCCGACGGCGCCTTCGCTGACGATCGCCGCACTCGACGACCTGCCCGCGGCCTTGGCCCAGATCTCCTGACGGATGCCGTAGCGATAGCCGAACGAGCGCTCGCGCGGGCTTTGCTGAAAAAAGAGGCCGCAGCTTGCGCTGCGGCCGAGTTTCATAGGGAGGAAACGCCTCAAGTAGGGTGTCACGGGAGAACCCATGAGCACTGAACGGAGAGTAGAATAGAGAAATATCTTGCACAACTTGTATTTGACGCTCCCGCTCAAGTATCGTTTCGATTTCATGCAGTATTTTCGGCAGAATTATCTAAAATTGTAGCAATCTCTTTGCGGTATAGGGAGAATAGCGAGCGTCTGCGCCGTCAGCTCGAGGCTGCCACGGCGACGACCGGTGGCTCGACCGGGCGATCATCCGGTGGGGTGGGGCGGCGAGCACGGTTCTTGTGGCGAACGATCGTCGCTGTGATGGCGAGCGCGATCTCCGCCGGGTCGACGCCGCCGAGGTCGAGGCCGGCCGGCGACTCGAGCCGCGCGAGGCAGGCATCGGCCATTCCTTCGGTGCGCAAGCGCTCGACGAGCGACGCCGCTTTGCGCCGGCTCGCCACCATGCCGACATAGCACGCGGGCGAGCGGAGGGCGGCCCGGAGCGCGTCGAGATCACGCTTGCCCTGGGCAGCGACGACGACGCAATCGGTGGCTTGCAGCGCCAATGGCTCGAGGTCGAAACCGTCGATGGCAATGGCGGGCCTATCACCCGGCAGGGCCAGCTCGTCCGGGTCGGAGAGGGCCACGCGGAAGCCCATGAGTGCTGCCTGAGCCGCCAACGCTGCCGCCACCGGCGATCGGCCGAGAATGGCGATCAGGGTCGGCTGGGCGTAGGGCTCGATCAGGATGTCGACGGTGCCGCCCGAGGGGCAGCCACTCTTGAACAGCTCGGCGCCGTCCGGATCGCGGGCGGCAGTGACGCCGGCTGCGGGCTTGACACGGATCATCCGCACGGTGCGTTCGGCCAGCGCTGCCTTGGCAGCCTTGGTGACGGCGCCGGTGACGCAGGCGCCGCCCAGATGGCCGATCAGCTCACCCGCTTCGGTCACGGCCGCCTTGGCGCCGGCCTTGGCCGACGTGACATCGGCGGTGCGCAAGACGGTGGCGACGCAGAACGGCCGCCCGGTAGCACGCAGCCGGTCGATGACGTCGAAGATGTCGGTCCCGGCCATGGCGTCAGAGCTTCTCGAGCTCGGGCCCGAGCGCCGCCAGGCTCTCGAGCGTGTTGGCCGGCAGGAAGGCATCGAGATGCGGCAGTGCCGCTGCCATGCCCAGGGCGACAGGGGCGTAGCCCTGCCAGCCCTGCAAGGGGTTGAGCCAGATCATCCGCCGAGCGCGGCGGCGCAGCCGGGCGAGCGCCGCCGCCAAGCGCTCCGGCGGATCGGTGTCGTAGCCGTCGGAGAGAATGATCACGGCTGTCCGGCCGGTGACGGCTCGTTTGGCATAAACTGCGTTGAAGGTCTCGAGCGATTGGCCGATCCGCGTGCCGCCACCCATGCCCTGGGCCAAGAGCGCCAGGCGGGTCGCCGCCGTCAGCGGGTCCCTGGCAGTGAGCGCCTCAGTCACCCGAACGAGGCTGGTGTGGAAGAGATACGCGTCGGCGCGGCTGTCGGCACCGACCAGGCCTTTGAGAAACGCCAGGAACAGGCGGCTGTGAACCGTCATGGAGCCAGAGACGTCGAGCAGGGCCACGATGCGCAAGGGCGGCTCCTGCCGCTTGCGCCGGGCGAGATCGAGTGGCTCGCCGCCGCGCGCCAGGGAGCGGCGGAGAGTGCGTCGGAGGTCGATCTCAGCACCCAGCCGCGCCATCTTGCGGCGTCTGGCGTAACGCTCGCGGATCGCCTTGGCGAGGCGCTCGGCGATACGCTCGGCATGGCGCAGCTCGGCCTCGCCCATCAGCTCGCGCAGATCGCGGCGGCCGAGCGCGGGGCGTTGGGTGGCGACGAGGCGGCCCTCGCCAGAGCCGCCGGCGTCCTCGTCGCCGTCATCGACGCCCGTCCGCTCGCCCGTGCCGGCGGCCGGCTGGGACTCTTGCGGCAGATGCTGCGTCCAGAGCGAATGGTGATGTCGTGTCGTGTTGAACGCCGCCGCGGCTCGCGATCGCGTGCGGCCGGCGTTCAGCCAGTAGGCGTCGAACAGCTCGTCGAAGCGGCGCCAGTCGTCGGGCGTGCCGGTCACCAGGGTCTTGAGCGCGAGGCGCACGTCGCCCGGGTCGGTAGCATCGATCGCCGTAAGCCCAGCCAGGGCGTGCCGTGTCTCGCCAGGACCCACAGCAATGCCGTTCAGGCGCAGATGCGCCATGAAGCCGGCGATCCGCTCTGCTGGGCCGCTGGCACGATCGGGAAAGCGCGTTGTCGGCACTGGATGTCTGCTACCGTGCTCAGGCCGCGCGGTCGATCAGCCGGGCGGTGACCTCGGGCGTCACGGCGGCCTGATCGGCGCTGGTCTTCAACAGGCAGACGAGGCTCGCCTGGATGGTGGCCGGGCTCGTTGCAAGGTCGTTGATGCCGAGTCCGGCCAGGGCCGCGACCCAATCCAGCGTCTCGGCGATGCCCGGCGTCTTCGCCAGATCCTCGCGGCGGAGCGCCTGGACGAAGCCCACGACCTGCCGGGCCAGGGCCGGCTCGAGATCCGGCGCTCGGCGGGCGAGGATCGCCAGCTCCATGGCCGGGTCGGGGTAATCGACGAAGGCGTAGAGGCAGCGTCGGCGAAGCGCGTCGGAGAGCTCGCGCGTGGCGTTCGAGGTTAAGATCACGTGCGGCCGGCTGACCGCCTTGATCGTACCGAGCTCGGGCACAGTGATCTGGAAATCGGCCAGGATCTCCAGAAGGAACGCCTCGAACGCCTCGTCGGCCCGGTCGATCTCGTCGATCAGCAGGACGGGCGGCTGCTCTTGCATGATGGCCTCGAGCAGCGGACGGCGCAGCAGATAACGCTCGCTGAACAGGCGCTCCTCGCTAGCCTCCCCGGGCTGTGCTGTCTCGCCGGCGGCACGAATGGCCAAGAGCTGGCGCTGGTAGTTCCATTCATAGATGGCAGCGGCGGCGTCCAGGCCCTCGTAGCACTGCAGGCGGATCAGCCGCGTGCCCTGGATCTCGGCTAGCGCCTTGGCGATTTCCGTCTTGCCGACGCCGGCCTCGCCCTCGAGCAGCAGCGGCCGGACGAGGGTGAGGGAGAGATGGAGCGCCATGGCGAGCGGCTCGCCGGCGACGTAGCCGGTGGCCGCCAGCCGCTCCTGCAAGGCGTGATGGTTCATCAGGCGGCGCTCGTGCCTCTCTGGCCTAGCCGTGCAGGCCGAGCTGCTTGGCCGTCTGCCAGATCCGCCAGTGGTCGTGCGGCATCTGGGTGTGGGTCAGGCCAAAGGTGCGAAAGGCGTCGTTGACCGCGTTGGAGAAGGCCGGGACGCCGCCCACGTTCGGGCTCTCGCCGACGCCCTTCGCACCGATCGGGTGGTGCGGCGAGGGGGTCACGGTGTGGTCGGTCTCCCAGGTTGGTGTCTCCCAGGCGGTCGGCAGGAAGAAGTCCATCAAGGTCCCGGTCAGGACATTGCCGCCCTCGTCGTAGACGATCTCCTGTCCCATCGCGATGGCGAACGCCTCGGTCAGCCCGCCATGCACCTGGCCCTCGATGATCATTGGGTTGATCCTCGTACCGCAATCGTCCAGCGCGTAGAAACGGCGGATGTCTGCTTCGCCGGTATCGACGTCGATCTCCATGACGCAGATATAGGCGCCGAAGGGATAGGTCATATTGGGCGGATCGTAGTAGCTGACCGCCTCCAAGCCCGGCTCGAGGCCGGGGATCGCCTCGTGGTAGGCGGCAAAGGCGATCTCGGTCATCGTCTTGAAGCGGTCCGGGGCGCCCTTGACGACGAAGCGGTCGATATCCCAAGCGACATCGTCGTCGTGCACCTCGAGCAGGTAGGCCGCGATCATCTGCGCCTTGGCCCTGATCTTGCGGCCGGCCATGGCGGTGGCAGCACCAGCGACCGGCGTCGAGCGCGAGCCGTAGGTGCCGAGGCCGTAGGGTGCCGTGTCGGTGTCACCTTCCTCGACGGTGATGGCATCGGCCGGGATGCCGATCTCGGTGGCCAGGATCTGGGCGAAGGTGGTGGCGTGGCCCTGGCCCTGGCTGATGGTCCCGAGCCTGGCGATGGCCGAGCCCGTCGGGTGGATGCGGATCTCGCAGCTGTCGAACATGCCGAGACCCAGGATGTCGCAGTTCTTGACGGGTCCGGCGCCGACGATCTCGGTGAAGAAGGAGACGCCGATGCCGAGCAGCTTCCGGGTCTCGCCGCGCTTGAAGGCCAGGACCCGCTCCGCCTGCTCGCGCCTGAGGCCGGCATAGTCGACCTTGTCGAGCGCCTGCTGCATGGCTTTGTGGTAATCGCCCGAATCGTACTCCCAGCCCAAGGCCGACTGGTAGGGGAACTGCTCCTTCTTGATGAAGTTCTTCAACCTGATCTCGACCGGGTCCATGCCCAGCTTGGCGGCCAGGACGTCGACCATGCGCTCGATGAAGTAGGCTGCCTCGGTGACCCTGAACGAGCAGCGATAGGCGACGCCGCCCGGCGCCTTGTTGGTGTAGACGCCATCGACCGCGAGCCAGGCCATCGGGATGTCGTACGAGCCCGTGCAGATGTTGAAGAAGCCGGCCGGGAATTTGGTCGGATCGGCACAAGCGTCGAAGCCGCCGTGATCGGCGGTGACGTGGCACCAGAGCCCAGTGATCTGGCCGTCCTTGGTGGCGGCGATCTTGCCCTGCATCCAGTAGTCGCGGGCAAACGCCGTGGTCATCAGATTGTCCATCCGGTCCTCGACCCACTTCACCGGCACGCCGGTGACGATCGAGGCGACGATCGAGCAGATATAGCCCGGATAGACGCCCACCTTGTTGCCGAAGCCGCCGCCGATATCGGGCGAGATGACGCGGATATTGTGCTCGGCGATGCCGGAGATCAGGGACGCCACGGTGCGCACCGCGTGCGGCGCCTGGAAGGTGCCCCAGAGCGTGAGCTTGCCGTTCACCTTGTCCATCGACGCCACGCAGCCGCAGGTCTCGAGCGGGCAGGGATGGGTTCGGTGATAGTAGAGCATCTCCTCGGCGACCACCTCGGCGCTGCCGAGGACCGCCTCGGTCCCGGCCTTGTCGCCCTGCTCCCAGGTGAAGATGTGGTTGGGATGGCGCCGCGGCCCGTGCGCCCCTTCCATCTGGTCCTTGATGTCCTCGCGGAGCACCGGCGCATCGTCGGCGAGCGCCTTGAAGGGATCGGTGACGACTGGCAGTTCCTCGTACTCGACCTCGACCAGCTCGATCGCATCGGCCGCGATGTAGCGGTCTTCGGCTATGACGAACGCCACCTCCTGGCCCTGGTAGAGAACCTTGCCGTCGGCCAGCACCATCTGCTTGTCGCCGGCCAGCGTCGGCATCCAGTGCAGGTTCAAGGGCCTAAGATCGTCGACCGTAAGCACGGCGATGACGCCGGGCAGCGCCTTGGCGGCCTCGGCATCGATCGACGTCACCCGCGCATGGGCATAAGGGCTGCGGACGAAATCGCCGAACAGCATGCCCTTGAGGTTGATGTCGTCGACATAGTTGCCCTTGCCCTGGGTGAAGCGGGCGTCCTCGACCCGCTTGCGGCTGCAGCCCAGGCCTTGCAGCTTTTGGGTGCGCTCGAGATCGATGGGGCTCTGCTCGGTCATTCGGCTGCCTCCTGCTGGGCGACACCGGCATCTGCCGCGGCCCTGATCGCCTTGACGATATTCTGGTAGCCCGTGCAGCGGCAGAGATTGCCTGCCATACCGAAGCGGATCTCCTCCTCGCTCGGGTTGGGGTTCTCCTCGAGCAGCCGCCAGGCGCGGGTGATCATGCCGGGCGTGCAGTAGCCGCATTGCAGGCCGTGATGCTCGCGGAACATCTCCTGCAGCACGTGCATCCCGCCATCTGCGCCGTGGATCCCCTCGATCGTGGTGACCTCGGCGCCGTTCGCCTGAGCTGTGAAGAGCGTGCAGCTCTTCACCGAGCGGCCGCCGATATCGACCGTGCAGGCACCGCAATGCGAGCTCTCGCAGCCGATATGCGGCCCGGTGATGCCGAGCTGCTCACGCAGGAAGTGGATCAGGAGGAGGCGCGGCTCGACCAGGGCCTCGACCGGCTTGCCGTTGACCTGGAGCTTGACGTGCAGCTTGTCCATCAGTGGCTCCTCGCACCGGCGCGTGCCGCGGCGCTGGCGATCGCCCGGCGCAGCATCACGGCTGCGACATGGTGCTTGAACGCGACGGGACCGCGATTGTCCGCGGCGGGATCGATCGCCGCTTGCATGGCGGCGACGGCGTCGCCGATCGCCGCCTCGTCCAGGCTCGAGCCCGCAAGTGCTGCACCGGCTGCTTCGCTGAAGATCGGTGTCGAGGCGAGGTTGGTCATGGCGATGGCGGCGTGCGTGCAGCGGCCGCCCTCGAGGGTCAGCGCCACCGCGGCCGCGGCCGTCGCGTAGTCGCCGATCTTGCGCTTCTGCTTGAGATAGGCGTGGCCGCTGCCGGCTGGTGCTGCGGGCACGAAGATCCGGGTCAAGATCTCGTCCTCGGCGCGGGCCGTTACATAGGCCGCCTCGTAGAACGCGCGGGCTGCAACCTGCCGCCTGCCGCTAGGTCCCTCGAGCTCGAACGTCGCATCCAGGCATTGCATGACGCCCGGCATGTCGTTGCCCGGGTCGCCGTTCGCGACATTGCCACCGATGGTGCCGACATAGCGCACTTGTGGATCGGCGATCTGCAGCGCGGCCTCTTGGAGCAGCGGGGCGGCTTCGGCGACGAGCGGATCGGTGATCAGCTCGTGCTGCGTGGTCATCGCGCCGACGACCAGCCGATCGCCGTCACGGGCGATGCCCCTGAGCGCAGCGATGTCCTGCAGGTCGATCAGATGCTCGGGTGCCGCCATGCGCAGCTTCATCATCGGGATCAGGCTGTGCCCGCCCGCGAGGAGCTGGGCGTCGTCACCGTGCGTCTTCAGGAGCTGTGCAGCGGCAGCGACATCCGCCGGCCGATGGTAGGCGAAGTGTCCAGGTATCATTCTTTTTCTTTAACCTCCCGCGAGAAGCGGTGTTGCGCAAAGCGCGTGTACCACCGCTTAGCATTGCACCTTAGCCTAGTAGCGACCGATGACAATGGCCAAAAGGCCGAATGTGACATCCCCCGTTTGACGCCGGATACGCTCGATGAGGTCGTGAAGGAATCCACGTCCACGCAAGGGCGCCTCTGGCGGCACGGCAAAACGATTTCGCGGCTCGGGACCTTTCTTCGCAGCGGTAAAATTGTTTCCGCAGACTTGCTATTTCAGGTTGTAGAAATTGTTACCGCCGATGGTGGCCGTTTGTCTGACTTTGTCGCCCGCCCAGTCGGGCGTGTCGCGCCAGGTTTCCCAGAAATAGATAGCACCGCCCGTGGGATCGGCAGGCCGATTGTCCGAGAGGAGTTCACGGGCGACCGCCTGGGCTTCCTGCCAGAGTTCCTGTTCCTCCGGCCTGTCGCTCTTGCCGTCACACCACCAGCCGAACTGGCAGGGCGGGGTCTCGCCCCCTTGGGTGATGACGCCATACACGCTGTCGGGAAAGCTGAGGTCGGCGACGCGGTTGAAGACCACCCAGCCCACTGCAATCATGCCATCGCGGCCGTCTTCACGGGCTTCGTGATAGACGTTGAGCGCCAGCATTCTTTCGATGTCGGCCTCGCTCTGGGCAAGCGCTGGCGATTGCGATGCGGTCGCCATCAGGAAGGTCGTGAGGGCAAGTGCCTTTGGGCCGCAGAAACGCGCGAATATCATGAACTTTGTTCCCTACAACCGAGGCGTTTTTGAACACGTCAGTAGGGTAGTTCAAGGCGCAGATTGAACAAGGGAAACGACGACGATGCCGGTCCGCAATGGTGAGACACCAACCGGGCAGTGCGCACGGCGTGGCGTTCGTCTTCTTGGTGCTCAGGGAACCGGAACGCTGACCCGGCCAAGGATTTCCGCATCACCGTCGCGATAGCGGAAGACGACGATCTCACCGGAGCCCGTTGCGGTGCCGAGCAAGGCTGAGATGTTGACCTGGTGGCTGACGAGAAAGACCGTATCTCCAGCCGAGACTGTGTCGTGGCGCGACTTCAGCTCCTCGGTCTGCGCCGGCCCGTCCGAGCGGTTCTCGAAGAAGGAATTGAGCGCCTCCACTTCGCGAACCGACCCCAATTGCATCTCGCGGGCCGTGTCGAGGCAGCGGCACCAGCGGCTTGACCAGACCTCGTCGATCTGGACCCCGGCCGTGCGGATCATCTCGCCCGCAAGCCGCGCCTGCGCTTTGCCGCGCGCGTCGAGATTGCGTTGCGTGCTGCAGTCCTCGACGTCGAAGTTCGCCGGGTCGGAATAGCCGGGTGCGAGCGCATGGCGCATGATCGCGTGGACTTCTGGCTCGCCGAGGCGTGCCAGTACAGTCTCCGACGCGGAGGCGGGCAGAGTCGCGAAGAGCACGAGAAGCGCAAGGCAGCGAGCGATCATCAATCCGCTGACCGATAGCCGCGCCGCACCTTCGTCTGCGCCAGCCTTGTCAGGGCACTCAGCGCCTCGCCCTCATCCCGGTAGAGATCGTGGCGTAGCCGGCCACCGGCGCCGATCCGGCCCCATTCCCGCTGCAATGCGCAGTCGCCAAAGAGCGTAGGGAGGGTGCGCAGCGCGTAGAAGCGGCGCTTGTTCTCCTCCGGCACCACCTTGATCAACCGGCAGCGATCCGGAAACAAGCTGAGCTGGTCTTGGTTCGCATGGTCAGTCATGAGCAGCACCGAGGAGGGCAGGGATATCCCGAGCGCCGTGCAAGACGCGCACAACGTCCATACCACCTCCACTTGCCTGACTGCAAAGCAGATGGTGGCCGAAGGTCACCAACCACGGTTTCGGCATTGTCGCGGGACGGCGAGTGCCAGCGGGCTCCGCTTATCGGCGGCGGCAGAGTCCCCGATCTGAAATCACATGCCGTTGGTCCGTTATGGCGAGGGCACGTTCCGGGAGATTGCTGTTGCCAGGGCGACATTCGAGCCCGACAGTGTCGCGTCATCTGACGTGAGCGAACGACAGCACAGAGCCGCCTATGCCGACCACGTCTTCAATGAAGCGCCTAAGATCCTGGCCGACCATGACGGCGAGCTGGCCAAGCTCCACATGCGGGAGCTGCTTCGCCGTTCCTTTGACGGGACACTTCCGGCCGACGAAGCGAACCCCTATGGTTGGGCCATTCGTTGCCTCACCGAGGTGGGGGTGATCGAGCCTGCTAGGGATTGAGCAGTGTACAGAATGCGCGTTGGCCGACTGTAGAGCCATGCAATGGAAAGGCCGTGGAACATGTCTTTGCCGACGGCTACACGGCGGACCTCAGCATGCCACAGCGCATCACCGTGGCGGCCGTCAGCTGGTGGCCAGTACTTTTCCTTCCGTTTGCCTTGTTGATCCTGCTTTTCTGAGATGAGGGTGACCGGCAAGGGGTGGCTGCGGCAGTGTCTAATACTGCTCTTCTTTGCCCTTGTGCTCGTCATCGGCTTGGAGCGCGCTGGGGTCGCCGAGCGTATCGACAATGTGGCCCTCGGCTTTCTTACGCCCGTGCTCGCCCCGGGGGCGGACGATCGCGTTGTTGTCGTCGAGATCGACAAGCAGAGCCTTGATCGCCTCGGCCGCTGGCCCTGGCCTCGGTATGTGCACGCGATGCTGATCCACCGGCTCACTCAAGCCGGTGTTTCGGTCATCGGCTACGATGTCAGCTTCGCCGAACGTTCGATCATCGATGAGAGGTCCGATGATGCGCTCGAGGCTGCCGTCGCCGCCGCCGGAAACGTCGTCTTTCCTGTCTTCGCTGAGCTGTGGGCCTATGGTCAGCCACCTTTGGAAACTCTGCCGTATGGCAAGCTGCCAACGCTCGCTGCGGCCATCGGCCATAGCCATTTATCTGCGGACACCGACGGCCGCATGCGGCGTTTGAGCCTTTATGGTGGCATCAGCGAGGCCTACTGGCCGGCCTTTGCGCTGGCGATCGCGAGGCTGGCGCTTGACGGCACGGATGCCAAACTCCCCGATCTGTCGGTCAACGAGTCTCCACCTTTTGACGAATCCCCATTGTTGCTCGGCTGGATTGAAAGCGAACCGCGGATCATGCCGACCAAGGCGGATACAATCCGCGTCGCACGTATTTCAGCCGCTGACGTGCTCAACACGCGCGGGCTCGATGATTTCTTAAGTGGCAAGATCGTTTTGGTCGGCGCGACGGCCGTGGGGCTCGCCAGCTGGGTCAATATTGACTCGGGCGCCGGATCCTCCATTCGCGTGCCATCCTTGCACTTCCAAGCGGCGGCGCTGAGCAACATCCTCAATCACCGACTCCTCAATCCAGTACGGCAAAGCGAGATTGCAGCCGCATCTTTGGTCCTCACTGGCTTCATGCCCTTGCTCTTGGCAGGCGTGGCCCGACCCCGGCTGGCGCCCGCTGCTCTCAATCTCTTGCCCTTACCGCCACTGACGATCGGCTTCGTGTGGCTATTCGGTTTGCACGTCGTTCTTCCGTTCGCCAGCGTCACCCTCCTTCTCCTTTTGATCCTCGGTGCGCTTCGCTTCTTCGAGTTTGCCGAAAGGCTGCGCCAAGCTCAGCTCGAGCGCAACCTCGCCCACGCTGCCCTAGCCAATGTCGGCGACGCCGTCCTGACCACCGACCGCGCGAATGTCGTCACGACCGCCAATCCGGCGGCCAGCACGCTATTCACTCGGCCCGTCGAGACGATCGTCGGACAGAAGCTCAGCCAACTCTCGCCGGTGCTCGCCAGTCTCGTCGAGAGCGCGGCGGTTACCGGCGACCGCCGGAGCGATCCGTATCGCTTGCTTCATGAGAGCACGGCCCGGCCAGCCGAAACCGGCCGGTTCGCCATCCCGATCACCGCCGGCGACGGCACCGTGCGGTCAGTCAAGGCATCGATGCGGCGCCTCATCGATGGCAGAGTCGACGGCTACGTTCTCGCCCTCAACGACGTTACGGCCGAACAGCGCCTGCTCGAGAAGTTGGCATTCACGGCCGCCCATGACGGCCTTACCAAGCTGCCGAACCGCAACCTCATTCTAGACCGGCTGATGATGGCCATTGAGCGCGGCCGCCGGCAGCATCGGCTTGTCGCGGTGGCGATGGTTGACATCGATCGGTTGAAGAGAATCAATGATGCGCTCGGCCACGCCGTCGGCGATGCCGTCTTGACCGAGCTTGCCGAACGGTTGCGCCAAGCCGGTCGTGCGATCGATACGGTCGGCCGGGTGGGCGGCGACGAGTTCGTGCTGCTGCTCGAGAATTTGAACAGTAGGGCTGAGGCCAAGACAGCGATCGAGCGGTACCGCCGCGTCTTCGCCGAGCCCGTGCAGATCGATGGCCAAGCACTCCAGGTCAGGGCCAGCATTGGCGTCGCCTACTTTCCCGACGATGGCGACGATAGCGAGACGCTGCTCAGACGCGCCGATACCGCGATGTATATTGCCAAGTCCGGTGGCCGCGATCAGCTCGTCAAGTTCGACGTCTCCCAGCACGGCGACGAGCAGCGGGGGCTGCTGCTCGATTCCGCCCTGCGACAGGGGATGTCCCGCAACGAGCTAGTGCTACACTACCAACCGCGCATCGATCTCGTCGGACGACGCCCGTCTGCCCTCGAATCCGCTAGTACGCTGGCAGCATCCCGACTTCGGTTCTTGCCGCCCGCTCGCTTTATTGGTCTTGCCGAGGAGACAGGCTCGATCGTCGAGCTCGGCCGCTGGGTGTTGGATCGCGCTTGCGCCGATCTCGTGGGGCCCAGCCTGCGCAGAATCAACTGCGCCTTTCAGGTCAACATCTCGGTCGTACAGCTCAAGCGCGATCGGGGTTTTGTCGATTTCGTCCGCACCACCCTGGCCCGGCACGGTCTGGGCCCGGATCGGCTCGAACTCGAGGTGACCGAAAGCCTCTTCCTCGACCCGTCATTGCCAATGCTCGGCGGCCGCCTGGCCGAGCTTGCGCGTCTCGGCGTGCATCTCTCGATCGATGATTTCGGTACCGGCTACTCTATCCACTCGCATATATCGATCGTTTTCCTTCGATCGGGTTAAAGTTGATCGTTCGTTCGTTCACGCGCTCGGCGGCCGGGACCAGGGTTCTCGGGCTATCGTCAAGGCGATCCTCAGCATGTGCGATGCCTTGAACGAGGCGACGACCGCGGAAGGGGTCGAGGAGGAGGCGCAGCTGGCCTTTCTGGATCATCTCAATTGCAATGAGGCGCAGGGCTACCTGCTGGGCCGGCCGGAGCCCTTGAGTACTCTAAAAATTCTTGAATAATGAAACCAGCCCGGATGGTCGTCATCACTGTCAAGGCGGTGCCAGGGCCGTCCGTTTTGCCCCTGATGCTCAAATATCCTGCCGGCATGAGCCCGCGTCAGGTACATCCACAACATTTTCATACTATGCAGGCTGACAAGGACAGGATTGCCCACATCATCCTATTTCCCAGCCATGATCTGGAGAGTTAGCCGCTGTATCAGTCGGCCGGCGAATAGCCGCGGCGCACCTTCGTCTGCGCCAGCCTTTTCAGGGCACTCGACGCCTCGCCC
>CALOAB010000023.1:0-10424 GCA_942491185.1 uncultured Alphaproteobacteria bacterium | reverse complement strand
ATAAGAGCTTGCGCTCGCCGACGGATGCAGGCTAGCCGAAAGCACCGTTCGGTGGACGCTCCGGCCATGGCCCAGGAAGGCCGCGCCCAGGAGGTCTGGGGGGCCCCAAGGCGGTGGTGGCTCCGTGGTCCCGAGCGGCGTGGTGGTTCGGGGATTACCCAGGCATGCGGTATCTGGTTACCGGCGGCGCCGGCTTCATCGGCGCGCATTTGGCAGGTGCGCTCGTGGCGGCAGGCCACAGCGTGGTCGTGCTCGACGATTTGTCGACCGGCCGTGCCGCTGCGCTGCCACAAGGCGTCGAGCTGGTCCGGGGCTGCATCACCGATGCCGCACTGGTCGCCGCGACGGCCGCCGGCACGCAAGGCATCTACCACCTGGCGGCGATCGCCTCGGTGGCCCGCTCCAACGAGGAGTGGCTGTGGACGCATCGGGTGAACCAGGGCGGCACCGTGGCCGTGCTCGATGCCGCCCGCAGCCATGCGCTACCGGTCGTCTATGCCTCGTCCGCCGCCGTTTACGGCGCCCAGCCAGTGCTGCCGATCGCGGAATCCCTGGCCCCGGCACCGCTCACCGCCTACGGCGCCGACAAGCTCGGCTCCGAGCTGCACGGCCGGGTGGCGGCAACGATCCACGGCGTGGCCAATGCGGGCTTGCGCTTCTTCAATGTCTACGGCCCCGGACAGCGGCCCGATTCGCCCTATAGCGGGGTGATCTCGATCTTCGCGGACCGGATCAGCCGCGGCCTCGAGGTGACGCTGTACGGCGATGGTGGGCAGACCCGGGACTTCGTCTTCGTCGGCGACGTGGTGCAGGCATTGCAGGCGGCGATGCGGCGATGCGCCAGCCCACAGGTGCCCGGACAGGCGGAAGCCTTGGTCTGCAATGTCTGCACCGGCAAGCCGACCTCGATCGCCGATCTCGCCCGGCAGGTGATGATCGCCGCGGCCCGCGAGGTCGCGATCACCCATGCTCCGCCCCGCGCCGGCGATATCGCGGCCTCGGTCGGTGATCCAGCACGCGCCGAGGCGCTGATCGGCTTTCGCGCAATGACCGGGCTCGAAAGTGGCCTCGAATCGCTGCTCGCCGCCGAGGCAATTGCCGGTGCCTGAGAGCGGGCCTGAAAGCGGCATGATGCCGGCACCGGTCGCCATCATCATTCCCTGCTACCGACAGGCGCATCTCCTGGGCGAGGCGCTCGAGAGCTGTGCCGCACAGCAGCCTTTGCCGGCCGAGATCATCGTCGTCGATGACGGCTCGCCCGATGACGTGGCGCCCGCGGTCGCACCCTTCACCGAGCGCCTGCCGATCCGCCTCATCCGGCGCGAGAATGGCGGGCTCTCGGCCGCACGCAATACCGGGCTCGAGGCCAGCCAAAGCGCCTATCTCGTCTTTCTCGACGCCGATGATCGCCTCTGCCCAGGCGCTGTCGCTGCCGGGCTCGCCTGTCTCGCGGCCCACCCCAGCGCTGCCTTCGTCTGGGGCGGCTACCGCAACATGGATCTCGCCGGGCAGCATTACGGCGCGCCGAGCCTGCCGGCGCCGGGCCCCGAGCCGCTGCTCGACCTGCTCGGCGGCAATGTGATCGGCATGCACGCGACGGTCATGTACCGGCGGGCACCCTTGAGCGCCGCCGGCGGCTTTGCCGAGGGGCTGCGAGCGTGTGAGGATTGGGACGTCTACCTGCGCCTGGCCAGGCGGCACGAGGTGGCCAGCCATCGCCACATCAGCGCCGACTACCGCCGTCACGCCGGCGGCATGTCACGCGATTTCATCCGGCTGATCGATGCCGGGCTCGCCGTCCTCGACGCGCATCGCCCGGGCGAGGACGAGCCGGCCGCCCGGCACCGGGCCTGGCGGCGTGGTCGGCTGCAGATTGTCGGCCTCAACCTCCAGCGCGCCATTGCGGGCGGTCTCAAGGCAGCAGCGCGCGGCGACTGGCAGGAGGTGCTTGCGGCGATCCGTATCGTCACGCGCTATCTCGCGATTCTGCTGACATTGGGCTATCCAGGCATCGGCCCCAAGCTCGCCGGCTTCGCGACACCGCAACCTCTGCCTGAAGCGGTACCAGAAATAATCGGCCCGGCGGCGACAGCGGATGAGCGCATATGAGTGGACGGATCAGACGACTGCTGCGGACCGTGCCCAAGGGCCGGGTCGATCTCGGCCGAATGCCGGAGCTGGCAGCCAAAGCGCCCGCCGCCACATTGGGCGCAACGCCGCTCTCGCCATCCCAACGATTGGCCCAGCTGCTGCTGGCCGAGCGGCTCGCCGGCGTCACGGCCGAGCGGTGCCTGGTGCTGGGTGCCGGGCGGCTGGTCAATGCGGCGAGCTTGCCGTTTGCCTGCCGGACCGCTCCGTTGCCGAGCGCTGACGGCGATGACGAGCGGCTCGATCTCGGCGATCTCGATTGTCTCATTGTCGGCGATGCGCTCGCCGGGGTCGACGATCCGCCGAGGACGCTCGCAGCATTGCTGGCCGGATTGGCGCCCAGCTCGCCGACACGGCTGCTGGTCGTCCTGCCGGGCACAGCACTCCTGCCGGACGACCTGGCCGACTGCCCGCGCCGCTGGCTGTTCAGCCGGGCCAGCGGCGAGGCCTTGGCCGATGCCGTGCTCGATGCCCGCGCGGCCACGGTCACCACCCGCGGCAACGTGCTGGCTGCCAGCAGCGAGCTCCTGGGCCTCGCCGCCGACCAGCTCTGGCCAGAGGAGCTCGCTTCCGACGACCCGCAATACCCGATGGTGGTGATGCTCGAGGCGCGCTTGGCCGCCGGTTGAGCCTTGCAGCACGATGATCGAGCGATGAGCGAACCCTCTAGCCCAAAGGACGACAGCGCCGCGCTGACGCGTGTCGAGCTCCGTGGTGAATGGTCGGCGATCAAGGCACTGCTCGGCTTTTGCACTGGCCGCCGGCGGCTGCTCGTGCTCATCGTCGTCCTTGCCGTTCTGGCATTCCTGCTCGAAGGCATCGGCATCGGGCTCTTGATTCCACTGGTCGAGAGCTTCCTCCTGGCGCCAGGTGAGAGCAGCTCGCTCGGCCCGTTCGCCGGGACGATGGTGACGTTGACCGACAAATTGCCGGCGGATTATCGCCTGCCGCTCATCGGCGGCTTGGTCTTTCTCCTCATCCTGCTCAAGACGGTGGTCATCTATGGCCACCATTTGCTCTCGTCATGGCTGAGCGGCCAGGTCGGGCAATCCTTGCGCAAGCGCCTGTTCGACAAATCCTTCGAGCTGGGTCTTCTGGCGGTGCAGCGACTCGGCATCGGCCGGCTGCACAATACGGTCGATGCCCAGGTCTGGCATGTCACCGACGGACTCGACAAGCTGACCCGGATCATTGCCGCCGCCGCCGCCGCCGCCGTCTTCGTCACCATTCTCTTGATCATCTCCTGGCCGCTGACGCTGGTCGTCGTCGCCGGCTTCCTGCTGATTTCATTGGTCATGCTCGTCGTCAGGCGTGCGGCGCATCACTTCGGCAGGCGGGCGGTCGAGGCCAATGCCGCAATGTCCGATCGGATCGTGGAGAGCCTGACCCACCATCGGCTGATCAGGGCCGTCGGCACGGAGGCCCGGGAGCGAAAGAGCTTCGCCCAGACCACCGAGGCGTTGCGTCGTGCCGTGCTCCACACCGAGCTGTTGCGGGGGATCGCCGCGCCCGCCAACGAGCTTCTCTATGTGCCGCTGATGTTCGCCGTGATCGCGATCGGCTTGGCGCAGGGGCTCGGCGTGCCAACGCTGCTCGCCTATCTCCTGCTTCTCTACCGGCTGCAACCGCATTTGCGTCAGCTCGATCATCTTCGCGTCGAGCTGGCCGCCGTCACCGGTCCCATCGAGGATATCGTCACGATTCTCGATCTGCATGACCCGCAAGCGCCGCGCTCGGGGTCGTTGCCGATCACGTCGATCGCCCGGTCGATCCGTTTCGAGGCGGTGTCGTTCGACTACGGGACGCCGGACTCCGCAGGCCTGCGCGAGGTCTCGTTCGTGATCCCGAAAGGCGCGGTGGTTGCCCTTGTCGGCCCCAGCGGTGCCGGCAAATCGACCATTGTCGGCCTCCTGCACCGCTTCTTCGATCCATCCAAGGGACGGATCATGATCGATGACACGCCACTGCCCGAGCTCGACCTCGCCACCTGGCGCCAACGCCTCGCCTTCGCCGGCCAGGATCTGGAGCTCATGACCGGCACGGTGCGCGAGAACATCGCCTACGGCAGGGCCGACGCCAGTGACGCAGCAATCCGAGAAGCCGCGCGCCTCGCCAATGCCGACTCCTTCATCGAGAGCCTGCCCGGCGGCTATGCCAGCCCGATCAGCGCCCGCGGGCTGTCGCTCTCGGGCGGTCAACGGCAGCGTCTGACCCTTGCCAGGGCACTACTACGGCAACCCGATCTCCTGATTCTCGACGAGGCCACCAACGCACTGGATGCCGACTCCGAGCATGTGGTCCTGGAGCGCCTGCATGAAGCGCGAGGCACCATGTCGATGCTGGTGATCGCGCACCGATTGCAGACCGTGCGACACGCCGATCTCGTCGTCGTGCTCGATGCCGGCAGGGTCATCGAGATGGATGCGCCGTCGAAGCTGCTCGCCAGCGGTGCCGGTGTCTTCAATCGCTTGTGGGCTAGAGAGACGACCCAAGGGCGCCATGCATTCGCCGGACAAGCGAGCGTTTCAGACCCTTGAGGGCGAGCTTCATCAGCTTCAACGGCAAGACGAAGATCGTGTAGAGCTTGGGGTGATCGTAGGGCCAAAGCTCGATCGCGATGGCTTGCCTGAGGCTCGGGTCGCGCACGCCGGTGGTCGGTAGATAGCCATCGAGCCAGCGCAGGAATCGTTCGCGCGACGGATGCGGCAAATTAGGCCTATACTCACCCGAAAGCTGTGCCTGAGCGGTGCACGAGCCGCCGTGCTGCCGATAGCGGTCGAGGCAGCGCCCGGTGATGTGGATCGGGAAACGGGCCGTGATCTTGGCCAGAAACACTTGATCTTCGTAGCAGCCACGGAAGGCGGACTCGAAGCCGCCGATCAGGCGCACGGCACCACTGCGCACGGTGAGGCTGCAAATGCCGGGCAGGATATGGCCGCCGCTGGTGAGGAAGGCCTTCAAAACGCTCGGCGGATCATGCCGCCGCTCGGTGGCGAGACCCAGCGGGCTCACCCGGTCCGGCTGGTCCGCGTCCTGCTCCCAACTATGCCAGAAGAGGTAGGGTCCGTAGACCATCGCCACCTCGGGCTCGGCTTCGAGGATCGCGACATGGTGCGCCAGCCGCTCGGGAAGGTAGGTGTCGTCCGCATCGAGGAATGCCAGGTAGCCGCCACGCGCCGCCTCGATGCCGCGGTTGCGTGACGCGCTCATGCCGCGGTTCGCGTGGCCCTCGTGCTGGAGATAGTGGACGCGTCCTGGATCGGCGGCAGCGGCGGCGCGGGCTACCTCGGTCGAACCGTCGCTGGAGCCGTCATCGACCAGGAGCAACTCCCAGTTGTCGAACGTCTGCTCCCTGACGCTCGCGATAGCCTCTCTCAAGAACAAGGCGCCAGAATTATAAAAGATGATAATGACACTAACCAGAGGCGCAGAACGATCGCCCATCGATTCAACCTCACCGCCCCAAGTATTTTATACAGCAACAGAACCGATAACATAGTTGATCGCTTTTCTTAAGCGATTAGAGGCAGATGCGGCAGAGAGTCGCGAGATGCGGCTGGAATCACAGCCTGCCGCGCTCAATTATGAATCGCGTTTTATGGGATTATTAAAACCAAGGGTTGGCGTCTTGATAGTGTCGCCAGCTATCCGAGGAGGCGATACCAATGCAGCTCGGCAGCGAACCGGTCGGCGTCCTGGTCTTCGATATTGATCCGCGGCACACGAAACGGATCGAAACGATGCGGCACGACGCGCGGCACCGTCGTGAAGCCGGCCTGGAACCCGGCGGCGCGCGCGGCGCTCACCGTCACCGCGTCGTTCGACCCGTGCGGGTAGGCGACCATCGAGACCGCTCGGCCGAGCAGCGCTTCCAGGTCGGCCTTGCTGCCGCTCAGCTCATCCAGCTGCCGGGCCGCGTCGATTCGCGCGAGATGCGGGTGGGTCCGGGTGTGCGCGCCGATGGTGATCAGCGGGTGATCGGCCAGCCGCCGCAGCTCGGTCTCGTCGAGCGGCCGATGGCTCGGTCGCAGCACCGGCTGGCGGCCGAGCTGCTGCCATAATGCGTCGAAGGCTTTTTCGCGCGCCGGCGTGTCGGCATGCGCCAGGCAATCGTAGAGCTGCAGATGGAGATCGTCGCGCGTGTCCGAGGCGAGCACGCCGGCGGGGCGCGTCCAGGAGACCGACCGGCCGGCGGCCTCGATCGCAAGCTCGCCCGGCAGATCCGGCGCACCGTAGATCGCCTGCTCCAGGCGATCCCACCAGGTCTCCTCACCGCCACCGACAAAGCCGCTCAGGATGAAGACCGTCGCCGGTATGTCGTGCCGCTCGAGCAGCGGCAGCGCCGCCAGGAGATTGTCGGCATAGCCGTCGTCGAAGGTCACCGCCGTGGCGTTCCGTGGCAGCGTCCCGGCGGCCCGCCGGGCAAGCAGCTCGGGCAGCGACAGGCACATCGTTCGCCGCCGCAGCAGCTCGAGATGGCCGTCGAAATGCGCCTCGGTGACGGCCAGGCCCCAAGGGTCGTTGGCCAGCGTGGCGACGCGGTGATAGAGCAGAATGCCACCCTTGCCGACAAACGGCAGTCGGGCGGCACGGATCAGCCGGCGCAGCCGTGCCTTGGCCTGGGTGAGCACGGCGACCGCCCGGCGCTCAGAGCCTGTTCGAGACGTTTTCGTTGTGTTTCATGAGCTTGGCAGCGGCACCTGCTTCGTCGCCGAGCTTGCTCGATGCTTCGGCATCGGGCCGCGCTCGGCACAGCAAGGGCGGTCGATCGCAAGCCGATGAAACACAACGAAAACGTCTCGAACAGGCTCTCACCCCGCTGCCCGCCTGGCGACGGCCCCGATCAGGAAATTGCAGGCCCCGTCGGCGCCAAGCAGCAGACTCTCGTCGAGCTCCTCGGCCACGAGGCCATGCAGGAAGGCAGCACCGGCGAAGCGATTGCCCAGCGCCTCGACGGTGATCTCACCGCCCGGGAACGCCGTCTGCAGCAGGCTTTCGGTCTGCCCCGGGCTCCAGCCCCAGCACCAGGTGGGGCCCCAGTCCTCGTCGCTGATCTGGCTCATGCCCGGGAAGGTCGCGAGCAGCGCACCGCCCGGCTTCAGCAGGCGGTGAACATGGCCGAGTGCGGCGCGGATATCGTAGATCAGATGCAGGGTCTGGGTCAGGATGAGGCAGTCGAAGAGCCCGTCGGGGATGTGCTCGCAGCGGCTGAGGTCACCGATGAAGGTGGCTTTCGGGTTCTTCGCATCGAAATGCAGGATGTCGCTCTGCGCCACCCGATCGCCGCCGTAGAGCAGCGTGTACTCGTTATCGCCGATCTCCAGCACGCGACCCTGGATGACCGGGGCCTGGGCCTCGAGGTAGCGCTCGATGAAGAACCGGTCGACCGGCTTGCCTCGATCGAAGCCGTAGGCGCGGGCAATCGGCACCGTGGCGCGCAACTGGCCAAACGGGTTGTCGCCGGCAGGACCGGTCTTGCGGCGCCGCCGATAGGCCATGTAATCCGCGAAGGATTGCTGCAGTGTGTTCATCTAGGCCTCTTTCAGGTCCAGCGCTCGACCAGCCGCCAATAAGCGGTAAGGCCACTATCGAAGACGCCGATCGCCCGGCGCAGCCACCTGCCTTCGAACACGCCTGCGGCGAGCGGCAGGGGCGTCGCCGTGAAGAGCTCGCGATCCGGCCTGACCCGACGCTGTTGCAGGGCGTGGCGCTGGCTGAGGATCTCCTGGCGATTGGCGAAGAGCCACGACCAGCCGGACCACCATTCCTTGATGAAGCCACGGCTCACGGCAAAGGCGATCGTGGCGAGCTCGTAGGCGATCAGGACCGGTGCCAGGAGCAGCAACGTGCGCCCGCTGTAGCACAGCGCAATGGTCAGCAGGCGATTGCGCATGCCGAGATAGGCCCGGCGCTTCGGGTAGCTGCCCTTGCCACGGAACGACAGGCCGACGGTTCCCTGGCCGCGCTCGTGCTCGACGATGGCTGCCGGCGCCCGCACGATCTCATGGCCTAGCAAACGCATGCGCAGGGAGAACTCGAGATCCTCGAAATAGAAGAAGTAGAGCTCGTTGAAGCCACCCGCATCGATTACGACCTGACGATCGAGCAGCATCGCAGCGCCGATCAGCCCGCCGACGGGGCCTGCGGGCACCGGCGGCAGTCGGCGCTCGACATCGGCGTTGAGCAAGGCCAGCGTGCCGACGAAATGGGGTGCCGCACCGTCACACTGAACGATGCTGCCGTCCGGCACGAGAACGATGCGCGGGCAGACGACGGCCGCAGCGTAGCGCTTTGCCATGTCCAGCATCGCCGCGGTGCAGCCCGGCGTGACGTAGATGTCGGCATCGAGCAGCAGGACATAGCGGCTCCTGGCCCGAGCGAGGCCCGCGTTTCGGGCATTCGGCAGGCCGAGATTGGCGCCGAGCTCCAGGATGTCCACAGTCGGAAAACGGGCGCGGATCTCGGCGAGGCTGTCGTCGGTGGAGCCGTTGTCGGCGACGATGATCTCGGTGATCTCCGGCGCCAGCTCGGCCAGCGCCTCGATCACCCGCACGACCTTGGCGCCGCCATTGTAGTTGATGACCACAGCACCGAGCTCGGCCGGAGACTCACCCGAAGCCTGCATGAGCCTATTCGCCGCCGGAGAAACCGGCCCGCACGGAGGCAGGCTCTTGAACCGCTGCCTCGACCGGGTCGGCAGCGCCGTCCTCGACCGCCACCAACCGGCGATAGACGGTCTCGAGATTGGCCACGATGCGCGACCAGGTGAGGTTCTCGACCACCCGGCGGCGCGCCGCCATGCCCAGTTCTGCAGCGCGGGTGGGCTCCCTCAGCATGGCGAGAAGGCCCTGGGCCAAGGCCGGCGCCGTGGGCTCGTCGACGAGCCAGGCATCGACGCCATGCGTGAGATCGCGCGCCGAGTCGCGAAACGACACGATACCCCGCCCGGCAGCCATGTAGTTCAACAGCTTCAGCGGGTAGCCCGGGCACTCGGCGCGCGGATTGACCAGCACCGTCGCAACAGCGAGGCGGGTGCCGAGCGCATGCGGCGGTGGCGGCGTCTCGACATCGATGCGCTCGGCGATGCCGAGCCGTGCTGCCTGCCGGGCATAGGGCTCGAAGCTCGATTCGGTGACGAGCAGCAAACGCGCCTTCGGCCGCGCGGCGGCAACCTCGGCAAAGGCTGCCAGCAAGGTGTCGATCCCCTGATACGGGGCGAGATTGCCGGCATAGCAGATCCGCTCGATGCCATCGTCCGGCGGCGTCTCGTCGTGCGGCCCGGCGACGAACGAATCCTCGATCCCATTGCCGATGACGCTCACCCGCTCGGCCGGCATGCCGTCGCCGATCAGCTCGGCAGCGATGTGCTGGCTGGTCGCGATGGTGTGATCGGCGAGCCCGGGCAGACGCGAGTCCAACGACCGCCCCACGGCCACGGTCCAAGGGCGCGGCAAGCCGACCCGGTAGTAGGGCAGCTCGCCGGCCAGGGTCGTGTGCGCATCGTAGACGAGCGGCACGCGGCGCAGGCGCTTCGCCGGCCAGGCGGCGAGCAGGCCTTCGTAGTGATGCGCGTGAATGACGTCGATCGGGTGGTTGCGCACGACGCGAGCGACCTCGGCCGCGAGCATCGGCAACATGCAGGCCAGCCTGAGCGGATCGGCACCGGGCGCGGTGCGCCGGTAGAACGGCAAGCGAGCACTCCGGTGCACCTGGAACGGCAGCTGGCGATCGAGATCACCGATCGGATAGGCGATGACATGAACCGCATGACCCGCCTCGTGCAGCGCGCGCGCCATGCCGAGGATGCGCGCCGGCGTGCCACGCGCCCAAGGAAAGGGGCAGCCGGCAACGAGCGCTACAGTCAGCCGCCCAGTCCGTCGCACAGACGTCACCTCAACACCCAGAAAACCTCATGCCCCCCACCAACAGTCAGTGGACGCCTGCCAGGCACTGAAATTCCCACTTCGGCCAAGAGTTGAAAGACAAGAGCCTCAGCCTTCGCCGGCCAGACACGCAAAACGACGAGACGGCAAATTGCGCGTATTGAAACTTTTCTTGCTGTTCTCAAACAACATGACCCAGGCACCCATGTCTTTATTTGCCGACACTCATCGACATCTAGAGGCTCTCTAACAAAGACCGAAGCCTGCACCAGGCAGTTGGGAACGCCGGAAATCTGCGGGATTATAGACCAAGATGCAATGCCAAACTCGACCTCTGACGCCAGGACGCCGATGCAAATTGGCGGTTGACGAGAACAGACGAGAAACCACACT
>CALOAB010000022.1:0-86634 GCA_942491185.1 uncultured Alphaproteobacteria bacterium | reverse complement strand
CTCGTAGTGGGATACCCGCCAGCCTTCGCCGACGAAGGCCTTGAGCGCGTCGAGATCGCGCCAGACCATCACCATGCAGAATTCCTGCGGCGTCTCAGGTCGTGGTGCGCCGGCGGTGATCGAGACGAGGCCGTCCTGCCGCTGCATCAAGGGCAGGGCGGTGTGCTCGAAGAAGTCGCGGAACTCGGCCTCCTTGCCGTCATGCACGGTGACCTGAAACACCCTCATCAGCATGGCGCGAGCCTCCCCGTCCGCAAGGCGCGGGGCCGTCGCCGCGGGCCCGCGCGACATCGAGGCGAAGGACAATAAGCCAAGTCGCAGCGCCATGCACGCTGCCCCGCAGCAATCGACTGCACCACCAAGCTGCGCGAGCACGCCCGCAGCCAAGCCCCGAAGTGCCAGAACCGGCGCGAACGCCAAAATCCCGATGGGGCGTGGGGAAGATCATCTTCCCCACTTTCTCTTCAGCCGTTGCGCCGTCGCTACCCGAACGAGACGCCGGTCAGGATGCGGTTCTCCTGGGCGATCAGATTGCCGGCCTCGGCACTCTTCTTGAGGAACACCTGCCAGTCCGGGTCGGCCTGCATCGCTGCCCGGCGCTGCTCGCGGTCGGCCGCCGACTGGTAGCCCCAGACATGCACATAGGTGTTGATCGGCCCGGTCTCGGTGACGCCGTAGAGGACGGGCTGGCCCAGATGCCGGGTCTGCGCGGCGAAGCCGTGCTCCTTGTAGAGGGCGAGCTGCGCCGGCACGGTGCCCGGCCTGCAGGTGTAGATGCGCATGTCGAAGATCATTCTTGTCCTCCCGGAACGGTGTTGGCGGCCGGTCATAGCGCGGCCGCGCCCCGCCGTCGCCAGCCAATCGCAGCCCATAAGCAATGCTTATAACCAAGGGCCGCTGTCGTCCGATTCGTTGCATATACCGCAACGGAACCCGAGCGGTGTCGCATATAGCGCAACAAATCGGCTCGCTCGTTGCGCTATACGCAACGGAACCCGAGAAATGTCGCATATAACGACTCATTAGCGATGCTTATGTAGCGTATAGCGCAAAAACGCCGACGAACGAACCCGGGAAGGGCGCCCGCAGCGACGAACGAACCCGAGAAATCGACGAGCGAACCCGGGAATCCGACGAACGAACCCGAGTTCCGGCAAACGAACCCGAGCTGACAGCTTGCCGCAGGCGTGGCAGAAAACGGCTTTGATGTAAGCTGTTACAGTATGGATCTGCAGCGCCGTGTGAGGTCGTTGGCGATGCGGCTGCGCGCTTCGGGCATAGTCGCCAATCGAACCCGAGCCACGGCTTGACCAGCACACCCGTTTTCGGTTATTATTCCTATACGCTTCGTGGCACAGCCAGTCGTTGCGGCAGGCCAACCGTCCGTGCAACATGTGCGGATGCAAGAATTTCGAAGCGCAGCCGAGACCGCCTCGGCCGGATCGAGCCAGGCGCCGTGGTGCCATGGCCACTACTGGCTTCGGGAGGCGAAGGGCCATGCCGCCGTCTTGGCGGGGCGCCAATGAGCGCCGCTTTGGTGAGCGCCGATGGTGCGGCAACGCTGCTGCGCAATCCCGGCGCCGATCGTGAACGCGCCTATGGCGAGGCCGAGCGGGCGATTCTGTCGCTTGACGCCGGCCGCCGCGCCCAGGCCGTGATCGCCGGCTGGCCCGGCTACGCGCCGACGCCGCTCCATGAGCTGGCCGACATGGCCGAGGCCCTGGGCGTCGAGGCGCTGCGCCTCAAGGACGAGAGCCAGCGCTTCGAGCTGATGAGCTTCAAGGCGCTGGGCGGGGCTTATGCGGTCGAGCTGCTGGCCCGCGAGCGCGGCGGCGGCGATGGCCTGACCGTGAGCTGCGCCACCGACGGCAATCACGGCCGCGCCGTCGCCTGGGGTGCTCGCCGCGTGGGTGCGAAGGCGGTCATCTTCGTCCACGAGACGGTGAGCCAGGGCCGGATCGACGCCATCGCCGGCTTCGGCGCCGAGGTCGTCGTCGTGCCCGGCACCTATGACGATGCCGTCCGCCACGCGGCGGTCGTGGCCGAGCGGGAAGGCTGGCAGATCGTCTCCGACACCTCCTGGCCCGGCTACGCCGACGTGCCCCGCCACGTCATGCAGGGCTACGCGGTGCTGGCCGCCGAGATCCTCGACGCCGCGCCCGACATCACCCACATCTTCGTGGCCGGCGGCGTCGGTGGCTTGGCGGCAGGCGTCCTGTCGTGGCTCTGGGAGCTGCTCGGCAGCGCCCGCCCGGTCTTCGTCGTGGTCGAGCCCGACCAGGCCGCCTGCCTCTTCGCCAGCGCTGAGGCTGGAGCGCCTGTAACCTTCCCAGGCGACCTCGACACCATCATGGCGGGCCTTGCCTGCGGCGAGCCCTCGATGCTCGCCTGGCAGCTCCTGGCGCCCGGCAGCGACGCCTTCATGACCATCACCGACGAGGCGGTGGCCGACATGATGCGCGAGCTTGCCGATCGTGGCATCGTCAGCGGCGAATCCGGTGCCGCTTCCATCGCGGGCTTTGCTGCCGCAGCGGGCGATGTCGCCATGCGCGAGGCGCTCTGCCTGAGCCCGCATTCACGCGTCGTCTGCATCTCGACCGAGGGCGCCACCGACGCCGCCATCTATGCCCAGATCGTCGGCCGCACCGCCGCCGAGGTGCTCGAGGGAGCCGCCACATGAGCCGCATCCTGACCCTGGCCGCCGCCCAGCTCGGCCCGATCCAGCGGGCCCATTCGCGCGCCGACGTGATCCGCCGCATGCTGGCCCTGCTCGACGAGGCGGCCGGCAATGGCTGCGATCTCGTGGTCTTCCCCGAGCTGGCGCTGACCACCTTCTTCCCGCGCTGGTACATGACCGACCCGGCCGAGCTGGACAGCTTCTTCGAGCGCGAGATGCCGTCGGCCGAGACGGCGCCCTTGTTCGAGGCGGCCAAGGCCAAGGGCATCGGCTTCTACCTCGGCTACGCCGAGCTGACGCCCGACGGCCGCCGCTTCAACACCGCCATCCTGGTCGACAAGGCGGGCGCCATCGTCGGCAAGTACCGCAAGATCCATCTGCCGGGTCACAGCCAGCACGAGCCCTGGCGCGCCTTTCAGCACCTCGAGAAGCGCTATTTCGAGGTGGGCGACCTCGGCTGGCCGGTCTGGCGGACCATGGGCGGGCATGTCGGCATGGCGATCTGCAACGACCGCCGCTGGCCCGAGACCTACCGTGTCATGGGGCTGCAGGATGTCGAGCTGGTGCTGATCGGCTACAACACGCCAAGGCACAACCCGCCGTCGCCGGAGCACGACCGGCTGTCGGAGTTCCACAACCAGCTCTCCATGCAGGGCAGCGCCTACGCCAATGCCACCTGGGTGGTCGGCACCGCCAAGTGCGGCGTCGAGGAGGGCTGCGAGATGATCGGCAACTCCTCGATCATAGCACCCACCGGCGAGGTCGTGGGCCAAGCCGTGACCCAGGACGACGAGCTGGTCATCGCGCGCGCCGACCTCGATCTCGGTCGCGCCTACAAGGAAAACATCTTCAACTTCGCCCGACACCGCCAGCCGGACCAGTACCGGCTGATCGTCGAGCGCACCGGTGCCGAGCCACCGGACTAGACTCACCAACGAGAGCCCAAGGGGGACCCATTTGAGCTTCGATCTCGTCCTAACGGGCGGCCATGTCATCGACCCGGCATCGGGCACCGACCGGGTCACCGATCTGGCCTTCACGGGCAATCAGGTGGCGGCGCTCGGCGACGGGCTTGCCAGCGACGGCGCGGATGTTCGTGACGTCTCCGGCCACATCGTGACGCCGGGCCTCATCGACCTGCACACCCACGTCTATTGGGGCGGCTCCTCGCTCGGCATCGACGCCGAGGAGTTCTGCCGAACGAGCGGCGTCACGACGGCGGTCGACACCGGCAGTGCTGGGCCCGGCAACTTCAAGGGCTTTCGCCGCCACGTCATCGAGCCCTCGGCCGTACGCATCCTCGCCTATCTGCACGTGTCATTCGCCGGCATCTATGCCTTCTCCAAGACCGTCATGGTCGGCGAGAGCGAGGAGATGCGGATGATGGCACCGGCCGAGGCGGTCGAGGTCGCCAAAGCCAACAGGGACGTCGTCGTCGGCATCAAGGTCCGCGTCGGGCGCTACGCGTCCGGCACCTCGGGCACTGCCCCGCTCGACATAGCGCTCCAGGTGGCGGACGCCGCCGGCATGCCGCTCATGGCGCATATCGACCACCCACCGCCCACCTACGAGGAGGTGATCGAGCGGTTGCGCCCGGGTGATGTGCTGACCCACGCATTTCGGCCCTTTCCCAACACGCCGGTGGATGGCGAGGGCCGGGTCAAGGATGCCGTCTGGCTGGCGCGCGAGAAGGGCGTCATCTTCGACATCGGCCACGGCATGGGCTCGTTCGCCTACAAGACCGCTCGTGCCATGCTCAAGGGCGGCTTCAAGCCCGATGTCATCTCGTCGGATATCCACAGCCTCTGCATCGACGGACCGGCCTATGACCAGGTCACCACGCTCTCCAAGTTCCTCAATCTCGGCATGCCCTTGCCCGAGGTGATCGCGGCATCGACCAGCAACGCCGCAAAGGCGCTGCAGCGCTCCGAGCTCGGCAGCCTCGCGGCCGGCAAGGTCGGTGATGCGACGCTGCTGCAGGTCAAGGAGGGCCGCTTTCCGCTCGAGGACGTCACCGGCGAGGTGCTCGATGCCGAGCGCCGCATCTTCGCTACCGGCGCCATTGTCGGTGGCCGTTTCTTCCATCCAGTCGATTGGCCCAAAGCCGGCTGATCCGGCAACGCCCCTTGGAGACCCGACCATGACCACGACGCACGACCCGGAAGCCAGGCTGAAGGAGTTGGGCCTCACGCTGCCGAGCCTGCCGAAGCCGGGCGGCACCTACGTGCCGTTCAAGCGCGACGGCAATATCGCCTATCTCTCCGGCCAGGGACCGGCCGACCAGGACGGTCGCTACCCGGCCGGCAAGGTCGGCGCGGATGTCGATCTCGAGACCGCTAACGCGCATGCGCAGACGACCGGGCTCGGCCTGCTCGCCGCCGCCAAGCTGGCCGCCGGCAGCCTGGAGAAGGTCGAGATCCTCAAGGTCTTCGGCATGGTCAACGCCGTGCCGGACTTCGCCCACCACCCGAAGGTCATCAATGGCTGCTCGGACCTCTTCGTCGCGGTCCTGGGCGAGCGCGGCCGGCATGCGCGCTCGGCCATCGGCATGGGCTCGCTGCCCAACGGCATGACCGTCGAGATCGAGTGCATCATCAAGATCCACGACTAGAGTGCTTTCAGGGCGACCGCATACTTCGTCAGACTGCGGACGATCGGTGCTCACGTAGGTCGACTACGCTGCGCGCCGATCGCCTTGCCTTCCTCGTCTGCGGTCACCCTAAAGCACTCTAGCCGCCGACAGGACGGCTCAGAGCACGAGGCGCCCCGGCGGCAGCGGATCGTGCGGCCATTGGGGCCGAGCGATCTTCTTGTAGGGATAGCGCGTCGTGTCGAGCGGCGAGGGGCCGCCGCCATCGCAATAGAGCACCTCTCGGGCGACCGGGGCGTAGGCGGCGTGGAAGTGGTTGGTCGACTTGACGCCGATATAGCGCTTGGATCCGAGGTCGATGCCGAGATCGGTGAAGATCTCGGTGCCGAGCGCCTGGGTGCGCTCGCTGATCAGCGCCACCTCGACGCTGCCGCCCGTTGTCGCGATCCGGATGCCGGCACCGTCGCCATAGCCGACCTTGGCGGTGCCGAACGACTGCGCGCCATCGATCTTGAGGCCGATGACCTCGATCTCGGCGTCGATCGGCTGGCCGGAGGCCTTGGACGCCTTGCCGCCGAAACGAAGGTCGAGCCGGGCGCCGACGCCCGCACCGTGGCAGATGGCGACGGCCAGCGGATCCCAGATCGGCCCGATCGCCGCATCCGTGCAGCCGCGCTCGATCAGCCGGCGCAGCACATTGGTGTTGTCCGACGCCGCGCCGCCGCCCGCATTGTCGGATGGATCGGCGACGACGATCGGGCCTTCGGGCGCCGCGTAAGCCGCGTCGATCGCTTCCTCCAGCCCGAGATAGGGCGGTCGCCACGTGCCGCGCTTCTCGCGGACCTCCTCGCCGAGCCGGGTGGCGAGCGCATCGCCCTTGGCCTTGGCATCGTTGGTGACGACCAGCACCCGAGCGCCGTGCTCCGGCACGTCGCCCTGGGTGAAGCCGTGGCCGAGCGAGACCGAGAGCACACCGTCCTTGCCCTCCAGGCTCTGCATCTTGGTGACGAAGCCGCGTCCCGGCTCCCGGCTGGTCGGGAAGAGATCGTCCATGCGGCAATCGTAGAGCGACATCACGGGCTTGATCTCGCCCCGGATCGTGGCCGTGACCAGCGTCACCAGCTCCTCGGCCCGCTCGACGAAGTCGGTGTGCGGGTACTCCTTGAAGAGGATGATGATATCCGCCATCCGCGCCCGCTTTTCGGTCAGGTGGCAATGCGGGTCGAGCTCGACGCCGATCACCGCCTTCGGGCCGACCAGTGCCCGGACCCGCTCGAGCAGATCGCCCTCGCAGTCGTCGCAGCCCTGGGCCACCATGGCGCCGTGCAGGCCGAGCAGCACACCGTCGACGGGCAGGGCAGCCTCGAGCTCGGCCAGGATCTCGTCGCGCATCGATTCGTAGTCGGCCTGCCGCACCGGCGCCGACGGCTCGGCCCAAAAGCACGACCCTTCGATCAGCTCGATGCCCTCCTGTGCTGCGCGCTGGCGGGCGACGAAGAGCGGGGCCGTCGAATGGGTCGCCCGATCGGGATGCTCGCCCGGGCGGAACCAGACACGATCCTCGAAGTCCTTGCGCGTCGTCGGTATCGGCGAGAAGGAATTGCTCTCGGTCGCGAGCGAGGCGGTGAACAGGCGCATGCGTTGGCTCCAGCCGATGTCCTGCCCGGGACCGTCGCCTGAGATCGGGCCATATGCAAGCCGTCTTTGCGCGCGGCGCCGACGGGGCTAAGCTCATTCCAAGTGGATCGGGGAGGGGTGATGGAGACGGCGTGGCAGCGGCTCAGGGCAGCCGAGCTCAATGATCGAGCGGCGGCGGGGGCGCTGGTCATGCTGCCTGTTGCCTCGACCGAGCAGCACGGCCCGCATATGGCGACCGGCACCGATTGCTGGCTGGTCGGCGAGGTGTGCGACCGAGCCGCGGCAAAGCTGGTGGCGCTGGGCCAGCCGGTCGTCGTCGCCCCGGTCGTCTGGGCCGGGCTCGCCCAGCACCATATGGCGTTTGGCGGCAGCTTCACGCTCAGCCTTGCGACCTACCAGGCACTGCTGCTCGATCTCGGCCAGTCGATCAAGCGCGCCGGTTTCCGGCGGCTGGTGATCGTCAATGGCCATGGCGGCAACATCACGGCTTTGAACGCGATGAGCGCCGAGCTCACCCGGGAGCTTGGCATCACCGTCGGCATCACGACCTATTTTCACCTCGCCGAAGCGGCCATAGCGCCGATCCTCGAGGACCAGCCGGGCGTGCTGCATGCCGGTGAGGCGGAAACCTCGATGATGCTGGCCATCCAGCCGGAGCTGGTCGACAAGTCCCAGCTTGGCGAGGCACAAGGGCCGATGGCGGCGCGGGCCGGTGCTGCGCTCAGCGGTGCCATGCACTATTGGCGATCGTTCAAGGACATCACTGCCAGTGGCGTCATGGGTGATGCCCGCCGCGCCACGGCGGATAAGGGCGAGCGCCTGCTCGAGGCCGCCGCTGACGTGCTCGCCAATGCTCTGGCCCAAGACAAGTCCGGATCCTAGCTGGACAGCTGAAGAAAGGTCGCGATCTCATGTCCCCATCGCCCAGCTCACCGCTTGCCAAGCAGATCGCGAAGGAGCTCGGCACGCCCGCGGTCGTGATCGATCTCGACATCGTCGAGCGCAACATCGCGCGGTTGCAGAAGGCCTGCGACGATGCCGGGCTCCGCAACCGGCCGCACATCAAGACCCACAAATCACCGGTCCTCGCCACCATGCAGCGTGATGCCGGGGCCAAGGGCATCACGTGCCAGAAGCTCGGCGAGGCCGAGGTGATGGTGGCGGGTGGCCTCGACGATATCCTGATCAGCTACAACCTTCTGGGCGAGGAGAAGATGGCCCGCCTGGCACGGCTGGTCCGTGATGGGGCCACCATCAGGCCTTGCGCCGACAACCCGGTGGCCGTCGACTACTACGCCGATGCGGCACGCCAGGCGGGCCGTGACATTGGCGTCTTGGTCGAGTGCGATACCGGTCGTGAGCGGGCCGGGGTCGAGACACCCGGCGAGGCCATCGCCCTCGCCAGACGCATTGCCGGCCACGCGGGTCTGCGCTTCGACGGCCTGCTCCTCTACGCGCCAGAGGACAAGATGGCGGAAACCCAACGCTATTTCGATGCGATCAAGGCTGGCCTCGCCGAGCACGGGCTCGAGGTCACCATCGTCTCGACCGGCGGCACGCCCAATCTGCGCAATCTCGGCCGCATCGAGGGTGCCACCGAGCACCGCTCGGGCACGTCGATCTTCAACGACCGGATGATGCTGGCCTGCGGTGCTGCCACGCTCGAGGATTGCGCGCTCAAGGTCTATGCGACGGTCGTCAGCCGCGCCGGTCCGGAACGCGGCATCCTCGATTCGGGCTCCAAGACCCTGACCAGCGACACGGGCGGCGGACTGGACGGGCACGGGCTCATTTGCGAGTTCCCGGGCGCCAGGATCCACGGCTTTGCCGAGGAGCATGGCATGCTGGATCTGAGCAAGGCCGAAGCCAAGCCCGAGATCGGCGACATCGTCAGCATCATCCCCAACCATGTCTGCGTCGTCGTGAACATGGTCGACCGGCTGGTCACGGTGCGCGGCGACGAGCTGGTCGGCACGATCGACGTCGCCGCCCGCGGTCGGATCGTCTGATCAGCACAAACGCGCGCCGCACCGCCTGGAGAAGGGGGCGGCGTCATTGACCGATGAGCGGTATCAGGGAGCCGATATGTCACCCACGTGCTTGTCGTCGCTCTCGTCCTGGTCAGGCGGCGGGTCGTAGGTGGCCCACCCCAACGGACGCCCGGTCGGCGGCAGCCGATCCGCCTGCGGATCGAGATGGAGATGCGCCTTGGCAATGAAGTTCGCGGTGATCGGTGCGGTCAGGAACAGGAAGAGGGTGATGACCAGCTCGTGCACCGACACCTTGCCCTCGCTCAGCAGAAAATAGAGAATCGACGCCATCAGCACGCAACCGACACCCAAGGTGGTTGCCTTGGTCGGCCCATGCAGGCGCGCCATGATCTCCGGGAGCTTGACCAGGCCAAACGAGCCGATCAGTGCGAAGGACGCGCCCAAGACGATGAGGATGGCGATTGAAAGCTCGGCGATGAAGGCCATGTCGGCTCCCTATTCGATGACGTCGCCGCGCAAGATGAACCGGCAGAAGGCTACGGTCGAAACGAACCCGACCATCGCCATGAGGATGGCCGCTTCGAACAGGATGCTGCGACCGACGAGCACGCCGTACAGGACGATGACGGCGATTGCGTTGATCACCATGGTGTCCAGGGCGAGGATGCGATCGGTGATCGTGGGCCCCTGAAGCAGGCGCCAGAGATTGCAGAACAGTGCCAGCGCCAAGGCCGTGAAAGCGAACGTCAGGGCAGCAGCAATCACCTGAAAATCTCCTTCAGCCTGGTCTCGTAGCGGTCCTTGATCGCAGCTATGGCCTCGGCCTCGTCCGGCACGTGCAGGCCGTGGACCAGTAACGCGCGGCCATCGGCCGAAAGGTCGGCGGACACGGTGCCGGGCGTCAGCGTGATCGTTCCGGCCAGCGTCGCGATGGCTTCGGGTGTGCGAATGTCGAGGGGAATGGTGATGAAGCGCGGCTTCAGATCGGACACCTTCCACAAGAGGATCCAGTAGGCCACCTGGAAATTGGCAACGATGATGTCGCCGAGCACGAGGAAGGTATAGGAGATGGCCTTGGGATAGCTCTTCACGCTCGGCGGCGTCGGCCAGAACTTCGTGGTGTAGAGCGGGATCAAGATGCCGATGATCAGGCCGAGCGCGATGCCGCCCATCGAGAGGTCATTCAGCAGCACGACCCAGAACGCGGTGAGCAGCAAGGTGAGCAGTGGATGCGGCAACCATTGCTGGGACATCATGGGCCTCCGGGTGGCAAGCCGGCAGACGTGGCCGAGAGCGCGGCCAAGTCGGGGTCCAACACCTCGACGGGTGGTGCCGGCTGCCCGAGCACGGTCGCGATATAGACCTGAGGCCTGTAGAGCTGATCGGTGGTGGCCTCGAGATAGCGGAAGACTGGCCCACCGAACACCGTGATCGCTGCGGTCCCGGCGAGCAGCACGGCCACCACGACGATCGGCAGGACGGGCTGGCGGATTTCGGCCAGCATCGCGGTCTCGTTCGTCGCCGCCACGTTGCGGCTCTTCCAAAACACGGTGCTGCCGGCGCGGGTGAACGCGACGATGACGAGGAGTGACGTTATGAGAATGGTTGCCCAAATGAGCGGCGCATAAGCGCTCTGGCGAACGCCGTCGAGGATCAGCAGCTTGCCGATGAACCCGGAAAGCGGCGGCAGTCCGGTCATGGCGATGGCGGCGACGAAAAAGAGGCCCGACATCAGATCCGCTTGTGCCGGCAATGGAGCCAGCTCGAGTTGATCGCCACGACTGCCACGGCGCTCGATGATGAGCTCGATGAGCAAGAACAGTGCGGCGGCAATCAGGGTGGAGTGCAGCATGTAGAACAGCGCTGCAGAGGTTGCCGTCTCCTCGAAGACCGCGACGGCAATCAGCAACATGCCCATCGAGCCGATGACCGCGAATGCCGTGAGCCAACGCAACGAGCGGGCAGCGAGCGCGCCCACCATGCCAAGCACGAGCGTGACCATCGCCAAGGGCAGGAGCCATGGCCCGGCGAGCCAGGCCGCGTCACCCGCATCGCCGCCGAACACCAAGGTGTAGATGCGGATGATCGAATAGCCGCCCACCTTGGTCATGATGGCGAAAAGTGCGGCAACCGGCGCCGACGTCGCGGCGTAGGTCCCGGGCAGCCAGAAATGCAACGGCACCAGTGCTGCCTTGATACCGAACACCACGAGCAGCAGCACGCCGCCGGTCTGCAGGATCGCCTGGCTTTCGGGCGCGACCAGCGGCACCTTGACGGCCAAATCGGCCATGTTCAGCGTGCCGGTGGCACCATAGATCAGCGCCACGGCGACGAGAAAGAGGGTCGAGCCCGTGAGATTGACGATCACGTAGTGGGTGCCGGCCTTGAGCCTTTCAGCACCACTGCCGTGCAACATGAGGCCATACGAGGCCAGCAGAAGGACCTCGAACCAGACGAAGAGGTTGAAGAGATCGCCGGTGAGAAAGGCGCCGTTCAGGCCCATGATCTGAAACTGGAACAGCGCGTGGAAATGCCGCCCGCGTTGATCCCAGCCGCTGATCGCATAGAGCAGGACCATGACGGCGAGGAATGCCGTCAGCGTGATGAGCATCGCCGACAGCCGGTCGAGCACGAGCACGATGCCGAACGGCGCCTGCCAGTTGCCGAGCTCGTAGACGATGACCGACCCATCGGCGGCCTGGACCAGAAGGCCGATCGCAACGGCGAAACAGGCGAGCATCGAGGCGACCGATGCCAGGCGCTGCAGCAGAATGTCGTGCCGCAACGCCAGGACGGTGATGCCGGCCATGATCGCCGGCAGCACGATCGGGACGACGAGCCAATGGCTCACTTTGGCCCCCCTTGCTCGGCGGCGGCTTCGTCGCCGGGCTCGATTCCGTCGACATGGTCATTGCCGACCTCGAGGTAGGAGCGAAGGATCAGCACGACGACGAAAGCCGTCATCCCGAAGGCAATGACAATCGCGGTGAGCACCAGTGCCTGCGGCAGTGGGTCGGTATAGCTGTCCAGATGAAGGGAGAGAACCGGCGGCGCATCGAGCCTCAACCGGCCCATTGCGAAGATCAGCGCATTCACGCCGTAGGCGTGCAGTGCGAGGCCGACGATCACCGGGAAAGTACGCCCGCGCAGCAGCAGATAGGTGCCCGAAGCGAACAAGAGGCCGATACCCGAGGCGACGAGAAGCTCCATCTCGGCTCCCTACTTTGCCGCCGTCGCGGGAAGCTCTGGGCCATCCGGCGATTTCGACGGATCGACATCCATGGCACCTTCTTGAATCTCGAGATGCTCGGCGATCCGGCCGACCCGCGAGAGGTTGGAGAGGGCCAGCATGACCGAGCCCACGACGCACATGAAGACACCGACATCGAAGGCCATCGCGGACGCGACCTCGAAGGTGCCGACGACTGGCAGCGTTACGTAGTCGAACCAGGAGGTGAGAAAGGGAAAGCCGAAGAGCCAGGCGCCAAGCCCGGTCACGCCGGCGACCAGCACGCCTAGCCCGATGATCGCATGGTAGTCGAGCGCGGCGCGCCGCTGGGCCCAAGCGAAGCCGGAAGCCATGTACTGCATGAGCAACGCGATCGCGACGACCAGCCCGGCAATGAAGCCGCCACCTGGCTCGTTGTGGCCGCGAAGGAAGATGAACGCGCCGACCGCCAAGGCATACGGTAGAAGTGAGCGCGTGCCGACGACCAAGAGCAGCGGATGGCGATCGGCAGCGCGCACCATGTCGACATGCCAGTTCATGATGCGGTTGCCGGAGTCACCCTGCATGACGTTGTCCAGCAAGGCGACGATGCAGAGTGCAGCGATGCCGAGCACGATGATCTCGCCAAACGTATCGAAGCCGCGGAAGTCGACGAGAATGACGTTGACGACATTCGTGCCGCCACCGCCCTTGTATGAGTTCTCGAGGTGGAAAGCCGAGATCGACGAGAAATCGCTGGTCAGCACCGCGTAGACAGCGCCGGCAACGCCGATGCCCACCCCGATCGACAGCGCTCCATCCCTGAGCTTGCGCAGGAAGGGACTCTCCGCCGGGGTCGTCTTTGGTAGGAGATTCAGTGCCAGCAGCATCAAGACGACCGTCACCACCTCGACCGAGATCTGGGTCAGCGCCAGATCGGGCGCCGACAGATAGAGGAAGCCGAGACTGACGACGACGCCGATCACACCGAGCAGGACCAGCGTGTAGAAGCGATCGCGATGCATCAGCGTAATCGCCATGCAGGCCCCGACCAACAGGAGCCAGCCGGAGATGGCAGCACCGGTCATTGGCAGCGCCTCACGACCGCCCGGCGCGTAGCTGGCACCAGACCAGGCACCGAAGCCCGCCAGCAAGGCGGCGCCAACCAGCCACGCCAGCGCACGTTGCAGAGAGCCATTCTGCAGCGCCCAGGTGAGGCTGCCGCAAGCCGCAACGATCCGCTCCACCGCGGCCTCGAAAATGGCCTTCGCTTCCGGTCGATAGAAGCGCTCACGATAGGCGATCGCTTCGTCATGCCGCTGCAGCAGAATGTAGCCCAGAATGAACGCTGCGATGCTCATGAAGAGCGCGGGTGTCAGCCCATGCCAGAGCCCGAGCGAGTAGTAGGGAATGACGCCGCCGGTCACCGCTCCGGCCGACGTCGCCAGAAGTGGGCCGACCATCGCGTTGGGGAACAGGCCGATCAGCACGACGAGCGCCACCAGGATCATGGGCGGGGCCCACATGCCGACGGGGGGATCGTGCGGCCGCAGCGGGTAGTCGTCGCGCTTCTCGCCCAAATAGACCTTGAAGATGTAGCGCAAGCTGTAGGCGACGGCGATTGCTGCTCCGAGGGTCGCAAGGATGGCGACTGTGGGGTCGAAGCTCAGGCCGAACCATGCGGTGTGCTCCGCGGCCTCCAGCATGAACTCCTTCGACAGGAAGCCGTTGAAGGGCGGAAAACCGGCCATCGAAAGGGCAGCGATCACCGCCATCGTCGCCGAGATCGGCATCAGATGGATGAGCCCGCCCAGGCGCTTGATGTCGCGCGTTCCGGCCTCGTGATCGATGATCCCGGCGTTCATGAAAAGGGCGGCCTTGAAGGTCGCGTGGTTGATGATGTGAAAGACACCAGCCATGGCGGCAAACGGCGTGCCGAAGCCGAACAGCATGGTGATGAGCCCAAGATGGCTCACCGTCGAGAACGCCAGGAGCGCCTTCAGATCATCCTTGAAGAGCGCGATCCAGGCACCCATCACCATGGTGACAAGGCCGGTGGTCGCAACGATGTAGAACCAGGCGTCGGTCCCGGCCAGCGCCGGCCACAGCCTGCCCATGAGGAAGATGCCGGCCTTCACCATCGTGGCGCTGTGCAGATAGGCAGAGACCGGCGTGGGCGCTGCCATGGCGTGTGGCAGCCAGAAGTGGAACGGGAACTGCGCCGACTTGGTGAAGCAGCCACCGAGGACGAGCAGCAGTGCCGGGATGTAGAGCGGCGACGCCTGGATCACCTCGCCTTGCGTGATGATCACCGAGATATCGTAGGAGCCGGCGATCTGACCCAGGATGAGCATCCCGGCAATCAGCGCGAGCCCGCCCGAGCCGGTGACGATCAAGGCCATCCGGGCCCCCTGACGCCCTTCTGGCAGATGGCTCCAATAGCCGATCAGCAGGAAAGAGGAGAGGCTGGTCAGCTCCCAGAAGACGAGCAGCAAGAGGATGTTGTCGGAGAGGACGATGCCGACCATCGCACCTTGGAACAGCAGCAGATAGGCCATGAACCGGCCCATCGGGTCTTCCTTGGCCAGGTAGAACCGGGCGTAGGTGATGATCAGGAGGCCGATGAACAGGATCAGGCCGGCAAAGAGGAAGCCGTAGCCGTCGAGGAAGAAATTGACGTCGAGCCCGAGTGCTGGAAACCACTCGACACGAAACTGCAGCACCTCGCCGGCAAAAACGCGTGGTGCCTGTGCCAGGAGGATCAGCAGTGCCGTGGCGGTAACGAGGAAGGTCGTCGTGGCACAGGCGTTGCGGCCCGTGCGGATCATCAGGGCCGGCAGGACCGCGCCGAGGAACGGCAGCATGACGATGAGGGCCAATTGCATCGTTTTGTCTCGAGGGTCCTCTTGCGGCGCGCGGCCTGCTTGCTTGCTCTTTGGCCCGCATTCAGGCGCGGGCCGCCTCCGGCACTATGGGCGAGGCGTCATTCGGATGTGCAACCGCGCGCGTTGAACCACACGGGTTGGAGCCTCAGCAAGCGTAATCGGTTCGAGACGTCGTCCGGCCTGGTTCGTCAGGTCGCCGGATCGGTGAGGCTGTCGAGCTCGATGGTGACGGTGCCGAAGCGGGCAGTAGCCTCGATACGCACCGGCCAAAACGGCAGGCCGCCCATCTCTGGAGCGAGCCAGATCGTCGCCGGGCGACGGTCCTGGACCTGCTCGTCGGCCTTATCGCTCCACCGCTTGGAGCGCCCGGCAAGCCGCTCGCCATCGCCCTCGCAAATGAGCGTGTCGAGAGGCGCCTCGCCCAGGGCCGCAAGGGCGATCGGCGACGGCTCGGCGGCGCAGCTCAAGCTGACGCTGATCGCCCGCTTGCCGTCATACATCTGGCCCGCGAAGGGTGCATCGACGGTGGCCGCCAGCATCGCCTGAACGGCCAGGCTCAACGGGTCCGGGCCGTGCATCATCGCTTCCGGCACCGGCTCACGATCGGCCTTGGATTCCGGATCGAGCTCGACGGAGGTGACTTGCCCTGAGGGATCAAAGCTCACCCGCCAGAACCGCTCGCCTTCGCCCCAGTCGCTCTGCCCCTGGAAATGCTCGGCCTGCACGCCCGCCGGGGTGACCTGACCCGTTGCCCAGCCGCTGCTGCGAAAATCGGTGATCCAGCGCAGCGGACCCGCTGTCGTCACCTGGTAGGCAAGCCGGTAGCTGTCGTCCTCGCGGCTAAACACCGTTTGGAACTGGCCGACTTCGATGCCGGCCCAGCGGATGGCGTACTGCGCCTCAAACGACGGCGCTGCCACTTCCGCCGCGCTCACTGTGGCAGTGGTGCTGAGCAGCAACATGACGAGAGCGAGAGATGAGGATTTCTGGCGCATCAACGAAAGATGTTTCCCCATCGGCCTAGGTCAATGGCTCAACCGAGGTTCGCGGTGTTGCAGCCTTTTCCTGCCGCTGATGTGATGCTTTCATGATGTCTGCAACCACTGCAGAGGAGCCTGCATGCGCGCGATGGTGCTCGAGCGATCAGGTGTGCCGCTCGTGCTATCCGAGCTGGCGCGGCCAGAGCCTGGGCCGGGCCAGGTGCTGATCGAGATCGCGGCCTGCGGTGTCTGCCGCACGGATTTGCACGTCGTCGATGGTGAGCTGACCCAGCCCAAGCTGCCGCTGGTGCCCGGCCACGAGATCGTCGGTCGCATCGCGGCGCTCGGCAATGGCGTCAGCGGGCTGAAGCTGGGTGAACGCGTCGGTGTGCCTTGGCTCGGGCACACCTGTGGATGCTGCCGCTACTGCGCGACCGGAGCGGAAAACCTGTGCGATGCGCCGGGCTTCACTGGCTACACCATCGACGGGGGCTATGCGGAGGCCTGCATCGCCGATGCGGCCTACGTATTCCCGTTGCCGGACGGACCGAGCGACGCGGCGCTGGCGCCCCTGCTCTGTGCCGGTCTGATCGGTTATCGCTGCTTGAGGATGGCGGGCGACGCCGAGGTCATCGGCATCTACGGTTTTGGTGCCGCGGCACATATCGTGGCGCAGGTCGCGCGGTATCAGGGGCGACGGCTATTGGCGTTCACGAGCCCGGGCGATGCGGCGGCGCAAGCCTTCGCCCGCCGGCTCGGCGCCGCTTGGGCCGGCGGCTCGGACCAACCGTCGCCCGAGCCGCTGGACGCCGCCATCATCTTCGCCCCGGTCGGCGGCCTGGTCCCGGCAGCCCTGCGCGCCGTGCGCAAAGGCGGTATCGTCGTCTGTGGCGGCATCCACATGAGCGACATACCGTCTTTCCCCTACAGCATTCTATGGGGTGAGCGGCGGGTGGTTTCGGTGGCCAATCTGACCCGCGCCGACGGTGACGCTTTCCTGACGTTGGCGGCCGAAGCCGGCGTCGAGACCGAAACGGTGGTCTATCCGCTCGAGGAGGCCAATGCGGCGTTGGCCGATTTGCGCGCCGGCCGTCTCTCCGGTGCCGCGGTGCTGGTGCCGTGAACCGTCCATCCTGCATGCCTGCGCGGCCCACCGGGCCGACGCGGTAAGCGGGCCTCACGACGCCATTGGAATGTCGCTGTCGGCTGGGTCACGCGACTGCCGTCAAGACTTCCGGCGCTTGCCTTCCCGTTGCCGGCACGCTACCGCCCATCCCAACGAGAACGCCAGCTGAGCGGGAGGTTTGCCATGGGGCGGATGCTGCGTTGTGGGTTGTTGGCAGGAGCGACGGGCCTGGCCCTGCTCGCCGGGGCCGCGTCGGCCGAGCCGGTCAAGGTCGGTATGGTCACCACCTTGTCGACCGGAGCGGGCTATCTGGGCGAGGATGTCCGGGACGGCTTCATCCTGGCGCTCGAGATGGCCGGGGCCACCGATCGCATCGAGCTCCTGGTCGAGGATGATGGTCTGGAGCCGGAGCGCGGCGTGCAGATCGCCCAACGCATGGTCGAGCGTGACGGCGCTCAGGTCATGACCGGGATCATTTTCTCCAACGTCGCCATGGCCGTCGTGCCGAGGCTGGTCCGGGACGATGTCATCTATCTCTCGCCCAATGCCGGACCATCGCAGCTGGCCGGCGAAGGCTGCCACGAGAACTACTTCAACGTCGCCTGGCAGAACGACAATCTGCACGAGGCGATGGGCGCCTATGTGAGCCAGCAGGGCTTCGAGAACGTCTATCTCCTGGCGCCGAACTATCCCGCCGGCAAGGATGCGCTCACCGGCTTCAAGCGGTTCTACGAGGGCGGCGTCGCGGGCGAGGTCTACACCCAGCTCGGCCAGACCGACTACGCAGCCGAGCTCGCCAATTTGCGCGCCGCCGAGCCGGATGCGGTCTTCTTCTTCTACCCCGGCGGCATGGGCATCAACTTCGTCAAGCAGGCAGCACAGAGCGGCATCAGCCAGGAGATCCCGTTCTTCGGCCCGGCCTTCTCCTTCGACGACACCCTGCTCGACGCGGTGGGCGACGCTGCGATTGGCATCAAGAACACCTCGCAATGGTCGTCCGATCTAGACAATCCCGCCAACCAGGCCTTCGTCGCGGCCTACCGGGAGAAGTACGACCGCTATCCGACGCTTTATGCGAGCCAGGGCTTCGACACCGCCAACCTGCTGCTCTCCGCCATGGACGCGGTCGGTGACGACGTGTCCGATCAGGCCGCCTTTCGCGACGCGCTCCGCGCCGCCGATTTCGTCTCGGTCCGCGGTGACTTCAGCTTCGGGCCCAATCAGCATCCGATCCAGGACATCTACGTCCGCGAGGCCTATGCCGACGATACCGGCAACATCACCAACCGGGTGATCGGCACGGTGCTCGAGGACCACGCCGACGCCTACGCCGCCGAGTGCTCGATGTAGGCGAGCGCGTCAGCCCAGATTCTTGATGGTAGAATCGCCACCGTCGGCGCTGCTGTCATCGATCGTCCGCCGCCCGCCGAGTAGCCAGCTTGCTTCAAGCGGACGCCCGTTGCGGTCAGGTCTGAGCGAGAAGTCGCGGCCAGCATCTTGAAAGCCGGACATGCTGCTTTTTCTCGAGCAACTCCTCAACGGCGTGCAGCTCGGCATGACCCTGTTCCTCATGGCGGCCGGGCTGACTCTGGTCTTCGGCGTGATGAACTTCATCAACCTGGCGCATGGCTCGCTCTTCATGGCCGGCGCTTATGTGGCTGCGGCGACCGCAGCGGCCAGCGGCTCGTTTCTCCTGGGCCTCGTTGTCGGCGTCAGCGGGGCAGCAGTGCTTGGGCTCTTGCTCGATAGGGTGATCGTCCGGCGGCTCGAGGGACGCGACCATCTGGATCAGGTGCTGGCGACCTTTGCGATCATCCTGATCGCCAACGAATCGGTTCGCCTGATCTTCGGCCGGCAGCCCTTGGCGCTCGATCCACCCTCCTGGCTATCCGGCACCGTCGAGATCCTGCCGGGCGCTCCCTATCCGGTCTACCGCCTCGCGGTCATCGCTGTGGGCATCGCGGTCATGGTGCTGCTCTACTGGCTGGTGATGCGCACGCGGGTTGGCATGTGGGTGCGGGCAGGGGCTACGCATCCGGAGATGATCCAGCTGCTCGGCGTCGACATCAGCCGCCTGAACGGGCTGATCTTCGCGCTGGGCGCCGCACTCGCCGGGCTGGCGGGGATCGTCGCCGGGCCCTTCATCGCCATCCAGTCGGGCATGGGTGAGACCATTCTCATCCTCGCCTTCGTCGTCGTCGTCATCGGCGGCATCGGCTCGATCGCCGGCGCTGCTATCGGAGCGCTGGTCGTTGGCATCGGCGACACGCTGGGCCGTGCCTACCTGCCCGATCTGCTGCGCGCGGTCGTGCCCGCCGGCACGGCAGACGGGCTCGGCCCGGCTCTTGCCTCGATGGGCATCTACCTGCTCATGGCGGTGGTCCTGGCGGTCAGGCCCAAGGGGTTGATGGCCCGATGAAAAGCGCTTGGCCACTCGCCGTGGCGCTTGCCGGCCTCGCTTTGGCGGCCGTCTATGTCGAGCTCTCCGGCGAGCGCTACTTGTGGACGATCATCACGCTCATCGGCGTCTATGCGCTCGCCGCCTCGGCCTTGAACCTGGTGCTCGGCATGGGCGGCCTCGTCTCGTTCGGCCACGCGGCGTTCTTCGGCACCGGCGCCTATGTCGTGGGCATCATGTCACTGCACGCCTTCGAGAGCAGTAGCCTCGCCATGCTCAACGAGGCGCTGATCGCCTGGCCAGCGGCCTTGATCGTTGGCGGCGTGCTCGGGCTCGCCATCGGCCTTTTCTGCCTGCGGACCTCGGGCGCCTACTTCATCATGATCACGCTGGCCTTTGCGCAGATGCTGTATTTCGGCTTCGTCTCTGCCGAGCGCTATGGCGGCGAGGACGGTCTGTCGCTCTGGTGGGGGCGCAACACGCTGGCGGGCGTGAGCCTCGACGATCGGCGGACCTTCTTCATCGCCGTCTGGCTGCTGCTCGCGGCCTGGAGCATTTTCAAGCTCAGGCTGATGGCGGCACCGCTCGGCCGGGCGCTGCTCGCGTCGCGGATGAACCCCGAAAGGCTCGAGGCGCTCGGTGTCGACGTCTACCGGCTCCGGCTCGTCGTCTTTGCGCTTTCGGCAGCTGTCGCAGCGCTCGCCGGCGCGCTGCTCGCCAACCTCACGAGCTTCGTCAGCCCGGCCAGCCTCGCCTGGGCGGTCTCCGGCAAGCTCATCGTGATCTGCGTCCTGGGCGGGCTCGGCACCGTGGCAGGACCAATCTTCGGTGCGGCCGCCTTCATCCTGCTCGAGGAGACGCTCGTCTCGTACACGGAGCATTGGCAGCTCTTCTTGGGCCTCGCACTCCTCACTATCGTGCTGCTGTCGCGCCGCGGGGTCAGCGGGCTCTTCGCCTGGCGGCAGGGTTGATGCTGCTCGAGGCAAGGGGGGTGCAGAAGGCGTTTGGCGGTGTCGCTGCCGTTCGTGGCGTCTCTTTGACACTGCAGGCGGGGGAGATTCATGCGCTGATCGGCCCGAATGGTGCTGGCAAGAGCACGCTTATCGGCCTCCTGCACGGCACCATGCCGGCCGATGCGGGTGACGTCCTTTTCGAGGGACGATCGCTCAATGGCCTGGGACCGGCAGCGCGGGCACGCGCTGGCCTTGCCCGATCCTACCAGCGAACGGCGATCTTCGCGGAGCTCACCGTGGCCGAGCACCTGGCGCTGGCGGTGCGCGCCGCCACCGGCACGAGCTATCGGTTCTGGCGGCCGGCGCCTGCCGAGGCCGGCTCCATCCTCGACGATTTCGGGCTTGCCGGCAGTGCCGGCCGGCCGGCGGGCGAGCTCGCGCATGGCGTTCAGCGCCTGGTCGAGCTGGCCATGGTGGTGGCGTCAGCACCAAGCGCCATTTTGATGGACGAGCCCTTCGCTGGCCTGGCACCCGACGAGCGGCCGTCGCTGGCCGAGCGCCTGGCCGGGCTGAAGCAGCGCCACGCCGTGCTCCTGGTCGAGCATGACATGGACGTCGTCTTCCGTCTCGCCGATCGCATCACCGTCCTGGTCGCGGGCTCGGTCATCGCCAGTGGTGCTCCCGACGTGATCCGGGCCGATCCCGACGTCCAGCTCGCCTACCTCAAGGATGACGGCTGATGCTGGCGGTGGACGGGTTGGCCGCTGCCTACGGCCAGACGCAAGTGCTGTTCGACGCGTCGCTCGCGTTGGGCGAGGGGCAGGTGGTGGGTCTCCTCGGCCGCAACGGCATGGGCAAGACGACGCTGATCCGAAGCCTCTTCAACCTGACCCGACGGGTCGGCGGCAGCGTGCGGCTCGCGGGCGAGGAGATCGGCGGCCTGCCGCCGCATGCGGTGGCACAGCGCGGCTTGGCGCTGGTGCCGGAGGGGCGGCAGATCTTTCCGCGGCTCTCGGTCGAGGAGAACCTGATCGCCACGGCCAGATCTGGCGAGTGGACACTCGCCACCGTCCTGGCGCTCTTCCCGCGTCTTGCCGAGCGACGGCACAACCCCGGCGGCTCGCTGTCGGGAGGTGAGCAGCAGATGCTGGCCATCGGCCGGGCGCTGCTCACCAATCCCCGGCTGTTGATCCTCGACGAGGCGACCGAGGGCCTGGCGCCGGCCGTGCGGGGCGAGATCTGGCAGTGCCTTCGCGAGCTCCGCAAAACGGGCATCGGCATTCTCCTCGTCGACCCGCATCTCGGCCGGTTGCTGGAGGTCGCGGATAGCAACGTCATCCTGGAGAACGGCCGCAGCGTCTGGTCTGGCACCTCGGTGGAGCTCAAGAACGAGCACGCTCTGCAGCGGCGTTACCTTGCTGTATAAATTGACGCGTTTGGCATGGCTCGACGATCGCGCTAAAGTTTGCTTATGAGAGCTGGTGATGCTGCACCGATCGAGGGAGACGCAATATGACCCAGAAGAACGCCTACCAGGAGAAGGCCGAGGCCAAGATCGACGAGTGGCAGGCCGAGATCGACAAGATCCGGGCCAAGGCGGATCATGCGACGGCTGATGCCCGAATCAAGTACGACGACCAGATCAAAGAGCTGGTCGAGTATCAAAAGAAGGCGCAAAAGCAGCTCGAGGAGATGCAGCGGGCAAGCGAAGCCGCCTGGGCAGACATGAGGTCCGGAATGGAGAAGGCCTGGGCCGACCTGTCGAAGTCCTGGCAGGACGCGATCAACCGCTACCGCTGAGCCATCGCGCAAGAGCGTCGCCGCGGGTCGCCAAGGCTGCCAGCGGCGACCTGGGTCTCGTCCAGATTCAGCTAGCGCCCTGGTTTGGATCACCCGGTTCACAAGGCCGGGGAGTTCGCTATGCTGTTCCTATATCAACAGTTGAGGGACGAGGCCGTTGACTGGCGCGCAGTCTGCCAACCCCTACCCACGTATCTACTCATCCGTGGCTCGCCTGTTCCCGCGGGAGCATGTGGCCGAGGAGCTGTCGCGCATTCGCGGCATGGGCTTCGATCGGCTCCATCTCGGCGGGCCGGTGTTGCCACCATCGCCGTTGCTGGAGGCCGCCGGTAGCGCCGGGCTTTCCCCGCTGCTCGATCTCGACGTGGCGCGGGTCTCCGCGGAAAGCGCTTTGGTGAAGTCGGCCGCCGGCCTGTTCATGCCGGTGTTGACCGAGGAGGCCGCAGCGCTCGATCCGCGGCGGCCGGATACGACCTTGATGCAGCCGCGCCACGATGTCGGCCAGAACGCGCTCATCGATGCGGTGACCAAGCATGTGTTGACGCTGGTGCGCCGGGGCGTTGCCGGGTTCGTCGCTCGCTCGGCGCTCTTGCTGCCGGCTGATTTCTGGCGGGTCGTCATCGCGCGGCTCAAGACCAAGGCGCCCGGCCTGCTGCTGATCGCCGACACGCTGGGCGAGCCGCCTGCTGTCGTTCGCGGGCTCACCGGCGTCGGCTTCGACTATCGGCTCAGCAGCGTCGCCTGGTGGGACAGCCGTCAGCCTTGGTTCCTGGCGCAAGAGGACGAGCTGGCGGCCGTGGCGCCAGCCATCGGCTTCCCCGAGCCGCTCGCTGGGCCGCGCCTTGCCGCCTCGGCGGCGGTCGAGCCGGCGCGCCTCGGCGAGCTGGCGCGGTTCCGGCTGATGCTCGCCGCGCTGACCGGCTCCGGGCTCATGGTGCCGGCCGGGTTCGAGCTCGGCGCCGAGCAGCCGCTCGATCCGGACGAGGCACGGCCAGGCGACCTCGCGCATTGGCAGGCGCACGCCGCCTTCGATCTGAGCGACGACTTGGCGGCGCTGAACGAGGCGCTGGGCAGGCTTGGGCTGAAGGGGCCGGTCATTCCCGTCAGCGGCCCGTCCGACGATGCGGTGACCTTGCTGCGTTTCTCTGGCGGGACGGCCGACGCAAGCGCGCACGCGGCTGCCGTCATGCTCAATTCGAGCTTCCATGCGTCAGCGCTGGCGGCGGCTGGTCCAGTGCTGCGGGCGAGCGACGGGCGCTTCGGGGCGTTCACCGATCTGGCGAGCGGCGAGGAGCTCGTGCCGGGCCAGCCTTTGGCGCTGGCACCCTTGGCGACGAGGCTCTTCGTGGCTGAGAAGCTCACTCGACAGATGCCCAAGGTCGACGCGAAGAAGGCCGAGGCGGTGCTGCAGCGGCTCGCTGCCGATCGGGTGGCGATCGAGGCGGTCGAGCCCGAGCTCGATGGTGGGCGCTTTCCCATCAAGCGGGTCGTCGGCGACCTGCTCGAGGTCGAGGCGGATGTCTTCTGCGACGGCCACGACATGATCGCCGCAGCGCTGTTGATCCGCCACCAGGACGACAAGGCCTTCACCGAGGTGCCGCTGACCTTTCTCGTCAACGATCGCTGGGCTGCCAGCTTTCCGCTGACCAGGATCGGTCGCTACGTCTACACCATCCAGGGCTGGCGCGATCTCTTCGCCGCCTGGCGCTACGAGGTGGCAAAGAAGCACGATGCCGGGCTCGATCTGTCGCTGGAGCTGGAGGAGGGCAGGCGCCTGATCGAGGCCGCCGCTAACGCCACCAAGGGTGCGCCGCAAAAAGCGATGCAGGCGAAGCTTGCCGAAATCGCCGCCGCCGCTGGGCGCCCGGGCGAGCTGCTGACGACGATGCTGGACGAGCCGTTCGGTGAGCTGATGGCCAGCTTCGGACCGCGCACCAATCTCTCCGCTTATGGCCGCGAGCTCGAGGTTGTCGTCAGTCGCACCCGTGCCGAGTTTGCCGCCTGGTACGAGCTGATGCCGCGCTCGATGGCAGACGATGCAACGCTGCACGGGACGTTCAGGGACACGATCGAGAAGCTACCCTATGTTCGAGACATGGGCTTCGACGTGCTCTACTTCACGCCGATCCACCCGATCGGCCGCACCAATCGCAAAGGCCGCAACAATACCCTGACGCCTGGACCGGAAGATCCGGGCTCACCCTACGCGATCGGCTCCAGTGAAGGCGGCCACAAGGCGCTGCATCCCGAGCTCGGCTCGTTCGAGGATTTCGCAGCACTCGTCGAGGCGGCGCACGAGCACGGGCTCGAGCTGGCGCTCGACTTCGCCATCCAGTGCGCGCCGGACCATCCCTGGATCAAGGAGCATCCGGAGTGGTTCGACTGGCGGCCCGACGGCACGATCAAGTTCGCCGAGAACCCGCCGAAGAAGTACGAGGACATCGTCAACGTCCATTTCTATCGCGACGCCTTGCCGGCGCTCTGGTACGAGCTGCGCGACACCGTGCTCTTCTGGGTCGACAAGGGCGTGAAGATCTTTCGCGTCGACAACCCGCACACCAAGCCGTTCCCGTTCTGGGAGTGGCTGGTTCGCGAGGTCAATGACCGCCACCCGGACGTGATGTTCCTGGCCGAGGCGTTCACCCGGCCCAAGGTGATGAAGCGCTTGGCGAAGGTCGGCTACCAGCAATCCTACAGCTACTTCACCTGGCGGAACACGAAGGCCGAGCTGATCGAGTACCTGACCGAGCTGACCCAGGACGAGTCCAAGGACTTCATGCGGCCGAACTTCTTCGCCAACACGCCGGACATCAACCCGATCTACCTGCAGACGGCCGGTCGCGCCGGGTTTCGGGTGCGGTTGGTCCTGGCGTCGACCCTGTCCTCGCTCTACGGGCTGTATAGCGGTTACGAGCTGTGCGAAGCCCGACCGGTGCCGGGCAAGGAGGAGTATCTCGACAGTGAGAAGTACGAGATCAAGCATTGGGACTGGGATCGACCTGGGCATATCCGCGACGATATTCGCCTGATCAACACGATCCGGCGGAACAATCCGGCCCTGCAGCAGTTCACTGGATTGGTCTTCCTCAACGCCTGGAACGACAACATCGTCTATTTTGCCAAGCAGACAGCCGATCTCAGCAATACCGTGCTGGTCGCGGTGAACCTCGACCCGCACAACGTCCAGGCCGCCAATTTCGAGGTGCCGCTCTGGCAATACGGCCTGCCGGACCACGGTACGATCGGTGTCGAGGATCTGGTGACCGGCGCCCGCTTCAGCTGGACCGGCAAGGTGCAGCACGTCGAGCTCGATCCCGTATCTCGTCCTTATGCGATCTGGCGGCTGATCCCGCCCGGCCGCGATTATTGAGCAAGCAAAAAATGCCCCAGCGCAACAAGAAGCCTGTCGTCGATCGGTCCGATCCGCTCTGGTACAAGGACGCTGTCATCTACCAGACGCATGTGAAGTCGTACTTCGACTCGAATAACGATGGCGTCGGCGACTTCGCCGGGCTCACCGAGAAGCTCGACTACATCAAGGATCTCGGGGTCTCGGCCGTCTGGCTGATGCCGTTCTATCCGTCGCCGCTGCGCGACGACGGCTACGACATCCAAGACTACCGGAGCATCAATCCGTCTTATGGAACGATGCGCGACGTCAAGCGCTTCATCGACGAGGCGCACCGCCGCGATCTTCGCGTCATCACCGAGCTGGTCATCAACCACACGTCCGACCAGCATCCCTGGTTCCAGCGTGCCCGCGCGGCGAAGCCCGGCTCGCGCTATCGCGACTACTATGTCTGGTCGGACGACGACCGCAAATACGGCGACACGCGGATCATTTTTCTCGATACCGAGAAGTCGAACTGGACCTGGGATCCGGTTGCCAAGGCCTATTTCTGGCATCGCTTCTACAGCCACCAGCCCGATCTGAACTTCGATCATCCGCCGGTGATGGAGGAGATCAAGAGCCTCCTGCATTTCTGGCTGAAGATGGGGATCGACGGGCTCAGGCTCGACGCCATCCCGTATCTGATCGAGCGCGAGGGCACCAATTGCGAGAATCTGCCCGAGACGCATGTCATCTTGAAGCGCATCCGCGCCGAGATGGAAGAGCACTACCCGGACCGGATGCTGCTCGCCGAGGCGAACCAGTGGCCCGAGGACACTCATCCCTATTTCGGCGATGGCGACGAGTGCCACATGGCGTTCCACTTTCCCTTGATGCCGCGCATGTACATGGCGGTGGCGCAGGAGGATCGAGCACCGATCACCGACATCATGCGCCAGACGCCGGAGATTCCCGAGAACTGCCAATGGGCGATCTTCTTGCGCAACCACGACGAGCTGACGCTCGAGATGGTGACCGACAAGGAGCGGGATTATCTGTGGAACACCTATGCCGCCGATAACCGGGCGCGCATCAATCTCGGCATTCGGCGTCGCCTCGCGCCGCTCATGGACAATGACCGGCGCAAGATCGAGCTGATGAACTCGATGCTGTTCTCGATGCCCGGCACGCCGGTCATGTATTACGGCGACGAGATCGGCATGGGGGACAACATCTATCTCGGCGACCGCGACGGCGTGCGAACGCCCATGCAGTGGTCGCCGGACCGCAATGGCGGCTTTTCCCGCGCCAATCCGCAGGCGCTTTTTCTGCCGCCGGTGATGGACCCGGTCTACGGCTTCGATGCGGTCAATGTCGAAGCCGAGGGCCGCAGCGCCGCCTCGCTCCTCAACTGGATGCGCCGGCTGATCACCGTCCGCCGCCAGCACAAGGCGTTCAGCCGGGGCACGCTGGACTTCATCTACCCGGGCAATCGGAAGATCCTGGCCTACACGCGCTCGTTCGAGGATCAGACGATCCTCTGCGTGGTCAATCTCTCGCGCAACGCCCAGCCGGTGGAGCTGCAGCTGCAGGCGCATCGCGGCCAAACGCCAATCGAGCTGATCGGTCGGACGACCTTCCCGCCGATCGGTGAGCTGCCCTATCTGCTGACGCTGCCCGGCTTCGGCTTCTACTGGTTCGTCCTGGCCGATGAGGCGACGCTGCCGGAATGGCATGTCGATCTGCCCGAGCCCTTGCCGGAATTCGTGACCCTGGTGCTGGGTCGCGGCTGGGAGTCGCTGCTCGATGCGAAGAACCGCAAGGAGCTGCAGAACGGCGTTCTCTCCCACTTCCTCGCCAACCAGCGCTGGTTCGCGGCCAAGGATGCCGCAATCACCTCGCTGGAGGTCGTGCGCACCATCGAGCTGCCGGCAGCACACGGCGGCGTCCTGCTCGCGATGGTCGAGGCAGGGCTCGAGGGTGGTGTGGTGCATCACTATCTCTTGCCGATGGCGATCGCCTGGGGCGAGGACAACCTCGCCACCACCTCGCCACTTCGGCCGTTCACCATCGCCAAGGCGCGGCGCGCCAACCGCGTGGGTGCCATCTACGATGCGTCGGCCGGAGACGATCTGGCGCTCGGTCTGCTCGATGGCCTGAGACGCGAGCTCAGCATCGATGTCGATGGTGGTGAGGTTCGGTTCGTCAGGAGCCCAGCTCTGGATGCGGTCGAGCTGAGCGAGCATCCGGAGGTCCATCGGCTCTCCGTCGAGCAGAGCAACACGTCGATGATGATCGACCGGGATATTATCTGGAAGGTCTATCGCCGGCCGCTGCCCGGGCCGCATCCCGAGGTCGAGATCGGTCGCTTCCTTACCGACGTCGCCGGCTACGCCAACACGCCGCCTTTGCTCGGCAGCCTGGAGCTGGTCGATGACGCCGGCTCGACGACGCTGGCTGCGGCCATGGGCTTCGTCCTCAACCAGGGCGACGGCTGGGCCTGGACCCTCGACTACCTCGAGCGCGAGCTCGAGACGATGCTGCTCGAAGCGGAAGGCGAGGGCGAGACCGAGGAGATCGAGCCCTTCGGCGTGTACGCACAATTGGCCGCCACGCTGGGCCAGCGGACGGCGGAGCTGCATCGCGCCTTCGCCACGCCGACCGACGATCCGGCCTTTGCCGCCGAGCCGATCGCCACCAAGGATCTCGAGCGGTGGGGCAAGGGCATCCGCACCGATATGAAGCGGGTCGAGGAGGCGCTCGAGCGGATGCGAGCTGGCCTTGGGGAGGACGCGCAAGCCGACGCCGACCGGCTGCTCGCTGCCATGCCTGACCTCGAGCAGCGCGTCGCCACACTGGTCGGCTCGCCGATCGATGCGATGAAGACGCGGCTACACGGCGATTATCACCTGGGCCAGGTGCTGGTCAGCAAGGGTGACATCTACATCCTCGACTTCGAAGGCGAGCCGGCGCGGCCGATGGCCGAACGTCGGGCCAAGACCTCGCCGCTCAAGGATGTCGCTGGCATGCTGCGCTCGTTCGACTACGCCGCGTCGGCGCTGGTCGACCGGTTCGAGCAGCGTGACCCGGCGCATCTCGAGGCGATCCCACCTTTGGCCGAGGCTTGGCGGCAGGTGGCGCGGCGTCAGTTCATCCAGGGCTACCGCGAGCACATCGAAGGCTGTCATGCGGTGCCGCGCGAGATGGCCGATTTCGATCGGCTGCTCGAGCTCTTCTTGATCGAGAAGGGGATCTACGAGGTCCTCTACGAGGCTGCCAATCGTCCGACCTGGGTCGCCATTCCCGTCCGCGGCGTGCTCGGCCTTCTGGACACCGAACAACGAAGTGGGCTCTTCAGCGATGGCTGAGACCAAGAAGCGAACGACCACGACCGAACTCGCGCCGCAGGCGGAGATCGAGGCCGTCGTCATGGCGCGGCACGAGAACCCGTTCGGGCTCTTCGGCATGCACGAGACGGCAGACGGGTTGGTGATCCGCACTTTCCAACCTGGTGCCGCGTCGGTCGAGCTGGTCGACACGGAGAGCGGCAAGAAGGCCGCGACGCTCGAGCGGCTGCACGAGGCGGGCTTCTTCGCGGCGCGCGTGGCCCGGCGCAAGCAGCGCTTTCCCTACCGTCTGCGGGTCGTCTGGGGCGGTGCTGCGCCGGTCGAGATCGAGGATCCCTATCGCTTTGGCCAGATCCTCGGCGAGATGGACGTCTATCTGCTCGCCGAGGGAAGCCATCTCAAGCTGTATGAGCGACTGGGTGCTCATCCAGCCGAGATGGATGGGGTCTCGGGTGTGAGCTTCGCCGTCTGGGCGCCGAATGCGCGGCGCGTCTCGGTGGTCGGACCGTTCAACAACTGGGACGGCCGCCGCCACGCGATGCGCAAGCGGATCGAATGCGGCTGCTTCGAGCTCTTCGTTCCGGGGTTGCTGAAGGGCGAAACCTACAAGTTCGAGCTGGTTGGCCCGCAGGGCGAGGTGCTACCGTTGAAGGCCGATCCGTTCGGCTTTCGTGCGGAGCATCCGCCGGCCACGGCATCGGTCGTGCATGGCCTCGTCGAGCACGAGTGGCGTGATCGCGCCTGGCTCGACCGACGCAAGGCAGCGCATGAACGCAACGCGCCCATCAGCATCTACGAGGTGCATCTGGGCTCCTGGATGCGGGTGCCCGAGGAGGGCAATCGCTACCTCTCCTACCAGGAGCTGGCCGAGCGACTGGTCGGCTACGTCAAGGAGATGGGCTTCACCCACATCGAGCTGATGCCGATCTCCGAGTACCCGTTCGACGGGTCCTGGGGCTATCAGCCGGTGGGGCTGTTCGCGCCGACCATCCGCCACGGCACCGCAGAGGAGTTCGCAGCTTTCGTCGACGCTGCGCATGCCGCCGGCATCGGCGTACTGATCGACTGGGTCCCGGGGCATTTCCCCACCGATGCGCACGGTCTGGCCAATTTCGACGGCACCGCGCTCTACGAGCACATGGATCCGCGCAAGGGGTTCCACCAGGACTGGAACACGCTGATCTACAATTTCGGCAGGCGTGAGGTCGCCAACTTCCTCCACGCCAATGCGCTCTACTGGATGGACAAGTTCCACATCGACGGTATCCGCGTCGATGCCGTGGCCTCGATGCTCTACCTCGATTACTCGCGCAAGGCCGACGAGTGGGTGCCCAACGAGCATGGCGGCAATGAGAACCTCGAGGCCATCGCCTTTCTCAAGCGGCTGAACGAGCTGGTCTATGCCGAGAGCGATGGCGCTACGTCGATTGCCGAGGAATCGACGGCCTGGCCCGGTGTCTCTCGCCCGACTTATCTGGGCGGCCTCGGCTTCGGCTACAAATGGAACATGGGCTGGATGCACGACACCTTGCGCTATATCGGCGAGGATCCCGTGCACCGCCGTTACCACCAAAACAATCTGACCTTCGGCCTGCTCTACGCTTTCTCGGAGAACTTCGTCCTGCCGATCAGCCATGACGAGGTGGTGCACGGCAAAGGCTCGCTGCTATCGCGGATGCCCGGTGATCGATGGCAGAAGTTCGCCAATCTGCGCGCCTATCTCGCCTTCATGTGGACGCATCCAGGCAAGAAGCTGTTGTTCATGGGATCCGAGTTCGGCCAGGAGCGGGAATGGAACTACCTGACCAGCCTCGACTGGCACCTGCTCGACGATCCGCTGCACAAAGGAGCGCAGGTTCTGGTTCGTGACTTGAACCAGCTCTACCGCAGCCGCCCGGACCTTCACGAGAAGGACTGCGAGAGCGACGGCTTCGAGTGGATCGATGCCGCCGACACCGAGCAGAGCGTCGTGAGCTTCCTCAGAAAAGGCAGCGACCCGAACGCCGTGACCATTGTCGTTTGCAATCTCACGCCGATCGTTCGTGAAGGCTACAGGATCGGTGTGCCGCTCGGCGGAGAGTACCGCGAGGCGCTGAACACCGATGCGGCTTGCTACGGTGGCAGTGGCGTGTCAGCCGGCGAGCATTTGGCAGCAGAACCGACCCCCTGGCATGGACGGCCATTCTCGATCAACTTGAGGTTGCCGCCTCTCGCCGCTGTTGCTTATTCGGTCGGTTGAGCCGTCGACTGAGCCTTTCGCCGCATGCGGGCAATAGGCCGTTTTCGTATTGAAAATTCCGTGAATCAACGGCAGGCTCCGCTGTCGAGAGAGGGAGAGAAATCAAGCCTCGGGGGTCGTCATGCTGATTGCCGCCATGATGCAGCGCCTGATTCACTTCGGTCAGCTCACCTTGATCGACGCCGCTGGTCGGGTGCACCACTTCCGCGGCGCCGAGCCCGGCCCTGCCGCCACGATCCGCTTGACCGACAAGCACATCGAGCGAGCACTCCTCATCCACCCCGAGCTCGCGCTCGGCGAAGGCTATATGGACGGGCGGATCGTCGTCGAGGAAGGCACGATCTACGACGTTATCGAGATCGGGGCGGTCAACGCGCAACACTTGGGTGGCAATGCCTGGGGCAGCATTGCCGCACGGGTCGCCGGCCTGCTGCGTCGCTTCCATCAGTACAATCCTATCCCCCGTGCACGGCGGAACGTGGCCCACCACTACGACCTCTCGACCGATCTGTACCGGCTGTTTCTCGATGCCGACCGACAGTATTCCTGTGCCTACTTTCCGACTCCCTCGACCTCTCTCGACGAGGCGCAGCTGCTCAAGAAGCGTCACCTGGCAGCCAAGCTGCTGCTCCATCCAGGCCAAAAGGTGCTGGATATCGGTGCTGGCTGGGGTGGGCTCGGCATCTATTGCGCGCAGGTCGACGAGGTCGACGTCACCGGGCTGACCCTGTCCACCGAGCAGCACGATCATGCCATGCGCCGGGTTCGCGACGCCGGCCTCGAGGACCGTGTACGGTTCGTGATCCAGGACTACCGCGAGACCAAAGGAACCTTCGATCGCATCGTCTCGGTGGGCATGCTCGAGCATGTCGGTGTCAACCACTACGGCGCGTATTTCAAGCTCGTGGGCGAACGGCTGACCGATGATGGCGTGGCGGTTATCCATTCGATCGGCCGTGCCATGGGCCCGGCAGCCACCGCTGCTTTCATCCGCAAATACATCTTCCCCGGGGGGCATATTCCGGCCTTGTCGGAGATTCTGCCGGCCGTCGAGCGGGCGGGTCTCTGGGTCACCGATGTCGAGATTCTGCGCTTGCACTATGCGGATACTCTACAGGCATGGCGCGAGCGGTTCATGGCCAATTGGAACCAGGTCGCTGACCTCTACGACGAACGCTTTTGTCGGATGTGGGAATTCTACCTGGCGGGCTCGGAGGCATTCTTCCGCTGCATGGATGGGATGGTGTTCCAGATCCAGCTTGCCAAGGATCGCAATGCGGTGCCGATGACCCGCGACTATATTGCCAGTGAGGAGTTGCGGCATGCCAAGGCCGAGCCGCGGCGTTATCGGCTGGTTGCGTGACCGCTGAGGACGCGGACAAGATTACGACCGTTGGGTTGAAGCTGCGGGCATTGGCCGGGCCGGAGAACGCCCTGCCGTTGATCGTCATGCATGGTCTGTTGGGCTCGTCGCGCAACTGGCAGGCGCATGGCAAGGCGCTGGCGCGGTGGCGGCCTGTCTACGTGCTCGATCTGCGCAATCACGGCGCGTCGCCATGGACGGAGCGCATGGACTATCCGGCCATGGCAGCCGACGTGCTGGCACTTGCCGATGGCCTGGGGCTCGAGCGATTCCAGCTCTTGGGCCACAGCATGGGCGGCAAGGTGGCGATCGCAGTGGCGCTCGAGGCGCCGGATCGGGTGGAGCGCGCCGTGATCGCGGACATCGCACCCGTTCCATACGCGCATGACTTCGAGGAGCTGATCGATGCGATGCGTAGCCTCGATCTCGGGCCGATCGACCGACGGGCAACCGGCGACGCGGCGCTGGAAGACGTCGTCGAGGACGCGACGATACGCCACTTCCTCCTGCAGAACCTGGACTTTGATGATGATGGGCGGGCTTTTTGGAAGCCCAACCTGGCGGTGCTCGAGCAGGCCGTGCCGACCTTGACCGGTTGGCCCGAGCGCTATTCGGGTGAGGTTTACGAAGGGCCGGCGCTCTCCATTCGCGGCGGCTCGAGCGCTTATGTCACCGACGCCGGCGAGGCGGCATTCCGGCGACTGATGCCGGCGGTCGCCTTCGAGACGCTCGGCGGCGCTGGCCATTGGCTCCATGCCGATGCACCGCGCGCGTTCCTGGAGGCTGTGCTCGGGTTCATCGAGAGCTGATATTCGTTTCTGAACTGTCACGACGGCAGAAAGATCGAAATCGCACCGCCTCTATTCACTTGCGAATATCAATGGCGCGACGTAGGGGTGGATCGGACGCAAGGAGGCGCGTTTGACGGACAAAAATCTCTATGATCTCGTGGTTGTCGGTGGTGGCATCAATGGTGCCGGCATCGCCCGCGACGCCGCTGGCCGGGGCCTGAAGGTTCTGCTGGTCGAGCGTGACGATCTGGCGAGCCATACCTCGTCATGGTCATCGAAGCTGATCCATGGTGGCCTGCGCTATCTCGAGCATTACGAGTTTCGACTCGTTCGCGAGGCGCTCATCGAGCGCGAGGTGCTGCTCAAGGCAGCACCCCACATCATCTGGCCGCTCACCTTCGTGCTGCCGCACAGCCCGGTGCAACGCCCGGCGTGGCTCGTTCGCGTGGGCCTCTTCCTCTACGATCATCTGGGTGGCCGCGAGAAGTTGGCGGGCTCCAGCGGCGTCAACCTCGCAGCGCCAGGGGTTTACGGCGACCCATTGCAGGATTGGGTAACGAAGGGTTTCACCTATAGCGACTGCTGGGTGATGGACAGCCGGCTGGTCGTGCTCAATGCGATCGATGCCAGGGAGCGGGGTGCCACCGTGCTGACCCGCACGGCTTGCAGCAAAGCTGAGCGCGTTGGCGATCGCTGGCAGGTCGAGCTCGAGGACACGACCAGTGGTGAGCGGCGAACCGTCGCGGCGAAAGGTCTCGTGAACGCCGCTGGCCCCTGGGTGTCGCGCTTCCTCAAGGAGGGCCTAGCTCACGACACGACGCGGAAGCACGTGCGCCTGATCAAAGGCTCGCACATCGTCGTGCCTAAGCTGCATGACGGCGCGCATCCCTACATCCTGCAGAACATCGACAAGCGGATCGTCTTCGTCATTCCCTACGAGGGTGAGTACAGCCTGATCGGCACGACCGATGTCGAGTACGAGGGCGATCCACGCCACGTCGAGATCACGCCCGAAGAGACAGATTACCTCTGTGAGGTCGTTAATCGCTACTTCAGGAAACAGGTCGAACCCACAGATATCGTTTGGAGTTATTCTGGCGTCAGACCGCTTTTCGACGATGCGAGCGGCGATGCCTCATCCGTGACCCGGGACTATGTGTTCGACGTCGAGGGCGGTGACGGAGTGCCGCCTTTGCTGTCGATCTTCGGCGGCAAGATCACGACCTATCGCAAGCTGGCAGAGCACGCGCTAGAGCGCCTGGCGCCGCTGCTCGGTTGTCACGCCGGACCGTGGACCGAAACAGCCACCTTGCCGGGTGGCGACCTGCCCGACGCCGATTTCGACCGCTTCCTCGATGGCTTCATGGCAGCGCATCCGTGGCTACCTGGGCCGCTTGCGACCCGTTTGGCGCGGGCTTATGGTTCCGCCGCGGAGAAGATCGTCGCGGGGAGGCATGGGCTGAACGATCTCGGGCAAAATCTGGGCGGTGACCTCTACGAGGCCGAGCTGGCTTACCTCGTGGCTGAGGAGTGGGTGTTGGCGCCCGAGGACGCGCTTTGGCGCCGATCCAAGCTCGGCCTGCATCTCGACGATGCTGCCACGGCCAGGGTGCATGCCTGGTTTCGCGATCATCTCGACGGACGGAACGCCGCATGAGCCAAGCGCCGGAGCCGATCGGCATTCTGGGCGCCGGCGCTTGGGGCACGGCGTTGGCTCAGGCGGCGGCGCGTGCTGGCAATAAGGTCGCGCTCTGGGATCGCGATCCGGAAGTCGTCCGCACGATTCAAGCCGACCGCCGCTCGCCCAAGGCCTTTCCGGACCTGGTTCTCGAGCCGGGCATCGTCGGCGAGGCTGACATCGATGCCGTCCTGGCCCACCGGCTCGTGCTGCTGGTGGTTCCGGCCCAGGCCTTGCGAGAGGTATGCCGGCGGGGTTCGGTGCGGTCAGGGAGTGTGGTGGTCGTTTGTGCCAAGGGGATCGAGCGCGACAGCGACAGGCTGTTGAGCGAGGTGGTCGAGGAGGAATGGCCCGGAAGCGAGGTGGCTTGCCTGTCCGGCCCCAGCTTTGCTGCCGAGGTAGCCGAAGGCTTGCCGACCGCGCTCACGCTGGGCGTGGCGAACCCCGAGTTGGGCCGGGCTTTGGCGGAGCGGCTGAGCAGCCCGACATTGCGCGTCTATTGGACCGACGACCGCAGTGGCGTCGAGATCGGTGGTGCGGTGAAGAACGTCCTCGCCATTGCAGCGGGTGTCGTCATCGGCCGGGGCTTCGGGGAGAATGCGCGTGCCGCACTGCTCACCCGTGGGCTCGCCGAGCTTGCCGGCTTCGGCCACGCGATGGGGGCCCGGACCGAGACGTTGATGGGGCTGTCGGGGCTCGGTGACTTGATGCTCACCGCATTGAGCGCGACCTCGCGCAACACGCGTTTCGGCATGGCGCTCGGCGAGGGCAGGCCGGTGCGCGCCGCTCTCGACCAGCTGGGTGTCGTCGAAGGGTATTGGACCGCACCGGTGGTCGATCGCCTGGCCCGGCGACATGGCGTGTCGACGCCGGTCGTCAATGCGGTTACCGCGATCCTCGAGAGCAGGCTCACGGTCGAGGAAGCGTTCGCCAGCCTGATGCGCCGGCCGCTCAAGGCGGAGGGCCTGCCGTGACGACGCTCAGCCTCAAGGCTTTGAGCCGGCTGGTGGGCGACGAGCTGCATCTCGACGACATCACGCTGACCCTCGAGTCCGGACAGCACTACGTTCTGCTCGGCCAGACCGGGGCTGGCAAAACCTCGCTGATGCGCGTGATGGCCGGCCTCGATCGGCCAACGGAAGGTCGCGTGCTGCTCGGTGGCGACGACATCACCCACAAGAGCGTGCGGCAGCGCAGTGTCGCCATGGTCTATCAACAGTTCGTCAACTATCCGTCGTTCAGCGTCTACGACAACATCGCCTCGCCACTCCGCCTGCGCCGCCTGCCGCGCGCCGAGATCGACAAGCGCGTCAAGGAGATGGCGGAGCTGCTGCACATCGAGGCGCTGCTCGACCGGTTGCCGGCAGAGCTCTCGGGCGGCCAGCAGCAGCGTTGCGCCATCGCCCGCGCGCTGGTGCGTGAGGCCGATCTGCTGCTGCTCGACGAGCCGCTGGTCAATCTCGACTACAAGCTCCGTGAAGAGCTGCGCGCCGAGCTGCGCGCGCTGTTCGCCAAGCGCGATGCCATCGTGATCTACGCGACCACGGAGCCCATGGAGGCGCTGATCATGGGCGGCAATGTCGTGGTCATGGGTGAGGGGCGCGTGCTCCAGGCGGGCCCGACCCTCGACGTCTACCACCGACCGGGCTCGACCAGGGTCGCGGAGACCTTTTCTGACCCGGCAATGAACATGATCGACGTGAACGTGCGAGACGGCGCGGCGCGCTCCCGGTCCGGCTTCGTGATGCAGCTCGGTGGGCCGCTGGCGGCGCTGACCCCTGGCCGCTATCGGCTCGGGATCCGTGCCAACCACCTGTCGTTGCAGCAGCGTAGCCCCGACGATATCGCGATCGAGGCCAAGGTCGATCTGGCCGAGATCTCCGGCTCGGAGACGTTCGTTCATCTGCGCCACAACAATCTCGACTGGGTGGTTCAGGAGGAAGGTGTGCACGTCATCGCTCGCGGTGCCGAGATCACCTTCTTTCTCAACCCGGCCAAGGTCTATGTGTTCGGTGACACCGGCGCCTTGGAGCGCTCGCCGGTCGGCCAGTCGCTCGACGACGCGGCCTGACGGAGAGCAAGCGGCATGGCGCGCATCGAGTTCCAAAAGCTGGCACATAGCTACGTGCCCACGCCGACAAACCCTGCCGACTTCGCGCTCAAGGAGATGGACTTCGCCTGGGAGAGCGGTGGCGCCTATGCGCTGCTCGGGCCCTCTGGTTGTGGCAAGACCACGCTTTTGAACGTCATCTCCGGGCTGCTGCGACCCAGTCAGGGCCGTGTGCTCTATGACGGAACCGACGTGACGGCGAGGACCCCGGCACAGCGCAATATCGCCCAGGTGTTTCAGTTCCCGGTCATCTACGACACCATGACGGTGGCGCAGAACCTGGCCTTCCCGCTGCGCAACCGCCGCGTCAACAAGCGAGAGATCGAACAGCGGGTCGGCGAGCTCCTGGAGATGCTCGAGCTGCAGCCGGTGGCCAACCGGCGCGCTGCCGGGCTCACCGCCGACCAGAAGCAGAAGATCTCGATGGGCCGCGGCCTGGTGCGCGACGACGTCGCGGCCATCCTGTTCGACGAGCCGCTGACGGTCATCGACCCGCATCTCAAGTGGCAGCTGCGGCGCAAGCTGAAAGAGGTCCACGAGCGCTTTCATCACACGTTGGTCTATGTGACCCATGATCAAAACGAGGCGCTGACCTTCGCCGACAAGGTGGTGGTGATGTACGAGGGCGAGGTCGTCCAGCTCGGCACGCCGCAGGAACTGTTCGAGGCACCAGCCCACCGCTTCGTCGGCTATTTCATCGGCTCGCCCGGCATGAACTTCATGAGCGCGCACCTCGTGCAGGATGGGCTGGGCATCGATGGCACCGAGATCACCTTGGGCGGGCATTGGGCCGCGGTCGCACGGCAGCATGCCAAGTCCAGGCTGGCCATCGGCATTCGCCCCGAGTTCCTCGGTGTCTCGGCGAGCGCTCGCGATGATGCGGTGCCGGCCGAGCTCCTGTCGGTCCAGGATGTCGGCAATTTCAAGCTGGTCCGAGCACAGCTCGGCCCGCATGAGGTGACGGCAAAGCTGGCGGAAGGGGAGCCCGTGCCGACCGACGGCGTCCATCTCGTCTTTCAGGCGGACGCAACCAAGCTCTATGCCGACGAACGGCTGGTCGCATGAGGACGAGGACCGCGAATCGATGAACAAGACCGAGAACAACAAGGCCTGGTTCCTCGTCCTGCCGGTCGTGATCCTGGTAGCGTTCTCGGCGATCATCCCGCTGATGACGGTCGTCAACTACTCGGTGCAGGATATCTTCGGCCCCGGCGAAGCCTATTGGGTCGGCACGGAATGGTTTGAGCAGACGCTGCGCTCGCAGGATCTGCACGGCGCCTTTATTCGCCAATTGATCTTCTCGGGCACCATTCTCATCATTCAGATCCCCTTGGGCATCGCGATCGCGCTCGCCATGCCGGCGCGGGGCTGGACGGCGTCGCTGGCGCTGGTGCTCGTGGCACTGCCCTTGCTGATCCCCTGGAACGTGGTCGGCACGATCTGGCAGATCTTCGCGCGCGGCGATATCGGACTCGGCGGCTGGTTCGTCAACGACGTCTTGGGCGTGCCCTTCAACTATACCGCCAACAGCCTCGATGCCTGGATCACCGTCGTGATCATGGACGTCTGGCACTGGACGCCGCTCGTGGTTCTTCTCTGCTACGCCGGATTGCGCGCCATTCCCGACGCCTTCTATCAGGCGGCATCGATCGATGGTGCCGGGCGGCTCAGTGTCTTTCGCTACATCCAGCTGCCGAAAATGCGCGGCGTGCTGCTGATCGCGGTGCTGCTGCGCTTCATGGACAGCTTCATGATCTACACCGAGCCTTTCGTCGTCACCGGCGGCGGCCCGGGCAACGCCACGACGTTCCTCTCGCAGCAATTGGTGAAGATGGCGCTCGGCCAGTTCGACCTCGGTCCGGCCGCGGCCTTCTCCATCATCTATTTTCTCTTCATCCTCCTTGCGAGCTTCGTCTTCTACAACGTCATGATCCGCGTCGGTCGGAGTGATGGCGCATGAAAAAGCGGAACGTTGCGCTGATCATCTACTTCGGCTTTCTGCTGCTGCCGATCTACTGGCTCCTGGCGATGAGCCTGAAGACCAATGTCGAGATCACCAGCTCGCTGACGCTCTGGCCTGAGCAACTCACATTTGCAAACTACGTGACCATCCTGACCGATCCATCCTGGTACTCGGGCTACATCAACAGCTTCATCTATGTCGCGATGAACACGGCGATCTCACTGAGCGTGGCCTTGCCGGCGGCTTATGCGTTCTCGCGCTACAAGTTCATCGGCGACAAGCATCTGTTCTTCTGGCTCCTGACCAACCGCATGGCGCCGCCGGCGGTGTTCGTCCTGCCATTTTTTCAACTCTATCAATCTGTTGGGCTGTTCGACACGCATATCGCCGTAGCGTTGGCGCATTGCCTCTTCAACGTGCCGCTCGCCGTTTGGATCCTCGAGGGCTTCATGTCGGGCGTGCCCAAGGAGATCGACGAAACCGCCTATATCGACGGCTACAGCTTCCCGCGCTTCTTCGTGCAGATCTTCATGCCGCTGATCAAGGCCGGGATCGGAGTCACCGCCTTCTTCTGTTTCATGTTCTCCTGGGTCGAGCTGCTCCTCGCGCGAACGCTCACCTCGGTCGAGGCCAAGCCTATCGCGGCCACCATGACCCGCACGGTATCGGCGGCGGGGATGGATTGGGGCACGCTGGCCGCAGCCGGTATGCTGACCATCGTGCCCGGCGCACTCGTCATCTACTTCGTCCGTAACTACATGGCCAAGGGCTTCGCCCTCGGGCGGGTGTGAGGATGCCGACCATGGAGATTCTCGAATGGATGGCATGGACCCAGCCGGTGGCGATATTCTTTTCGGCGATCGCCTTGATGCTCGTCACGATGACCGTGCTGGAGGTCGTTTGGCCGACGATCGAGCGCAAGGGCTTCTTGCCCATGGTGACGACCCGCGGCGACCGCCTGTTCATCGGGCTGTTGGGTGCCGCCTTCATCCACCTGGGCTGGCTGGGCTTTACTGAGCTGCCGCTCTGGTGGGGCTCGCTGATCGCACTGCTCTGGTTTGCGTCGGAGATGCGCTGGGGCTGAAGAGTTTCTCGCGGTACCTGCCCCCGACCGCGACAATGACCGACAGGGGGCAACAACAAGGGAGGTCGACATAATGGCGATCAAAATGAACAGGCTCCTGGGCAGCGCCGCCGCTTTGGCGTTGCTCGCCGCGAGCGGTCCTGCTTTGGCCGACATGGCCGCGGCCGAGCGTTGGGTCGACGACGAGTTCCAGCCCTCGACGCTGACCCGCGACGAGCAGCTCGCCGAGATGGAGTTCTTCATCGCCGCGGCACAGCGGCTCGTCGATCAAGGCATCACCGAGATCAATGTCGTGTCCGAGACGATCGACACGCATGTCTACGAAGCGCAGGTGATGGCGCCCGCCTTCACCGAGATCACCGGGATCAAGGTCAATCACGACCTGATCCAGGAAGGCGACGTGATCGAGAAGATCCAGACGCAGATGCAGTCGGGCGAGAACATCTACGACGCCTACGTCAACGACAGCGACCTGATCGGCACGCACAGTCGTTATGGCTTCGTCGTGCCGCTCAGCGACTGGATGGAAGGCGAAGGCGCCGAGTATACCCTGCCGTCGCTCGACCTCGACGACTTCATGGGCCTCAGCTTCACGACCGGCCCGGACGGCAAGCTCTACCAGCTCCCCGACCAGCAGTTCGCGAACCTCTACTGGTTCCGCTACGACTGGTTCACCGATCCGGACCTCAAGGCGCAGTTTGCGGACAAGTACGGCTACGAGCTCGGCGTGCCCGTCAATTGGTCGGCCTATGAGGACATCGCCGACTTCTTCACCAACGACGTGCAGGAGATCGACGGCGAGCGCGTGTACGGCCACATGGACTACGGCAAGAAGGATCCGTCGCTCGGCTGGCGCTTCACCGACGCATGGCTGTCGATGGCCGGCACCGGCGACACGGGCATTCCCAACGGCGTGCCGGTCGACGAGTGGGGCATCCGGATGGAGGGCTGCAGCCCGGTCGGCTCCAGCGTCAGCCGCGGTGGCGCCGCCAATGCACCTTCTGCCGTCTATGCGCTGACCAAGTACATCGACTGGCTCAAGGCCTACGCGCCGCCGGAAGCGCCGGGCATGACCTTCTCCGAGGCCGGTCCGGTTCCGGGGCAGGGCAACATCGCGCAGCAGATTTTCTGGTACACGGCCTTCACCGCCGCCCTGGCCGATCCGTCGCTGCCGGTGATGAACGAGGACGGCACACCCAAGTGGCGGATGGCGCCCTCGCCACACGGTCCCTACTGGGAGGAGGGCATGAAGCTCGGCTACCAGGATGTCGGTAGCTGGACGCTGCTGAAATCCACGCCGGTCGAGCGAGCCCAGGCGGCTTGGCTCTACGCCCAGTTCACGGTTGCCAAGACCACCTCGCTGAAGAAGACCCAGGTCGGCCTGACGCCGATCCGCAACAGCGACATCAATGACGCGTCGTTCACCGAGCGGGCACCTGAGCTCGGCGGTCTCGTCGAGTTCTACCGCAGCCCGGCCCGCGTCGCCTGGACGCCGACCGGCGTCAATGTGCCCGACTACCCACGTCTGGCGCAGCTCTGGTGGGCGAATGTCGCCGAGGCCGTCACTGGCGAGAAGACCCCGCAGGCCGCCATGGACAGCCTGGCCCAGCAGCAGGACCAGGTCATGGCACGGCTGGAGCGGGCGAACGTCCAGGGCGAGTGCGGTCCGAAGCTCAATGAGGAGCAGGACCCCGAGTACTGGCTGTCACAGCCCGGCTCGCCCAAGGCGAAGCTCGAGAATGAGAAGCCGCAAGGCGTCACAGTCGACTACGACCTGCTGCTGCAGGCCTGGGTCGACGGCAAGGTGATGCCCGACGGCGTCAAGTAGGCCTGATCGGGCCGGCGTTGCCGGCCCATGATGGAAGCGGCGGAGGAAATCCTCCGCCGTTTTCGTTATGGGCGATCCGCGCAGCTCGACGTTTGATCAAGCGATCACCCGCATCGGGTATGGCGCGCGCTGCTCGAGCGGCTGGGATCGAGCAACAGTGTCTGCCGTTCGCTGGCACCCAAGCCGATCACGTCCGCGCGCGATCGGCTGCTTCGACCTTGGCGCGACCGCTGATCGAGCCTAGGCCCACGACAACTCTGACCTGCAAGGTGCACGGACATGCTCAAGTTCTACTTTTCGCCGGCCCCAAACCCCATGAAGGTGGCGCTCTTCCTCGAAGAGACGGGTCTGGCTTACGAGCTGATTCGTATCGACCCGCGGCGTGGCGGTCAGCACACCGCCGAGTTCAAGGCGTTGAATCCAAACGCCAAGATGCCGGTGATCGTCGATGGTGAGACCGTTGTCTTCGACAGCAACGCCATCCTGCTCTACCTCGCCGAGAAGACCGGGAAGTTCCTGCCGGCCGATGCCGCCAAACGTGGCGAAATGCTGTCCTGGCTGATGTTCGTGGCAACCGGTCTCGGCCCCTACAACGGCCAGGCCGTGCATTTCCAGCATTTCGCTGATGACAAGAATGCCTATGCGATCAATCGCTACACCTTCGAGGCGAGCCGGCATTTCGGCATCCTGAACGACCGCCTGGCGTCGCGCCCTTTTCTGCTCGGTGACGACTACGGCATCGTCGACATGGCCGCCTGGGGCTGGTCGAACCCGCTCGAGTTCATCCTCGGCGAGGGCGCCTGGAGTGATTTTCCAAACCTCAAGCGCTGGCACACGGCGATCAGCGAGCGCCCGGCAGCACTTCGCGCCAAGGAGCTCAGCAGCGGTCCTGTGGCACCCTTCGATGACGAGGCCAGGCGCCACATGTTCCCGCAGAATGCGAGGCTCGCCGGCTGAAGCCGGGCGGCCCTTCGACGACGGCGGAAATTGGGAACCGGACCGCTGGACAGCCACGCTCCAACCCCCTATATCCGACGCCGCGCCCAGGTAGCTCAGTTGGTAGAGCAACGGACTGAAAATCCGTGTGTCGGCGGTTCAAATCCGTCCCTGGGCACCATAATTGTCAAAGGCTTAGCGGTGATTTATGCGGCAGCGTTCCTCTGAGGTAGCACCAAGGGAACACCGGTAACACAATGACGGTCGCCGCCACAGAGCATCGCGCCCCTCGCTAAGGCGTCCCGTGCCACCGCAGCTTGTTCTCACGCTCTAGCCCGTTTCATTCATGAGGCGTAGGCGCGAGTTACTCCGCCAGTCGTTTACAGAAACGCTGCCGACCGACGAAGCCAACGCCTACGGCTTTCGCCGCCTGACCGAAGCCGGTGTTATTGAGCCAGCGAGCGGCGCAACCGTCTATAGGCTTCGAAGCAACGAGAGCGCCGATCTTCTGCTCCAAAAGCGGCAGGAAGTGCAGCCGATCGAAAAGCATGTCCGCCTTTTAATAGGACCGCCAGTGCCGCTCGAGGATCCGCTCGCCGACTACCGGCGCTGGCGCACGGCGCAGTCGATCTGGCGTGGAGGAACGGTCCTCCAGTCCGGCCGGCCCGTCGGTGTGATTCCGGAGAGAAAGTGGTCCATGACAATGGCGGAGCAATAATCGGCCACGTTAGTACCCGGCATGGTGCTGGGCTGGCGGCGTAAGAACCTGCCACGTGCAAGTTTCTGGATGGTTTTGCCGATCCAGGGGCGGGGATGTACGGCGTAGCGCTTCATGGTCGCGTTTGTTTTGCGGTTTTGCGGGATGGCATGAGCCGCCGCGGGGCCGCTCGGGCACGGTGGCCGAGATCCTGAAGCATTCGGTGCCACCGGGTTATCGGCGGGTGATGCCGGTGCGGCGCCCGAAGCTGGCGGATCATGTGGGCTTCATCGACCAGATCCTGGACGAGGACGAGCGCGTGCTGCGCAAGCAGCGCCATACGGCGCAGCGGATCCTCGAGCGGTTGCGTGACGAGCGCGGTTATGACGGCGGTTATTCGACGGTGCGCGACGATCTGCGGCCGCGCCGTCAGGCCCGCCGCGAGGTGTTTGCTCCCCTACAGCATCCGTCGGGCCACGCGCAGGCCGATTTCGGCGAGGCCGTGACGGTTCTGGGCGGTGCCGAGCAGAAGATCCGGTTCTTCGTGATGGGCCTTGCTCAGAGCGACGCGATCTTCGTGCAGGCCTACCACGCCGAGACGGCCGAAGCGTTCTGCGACAGCCACATTGCGGCATTCGCGTTCTTCGGCGGCGTGCCGCTCGCGATCCTGCACGACAGCACCACCTTGGCCGTTGCCCAGATCCTCGGCGATGGCACCCGCAAGCGCAGTGCCTTGCTTGCCGGCCTGCAATCGCATTATCTCTTCACCGATCGCTCCGGTCGTCCTGCCAAAGGGAACGACAAGGGCAAGGTCGAGGGCATGGCAGGATTTGCCCGCCGGGCCTTCATGGTCCCGATCCCGCGAGCACGCGATAGCGACGAGCTGAACGCGGTGCTGCAGGAGCGTTGCCGTGAACGCCAGCAGGCTGTCTTGCGCGGTGCAGAGGGCACGATTGCCGATCGGCTGGCAATTGACCGGGCGGCCTTTCTCGATTTCCCAGCGACGCCGTTCGATGTCTGTGACAAGCGGCCGGGCCGTGTCTCGAGCCAGGCGCTCGTGCGTTGCCGCAACAACGACTATTCGGTGCCGGTGGCTTTCGCCCATCGCGAGGTCATCGTGAAGGGCTCTGTCGACGAGGTGGTCATCGTCGCTGGCGGGGAAGAGATTGCCCGCCAGCGACGATCCCATGAGACTGCCGACGTCGTCTTCAACCCGCTGCATTATCTGGCCTTGCTGGAGCAGAAGGTCGGCGCGCTCGACCAGGCAGCTCCACTCCAGGGCTGGGAACGGCCCGACAGCTTCGCCACGCTGCGCCGGCTGCTCGAAGCCCGGCTCGATGTCGATCGTTGCCCGCATCTGCCCGCGGCAAACGTTCAGCGAACATCGCCGGCCAGCTACAATGCCTTGATCGCGGGGGCGTCGCAGTGACCGCTGCGGCCGAAGCGCCCGAGCTGCTCCTCCAGCATCATCTCGAGCGGCTGAAGCTGCCTGCCGTTCTGCGCGAGCATCAAAAGCTGGCGCGACAATGCGCCAGCGAGAACGTCGATAATGTGCGCCATCTGGCCACGCTGATCGAACTCGAGCGCCTCGACCGCGAAGCCCGGATGATCGAGCGCCGGATCAAGGCCGCCAAGCTCCCGGCGGTCAAAAGTCTGGAGAGCCTCGGCTTCGAGGTCATCCCCAGCCTCAACGAGAAGCGCGTGCTCGATCTCACCAGGGCTGAGCTCATTGCCCGCCACGAGAACGTCATCGCCCTGGGACCGAGCGGCACCGGCAAGACCCACATCGCCACTGCGATCGGCCTCGCCGCCTGCCAGCGGGGTATCAAGGTTCGCTTCGCGACCGCCGCTGCCATCGCGCACGAATTGATCGAGGCGCGCGACGAGAAGCGGGTCCTCAGACTGCAGCAGACGCTCGCCGGCCAGGAACTCCTCAGCATCGACGAGTTCGGCTTCGTGCCACTCTCCAAGTCCGGCGCCGAGCTCCTCCTCGAGCTGATCAGCCAGCGCCATGAGCGCGGCGCCACCATCATCACCTCCAACCTGCCGTTCGACCAGTGGACCAGCATCTTCGGCGATGCGCGTCCGACCGGCGCGCTGCTCGATCGCCTGACCCATCACGTCCACATCCTCCAGATGAACGGACCGTCCTATCGTCTCGCCCAGAGCCGGCCCCGGCAACAGACCCGAACCCGCCAACGCCGCGAACGAAGACGGCCCCCTGGACCCGTCTTCGTTGCAAGTGTCACTGGCTGGACCTTACGCCGCCATCGTGGCTGGATCTCTTACTGCCGTTGACAGCACCAATCCTTCATGTGTGTGCGTATTTCATGCCGCTCGGCCAAATGAAGCCACAATCCAAAACCCATCAAAGCTCCGGCCACCAATAGCTGCGGTGATAAAGCTTCGTTCAATAGACCAACGGCCCGCACAGCTCCGATGAAGGGGGCAAGGGAGAAATAAGCTCCGGCACGGGCGGCACCGAGATAGCGCAGGCCGAGCACGAACAGGGCAAGGCTGACACCGTAGCCGAAAAACCGGACCACGCCTGCGGCGAGGATGATTCCGATATCCGGCAGGACGGCTACCTGCCACAGCTCTAGTTTCTGGCCTCAATCACAGCCAGAACATGTAGATTGCAGCGATTGCAACGCTATCGCGGAATGTTCGGGTGAGCTTGTCGTAGCGGCTGGCCACGCGGCAGAAATCCTCGAGCCGGCCGATCGTCGCGTTGACGCGCCACCGCTGCTTGTAGGCCTCTTTGTCATGGCGGATTTTGACGAACTACCTCTCCGCAACGCTCAGGCGGGCACGCCATCGACGATGCTGTGATAGGTAGTTGTTCTAATATCAGGATAATTGGATTCAGCGGTCGCGGGCACGCTCAAGCAGCGTGGGATCCAAAGGCAAGAGGTCGAGCGCAGCAACGGCAGCTTTGCTCGGGCGGAAATCCCGGTTGCCGACATCGGCGAAACCGGGATCGGCCATCACCTCGTCCCCGGCCACGTCAGCTGTCGCATTCCAGGCCGTGATGTCACCGGTAAGATCATCGGGCCAGCCGCGGCCCTGGACGAAGAAGGCATCGCCGGCAACGGCCTTCCCCCAATAGACATTGTTCGCGAAACGTGCCGGCGGCGGCCCGCCGGTCGGATCGTAGACCTGGACCGCCACGGCATTCAGATGATCGCGGAGCACGATGTTGCGCTCGAAGAGGTTGCCGTCCATGGGCGGGCGACCCTCCGCCGGCTGGTCGTTCACGGCCAAGCCGGCGCCGTACCCATCGGCCACGACATTGCCACGGATCAGGTTGCGATCGCTGTTGACCAGTAGAATACCGCCGTAGCTCTGGGTAACGAGGTTGCCCTCGATCAGGCTGTCGTTGATGTTCCAGTCGAGATAGAGCCCAGCGGAGATCGGTTGCGGCCAGCGCTGCGGGTCCCAGTCGTCGGCGGCGAAGAAGCTGCCGTCCGGCAGGCTCATCAGATGCGTGGCCCCGTCGATCCAGTTGTGCCGGATGACGTTCTCCCGCGCACCGCCCGGGTTGCGGGCGTATAGCTTGATCCCGCCGCCATCGGCGCTGCGGGTGTTGGCCCGGCGGACGGTATTGTGCTCGATGTGGTTCGCGTGGATCGCATCCTCGCCGGTTTCGCGGACCTGCGCCCCGATGATCCCGAACTGGGCCGCATCTTCGATCGTGTTGTGGGCGATCCTACTGTCGTTGGTCCCGAAAAAGCTGATGCCGGCGGTCTCGATGAAGGTGTGGCCGACCGCGCCAATGGTGTTGCGCTCGATACTGATCGCCCGGCTGCCGCGGCCGTCCCAGGGCATGTTGACGTGGACACCGTGGCCGGCCGTGTGCCGGATGCTGTTACCGGCGACGCGGCTTTCCTCGACATCGAGCAGGTTGACCCCGACCCCGACATTGACGATGCGGTTGTTCAGAATAGCGATGCCGTGCGCGTCCTGGACCTTGATCGCCCCGCCGCCGATCTGCAGGTAGTCATAGCCGCGGTCGCTGCCGTGCGGCGAGGCATCGCGCAGCTCCAGGCCGGCGATGGTGATGTTGCGCGTCCCCTCGATCTCGATCACGCTGTCGGTGGTGGCCGCGACGATCGTGGTGCCGTCCGTCAGCACCGCGGGGTTGCCGGGGCGGAACGCCAAGGTGGCCGTGTCGGCCGCGAACTGCCATTCGCCGGACGCGTCGAGGAATGACCGGCTGCCCAAGAGGTAATAGCGGCTGCGCTGGTCGAGCTGGTGCCAGGGGACGTTGTCTTCGAGGCGGATCGTCCGGCCTGCGTGGTCGATGGCCTGGACCTGGGCGACATTGCTGGCCCACTGGTTGCCGTCGGTGATCCAGACCCGGAGTCCCTCGGACGCCAACCCCGCCGGTACGTCGCCCTGGTGAAAGTGCACCACCTCGTGGCCGCTCGTACCCTCGGCTGCGAACAGCCAGCCCGTGGTCGGATCGCCCGGCGTCGCGTTCGGATGGCGGGCAGGCTCTTGCCGCACCCCGCCGACATGCAGGTCGAGCACGCCACGCGGCAGCTCTGTACCCTGGAGATCGAGCGTGTAGACCCCGTCTTCTGCGGCGACCCAGTCGGCTGCTGAGAGATCGATGCCGCCATGGAGAACCGGCCGGGCATCCGGGGCGGCGGCGATGGTGAGCCCGGCATCGGCCGGCCCGAGACGGACGGGGCTTGCGACGAAATAAGCACCGTCGGCGACGAGCACCGTGTCGATCCCGGCATCGGCCCGCGCCACTTCCACGGCTGCCGCCAGGGTCGAGACCGGTCCCTCGGGTGCAACCTCGACCACCCGGCCCTCGGCGATCGCGGCTTCGAGGTCGAGGGCGAGGGCAGGCGGGGCGATGGCTCCCGCGAGCAGGGCTAGAATGCCGGCAATGGCGAGCCGGCGTTCAGCGCGCATCGCCGGTCACCGCGGTCGGGCTGGAGCGGAGCGTTACGGCGACGGCGATCACCAGCCAGATCCCGATCAACGGGTAGGTCGTGGCCGCCAGCGCCCGGCGCAGCGTCAGGCCGGGATCGAACGACCAGGCAACCGACGCCCAGACGAGAAAAAGAAAGAGCGAGAGAAACGGCAGAAGCAACAGCATCTCGACCATCTCCCGCCAGCGCAGGGCGAAGAGCGCGATGGCCAGCGGCAAGCTCGGCAGCACGAAAAGGCGCAGCAGCGTCTCCTGCCGCGACGACAGGACGGACGAGTCACCGATGATCAAGCGGACGTAGAGCACTTGGCTGGCGATGCAGAGCCAGCCGTTGGTCACGACCTCGCGGATCAGCCGCTGCCAGCCCACGGGCTCGACGAAAGACGATCGGTCCAGCGAATACAACGGCTCGGGGTCCCGCCTTGGCTATTGGGCTCAAACGCGCCTTGTAACATGACGAAACCCGCCCCCGGCGTCCAGCCCGATCGATGCGCGGGCGTGATCAACACGAGCTTGGTCATCGCCGCCCGCCCTGGCTAGATGATGCGCAACGGCACGAGGGGCCGGGCGGAACGAACGCGGACGAGCGGGGTGGAGCGAGCGGTTGCGGCAACGGCAGCAGACCTGGAGAGCATCGATCCCGAAAGCCCGCTCCTGCTCGATTTCGACGAGACCTATTGGCTGCGCAACTCGACCGAGGCCTTTCTCGCGCGCCTGCGGCCCGCCTGGCCGGCCGCCCTCTTGCTCGCCGCCCTCGACGGCCTGAAACTTGGCGGCTGCTGCCCGGCCCGGACCATCAGCATGTCTGGCGCGACTGGCTCCGGGTGCTCCTGGTCGTCGTGCTCTTGCCCTGGTCGTTCCGCCGCTGGCGGACACTCGCTGTCGAGCTTGGCCCGAAATGGCGGAACCCAGCGTTCGCCCCCCCCCTGGGTCGCCCGGGCATCCGTAAGCGGCACCTGGATCGTCACCAACGGCTTTCGCCCGATCGTCGCCCCGCTGCTCGCCGCCCTACCCGAGGCCGAGCGGCCGACGCTCCTCGCCTCGCCGCTCTGGACCGGCTTCGCCTGGCGCCGACGCGGCAAGCTGGAAGTGGTCGAGGCCGCCCTTGGCGCCGACCGGCTGGCAACGGCGACGGTGGTCACCGACAACGACGAGGACGGCGATCTTTTGGCCGCCGCCCGCACGACCTTGTACCTGAAATGGCCCGCCGCCCGCTTCGAGCCGGCGCATGCCGAGGCGTACCTGCTGTTTTTCTAGATGGAGCGGATCAGACGTTCGGGCGAGCGGCTTCTGCGGCGCGTGGTGCTGACGGACGAGTTAGTGCTGCTGTTCGTCATCTATCTCTGGGCGAGCTCGTCGCTCGCCGTTCTTGCGGCGATCCTCACGCTGCACGCGTCGTTCTGGGTGATCTGCGAGATCCTCTATGTCGAGAATGACCGGGGGTGGCTTCCCTCTCCAAGCGCAGAGGCGAGCTGCGTTCAAGCAAACCGGATGCTGACGTCCTTGCCAAGGCCTTTGAAGAAGGCCTGGATCGGGGTGAGGTAGCCGAGGCACTTTCGTGGCGTGAGGTTGAGCGAGAGGACGATGTCCTGGAGGTCGGCCTGGCTCACTGTGTCGAGGTCGAGATGCCTCGGCAGCTGTCTTCGCAGCCGGCCATTGGTGTTCTCGACGCTGCCCTTCTGCCAGCTGGCGTAGGCGTCGCAGAACCAGGTGGTCATGCCGCTGACGCTGGCCAACAGGCCATGGCGGGCGAACTCGCTGCCCCGCCGAGGCCTCCTGGCCTCGGTCCTTTCAGGAATGGAGCCGCTTGCCTGCTGGCGCGGCTTATCGAAGGTGATCGAGCCTTTGAGTTCGGGGGTCAGCCGTTTGAAGACGGCCATGAGCGTGGCCGCGGTCTCGGCCGCACTCTTGCCGGCGAGCTTGGCCGCGAGGGTCAGCCGCGAGGCGCGTTCGTGCAGCACCAGAACCGGCTGGGTGCGCCGGCAGAACATCAGATCGGCCTCCCAGTCGCCGAGCTTCTCGCGATTCTGGACGACCTCGAGCCTCTCGTGGATCGAGCGGGATTTGGCGATCGGTGATCGTGCTCTTGGTTTCGCGCCGTTTGCGTCGGCCTCTGCGAGCCTTGCCGCGGGGCAGCAGCTTCCAGAGCTTCTCGACCTTCTGCCGCGCCCGATAGATGAAGCGAATAGATCGTCTCCGTGCCGAGCCCCCGCAGCCCCGGCGATCCATCTGCGAAGCAGCCATGGTCAGGAGACCATGGCGGGCCGGCGATCTGCTCGGGCGACCAGCCTTCGGTCAGGCGATCGATCACGAACCGCTCCAGCCGCTCGTCCCGCTCGAGCAACGCCAGCCGCTCGCGCCGCACCAGGTAGGAGCCCTCGGCGAAGCTCGGCTGATAGCCGCCCGAAGGCAGCCGGTTGCGCGCCAATTCGCGATTAACAGTCGACGACGAACGGCCCAGCCGTCGCGCCATCTCGGCCTGGCTGACACCCTCCAGCCGCCAGATCGCGATCTGCTCACGCTCCTCAAACGACAAATGCCGGTAGCGGCCTTCCCCCATCCTCCAACCCTCCAAGCGTTTTCAGCACCTTAGCGCCTCTGCGCTTGGAGAGGGAATCCACCCTACGACACGCTTGACCAAAGAGGCCAGACAGATCCGGCAAATCAGGCCGAAAGCCGGCTCCAGCAAAGCACGACCGGCCCCCGAAACCGCATCATCAGCGCCAAGACCCGGCCAAAGGCCGGGAATCAGCCGGTTCTCGGAGGTGTCCAGCTATAGGGGGCTATTCTCCAATTTCTCCAGGACGAAGTCCGCGAGCAATTTGTAACCTTCGGGATTGAAATGCCCGTAACAGATATCGGGGCCCGTAAGCACGGAGCAATAATGCTCGACTTCGTCATAAATATCGGTCGCGTCTATGTATTCGAGCTTGGATGGTATTGCATCGGCCAGCCATTCAAGATTGTGTTGACCGGATCTTTGTCGCTGCAGGACAAGCTCAGCATCGGGAATAAGTAAGAAGACGCAACGTTTCGACTGTTCTTCGCAGGTCGACCTGAAGCGATCCACAATGTGCTTGAGAACCTCAATCTTGCGCTTAGATATTCCATCTCGATTGTCGAAATAAACTGGATAGTTAAGAAAGTTAACCTTCTCACCAATTTGAGAAAAGCGAAAATTAGTGGTCAGTTTCGTTGCAAGTTGGAATAATGACCAGCTATAGGGAAAGCTCGGCGTACTTATTGGTGCCAGTAAATTTTCCGATCCTGGTGCGTATTCGTCATATAAAAGGTAGTCATTGGGCTGTCGTGCCAAATCTTGAAGCTGTTCAAAATCGCCCGAAAACACTGGATTAAGAACAGGCCCTTCGGCTTCGATCGAGAAAACAGGCTTGAACCCGAATGGATTGGAGGGAAGCAAAAAATAGCGCCACTGATTTACTGTACGATTTAGATTGACTGGTAGTAGGCCCATCACGATGACTTCGCCCAGCTCGCGGCCCTGAGCCACGTGCCGTTCGAATCTGAGCTGAGCTTGATCGGTACCATAGCCGCTAACACCATAATTCGCGACGCGGCACCCCAGCCGTTCGGCCATGACATTGCCCCACGCGAATTGATCCTCGACTTCATCGCTAAAGGTCATTGAATCGCCATATAGGCTTATGCACGGCTCCCGTTTCGGCAACGCGTCATTGGCGGGAGACCGTCGCCAACCGTTCCCATCGGTGAAGGTCTGCAACCAGGTTTTTGATGGCCAGCCCAACTCAGGATCCCGCTCGGCCAAATACTTGTTGAAAGAAGCTTCTTGGAAGTTTGGGTCCTTGTATATGAATCTCGCCAGTTGCGGCACAAAATGTAGTGTGTAATACGAGAAGCCTTCAAAGGCGGCAAATAAAAATATCGTAATTATTAAAAAACCGGTGATTTTTATAGATTTTTGAGTGCGTGTTTTGTTCATCCTCGACCATACTGTTACGCTGGAGGGAAACGATGTGCATCGTCCAATTGACCTAAACCAGGAGTCGCCATTTGGCTTGCTCGCGATATTCTTGCCGTTATTGGGCGTAGCTATCAAGCCAAATAGCACCCATTGAGACTGTTCCACGTGCCACGCCGAGGTCGGAACGTAGGCGAATAGGCGCCCAAGTACGGTAAGGCCATGGCTGCAGCGTATTTTGGGCGCACCTCTGCTGTCGTTAGTGGGTGATGTCACTCGTGACGCCGTCCCGGTCATGCAGATACCGCTTCGGCCGGAGGTCCGCAAAGCCGGTTGATGAGGTCGAGTATCCCAGCGAATATCGACCGCGGCAATGCGGCCTCGGCCATCTGGAAAACGGCGCAGCGCGCATGACGCACAAGGCGCGCACCAGGCTTGATCAGCCGCTTGCGTAGCGAGGTCAGCGACCATGTGTCGGTGCCATCGCGCGTTGCAAGCGTGCGCAGGAAGTTGGCAAGGTTGTAGGCCAGGGCGTGGAGCTGAAGCCGCACCGCATTCGCTGCAAAACGCATTCAGGAGAGCCGTGTCCACCTCAGCGCGTACTTGCCTTCCTTGATGTACTGCTCGGCCATGCCCCTGTCATTGTAGCAGGCAAACACACGTTCGTTCGGCAGGCTGCGATTGTTGACGATGAAGCCCACGGTCCGAAACAGCTCGCCGGGATGAAACTCGACCTTGGCCACCACACGCCTTGGCTTCGACCAACTTTTGGCGCGGTAGTGGAAGCTTATGTAGCGACGGACGACTTGGTTCGCTGGTCGACCAGGGCGGCGCCGTCTCAGCCAGTCGATCCGCTCATAAAGCTACCGGTTGCCCTTGATGCGACTGGTGTAGTCCCAGCCTTCGGATTCGAGCAGGTCGAACAGCGCCGGAATGGCGAACGCTACATCGGCCCGGAATCGCCTTCGGATCATCCAAGGCCGCGCCTCTGTGGAGTAGCGCGGCAACACCGGCTTTAGAACGTTTTTCCAGCATGACCCAGCCCCCTGAATCGGGTCCACGGATAAGGGGAATCTGTTCTAGCTGGGACTTCACCTCATCTTTGGTCCGGTTTTCATGCGACCTTCCGGGCTGGTTTCAGTTGTGCTGCGAAGGCGCTCAGGCTCAAGTTTCCGAGCGCCGAATGTGGTCGGTTTTGGTTATAGTCGATCCTCCAGTTGTTGATCCGGGTGCGTGCGTCAGCCGGCGGCAGGAACCATGAAGCGTTGAGACCTTCCTGACGAAGGCGGCTATTGAACGCCTCGATAGACGCGTTGTCGCTAGGCTTTCCGGGCCGCGAGAAGTCGAGCTCGACCTTGTTCAGATAGGCCCACTGATCGAGGAGTTGTCCAGCGAACTCGGGCCCGTTGTCGACCCTGATGCTACGTGGCTTGCCCCGGAGCCGGGCGATCCGGTCAAGCTCCCAGATCACCTGGCGGGCTCTGAAGTTGGACCTCGCAGCGGTCGCGAGAGCCTCTCTCGTATGGCAGTCCACGATGGTCAGGATCCGGAACGGCCGACCGTCGAAGAGCTTGTCCGACATGAAGTCCATGGCCCACACGTCGTTCATCGGATCGGCCGCTGACCGGCCGGATCGATAGCGACACGCCCGGCGGCGACTAGGCTCTGGACTCAATCACAGCCAGAACATGTAGATTGCAGCGAGTGCAACGCTATCGCGGAATGTCCGGGCGAGCTTGTCGTAGCGGCTGGCCACGCGGCGGAAATCCTCGAGCCGGCCGATCGCCGCCTCGACGCGCCATCGCTGCTTGTAGGCCTCTTTGTCATGGCGGATTTTGACGATCCGGTTCTTCTTTCCCGGAATGACCGGCTTGATGCCATTGTCGCGCAACTTGCGTCGCAGAGCGTCGGCATCATAAGCGCGGTCGGCGATGAGACGTTTGCAGGCCCCGATCTTGGCGAGCAGCGCATCGACGCTCCTGATATCGCTGTGCTGAGCGGCGGTCAGGTGGATGGCGATCGGCCGGCCGAGGAGGTCGGTGGCGATGTGGATCTTGGTCGACCGGCCGCCTCGCGAGACGCCAATCGCTTGATCCTGCGCCGTTTTTTTGGGCGCCGGCCGCCGAGCGATGAGCTTTGACATACGTGCTGTCGACCGCAACCGTGCCGCCAAGATGCCCGGCTTCGCTCAAAGCCTCGAGCATCTCTTGCCAGATCTTGCGATGGGACCATGATCCGTCAGCAGGCGGATCATCCGATCTCCGAAGGAGACGCGGCCAGCAGGCCGCGGAGGCGGTTGAAACGATTGTAAATCGTCGTCCGTGGGCCGTATTCCGGCGGACAATCCCGCCAGCGGCAGCCGGACCGCAGCACATGGAAAATGCCGCTCAAGACCCGACGGTCATCGACCCGCCGCGCGCCCGGCTGGTTCTTCGGCAGCATTGGCTCAGCTTCAAAAAAAACGGCGCACGCCGCCGAGCAGCAGCGGCCTGACGTCTGGCAACGGCGGCTGGCTTGGTTCGAGGTTCAGCCCGAGTTGGCGCCCGAGCGCCTGACGCCCGATCGACGAAACCGGCGCCTCGACCAAGCTTAGCGGGGCTGTGGGGTCCCCGCGGCCCCACGAGGGATGGCCAGGCGCTACGGCCGGGCACGCCGGGGTGAGCGGTGTCGGGCGCATCCCAGGCGCAAACTCTACGACGTCCACGCCGCCACCAACTCGCCGCTCGCCAGGGAGGCCCTCGAACGCATCGCCCAGCTCTTCGTCATCGAGGCCGGGATCAACGGCCATGCGCCGACACACCGCCTCGCCACCAGCCGCCGAGAGCTCTCCCTGCCGAAGCTCGACGCGCTCAGGGCCTTCCTCGAGCAGTCCCTGGCCACGATCAGCAAGAAGAGCAGCCCCGCCTGCTGGCCCGCCCTTGTCCGCTTCACCACCGACGGCCGCCTCGAGATCACCAACAACGCCGCCGAACGCGCCATCCGCCCGATAGCGCTGGGCAGAAAAAACTGGCTCTTCGCCGGCTCCGACAACGGCGGCCGCCGCGCCGCCACGATCTACACCATTACCCAGACCGCCATCCTCAACGGCCACGATCCAGAAGCCTACCTCGCCAACATCCTCGCCCGCATCGTCGATCACCCCAGCAACCAAATCGACGAGCTGCTGCCATGGCGATGGTGCCCAACGGGCCAAGCGCAGCCGTCAACCGAAAAGGCCGCATGAACCACCGGGCGCTTACGATCGATCTGATTGGCGTAGCTCAAGAGGCATTCGTAGCAGGCGGCAGGACAGGTGTTGGTGCTTGGTTTCCCGCTGTCCGGCTCGACATGCAGGATTTGCCGAGCCCGTTGAGCGACCTCTTGTCGGGTCCGGTCGTCGGCAAGAAGCCGCTAGGCCACTCCGATGCCGCCTTCGGCAGATTCCCCAAAAAGTAGACGGCGCGAAGCACCTTCGCCGATGATCTTGACGACGATCTCTTGCTCCTCCAACGCCCACCACAGCCGCGTGAAGCAGTGGATCGGCGGCTTTCCCGGCGTCGCGACACGTTATCTGCCCAGCAACCGCTCCTGGTATCACGTCGTCAACCACCTCCCCGCAGCGCTCAAAGACTACTTCCGGCCGTTCAGAGGATCTGCAACCCGATATCTCGACGGCTATCTGGCTTGGTTCATCGCACGACAGCAGTAACAGGATCCGCGGAACGCCATGGTCGGCGCGTGACCAACGCACAATACGGATATGGCCGAAGTTTTCGGATAGGCTCTAAGCAGTGTAGGAGGCAGGACGGGCGGCGCTTCGACCCAGTCGGGCGCCGCCGCTCGGCTGACCCGGCGTGTTTCCTTGCACCCAACAGTAAAAAGGGGCGCCCAGTTTCCCGGGCGCCCCAGTCGAGGACCGCTGGTGGCCTTCTTATGCAGGGCTAGTGCGGACCACCAGGCGGGGCGGTGAGGGGCGCCCCGTGCGTCCTGCCCAACTCAGAAGCGGTAGTTGAAGCGAGCGGTGACGGCGTGGTCGGTCTCGAAGCCGAGCTGCTTGGTCAGCGCGTAGTCGGCGCTGAGCGAGACGGCTTCGCCCATGTCGAACACCGAGCTCAGCCGGATGCCCACGGTCTCGACGTCGGCGCGCTCGACCGTCTCGGTCTGCTCGAGGCCCCTGAGCGCCTCTTCGCGAACCGTGACCTCGTAGTCGTCCATGCCGAGCGAGCGGGTGTAGCTGAGGCCGCCCGAGAAGGTGACGCCCGCGCTCGAGCTCAGAGCCAGCCGGTCGCCCGTGGCGTTGAGGCCGATGCTCGCCAGGGTCTCGCTGGTCTCGGCGCCCGAGTAGGTCAGGTCCGAGACGTAAGGGTTCGAGATCGTGTAGCCGTCGATCTCCTGGCGGGTGTGGGTGAGGTTGACCCAAGGCTGCAGCCAGGTCTTGCCGACGCGGTGCGCCGTGCTCGCGGTCTGCGAGACCGACATCGTGCGGCCGTCATGGCTGGCGCCGTGGCTCTCGCCGACGACATCGTCGAACGTCACTTTGTCGTAAGTGTCGTTGGCGAAGCTCGCCTTGGTGCGCAGGCTGAACGGGCCGGCCTTGGTGTCGACGAAGAGGCTGACAGCGTCGCTCTCGGTGCCGAGATTGGTGCTCAGCGCGCCGTTATTGTAGTCGTCGTCGCCGTCGTAGCGGCTCATCACGACGCCGAGGCGGGTGGCACCGTCGAGCGCGTAGTTGAGGCCGATGCCGGCATCGGCCCGCGCCGACTGGCTGAGCTGCGCGAAGCCTGAGCGGCTCGGGTCACCCATCTCGATGTCGTAATTGTCGAAGGCGGCCGCCCGGTCGTCGCCGACGAAGAAGGTGCTGAAGCCCGCCTTGCCGGCATCGAGCGATGCCAGCTCGGCCAGGCGGTCGTCCACATCGCTGTTCAGCTGGTCGCGATTGGCCGTGCTGCCCTGCAGCGTGTTGGCCAGATCCCAGCCGCGGGTCAGGTAGTGATTGTAGACCTGGGCGATGATCTCCTGGCCGCGAGCGGTGAAGTGCTCGCCATCGGTATAGAGATAGGTGCTCGCGTCGTCGCCTGGCCCAACCGCGTCGGTGACATTGGTGAGACCGTAGCGAGCGGGATCTGCGGCGATCCGCTCGAACACCGTGAACATGTCGACGGCGACGACGTTGCTCTTGCCGTTGACGATGTCGGCGATGCCGTCATTCACCGTCACGGTCCGCCCGCCCTTGTCGGCGCCGGGATCGGCGAGCGAGCTCGGCACGTCACCGAAATCGTGCAAGAGCGTGAGGAACAGCCGCCGCTCGCTGTCGGTGGCGCCGGCTGCGATCAGCCGCTGCACCTGGGTCTCGTAGTCGGCGATCGAGGGATCATGCTCGCCCACACCCAGGGCATTGACGTCATTGTAGCCCATATAGACCACCGAGAGGTCGTTCGCACCGAAGCTGCTGCCGGCGACGAAGGAGTCGACCTGCGTCTTGAAGTCATTGGTCGCGTCGCCGTAGACGCCCCCGTCGAGCGCCGAGGCACCGTCCCTGGCGTAGGTGTTCAGCGAGGCGCCGGGAACCGAGCGCACCAACCGCTCGGACCACATGTCGCTGGCCGCGACACAATTGGCGCCGGCGCCGCCCATGCCGCATGTGCGGAAGAAGGAGGAGGTGTCGGAGTAGCTGTCGCCGAAGACGTGCAGGGTGTCGAGCTTGTTCGGCGAGTCGCTGGTGACATCGGCGTAGGGGTTGGGGATGGCGAAGTCGACGACCGGCGGGGTCGTGCCGCCGCCGCCAGCACCAGCGCCGGTCGACGGTGTGCCGCCGACGCCGCCACCACCGCCATTGCCGCCACCACCACCACCGCTGCATGCGGCGAGCGTCAGCAGGGCCAACGCTGAGAAACCGGGAACCGCCCAATGGTTACGCTTAATCATGTTCGCTGCCCTTTCGATTTTTGGGGAGGCGCTTTGCCTGCCCTTGTTATTCGTTTTTTGGCAGCGGCCGTCTATCGATCGGCAGTTTTTATTCAGTAGATACTATAGTCTCTTCTAGTAGAAAATTAACCAATCCTTCTGATGCTCGAATTCTTCTTGGTGGCATCTAAGTCATTGGAATATCCAGATTTCGTCTCGATCGAGATTGGCTAAAATTAGTCCTAGTTTTTCGACGATTATTCGGCGAATCGTGCAGTGAATTCAGCACCTTGGTAGGTCTCGGCGTTTACAGATTCGCCGACTTAGCGCTCATGACTGAAGTGTTTATTGGTAAACGGTGATCTTCTGGTCAAAATCGAGCCGGTTGGAGAACGTGTATCTCGCGCAGCGGCAGGCTGAGCCGGTCGTAGGCGACGCTGCCGTCCAGCTCTCGCCTGATCGTCCACTCGGTCGCCATGAGGTCGAGAAACCGGTTGAGCGAGGCCTCGCCGAAGTAATGCATCGGGATGACGACGGCAGGGCCGATCTGCTCGATCACCTGCTTCATCTGTCCTTGGGCGATGGTGTAGGTGCCGTCGATCGGCACGAGCAGGATGTCGATCAGGCCGAGCTCACCGAGATGCGTATCGGTGAGCAGATGGTGCAGGTGGCCGAGATGGGCGATGCACAGATCCTCGACCTCGAAAACGAAGATCGAGTTCGAGTTGGCCTGGGCGCCAGTCCGGCCGTGCACGCTGGTCGGGATGTTGCGCACGCGCATGTCCTCGAGCTCGATATCGTGCTCGGCGAGGCCGCCCATAGGATTCCAACCGCGGAGCACATGCGCGATCTCGGACTCCGGCTGATTGGTGTAATGGGTCGAGTGGGCGTTGTTCATGGTCACCACGTCGGGGAGTGCCGGTCCCACATGGTAGCCGTTGTAGTCGGTGATCGCCGCAGCACCGGCCTGGCTTTCGATCCAAAAGCTGCTGTGGCCGAGATAGGTGATGGCCACGGTGGCGCCGGCCGGCAGGCTGGCCAGCTGCACTCCGGGCAGCAGCCGCTCGGCGATCGGAAAGCAGCCACGTGCCTGGGCCGATATCGGCATGGCCAAGAGGCTTACGATAGCAAGCGCGAGCGCGCCGATGCCCGTGGTGCGGACTGCCAGGATCGCCATGTTTCTCGCTCCTTTGCGACGTCAACCAGTTCCCCAAGGGCGCGCGTCGGGCTAAAGCTAGGCCCATGCGCACCCCGTCCCTTGCTAGAAATGTCGCGATCCTGGCGTCGTGCCAGGCCTTTTTCTTCATGGCCAACACGATCTTGATCACGACCTCCGGCCTGGTCGGGCTGCAGATCGCGCCGCATCCGGCGATGGCGACCTTGCCGCTGGCCTCGCAGTTTCTCGGCACGATGCTCGCCACCATGCCGGCCTCGTTGCTGATGGGGCGGATCGGCAGGCGTGCCGGGCTGATGATTGGCGGGCTGTTCGGCGTGGCTTCGGGCCTGCTCGGCACCTATGGCGTGATCCAGGCGAGCTTCTCGATCTTCGTCGCCGCCGGCCTGCTCTACGGTGTCTTCTCCGCGTTCTCGCAATACTACCGCTTCACCGCCGCCGATGCCGCGGACCAGAGCGCCGCCGGCGACAAGCTCGCCGCCCGGGCCCGAGCCATCAGCCTGGTGCTGGCGGGTGGCCTGGTCGCTGCCTTCATCGGCCCGGAGCTCGCGAAGGCAACGCAGAACCTGATCCCGCCCTTCGTCTTTGCCGGTTGCTATGTCGTCATCGCGATCGTGGCACTCTGCGCCACCATCGCCTTGAGCTTTCTCGATATCCCGCGGGAGCAAGTCTCGGTCAGCGCAGCACCGGCGCGCTCCTTGAGGCTGATCGTCCGTCAGCCGGACGCCATCACCGCCTTCACCGCAGCGCTCGTCGCCTACGTCACCATGAACCTGCTGATGACCGCGACCCCGCTCGCCATGCTCGCCTGCGGGTTCGCTTTTGCCGACAGCGCCACCGTCATTCAATGGCATGTGGTCGGCATGTTCGCGCCGAGCTTCTTCACCGGCTCGCTCATCGCGCGCTTCGGCGCGGAGCGGATGATCGCCATTGGCGGCCTCTTGATGCTCGCCTGCATCGGCATCAACTTTGCCGGCATCGAGCTGGCCAATTTCATCGCCGGGCTGATTCTTCTCGGCCTGGGGTGGAATTTCATGTTCATCGGCGGTACGACACTGCTCACCCGCGCGCATCGGCCGAGCGAGAAAGCCAAGGTGCAGGGCTTCAACGATCTCTGCCTGTTCTCGGCTGTCACGCTTTCCGCCGCCAGCAGTGGGGCGCTGCACGAATGGCTGGGCTGGCAGCCAATGAACCTCGCCGCCCTGCCGCTGGTGCTCCTCGTCATTGCCATGGCGATGCTGCGCTCGAGGCGTGGTGGACCCATCAGCAAGGCCGCCGCCTGAACCACGAGCGAAGCCGCTCTGCGCCCTTTGTGGACGCCGGACGGTTGTCGGCCCGGCGCCCGGAGACGAAATCCATGGATGCATTCGCCGACTCGACCCAGCTCGCCAAGCACGCCGTGCACGGCAAGAACGGCGTGGTCGCCGCGCAGAACCGCAAGGCAGCGACCGTTGGCGTTGAGGTGCTGGCCGCCGGGGGCGACGCGGTCGATGCCGCCATCGCCACCTCATTCGCGCTTGCCGCCACCGAGCCCTGGATGAGCGGCCTCGGCGGCGGTGCGACGATGCTCGTCTACCGCGCCGAAACGGGCACCACGCACGCCATCGACGGCGGCATGGTATCACCGCAGGCACTTGATCCTGCCGCCTATAAGCTGAGCGGCGACACGGCCGCCGACCTTTTTGCCTGGCCGGCGGTCGAAGGCGACATCAACCTCAAGGGGCCACACTCCTTCGCGGTGCCTGGCGGGCTCGCGGCGCTTGGTCTGGCGCACGAGAGCTTCGCACGGATGCCCTGGGCGGAGCTCGTGGCCCCGGCCCGGCGGCTCGCCGGGGAGGGTCTCGAGATCGATTGGTATGCGGCGCTCCTGGTGTCGACCGCGGCCAGGGACCTGCGCGACTTTGCCAGCAGTGCTGCCGTCTATCTGCCTGATGGCTTGCCGCCGGTGCCGTCGCCGGTCGGTGGCAAGGCGGCGCTGATGCTCTCCGGCCTCGCCCAGAGCCTGGCGATGGTGGCGGAGGAGGGAGCCGAGACGCTCTATCGCGGCGGGCTCGCCGAGCAGGTCGCAGCGGAAGCCCAAGCGCTCGGCAGCCCGCTGGCGGCGGACGATCTCGCCGCCTATCGCGCCGTCCTCCGCGAGCCGCTCCACGCGCGTTATGGCGGCGCCGACATCTTCGCCATGCCGGGCCTCTTCGCCGGCCACACGCTGCTTGCCTGCCTCGCCGGCCTTGCCGGCCAGCCGTTCGAGGGTGACTGGCCGCGAGCCGCTGCGTTCGGCTCCTATGCCGAGGTGTTGCGCCGTGTCTACGAGAAGCGCCTGATCGAGGACGGCCATGCTGCACTCACGGGCCCAGCGCCAGACTGCACCAGCCACCTCTCGGTGATCGACGCTGCCGGCAACATGGTGACCTTGACCCAGACACTGCTCTCGCTCTTCGGCTCCAAGGTTGTCCTGCCATCGAGCGGCATCTTGATGAACAACGGCATCATGTGGTTCGATCCGCGTCCCGGCCGGCCCAACTCGCTGGCGCCGGGCGTCCGGCCCTTGTCGAACATGTGCCCGGTGATCGCCCAGGACGAGGCGCACCGGATCGCCATCGGCGCTTCGGGCGGCAGGCGGATCATGCCCGCCGTCATGCAGATCTTGAGCTTCGTCATCGATTACGGGATGTCGCTCGAGGAGGCGTTTGCCCAGGCCCGGATCGACGTCACGGGCGAGGGCATGGTCACCATGAGCCGCGACCTCGACGACGAGGTCCAGGCGGCCCTGCGTTCGTCCGTCGGCGCCGAGCCGATTCGCGCCACCGCCTATCCGCTGCCCTTTGCGTGTCCTGTCGCCGTCATGCACGACCTGCTCGAGAACGACCATTACGGCACCGCCGAGTTCATCCATCCCTGGGCCGATGCGGTGGCCGTCGCCTGAACCGCCACGGGCTACCTCAACGCGTCGTGCGCGGCATAATCGTCACGGCGACTTGGCGAGGCGCCCTGCATGTGCTGATCTTTCGCGCAATCGACCAGGGAAGGAACGCTCGATGTCATCGTCACGTTCGCTGATCTCCGCTCTCGCCATCGCTGTGGGCCTCGCCAGCGGGGCGGCGGCAGCACAAGACACGCTCGAGCTCGGCATGGTCCTCGAGCCGCCGCATCTCGACCCGACCGCCGGCGCTGCCGCGGCGATCCGCGAGGTCGGCTACGCCAATATCTTCGAGGGCCTGACCCGCATCGACCAGAGCGGCACCGTGCAGCCGGGCCTCGCCACCTCCTGGACGGTCTCCGACGACGGGCTCGTCTACACCTTCGAGCTGGCCCCGGGCGCCACCTTCCACAACGGCGTCCCGCTCACCGCCGAGCACGTGGTCTTCAGCTTCGAGCGCGCCATGGCCGAGGACAGCGTCAACGCGCAAAAGCAGCTCTTCGAGCCCATCGCCTCGGTCGAGGCGACGGGCGAAGAGACCGTCGTCGTCACGCTGCAGCGGCCAACCGGCCATTTCCTCTTCAATCTCGGCTGGGGCGACATGGTCATCGTCGAGCCCTCGTCCGCCCTGACCAACAAGACCGAGCCCGTTGGCACCGGTCCGTTCACGTTCTCCCGCTGGGTGACCGGCGATCGGGTCGAGCTGGTGCGCAACGACGCCTATTGGGGCGAGGCGCCAGCACTGGCGAGCGCCACCTTTACCTTCATCCCCGATCCGGCAGCCGCCACCGCCGCCATGCTGGCCGGCGACATCGACGCCTTCGCCAACTTCCCTGCACCCGAGGCGATGCTGCAGTTCGAGGCCGATCCCGCCTTCGAGGTGGTGATCGGCTCGACCGAGGGCGAGACCATCCTTGCCATCAACAACCAAAAGCCGCCCTTGGACGACATCCGGGTGCGGCGGGCGCTGGCGCATGCCATCGACCGGCAGGCGATAATCGATGGCGCCATGTTCGGCTACGGCACGCCCATCGGCTCGCACTTCGCGCCGCACAACCCGGCCTATGTCGATCTCACCGGCCGCTACGTCTATGACCCGGAAGCCGCCAAGGCGCTGCTTGCCGAGGCCGGCGTCGAGGATTTGGCGCTGACCTTGAAGCTGCCGCCGCCGACCTATGCCAGGCGGGGTGGCGAGATCATCCAGGCCCAGCTCGCCGTCGTCGGCATCGAGGCCGAGATCATCCCGATGGAATGGGCGCAGTGGCTCGAGCAGGTGTTCACGAACAAGGACTACGATCTGACCATCGTCAGTCACACCGAGCCCATGGACATCGATATCTACGCCCGTGACGATTATTATTTCGGCTACGACAACCCGGCATTCGATGCGCTGATCGAGACCCTGGCTGCCACCGATGACCCGGACGAGCGGGCATCGCTCTACGCCCAGGCGCAAGAGATGCTGGCCGAGGACAGCGTCAATGTTTTCCTCTTCCAGCTCGCCAAGCACGGCGTCTGGAAAGCCGGCGTCGACGGTCTCTGGCACAACAGCCCGATCCCGGCGAACGACCTGACGGCGGTCCACTGGGTCGAGTGACGAGCCATGCCCTGGGGCGTCGCCCCTGTGCAGCTATGACGTTTTGGAGCTGAGTGGCAACGCCGAGCGATCGGCCGCAGCCGAGGATGACGGCGGCTCGATCGATTGCGATCGGCAGGCCGGGCTAGCGCCGGCCGGTGATCAGTTGGTGGCGGCGCGTTCGGTCGAGGCCAGCACGCGCGCCAGGTTGCAGATGGCGTCCTGGTGCTTGCGGCTGCCGATGGCGGCAAAGTTGCGGGCGAGCTCGAGAAGCATGCGCTGTTGCGGCATCATCTCGGTCGACTTGGCGCGCGCTTGATGGTCGGGCTCGATATCGTCGAAGAAGTAGCCGATCTCGACGCCGAGCGCCTGGGCGATCTGGTAGAGCCGGCCGGCGGAGATGCGGTTGATCCCCGTCTCGTATTTGTGCGCCTGCTGATAGGTCACGCCGATCAGCTCGGCCATCTGCTGCTGGGTCAGGCCCAGCATGATCCGCCTTTGGCGAATCCGCAGGCTGACATAATGATCGACATCGAGTGCGCGACTACGTCCGCCGACACCTTTGCCCAAGGTCTTGCTGGCGACCTGACTCATGATGGTTCCGACCCCTTGATTCCGTGAACGTGCTGGTTGCTAGCCGTCACGGTGTCTCCCGAACTCAACCTTATTTGTCTAAAATACCGGACATATTTTAAACTTCCAGAGAATCCTGAATTTCTCATCAACCAAAAGTGTATCACTCTTGAGCGTAACCGAGCATCGCCTCGGCCTCCAGCGTCCCCAGCACCAGCCGCACGGCGACCGGGCGAAGCGGCCCGATCGACGGTCCCTGATAGGCCTCGAGCAGGTAGCTGTCCGGCTCCAGTGCGGGTTGCAGGCGGCGCAGGAACTGCCGGCCGCAGGTGAGCTCGGCGACGACGTGACGGCCGATCAGGTGATCCGGCCTGTCGACTGCCGTGCGGGCCAGGAGCACGGTCTGGCCGAAGTGGAAGACCGGCCGCATCGCATCGTCGTCGACGGTCAGTGCCACCAGTCGTTCCTCGGCAAGCGCCAGTGTCGGTGTGCGCTCGGCTTGGCTCAGATGGCCCGCGGCGTCGAGCCGGCCAAGCCTGGGCAGGCTGCTGCGATAGGGGCTGCGGCCGTATTGCAGGTATTCGGGGCTGGTTTCGAGCGCCTGCGCCAGCTTCTCGACGACGTCCCGGCTGGGCATGTAGTCGTCGCGCTCATAAGGCCCGATGGCCGTCTGGTGGCGGCCGATCTGGCGCGCCAGCTCCGCCTGGCTCAGCGCCAGGCCGAGACGGAGCGCGCGCAGCCGCTGGCCGAAGCTGCGCAGCTCACCGGGCTGCATCGAAAAGGCTCATCTGGTTCCTCCCCAAGTTCCCGCAATCGACATATCGCGCGCTCAGCTCATGGCCAATTCGAGAATATCTCTACGGGAACTGGCCGCCGTGGACCAGCTCTACTTGGCCTCGTCGGCTGGGGAAAGGGTCAGAATGTGACGGCGTTCCCTCGCGTCATCGGCGATCGTGACGGCATGGAGGCGGCCGGCGCGCCATGCGTCCTTCTGGTCGGCATAGTGCGGCGATAGCGGATGGCCGGACTGGCCGGTCGGCAGAATGGCATGCACGACGCCCGACGTTGCGAGGTCGGTGACGATGCGCAGGCTGGCGGCCGCGATGGTCGGATAGGGTGCACCTGCGGCGTAGCGGGCGACATTCACGGTCCCGGCATCACCGCCGCCCTCGGCCTCGAGCGAGAACAACCGGCGCAGGCCCCAGATCGCGTCGAATGGCTGGTGAACCATGCTCACCCGACTGGCATCACCCCAGCGCCAGTCTTGCCAGGCAGTGCCATGGCGCGCGTCGAGCTGTTGCACGGCGGTGGTGAGTGCCTGCGCCGCCATGTCCGGGCAGGTCTCGACCACATCGGCCGTGGCCTGGTCGTCGCACCATTCGGGTGCCTGCTCGATGATGTGGCGCATGGCCTGGCTGCGAATGCCACGATAGGCGTCGAAGCCGTCGCCTAGATGGTCGGCGAGCACATGTGCCACCAGGGCCCGATACCAGGCCTGGAAGATCAAGGGCTCCGGGCGAAGGGCTGCGCTCTCGCCGTCCCACGCGATCATCGCGGCCAGGATCTCGGCCTCGCGCTCATTATCGGGCCGGATTGTCTCGAGCAACGGCAGGAAGTCGTGCGCCAGGGTGGAGAGGCGATCATCCTGCAGCTGGCGCATCGCCTCGACATCGAGCGGTGCCCCACTCTCCACCGCGGCATCGAGCACCTCCTCGATCCGCCGGGCACGCAAATCGTCGTTCCAATCCGCCGTCAAGAAGGCGGGGAAGTCAGGGCCGACCAGCCGGTTATTGGCATTGAGGAGAAAGCCAGCCTCGGGATCGTGGGCGCTCGGGCTGGCGCTGCTCGGCAGCAGACCTCGCCAGTCATACTCACCCGTCCAGCCGGGTGCCGGCAGGTCGTCATTGATCAAGCGTCGATCGGGCAGGCGACCGGCGAGCCGCACGCCAATACCGCCCTCGCGATCGGCGTAGAAGGCGTTTTGCGTCGGCGCCAGGAAGTGGTCGATGGCGGCGGTGAACGAGTCCCAGTCGTGGGCCCGCGCCAGCTCCATCCCCGCCTCGAGCGTGCGATCCACCGGCTCGAGTGCTGTCCAGGAAAGCGCCAGCACATGGCCTTCGCCGGCGACGCGTTCGGCATTCGGCAGGACATCGGACAGCACCGGCCCATGCCGCGTCTCGCGCACCACCAGGGTCACCGGCTCGGCGTCCTTGACGGTGATGACCTCCTCGCGGGTGACGAAGGGCAGGGGCCCGTCCGGCGCCAAATAGCGTCCCGCGTCGCTCGGATCGAGCCGCTCGACGAAGAGGTCCTCGGTATCGGCCGCGGTGTTGGTGAAGCCCCAGGCGATGGCGTCGTTGCGGCCGATGACGACGACCGGCAGGCTCGGCAAGGTGGCGCCCTGCACCAGGCTATTGGCCGTACGGATCGATGCCAGATACCAAGGTGCCGGCGTGGAGGTCCCGAGATGTGGGTCGTTCGCGAGTAGGGCAGCACCGCTCGCCGTGTGGCGGCCATCGACCGCCCAGATGTTCGAGCCGAGCCCGCGCTCGGCCGCGAATGGCAGGCTGGCCAAGAGCTCGGCCGCGCTCTCGGCCATCACCGTCGCTGCGGCGTGATCCACAGGCGTGGCGTCGGCGTGCTCGGTCCGCTGGATCGTGCGGACATCGGCCACGTCGTAACCCGCAATGGTCGTCACCGTATCGGGCCGCGCCGGCGGCCAGAGATCAGCAAGTGCTGCGACCGGCACATCTGCCAGCAGGCTGGCCCGGGTCAGCTCGCGGCGCCAGCTCTCGACCAGGCTCAAGGCCATGGTCTTGACCAGCACCAGGCTGTCCGCCGGCTGCCAGGGCTCGGGCTCGTGGCGCAGCAGCAGGAACTCGGGCGGCAAGGGCTTGCTATCGTCGCTGATGACCGCATTGACGCCAATGGCATAGGCGTCGAGCCGCTCGCGCGCCTCGGGCGAGAGATGCTCCAACGCCGCCTCGGCCGCCCGATAGAGCCCGAGCGTGCGCAGGAAGCGGTCGACCGGCAGGCCGGGCTCGCCCACCACCTCGGCCAGCCGCCCGGCGCCAATTCGCCGGTTCATCTCCATCTGCCACAGCCGGTCCTGGGCATGGACGAAGCCGAGCGCCATGGCGGCATCGTGCTCGCTCTCGGCCTCGATCAGCGGAATGCCGAGCGCGTCACGGCTGATCGTCACTTTTGCCCGAAGACCATCGAGCTGCAGGTCGCCTGTGAGCTGCGGCAGGGAGGCGTAGCCCAACCAGGTGACGACCCCGATGGCGCCGAGCAAGAGCACCACGACCGTCGAGGCGACTATGGTGAGAGCCCGGCGCACAGGATTCAGGCCAAGAGGCCGCGGCGGCGAAGATCGACGCCGAGCCGTTCGGCGTCGCTGAAGCGATGGGTCGCGAAGCCGAGCTGATCGGCGGCCCTGATGTTCGCCGCCGAATCGTCGATGAACAGGATGCGCGCCGGTGTCAGCGCGGTGTCACCCAGCACGTGATGAAAGATGTCGGGCTCCGGCTTGATCATGCGCAGCTCGCCCGAGACGTAGATGGCCTCGAAATGATCGAGGAAACGGTAGGGCGCTGCGTCGCGGACCAGCGGAAAGGTCTCGGCCGACCAGTTGGTCAAGGCGCGCAGCTTGGCACCCTGCGCCTCGAGCGCTTCGAGCAGCGCCACGGTGGGTGCGATCGGCCCACCGATCATCTCGATCCAGCGGCTCTCATAGGCCTCGATCGCGTCACGCTGCGCTGGATGCTCCTCGACCAGCTCGGCCACCGCCTCGGCGAAGGGCCGGCCGCGATCCAGCTCGAGGTTCCAGGCGGGCGTGCAGACGGTCGCCAGGAACACGTCCATCGCCGCCTCGCTCTTGAATATCTTGCGATAGAGCCGGCGCGGGTCCCAGTCGATCAGGACGCCGCCGAGATCGAACAGGACGAGGTCGATCGCCTGATCGCCGCCTGAAGCAGTCTGGGCCGAGGTTGCGGTCATGGTTCAGCCTTTCGAGGCCAGGAGCGGAGAGTCAACGTCGTTTCTACCAGCGAGCGTGCTTAGAGCCCGTTTCAGGAGTTGATTGTCATGAGATTGGCAACGTGCAGATGCGAGGAGTTGGATGACCGTCGATGCCGGAGCATCGTCGGTCATTCAATGACGAAGCAGGTGCTGTTGCCAATCTCACCTCCGGTCGGCTTACGGTCGGCGGCGGCTTCGTCGCCGAGCTCGGACGGTGCTTTGGCATCGACCAGCGCTCGGCTCCTCGCCGGCGCTCACCCGTAAGCCGATGAAACACATCGAAAACTCCTGAAACGGGCTCTTACAGGCTACGCTACGCGCGGCTGCGGCCTGGCCCCACTCGCGGTTTGCCGACGATGTCGTTACGCCAGCGCACGATCCAGGTCGAAGATCAGGTCGTCGACATGCTCGAGGCCGACCGAGAGGCGAATGAGATCATCGTCGATGCCGAGTGCGGTGCGCTCGTCTGCGGGCAGCTTGGAGTGGGTCGTCGTCGCCGGGTGGGTGACCAGGCTCTTGGCGTCGCCCAGATTGTTCGAGATCGCGATCAGCTGCAGCCGGTTGAGCACCTCGAACGCTCGCTCCTTGCCACCGCCCACATAGAACGCGATCAGCGTCGAGCCCGCCGTCATCTGCCGCCTGGCCAGCGCGTGCTGCGGATGGCTCTCGAGCCCCGGGTAGAGCACGCGGCGCACCTTGGAATTGGCTTCGAGATGCTGTGCCAGGGCGTTGGCCGTCCTGCATTGCTGGCCCACCCGAAGCGGCAGCGTCTCCAGGCCCTTGAGCAGGAGCCAGGCGTTGAATGGGCTGAGGCTCGGCCCGGTATGCTTGAGGTAGGGATGCAGCACCTCGTCGCGAAAACGCTGCGTGCCGAGAACGGCACCGCCGAGGCAACGGCCCTGACCATCGATATGCTTGGTCGCCGAGTAGACGACGATATCCGCCCCCAGCTCCAGCGGTCGCTGCAGCAGCGGTGTCGAGAACACGTTGTCGACCACGACCTCGGCACCGGCAGCGTGCGCGATCTCGGCCACGGCCTCGATGTCGACGAGCTCGAGCGTCGGGTTGGACGGTGTCTCGAAGAAGACCATCGTCGCCGGCCGCGACAACGCCGAACGCCAGGCATCGAGGTCGGCGCCGTCGACGAACTCGGTCTCGATCCCAAAGCGCGGCAGGATATCGCCGATGATGTAGCGACACGAGCCGAACAAGGCCCTGGCGGCGACCACCCGGTCGCCGGCCTTGAGCCGGCACATCATCGCGGCATTGACCGCGGCCATGCCGGAGCTCGTGGCGCAACAGGCCTCCGCCCCCTCGATCGCCGCGAGGCGCGCCTCGAAGGTGGCGACCGTCGGGTTGCCGTAGCGGCTATACATGAAGCCGGGTGCCCGGTCCTTGAAGCGGTCCTCGGCGTCGCCGGCCCGATCGTAGACGAAGCCGGAGGTGAGGTAGAGCGCCTCGGACGTCTCCCCATGATGCGAGCGATCCAAGGCACCCTGCACCAGCCTGGTCTCCAACCGCCAGCCGTCGGCCTGCTCTCCCGCAGCACCACGTCCCGTCATTGCCGCTCCCCTCGGGCCCATTCGGGCACAAAAAAACCCCGGTCGACGCGACCAGGGCTTTTGCGGCACCCGGTCTTTTAGCGGATTGTTTAACGTGGCCCGCAAGCCGACCGGCTCAAATCACCACAGGATCAGGGAGTAGGCGCGGCGGAAGTGGGCGTCAAGCCACAAGCGGCTGACGTGGCGCCGTGGTCAGCGCCCGGCACCCACGGCATCGCCGATATCGGTGACGCCGTCGCGGGCCATGCAAGCGGCCAGCTCGTCGAGGATGCGCTGCACGACCAGCGGTCCCTGGTAGACCAGGGCCGTGTAGAGCTGCAGCGCCGTGGCACCGTTCAGAACCTTGGCGTAGGCATCGGCGCCCGAAGCGATCCCGCCGACGCCGATGAAGGCCAGGCGACCCTGGGCGTGGCGCGCCATCAGGCCCAGGAGCCGCGTCGACGGCGCCATGATCGGCCGGCCACTCAGCCCGCCGCTCTCACCTTGCTCTGGCGATCGCAGGCCCGACGGCCGCGCGAGCGCGGTGTTGCTGACAATCAGGCCCTCGATGCCCTTCTCGATCGCCGCATCGACGATGGCCAAGGCAGCCTGGTCGTCGAGATCGGGTGCGACCTTGACGAAAATTGGCCGCCAAATGCCGCCATCGGCGAGGTGCCGGGCCCGAGCGCTCACCACCGCGTCCATCACCAGCTCCAGCGCCCGACGCTCCTGGAGGTCTCTCAGACCCTTGGTGTTGGGCGACGAGATGTTGACGGTGACGAAGTCGACGCACGGCAGCAGCCGGCTGGTGGCCAGGGCGTAGTCGTGGGCGGGATCGGTGCAGTCCTTGTTGATGCCGAGATTGGCGCCGACAATGCCTCGCCCTGGGCCGTGCCCTGGGCCGCGCGAAGCCACAGCGGCGGAGCGCTGCTCGAGCCGTGCGACGAACCGGTCGAGCCCGTCATTGTTGAAGCCCAGACGGTTGATGATGGCGCCGTCCTCGGTCAATCGAAACACCCGAGGGCGCGGATTGCCCGCTTGTGGCCGCAGCGTGACGCCGCCGGCCTCGACAAAGGAAAAGCCGAGCCGCATGAGCCCGTCCAGCGCCACAGCGTTCTTGTCGAAGCCGGCGGCCAGGCCCAGCGGATGGGCCAGGTCCAGCCCGGCACAGCGCACGGCCAGGCCCGGCGGCACGTCGAGGGGCAGCCGTGGCATGGCGCGAATGCCGGCGAGTGCCACGGCATGCGCGCGCTCGGGCGACAGCAGCCTGAGCAGGCGAGGGGCGATGGCCAGCGCCGCCTGCGGCAACCGCCCGAGACGCTTGGCCGCCGGTCGCTGGGTCATCCGGTGTGATCGACCATCAAACCCAGGCGCAGCGCTGGGTGCTCAGCCAACGGCGCGGGCAATGAACCCACTATTGGCGAAGGTCGGCTTGGCATAGGTGAAGGGTGCCCCTTCGACCGTCACCACCTCGCCGCCCGCCGCGCGCAGCACCGCATGGCCGGCCGCCGTGTCCCATTCCATGGTGCGCCCGAAGCGCGGGTAGACATCGGCCCGGGCTTCCGCGACGGCGCAGAACTTGAGCGAGCTGCCGCAGGAGATCGTCTCGGTGATGCCGTGCTCGGTGAGCCAGGCATCCGTCTCGGCGTCGCGGTGCGAGCGGCTGGCCACGGCGACCAGGGCACCTTTCCCGGGGCTCGGCCGCACGCCGATGGCTTCCGTCTTGCCCGCCTTGCGGCGCATGGCGCCATGCCCGACGGCGCCCCACCAGGCCGTGTCGATGGCCGGTGCGGTCACCACGCCGAGGATCGGCAATCCTGCCTCGATGAGGCCGATATTGACAGTGAACTCGCCGCGTTTCTGGATGAACTCCTTGGTCCCATCCAAGGGATCGACCAGCCAGAACGGCCCGTCCCCGACAACCGGCACATCGCCCTTGGCAACGGCCTCCTCGGCAACGATCGGGATCTCCGGCGTGAGCTTCCTCAGCCCGGCAATGATGATCGCCTCGCCCGCCTCGTCGGCCGCGGTGACCGGCGACTTGTCCGCCTTCTCGCTGACCTCGGTGCCCTGCTCGTAGTGGCGCATGATCTCGGCACCGGCCTGATCGGCGAGTTGGACCAGCTGCTCGAGCAGCGTCTTGACGTCGGAAAGCATGTGCATCTGCCGGCTGTTCAGTGATGGAGGATTGGGCGTCGGGTCAAGACGCCCGAGGCTGCCTAACGCCTGGGGCCGGTCGAAACAAGCCGCAAGGGGACGAAACGGCCACGGTTGTGACGTTAACGCAGCCTTAACCAGCGCTCGCCTAAGCTTGCGCTCGAACGGATCGCGCCCTGCGATCGGCCACTTGTGGCCACGCTGCTGCTGAAACGGGCTCTGAGGGCTGGAGCACATGCCGAACGACGAGACGATGACCGCTGAACGGCTGCGACCGGCACGGTCCGACAGTTTTGCGCTCTACCCGCCGCGCAGCGCTGCCGGGCTCGATCCGGAGCGAGCGGACAGCTTCGCCGAGCGTCTGGGAGATCTGCATCGCCACCACGGTTCGCTGGAAAACCGGCGTGGCAAGGGCGGGCTCTTCATCCTCGACATCGGCGAGCTGCGCCGCCGCTTCGCCAATCGCTGGCCGAAGCACCGCGAGAATGCCTACCAGCTGATCGAGGGCTGTCTGGAGCGTCGCCTCGGCCGCCACGATCTCTACCTCGCCGTTGCCGATGATCGTTTTCTCGTCATGATGACCGATAGCGACCGGGCAACGGCCGAGCGCCATGCCCGCCGCATTGGCCAGGAGATCACCGATCGCCTGTGCGGGATGATCCCTGGTGGTGTGGCGTGTCGGGTCGAGACGACGGTGATCGATCTCACGGTGCTGCTCGCCGGGGTCACCAGCCTCGAAGAGCTGCAAGCGCGCCTTGCCGCGTCTGCCCCGGCGAGCAAGAGCCCGACCGAGCGCCAGGCCCAGGCCCTGGTCGACCGCATCAAACCCAGAGAGCTGCCTATCTGGAATGCCGGCAAGGGGCTGAACACCATCGATGCGCTGCTGCCGAGCAGCGCCGACGCACATGTGGCGGCCGAGCTCGTAAGCCTCGATCGAGGGTCTGCCGGCGGCGTGGCGGATATCGAGACGGTAGCGGCGCTCGACGGCTGGGCGGTGACCACCGCAGCCGGCGCATTGCGGCGCTCGCGGCGCGCGGTGCTGGTCCAGCTGCACTATGCGACGCTCGCCAGCATGCGCCATCGTCAGCAGCTGATGCTCGCCTGTCGGCGCTTGCCCGAGCGGGCGCGCGGCTGGCTCATGATCGAGCTGACGGGCTTGCCGGGCCACCTGCCGCAGGCACGCGTGCGCGAGCTGGTGAGCTACATCCGGCCCTTTGCCGTGGCGATCATCCTGCGCCTCGATCCGCTCGCCTTGGCCGCGACCAAGCCTGTGCCCGTCGCCCGTGCCGGCGAGGGTGGCACGCTCATCGATCAGCTGACGAGCAGTGGCGTATCGGGCATCTCGCTCGACCTTTCGCTGCCCACGGCAAATGCTGCGACGCTCGACGTCGCCCGCGCCTTGGCCATGCTCCGCTGGACCGGGCACCAGCTCAAGCTGCGCACGCTCGTCCGCACCGACGGCAACCGACTACGGCATGCGGCGATCGCCGCCGGCATCGATCACATTGGCTGCTTGAGCTGCAGCTCGACCGTCACTGCAGGCGCCCGCCAGCCACCGCCGGGCGCGACGACGGCGAGTGTGCGCAAGCCCGCCGCAGCCATGGCCTGACCAAGCCTCCAGCCAGGGGCCAGCGCTGCAAGTGAGGCTCGGCGCTCCGGCTGGGACCGCCTTTCGCGCGACGCCGATCGGCCTATATACCGTCTCGGCGTTGACCTCGCGAAAGCAATGCATGATCGGTCAGGTAAAAACGCCCCCCACCAGTTTGGGCCTCGGCATCGACCGGCGAGTGGTGGCGGTGGCACTCGCACTTCTGGCTCTGCTCTGCTGGCAGGCGACGCTCAGCGTCGGTGGTCGGCAGGCGGCGCTCGCGGCCGTGGGTGCCCTGATGGGCCTCACCCTCTACCACGCCGGCTTCGGCTTCACGGCGGCCTGGCGCAGGTTCGCGCATGCCGGCGACGGGCGCGGCTTGCGCGCGCAGATGCTGATGATGGTCATCGCCGTTTGCCTCTTCTTCCCGACGCTCGCCGCGGGTGAGCTGCTCGGCAGTCCGGTCTGGGGCTTCGTCTTTCCGGTCGGGGTGAGCGTCGTCGTCGGAGCCTTCATCTTCGGCATCGGCATGCAGCTGGGCGGCGGCTGCGGCTCCGGCACGCTGTTCACGGTCGGCGGCGGCAGCACGCGGATGCTGTTGACGCTGGCATCCTTCATCGCCGGCTCGGTCATCGCCATCGGTCACTTGCCGTTCTGGCTCGGCCTGCCCAATGTCGGCGGCGTCTCGCTCATCGGCACGTTCGGTCTATGGCCAGCGCTGCTCATGCATCTGCTGTTGTTCGGCGGCATCGTGCTCTTGACCCTGCGGGTCGAGCGACGGCGTGGCATCACGCGCCAGGCGGCTTCACCGATCGACTGGCTGAAGGGCCCCTGGCCGATCGTCGCTGGTGCAGTCGCGCTGGCGCTCTTGAACTTCGCGACGCTCTGGCTCGCTGGCCGCCCATGGGGCATCACCTCGGCCTTCGCGCTCTGGGGCGGCAAGGGGCTGGATGCCGCCGGCGTCGATGTCGCGCTGTGGCCGAACTGGGAAGGGATGGTGGGGCCGATCGACCGCTCGATCCTCTTCGACGTCACGTCGGTGATGAATTTCGGCATCATTCTCGGCGCCATGGCGGCGGCCGGGCTCGCCGGCAAGTTCAGGCCGACGCTGAAGCTGTCGCGCGGCGACGTGATGAGCGCGATTATTGGCGGGCTGCTGCTCGGCTATGGCGCGAGGCTCGCCTTCGGCTGCAATATCGGCGCCTTCTTCTCCGGCATCGCATCGGGCAGCCTGCATGGCTGGGTCTGGCTGGTGGCCGCCTTCGCCGGCAGCGCCATCGGCGTGCGGCTGCGCCCGCATTTCGGCCAGTCTGCCGGCTAAGCGACAACGCCTGCTGGACCGGCCCCGCGGCAAGGCGTCATAGCGCGGCGGTTTGCGACCTTGCGGCCCCGCGGTTCTTCGATAAGGTCTGGACGACTGGCACATCCGGGGAAGGGTCTGATGCACGAAGAGCTCATGCTGCGGCTGATCGCAGGAGCGGTGGCCACCATCGACACCCATGCCGAGGAGCTGACCCGTCTGGATCAGGCGATCGGCGACGGTGATCACGGCATCAACATGGAGCGCGGCTTCACGGCGGTCATGAAGCAGCAGGCTGAGATCGCTGCCCTGCCATTGGGCGAGGGTTTGAAGGAGCTCGGCAAGACGCTGGTGATGAAGGTGGGCGGCGCCTCCGGCCCGCTCTACGGCACGCTCTTCATCGACATGGGCAAGGCGGCGCCAGACGGTGTTCCGACCATGCTCGAGCTTTCGGCGATGCTCGATGCCGGGATTGCCGGGGTCAAGGCGCGCGGCAAGTCCGAGCCCGGCATGAAGACCATGCTCGACGTGCTCTGCCCGGTCTCCGACACGCTCCGCACCCGGGTCAACAACAACGACCTCGATCGGTTGGACGAGCGGCTCATCGCCACTGCCGGCCACGCGCTGCACGCCACAGCCATGATGGAAGCAAAGCGCGGCCGCGCCTCCTTCCTCGGCGAACGTTCGGTCGGCCATATCGACCCGGGCGCCTGCTCGGCGGCGTTGCTGCTCGGCGCCATTGTCGGTACGCTCGTGCCGCAGACCTGAGGACGGCGGCAAGCTGGATGACGCCGTGCATCATCACCGTCGCGATCACCGGCTCGGTGCCGACCCAGGCCGACAACCCGGCGGTGCCCATCACCGTCGCCGAGCAGGTCGAGTCGACCCACGCCGCTTTTGAAGCGGGTGCCACGCTGGCGCATTGCCACGTCCGCGACGATGCGGGCAAGCCGACCTCCGAGCCCGAGCGCTTCGGTCGGCTCATGGACGGCATCAGGCAGCATTGCCCGGGCATGATCGTGCAGCTCTCGACCGGTGGCCGCTCCGGCGCCGGCGAGGAGCGTGGCGGCATGCTGCCGCTCCGTCCCGACATGGCCTCGCTCGCCACGGGCTCCTGCAACTTCCCGGCCCGCGTCTACGAGAACAGCCCGCAGTTGGTGGACTGGCTGGCAGCCTCGATGCTGGAGCACGGCATCAAGCCCGAGATCGAGGTGTTCGACCTCTCGATGCTCTTCCAGGCGGTCAAGATGGCCGAAGCCGGGAAAATCGCGCCGCCCTTGCACGTCCAGTTCGTCATGGGCGTCAAGAACGCCATGCCGGTCGACCGCCACGTCTTCGATTTCTACGTCGAAACCATCAAGCGCATCGCCCCCGACGCCACCTGGACGGGTGCTGGCATCGGCAAGGACCAGGAGACCCTGGTACGCTGGTCGCTCGAGCAGGGTGGCCACTGCCGCACCGGGCTCGAGGACAATATCCGCCTCGACAAAACCACGCTGGCGCCGTCCAACGCCGCCCTGGTCGAGCGGGTCACAGGTCTCTGCCCAGAGTATGGCAGGCGGCCTGCAACCGTCACCGAAGCGCGGTCGATTCTCGGACTGCCGGCTGCGGTCTGAGTTGAAGCGGCATCAGGTCATCTGTGCGAGCGGGTCTCCGTCCCAACTGCCGTGGGCAGCGACGATCCGCGCCCGTGTGAATGAGCTGTGGTCGAACACCGACCCGTCGCGGCTCTGGTCCATCCCCGAGCACTACTCGCGCACAGGCTCTAGGAATTCCCCTTCCGCCTTGGCCGCCGCCGTCGGGACGCGCCTTTGCGGTCAGCCTCTTGGCTTAGGACGCATCAGGTGAGCTGGACCCAGCCCGTGCGAGGACGACCATGGACCTGCAGGCCGCCCTGGCGCTGATTGCCGCGACAGCACTCCTGGTGGCGATCCCGGGGCCTAACGTGGCGCTCATCGCCGCCAACACCCTGGCCCACGGCCTGCGCTTCGGCGTGGTGACGGTGCTGGGCACGACCGTCGGCGTGGCCCTGCAGCTGGCAGTCGTGGTGTCGGGGCTGGCACTCGTGCTGCAGCTCGCGGCCGCGGCCCTGATCTGGCTGAAATGGCTGGGCGTCACCTATCTGCTCTTCTTGGGCATTGCCGCGTTCAGCCGCGGCGACGAGGAGCTGCAGGGTGTCGCTGCCAGCAGCCAGCCGCTGCTGCCGCTCTTCTGGCAGGGCCTGCTGCTCGCAACCGTCAACCCGAAGACCCTGCTCTTCAACGCCGCCTTCCTGCCGCAGTTCGTGAGCGGGCAGGGCGGCCCTGCTGGCCTCCTCGCCCCGGCCGTCCTCTACGTCACGGTGATCTTCGTCGGCGACTTCGCCTGGGCCGCTCTCGCCCAGTCGGCGCGGCCCTTGATCCAAAATCTCGGCCGCCTCCGCCACAGGCTCACCGGCATCCTGCTCATCGGCTCCGGCATCGGGCTCGCTTTGGCGCGCAGCAACCGATAGGCCAGGGACGCACGACCAGGCCGCGCCATGTTGAGCGCTCGCATCAGCCGCAGTCGGCCGTCGAGCGACACGCTGCAGCTCGGCTAGGGCTGCCGCCCCGAGAAAGCCTCGTTCGGCTCGTCGATGGCCTCGGTGCCGATGCTGTCGGCGGCCACCGACGCCATGATGCCATCGAGCAGCGCCTTGGTCTCGTCCTCGCTATTGGCATGCGGATAGGGCTCGCTCGGCTCCGGCAAGCCCAGAAACGCGCAAAGCGGCTGCCATCCCTGCTTGGCCTCGAAGACCAGCAGCCGCTCAGGCGGCACCGCGGCATTGATCGCCGCGACATGGGCATGGAAACGCTTCAGCATGTGCTCGCGATCGTGCACCTTGCCGTCGAAATACCGCCCGATCGTCGCCTCGACCATGGCCCCGAACGGCCCCTGCATGGTGAAGTCCCACCATTTTGGCCCGAGGATCGTCTCCTGCGTGGACTCGTACCAGGCCTCCGCGGCACGCGTGCTCAAGATCACCTTGGCATCGCCAAAGTGGGCCAGGAGCTCACGCCAGTAGATGCAGGCCGGGAAATCGACGGTCGCGGCGAAGCCCTCGAAGATCCTGTCGAAGTCGGGGCGACCATTGGCGACATCGATCCACAACGCATTATGCGCCGGGTTCGCGAGCACCTCGCTCATATGGTAGCAGCGCCCGACGCCGAGCTTCTCGATCGCCATCTTCAAGGATGCGGTGCCCGTGCGGCCGAAACCGGCGCCGATGATCTTCAAGGCCATCTTTCGCTCCTGAAATGGCCGCGCGGCGGCAGCCCGGACGGTAGGGACGGATTGGCAGGATAGCCCTCGTCCCGCAGATCTCGACGGTAGATGACACGCAGATCGACAGCAAGTGCCTGGAAGTGTTGGTTTTGGCCACCGCGACAACCATCGTTGGTTGCACGGCGCATCTGCCCTTTGCGGTGAGGAACGGGGTTGCTGGCTTCGACGGCGACGGTCGGGTCAGGCGTCCTCGCCGTCCGGGCCCGCATGCGGCGGCGGGGGGATCAGCTCGACGCGCACCTCGGCCAGACCGTCATAGTAGAAGCCCAGAGCGCGGGCTGCCGCGCGCGAGACATCGATCACCCGGTCGCCGATAAACGGCCCACGATCATTGATCGTGAGCATGGCCTCGCGCCCATTCTCGAGATTGACCACGACGACCTCGCTGCCGAGCGGCAGCTCCGGATGCGCTGCGGTCATTGCGGTGGGATCGAAGATCTCGCCCGAGGCCGTCGGACGTCCGGCAAAGCCCGGCCCGTACCACGACGCGATCCCGGTCTCGATGGTCTCCCGCCGCCGCGCCGCCTTGGCGCGCGCCAGCGCCGCCTCCGCCGCGGCAGGTGGGGAAGAGGCAATGTCGGGAAGGCCTTGCCCGGCCTTGTCCGGCGCCGTCACCGATGCGGTCGATGGCAGCCCGCGCGGCTTCGATGCCCCATCGTCAAACGGCCCGGGCATCGTCGTGCAGGCCGTGGCAAGCAGCGACAGGCTCGCAAGCAAAGCGGCAATTGTCGACCGCCGCCGTCGCAAACCAGTCATTTCGGCAATACGTCTCACTCGGCAGCTTCCCGCAGGCTCGTCGCAAGGGTCGAGGGCGAGCATGCCGGGTGAGCGTTAAGAAAGGCTGAAGCAGCGAGCCCCGACAATCGTCTGATCGCCGCGTTCGTCCGAAGTCATCACCGCGTACGCGCTAGCCCAAGCCGCGGTCATTCGTGATCATGATTACAGTCTTCGCCAACTTGCGGGTTCATAGTGGGCCATGATCTCTGTACCATTCGGGTAAACAGCGATCAGTGGCGGTCTCGCGGTGCAACTGAGTGGCTGCAGATGGATCGGCCGGCAACGCAGGGGGTGAGCAATGGCAGGCTCTGGTCTCGCAGAAACGGGTCGCACGGAAGCTGAGACAGAAGCGCGGGGCGCACCATCGCGCACGCTGGTCGTGTGCTGCGACGGGACGTGGAACGACCCGGAGGACCAGACCAATGTCTGGCGCACCTTCGTCTTCCTGCGCGACCATTGCGGCGTGCCGCCGGCCGAACCCGACCCGGAGACCGGCTCGATCGCGTTCGCCAGCGAGACCACCATCGACTTGCCGGACGGCTCGGAAGCCAGCGTTCCGATCTTCGCCTACTACGACAAAGGCGTCGGCGAGCGCAGCGGCGGTGGCGCCTTCGGCGTCGGGCTCGGCGACAATGTCCGCCAAGCCTATGCCTTCGTCGCCCGCAACTGGCGGCCGAACGCCAGCATCTTCATCTTCGGCTTCTCGCGCGGCGCCTACACCGCCCGCTCGCTCGCCGGCATGCTCGGCTCCGTGGGCGTCGTCGATGCTGGCGACCAAAGCGCGCTCGATGCCGTCTGGGCGCACTACCGCCTGCAGCCCGACGAGCGCACCGCATCGCGCAAGGCGGTCATCGATGGCTTGCAGCAGCCGGGCGCCAGACGCGGCACACCGGTGCGCTTTCTCGGCGTCTGGGACACCGTGGGCTCGCTCGGTGTGCCGGTGCCGCAGCTGCGCGGCCTGAGCAACAAGCTCTTCGGCGGCATCTACCGCTTTCACGACACGGGCCTGGGCAAGAACGTGCTGAACGCCTGCCAGGCGCTGGCGATCCACGAGAAGCGCGGCGCCTTCAAGCCGGTGCTCTGGACCAGGCGACACGAGGAGGTCTTGGACGAGCAAGGCAAGGCGACCCGCCAGCGATTGCTACAGGTCTGGTTCACCGGCAGCCACGGTGACGTCGGCGGCGGCTACAAGGGCGATCGGCGGCTGGCCGACATCTCTCTCATCTGGATGCTGCAGCGGGCGCTGGAAAGCGGCCACCCCTTGAAGGAGGTCGCCTGGCAGCCGCATTGCGAGCCGAGTGCGCTGGGTGCCCGCAACGACTCGTTGACCGGCAGCTGGCGGTTCGCCGCAGGCAACCGCTCGGATGCGGCCAACTCCCTGCTGCAGCAGCTGCCGGTGGTCGGCAAGCTGATCGTCTTCCTGCTGGCCTTGGTCGCCGTCCGCAATGCGCCGCGAGCGATCGGCGGCGAGATCGCCACCGATGACGGCCAGTTCGTGGTCGGCATGGGCGAGCGGCTGCACGCCTCGGTGCTCGAGCGCTATCGGGGCGACCTCGCCCCCGACAGCGTCAAGCAGGCACTCGCCGCGGGCCTGCCGGTGTTCAACGAGCGAGCGGCGCTACGCCAGGACTGCCCGCCCGAGACGACCGTCCAGGTCGACCAGGACCAGGCCATTCTGGTCGATCGATCGAAGGCCGGCCTCGGCGTCAAGGGCGTGCCCTGGCTGCAGGACAGCAAGCGCTGCCAGGTCACGCTCGACGACCAGCGCTGGGGCGCGCGCGTCGCTTGGGTCAACGGCGACCGCGCCGGCCTGGCGCTCATGTACCCGCTCGGCCAGACGCCAAGCGCCGAGCCTGAGCTAACCGCCGGCCTCAGTGGATCTCCGGCTCCGGCAGCCGCTCGGCGCCGGCGAGGAAATCGAAGTCGCAGCCGTCATGCGCCTGCTGGATGTGGGCTGCGAACATGCGCTCGTAACCCCTTGCCGCAACCGGCTTCGGCTTCCATGCCTCACGTCGGCGGGCAAGCTCCTCGTCGCTGACGTCGAGATGGATGCGCCGCTCGGCCACGTCGATCTCGATCATGTCACCGGTCTTGACCAGCGCCAGCGGCCCGCCGATGCCCGATTCAGGCGAGACGTGCAGGACGCAGGAGCCGTAGGAGGTGCCGGACATCCGCCCGTCGGAGATCCTGAGCATGTCGCGGATGCCCTCTTTCAGCAGCTTCTGCGGGATCGGCAGCATGCCCCATTCCGGCATGCCGGGAGCACCTATCGGGCCGGCATTCTTGAGGACCAGGACCGAATCGCCCGTGACCTCGAGCGCCGGGTCGTCGATCCTGGCCGCCATGTCGTCGTAGTTCTCGAACGCCACCGCCGGTCCCCGGTGCTTCAAGAACTTCGGGTCGGCCGCCGACGGCTTGATCACGCAGCCATCGGGTGCGAGGTTGCCGCGCAGGATCGCTGTCGCCGCCTCCTTCTTGACCGGCCGGCTCAGCGGATGGATCACGTCCTCCAGATGGACCTCGGCCGTCGCGATGTTCTCGCCGATCGTCTTGCCGTTGACCGTGAGGCAGCTGCCGACCAGCTCGCCCTCGAGCTGCTTCAACAACGCCCGGATGCCGCCCGCGTAGTAGAAGTCCTCCATCAAATACTTGCCCGATGGCCGGACATTGGCGATCACCGGGATCTGCTGCGCCAGCTCGTCGAACCGGTCGAGGGTCAAAGGCACGCCGGCACGCCTGGCCATCGCCACCACGTGGATCATCGCATTGGTCGAGCCGCCCATCGCCAGGTGGCAGCGGATCGAGTTGTCGACCGCATCGGCCGACATGAAGTCGGACGGCTTCAGATCCTCCCAGACCATGTCGACGATGCGCCGGCCGCAGGCCGCCGACATGCGCGGGTGGTTGCTGTCGGGCGCCGGGATCGACGAGGCGCCGGGCAGGCACCAGCCCATGGCTTCGGCGATCGCCGTCATGGTCGAGGCCGTGCCCATGGTCATGCAGTGCCCGGCACTCCGGGCGATGCCGTTCTCGATCTCGTCCCAGTCGTCCTGGGTGATGTTGCCGGCCCGAAGCTCGGCCCAGTACTTCCAGACATCCGAGCCCGAGCCCAGGATCTGGCCTTGCCAATTGCCGCGCAGCATCGGCCCGGCCGGCAAATAGATGGCGGGCACGTCCATCGAGATCGCACCCATGATCAGGCCTGGCGTGGTCTTGTCGCAGCCGCCCATCAAGACCGCCCCGTCGATCGGGTGCGAGCGCAGCAGCTCCTCGGTCTCCATGGCGAGGAAGTTGCGGTACATCATGGTCGTGGGCTTGACGATCGGCTCGGCCAGCGAGATCGCCGGCAGCTCGAGGGGAAACCCGCCCGCCTGGAAGACGCCCCGCTTCACGTCCTCCACCCGCTGCTTGAAATGGGTGTGGCAGTGGTTGATGTCCGACCAGGTGTTGATGATCCCGATCACCGGCTTGCCGGCATAGTCCGGCGCATCGAAGCCGATCTGCTTGATCCGCGACCGGTGCCCGAAGGCGCGCAGATCCTGCACCCCGAACCAGCGATGCGAGCGCAACTCTTCCGGCTTCTTCCTGGTCATCGTCGTCTCTCTCCCAAATCGACAGCGGCGCAAGCTCTAGCACCGCGCTCTGGGCCGGGCCATCCTTCGATGCACTTGACGCCTGACGTATATGTTCACCATATACAAGAATGATAACGCTTGAAGCGGTCACGGGGTTTGACTGGGACGAGCACAACCGTCTCAAGAGCCAGCGAACGCACGCCGTGGAGCAGAGTGAGGCCGAGCAGGTCTTCCTCAATCAGCCTCTGCTGGTCGTTCCAGATGGCAAGCACAGCTTTGTCGAGGCGCGATATCATGCCCTGGGGCAAACGAACCATGCTCGCGTGCTGCACGTCACGTTCACGCTCAGGGACAATGGTAGGAAAATTCGGGTGATCTCGGCGCGAGACGCGAGCCGCAAGGAGAGAGGGCGCTATGCAGAAGCTTAGACCGATCCCGAGCTTTGCGAACGAGGCCGAGGAACGCGCGTTCTGGGAACGGCACGACTCTACCGACTACGTCGACTGGTCGAAGGCCGAGCGGGTGCGCTTCGCCAACCTGAAGCCATCGACGAAGAGCATCTCGCTCCGCCTGCCGGGCTCGCTCCTCGACGAGATCAAGATCGCGGCGAACAAGCGCGATGTTCCCTACCAGTCGCTGATCAAGGTATGGCTCGCCGAGCGGTTGGCCGCTGAGAATCTGATCGACCAGCCGGAATGTGTGAGCTGCGGCCATGGCGCATGTCAGGCCAGGGTGTCTGCAACACTCGCCGATCTGATCGTCGCATCACAGAGTTCGGGAGCCGTCAGTTGACCCACTTCTCCGACGACATGAGCTGGCTCAACGAGCCTCCCGTGGCGATGGTCGACCAGGAGGCGCTGGTGGTCCGCTCTGGCATGAAGACCGACTTCTGGCAGCGGACCCATTACGGCTTCCAGCGCGACAACGGCCATTTCCTCTACCGCGAGTGGTCCGGCGACTTCACCGCCGAGACCAGCTTCACCGGCATCTACGAGACGCTCTACGACCAGGCCGGGATGATGCTGCGCGCCGGCGCCGAGCACTGGATCAAATGCGGCATCGAGTACACCGGTGGGGCCATGCATCTCAGCGTCGTCGTCACCAATGGCCATTCCGACTGGTCGGTGCAGCGCATCGCGACGACCGCCGAGCCGATCGGCGTGCGCATGACCCGGCAGGGCGATGCCTGCTTCGTCCAGTTCCGCGTCGGCGCTGATACCTGGCACATTGCGCGGCTGGCCTGGTTCCCGCCCGTACCGCACGACGTCATGGTCGGCCTCGCCTTCTGCTCACCCGAGCGCGAAGGCTTCGCGGCCCGCTACCATGGCTTCGAAATCGGGCCAGCCGAGACCAGCGACTTTCACTGAGCGCGCGAGGCCCAGGCCGGCCTGGGCTAAGCCAAAGGACGACCTGAGCGAATGCCCCAGCACCTCGCCGCCATCGCTCTGCTCGTGCCCGATTACGACGAGGCGATCGCCTACTACACCGAGACACTCGGCTTCGAGCTGATCGAGGATAAGGCGCTCTCGGCGACCAAGCGTTGGGTGCTGGTTGCTCCGCCCGGCTGTAGCGAGGTCGGCCTGCTGTTGGCCAAGGCAACCAATGCCGAGCAGACGAAGGCCATCGGCCATCAACTCCGGCGGCCGCGTCTTTCTCATTCTCCACACCGATGACTTCGACCGCGACTACGCGCGCTATCAGGCTGCAGGCGTCGTTTTTAGCGAGCAGCCGCAAGACGAGGCCTACGGCAAGGTCGTCGTCTTCCGCGACGCCTATGGCAACAAGTGGGATCTGGTCGAGAAACCGTCCGCCCGGCACCGTTGACAGGCACCACCTCCTCGCCGCACTTGAGGCCCATTGCGAACACGAGGGGGAGGCGGCCAGTGAGCACGCGCAAGAACGAGTACGAGATCATCGAGCCCGAGTTCGGGGCGCTCATCGGCGGCAATATGCGGCTACGCCAGCTCTGGACCGGTGCTGCCTGGGCCGAGGGGCCGGTCTATTTTCGCGACGGCAATTTTCTCCTCTTCTCGGACATCCCCAACGACCGGATCATGCGCTTCACCCCCGACCTCTCGGGTCTCGACGGCACGATGAGCGTCTACCGCCAGCCGGCGCACAACACCAACGGCCACACCCGCGACCGCGAGGGCCGGCTGATCTCCTGCAGCCACGGCGCCCGCTGCGTCTTCCGGACCGAGCTCGACGGCACGGTCACCACGCTGGTCGACAGCTTCGAAGGCAAGCGGCTCAACTCGCCCAACGACGTGGTGGTCAAGTCCGACGGCACGGTCTGGTTCACCGATCCGTCCTACGGCATCCTCACCGACCTCGAGGGGCACAAGGCCGAGCCGGAATATCGGCGGCTGCCACGTCTTCCGCTTCGATCCCAAGTGCGGCAGCCTCACCGCCGTCGCCACCGACTTCGTCAAGCCCAACGGCCTCGCCTTCTCGCCCGGACGAGAAGCTGCTCTACATCGCCGATACCGGCGCCAGCCACCCCGATCCGCAGGACCTCGCCATCCGCAGTGTCGACGTGGTCGACGACGGCGATGTGCCCGGGCAGAGGGGCGGCCGTTCGCGAGGTCTTCGCTGTCTGCGACCGTGCCGGCCTTCGACGGCTTCCGCTGCGACACCGAAGGCCGGGCGGCGTCTGGTCCGTCGGCGACGCCGACGGCGTCCACTGCTTGCCACCCGACGGCACCCTGATCGGCAAGATCCACGATGCCCGAGGTGGTGGCGAACGTCGGCTTCGGCGGGCCCGCAGCGCAACCGCCTCTACATCTGCGGCACCACCTCGCTCTACGCCATCTACGTCAACGTCAACTGGAACTGCGCAAAGGCCTGGTCATCCGGGCTAGGCACGGCCCAGTGAGAGCCGATCTGCTCGATTCCGAACCCGGCGGACTCCGACTGTGAGCTTCGTCCTCTCGAAGCTCGCCTGGCTGGTCCTGCAGCCGAGCAACCTCCTGCTGCTCGGCCTGCTGGTAGCCGTCCTGCTCAACTGGCGGCGCTTGATGCTCGCCCTGATGGCGCTGCTCGATATTGTCGCCGTCCTGCCGGTCGGTCTCTGGCTGCAGCGGCCGCGCGAGAGATTCGCGCGCCCGACCGAGTTGCCGGCCGAGATCGCCGGCATCATTGTGCTCGGTGGTGCCCAGGACCAGGCGATTACCGAGGCTCGGGGCACGCTCGCGCTCACCGATGCCGCCGAGCGGATGGTCGAGGGGCTGGCACTCGCCTATCGCTACCCCGAGGGCGCGGCTCGTCTTCAGCGGCGGCAGCGGTCGCCTGTTTCCGGGGGAGGCCAGCGTGGGCGCGGTCAACGAGCGCTTCATCGACATGATGCGGCTCGACCGGTCCCGCGTCCTCCTCGAGGACCGCTCGCGCAACACCTGGGAGAATGCCCGCTTCACCCGTGAGCTGGTCGAGCCGCAAAGCCGAGGCGAGAACTGGCTGCCTTGATCTCGGCGCGCCACATGCCGCGCTCGATGGGCATCTTTCGCCAGATCGGCTGGCCATTGATGCACTGGCCCGTCGACTATCGAACCGGCGCTGACGGACCCGTGCTGCAGACCGAGGTCAGCCTCCGGCTCATCCGAGCTGGACGACGCCGCCCGCGAATGGCTGGGCCTGCTCTTCTACCGCCTCATGGGCCGCACCGATGCGCTCCTGCCGGCACCTTGACCTTTTCCCGCAAGCGTTGGCGGGCCATTGCCGCGAGCGTCGGCACAGCGGCATACCGCGCGGGCTTG